>CAMWNP010000010.1 GCA_947175645.1 uncultured Porphyromonadaceae bacterium
TGCTTGAAGGACGACCGCACATGAATCCCGGTATTTTCAAAACGAAGAACAACCGTGCCGGAATGACTGAGTTTGTGGATCATAAACTTGTGAAAGGAACCCTATCGCAAGGCTTCAAATATTATGCGGCTTTGACCGATCCTTTTGCGAGAGCGATATTCATGATGTTCATGATAAGCGAAGTGCATCCATTCAATGACGGCAACGGACGCATTGCCCGTGTGATGATGAATGCAGAACTTGTGCGTGCCGACCAGTCACGTATCATTGTCCCGACTGTTTTTCGAGAGGATTATATCCTTGCCTTACGAAAACTAACCAGACACAAAGACCCTTTGGCATACATCAATGTAATGACCAAACTACATCAGTTCAGCGATAATCTCTATGGTACAGATTTTACCGAGTTAAAGAACTACCTTGCAGCCTGCAACGCATACGAAGAGCCATCGCAAGCAAAACTTCAAATAATAGATAGGTCTTTTATCTGAAAAATCAAAGACGGTGTGTCATAATAGGCCGTCAGTGTCGTTGCTTTCGGAATTCGGACTCAGCGCCTAACATCTGACCTATTCTGATAAACCTTAAGAGGCTGTGTCAAAATGAAATGTTTCTGAGGCAGCCTCCTGTGGGTTTACTTATTCCTCTTCTTCAGGAATGTTGTTGACAACGAGGTCAAAGGCCTTTTCGGAGAAGGCTGTAAGAATTTTTGCCTGATCTTCCTGAGGGAGCGTTTCCAGATACTCGTTGAGTTCCTTATCATCGCCCAGTCCGGAGAGTTGCTCTATGCTTTGACATTTGTCGATACGCTCGAGAATACCTTCAACGCTCTGCTGCTGTTTGCATGCAGCGAAAGAGAGTGAGAGCAGGAGTGCGGCTACCGCAATGTATTTTTTCATAATCTTCAGTTTAATATTGCTCGTTCTGATTGGGGAAATCTCCTGATTTCACATCACTTACATAAGCGCTCACGGCATTGGTGACAACAGATGCGAGATCGGCATAACGGCGGAGGAATTTTGGTGAGAAACCCTGGTTCATGCCGAGCATATCTTCCCAAACGAGCACCTGCCCGTCGCAGCCGTTACCTGCACCGATACCGATGGTGGGGACAGTCAGTTTCTCTGAAACCCGACGTGCGAGGTCAGCGGGAATTTTTTCCAGCACCACCGCGAAGCAACCGAGTTTCTGCAGGAGAAGGGCATCGTCGATCAGTTTCTGCGCTTCGGTATCTTCCTTAGCGCGTACGCCGTAAGTTCCGAAAACGTTGATAGACTGGGGGGTGAGTCCCAGGTGTCCCATAACGGGTATGCCTGCTTTGACCAGCGTACTGACTGAGTCAGCGATTTCCTCGCCACCTTCAATCTTGACGGCTTCCGCTCCGGATTCTTTCAGCACACGAACCGCTGAACGCAGAGCCATCATGGGGTCGCCCTGGTAGGTTCCGAATGGGAGGTCGCAGACCACAAGCGCACGCCTTGCACCTTTAGCCACACCTTTGGCAAAGGTTATCATTTCGTCAAGAGTGATTGGAATAGTTGTTTCGTTACCGAGCATAACGTTAGATGCCGAGTCACCGATGAGGATTGCATCAATACCTGCCTGATCCATCAGCGACGCGATGGTGTAGTCGTAGGCGGTGAGCATGGATATTTTTTCGCCACGCTGTTTCATTTCGGCAAAACGTGCCGTAGTCACTTTCTTCTTATTGTCTACAGTATTGGTTGACATAATCTGATAAATTAATTAGGGGCAATCACAGCCCTGAAAAACGGTGCAAATTTACCCAACAAAATTTATTCAGACAAATAATTTTTGAAATAATGACGGAAAGTGGCTGCCGCAGAGATCTAACCGGTCACGTCCATCCGGGGCGTTTCATATCTTCACCAGTTGCCAGATGGTGATGTCTGTAAGGATCATGAGGATGAGGAGAATCCATGCCACGGCTTTGCGTTCAAGGCGGTAGCATTGCCAGGAGAGGAATGCGGCCACTATTATGTAGACGGGATAGAAGAAGATGAAGTATTTTTTGAATTCGTAGCCTTCGGTGGCCGCTGAAATCATCAGCGGAGTTGACAATGCCGGGAGAGCGGCGAGAATGACAAGGATGTAGAAATATTTATTTTTCATTCTTCGTTCTGAGATATTCTTTGACGGTTTCACGTATTCCTGTGCGGAGGTCGAAACGGGGTGTAAAGTTGAAGTCGCGCCGGGCATCCGATATATCGGCGGTCCAGTTGCGTTGTTTCATGATTTTGTATTTGTCGCGGTTGAGGGTGGTGGGCTTGACCATAATTTTGCCATATTTCTCGGCAACGAAGGATGCGGCATAGAGGGCCCATAAGGGGAGTTTGACCGGTATCACGAACGATTTGCCTAACTCTTCGGCTACGATTTTGCGGAACTCTTTCTGGGTGTAGGCGCGATCCTCTGAGATGATGTATTTTTTGCGTACTGCTGAGGGAGATTCCAGGGCGAGGAACATGGCGTCGACAAGATCCTCCACATAGATGAAAGTAAGCAACTGTTTGCGGAATCCTACACCGAAGTCGAAGTGGCGGTCGATGGACTGAATCATCATAAGGTAGTCTTTTTCGTGGGGACCGTAGACACCTGTGGGGCGGAATATCAGATAGGGTATGCCGCTCATTGTTTCCAGATAAGATTCGGACTGCACTTTAGAGAGTCCGTAAGCGGTATTGGGGTCAGCGGGTGTGTTGGAGTCAGCGGGTGTGTAGTTTTTCTCATCGTACGGACCTACGGCACTGAGGCTGCTCATGTAGAGGAATTTTTCCGGAACGAGCGATGTTTCCTTCAGGAGTTCAACGAATCTTCGTAGATATATGAAGTTTATCCGCTTGAAATCAAGGAAGTTGGAGCATTTGGTTGCTCCGAGATTGTAGATGATGTAGTTCCACTTTTCACCTTCCGGAAGAGCCGATGTGAGGGTTGCGCGCATCTGTTCAACATCGTCATAGTCAAGTACCACGAATTTCAGTCGGGAATCCGATAGATAGCGTCGGGAAGTCGTTTCTCTCACCGCCACCCAAGTGTCGTAGCCAAGTTCGAGCGCTTTTTGTGCTATGAATCCGCCGATGAAACCACCGGCGCCTACAATCAGTAATTTTTTATCCGGCATATTGGTCAATTGCTTTGTGATAGGTTTGGATTATTCCCTCCGCGCAGTTGCGGTGGGAGAATCGGGCGATATGTTTCCGACCTTCCTCCACCAGAAAGGTGCGGAGGTCGTCAGATTCGATTATTTCAAGGGCGCGCGATGCGAATTCGTCAACGTCGTCGCAATCGACAGCGGGGGCATGTTCTCCTGCCGCTTCCTCCAGGCATGACCCTTTACCAACGATGACAGGGGTGCCTGCGGATATTGATTCAATGACCGGTATTCCGAATCCTTCGAAGCGTGAGGGGTAGGAGGAGAGGATGGCTCCGGCGTATAGGGGAGGGAAGTCTGAGAAAGGTATGCCGCTGAGGATGTGGATTCTTTCTGAGAGCCCGTTTTGAGCGGCATAGCGCATTATTTTGTCGGCGTAGCCCCGTGCATTCCTTCCTACGAGCACCAGATGGATGTCACCGGGGAGTTGGGGGAGCGCTTGAGCGGTGAGCATCTGGTTCTTTCGTTCTTCTATGGTACCGACACCGATGATGTAAGGGTGGGAGAGACCATATTTCCGTTTTACCTCCCGGATCTGTTCCGGTGCTACGGGACGTTGAAACTGAGCGTCACATCCCTGGTAGACCACATCGATTTTTTCCGGCGGGATATTGTAGAACTGCATTATGTCATGACGAGTCTGCTCGCTGATTGCAATCACACGTGTGGCGAGTTCAGCGGCGCGCCGGAATTTGTAGTCGTAGATTTTGCGGTCTACGGGTTTGTAGTATTGCGGGAAGCGGCGGAATATGAGGTCATGAATGGTTACCACTGACGGCACGCCGGCTTTGTGGATATTAAGGGGGAGTTCGTTACTGAGTCCGTGGTAGAGTGATGCCCCGTCGTTCCTCAGGCGTGAAGTCACACCCCAGGTGCGCCAGAAAGAGCCTGTCAGGCGCGCCATCGGACCGGGAGGAGTCACAACCTTGTTCGCAGGATTCTCCAGCAGAGGAATCACCGGCGGAATCTTGGGCAACTTAGGGGTGTAGAGCAGGTATTTCCACTCAGGTTTGGTGAGGTAGAGCAATTCGAGTACCAGCCGGCTGTAGTTTCCCAGACCGGTGAAATTGTTGAAGGCGCGTTTGGCATCGAATGCCACGGCATTAATCTCCATCAGCGGCAGTGTTATTTTTTACGTTTGGGAGCCTGGCGCACCAACCGGAGAACCTGGGCCGACCGGGCGGGCAGATATAGTTTGAGCCACTCTTTCCCTGTGGGTTTATACAGGGGGTCAGTGATGGTGAGATGTTCAACTTTCATGTCGATGTTACCGAAACCACCGAATTCCGGGGCGTCTGACGAGAGAACCGGACGATACTTGCCGGCAGGGGCGAGTATACCGTAGTCAGTGAATGATTTGAAAGGGTTGAAGTTGAACACGAACACCAGCGATCCACGCCGGAAAGCGAGAACCTGGTCATCATCTTTCTCCCATAGTTTTTCTATTGTGAGACCCTGGAAGTTATTTACTCCGGAGATGAGTTCGACCATGGCGTTGTCAAAGTTATTGAGGTACTTGTACTGGAGATCCTCCCGGTCAACGAGATCCCACTGGCGGCGGGCATATTTGTAACTCCATCCGTTCCCCTCGCGTGGGAAATCAATCCATTCCGGGTGTCCGAATTCGTTGCCCATGAAGTTGAGGTATCCGCCGTTGATGGTTGCTATTGTAACCAACCTTATAAGTTTGTGCAGGGCAATGCCTCGGGCCACGGTCATGTCGTTGTCGCCCACCATCATGTGCCAGTACATCTTGTCGTCGATAAGGCGGAATATGACGGTTTTGTCACCTACCAGCGCCTGGTCGTGGCTCTCCACGTAACTTATTGTCTTTTCATCATCGCGGCGGTTGGTGAGTTCCCAGAATATGGATGTGGGATGCCAGTCCTCATCCTTTTTCTCCTTGAGTGTCTTGATCCAGTAGTCCGGTATACCCATTGCCATCCGGTAGTCGAACCCTATGCCACCCTCCTTGAACGGAAGAGCGAGCCCGGGCATGCCGCTCATTTCCTCGGCGATGGTTATTGCGTGGGGGTTCATCTGATGTATGAGAATATTTGCGAGGGTGAGGTATGTGATGGCGTTGGTGTCCTGCCCTCCGTTGTAGTAGTCATCGTATGTGGAGAAAGCCTGTCCGAGCCCGTGATTGTAGTAGAGCATGGAGGTGACGCCATCGAACCGGAAACCGTCGAAATGAAATTCCTCGAGCCAGTATTTGCAGTTTGAGAGAAGGAAGTGGAGCACTTCGTTCTTTCCGTAGTCGAAACACAGGGAGTCCCAGGCTGGATGTTCCCTACGTCCGTCGCCATAGAAATAGAGATCGTAAGAACCGTCGAGCCGTCCGAGGCCTTCGTTTTCATTCTTCACGGCGTGGGAGTGGACTATGTCCATGATGACTGCTATTCCCATGGAGTGTGCTTCGTTGATCAGAGCCTTCAGTTGCTCAGGAGTGCCGAACCGGCTGGAGGGTGCGAAGAAACTTGACACGTGGTAGCCGAACGAACCGTAGTAGGGGTGTTCCTGAATAGCCATTATCTGGATAGCATTGTAGCCGTCGGCGGCTATGCGCGGGAGCACGTTCAACCGGAACTCGTCGTAGGTTCCAACGTCTTCTTTCTGCTGAGCCATGCCTATGTGACATTCATAGATCAGGAGCGGTTTGACATCGGGGATGAAGCCGGAATCAGTCCACGTGAATTCTTCTTCAGGAGCCCATACCTGTGCCGAGAAAAGGTGACTGACCGGGTCCTGAACCACGCGTGTGGCATAGGCGGGTATGCGTTCACCCTGGCCGCCGGGCCAGGTGACCAGCATCTTGTAGAAGTCGCCATGGCGGAGAGCCTTGGCAGGAAGAGTTATTTCCCATACTCCGTCAGATCCCGGAACCGGCTTGAGGGCGTAACCCTCCAGAGCATTCCATCCGGAGAAGTCACCTATCAGATTTATTGATGATGCGTTGGGCGCCCATTCGCGGAAAACCCACTTACCGTCAGGTTGCCGGTGAAGCCCGAAATATTTGTGGGCGTTAGCGAAATCTGTCAGTGAGCCGGCGCTGACGGTGAGGTCGGCTTCTTTACGCAGGACATCCTGATGGCGTCCCTCTATTGCCTCAGCAAAAGGTTGCAGCCAGGGATCGTTCTGCAAAATTCCCAGGGTTTTCTGTTTTTTCATGAGCGTTGAGGAAAAATGATGGGCAGATGTTAAGAAGTTTAATCTCAGTCAGTAGATGGTTGTTACTCAGGTCAATTCCGGGTGAAAAATACAATCAACATCTACTTAATTACAAAGGTACAACTCAGAAGTGAAAGAAAAAGTTAATTTAGAAAAATTAACAGTAGTGTGAGATTGGCGATTCCATTGGATTTTGTCCGAAATCAGTGGATTATTCCGTTGGATTTTGTCTGATTTTGGTGGATTATTCCGTTGGATTTTTGCAAAACGTTGATTATTGGGGAAGCAAGGCACCGCACATTATAGAATATTTATGCAACATTTTGCGTAAAGTGTACAAAACGTGGGTAAAACATTTTGTAGTTCTTGCCAAAAGTTGGTATTTGCGCTAAAAGAGTATCTCAAAATATTTCATCAATTAATAAATATTTTGCTTATTCAAAAATTATTAGTAATTTAGTCCCGAATTAATGCGCATTAATTCGGGACATTGTTAAACATGAGGCGTTATGTCTTCTGCTTGTAGATGAAAAGCGTAGGAAACTTACCATCGAGAACAAGAGAGGTCGTAATTGTCTCCACGTCATAAGGCGTGGAGCTGTTATATCCACTTCTATTCTCAAAGGTATTCCTACCACCTTCATCTAAAGGCGTGGCATAGCAGCCCACGCCTCTTTTTATTAATCTCCTAAGTTGGGTTACTTAGGTATAATAAGTATATCTATAATGAAAAATGTATTAATGTATTTTATGATGTTATTGACATCAACTGTTTATGTATGTGCTCAGTCGCTTAATGATTACAAATATGTGGTAATACAGCATCAGGAAGACTCAAAGAAAGATATTGAGCAAAGAATGTCAAAGGAATTTCCATTATTGGGGTTTGTTCTTCTTACAGAAGATGAGGCTGCCAAATTAAGTGAAGAAGAAGCCCAACTTTTACTTAGAGCAGAATATCTTTGTCGTCAGAGTGCACAATGCTTGTTCAAGTTGAAACTTAAAAATAATAATGGAGACATAGTGTATGAGGATGAGCAGGTGGCGGCAGCTGGTTTCATGTCATATAAAAATGACAGACAAAGTGCAATAAAAAAGATTTTTAAGCAACTAAAGAAGCAAAACTATCAGTTCAATCCAACAGAAAAAGAATAGTTTGATTCTAAATTCTAACACAATATAAGTATGCAAATTAATATAAACAACATGACAATTGACTGGGCGTTCAAAAAAGCATTTAAGTATCTGCCCGTTCGACTATCCACCACCTATTTTGATGGAATTGGAGAGTGTGTATGCATTGTCGCTAATCGGGCGGAAGGAATTTCATCTGAAATAATTGAAAATCGAAATTCTGAAGTGTTCATTACAATTAACGAGCCATCACTATACAATACGATAAGAGCTGCTATTCTCAATATGGATTATTGGACTCCTAATACTCACTATAAGACTGTAAATGGTTTAGCTGACGGTGTTGCAAGAAAAATTCATTTAGATGGTATGGTATTTTAATCTATATAAATATGAATGAGTTAACAAAGGACTTCCCTTTTTCCAAAGATGAATATAGGAATATTATAATGACTGTGGAGTTGTTGATAATGAATGTATGTAAAAATGCATCGAAGGTGTATCCAACACAAATTTTACAAATTCAAGGAGGTTACCAAACATTAAAATATCCATTGATAGCAGTCTGGGAGTATTATGGATTTGGAAACAAAGAAGAAGTTATGGGTATGTCATCTTCGATGCATTATGAATCTTTTAAAATTGATCCTGAAGATTTGTTGGTGCAGTATATTGATGGAATACCGCGTGAGAATCCGTTTAACGCATTTGGCATTATACCAAACTCCGAAAAAGTGGCTGAAAAATTGGTCCGGATATATCGCCATCTTTTAGGGAGTCTTAGGTCAGGTCGTCTTAAGTTTTGAAATAGGTTATGCTAATCTTAACGAATATGAATAAACCTAAAAATCTTGCTTTCTCTGTAATTGCCTGACATTAATTTTCTAAGATATTCCAGCCTGTGAGGGTTGGCTTCATTAAAATTAAGAACCTTGCCGTGCCTTTGTGGCGCGGCTTTTTTTGGTAACATTTTGTGTAAACTGTACAAAATGGGGGCAAAACATTTTGTAGTTCTCGCCAAAAGTAGTGTTGGAACTCTCCGAGTACTTTGAGTTCTCTGAGTCTTCCGAGTTCTCCGAGCGCTCCGAGTTCTCTGAAAAAGATGTTTAATAACATATATTAAAATGAAAAATATGTTGTTATATATTAAAAAATATAAAATCATGATTGAAATTTAAACGTTTTTTATACCTTTGCGTAGAAAGAAAACAGCAGTGGCCCGTGGACTGACAGAAACGGGGTTGCCGGCTGTTGATTGAACGTATATATAAGAACCCTTAAAACTGAAGATAAAACCAATCAGAATTGATTTCATTTAAGATGAAACGGATACCTACATTAGTTGCGTCATTGTTTCTGACCGCTGCAGCAGCGATGGGTGGCGTAAGCGATAACACCATGGGAAAACTTAACGGAGCATTGCGTTCCGAAATCCCTGCTCACAGTGAGATGGGCCGGGTTGCGGTGACAGAAGTTGAGGTTAACGCGAAAAAGAAAACCATAGAGGTGAATTGTTCGGCTCATACGGGTAACATTCCATTCACCGCCGAGTCAATGACGCGCCTGAAGAAGGAAATGAGTGATGCGCTGGCTGCGGAATATCCCGGTTACAGAATGGTGCTGAAGATTGACGGACGCGATGCCGACCAATTAGTGTTCATGGCACCCAAAAAGAACTTGGGTCCGAAGGAGAAAAACCGTTTCATCACCTACTCCGACAAGTTCAGCAAAACCCCCACAAAGGGTCTGGACGGCAGCAATATAGCAATGTGGCAGAGCCACGGATATTACTTCGAGAAGAAACTCAACCGCTGGGAATGGCAGCGCGCACGCATATTCCAGACTGTTGAGGACCTTTACACTCAGGGCTATGTGATGCCGTTCCTGATGCCTATGCTGGAGAACGCCGGTGCCTACGTCATGAGTCCTCGTGAACGTGACGTTCAGACTGTGGAATATATCGTTGACAACGACGGTGGCAATGCCGTAGGGGTGTATGCCGAGAGCGGTGATTGGACACCCACGGCCATACCCGGATTCGCATATAAATATAATGTGTATGGCGAGGATCCGGCCACCAATAATCCCTTCAATCACGGAACAGCACGTCAGGCACGCAGCGAAAGCGGAGCCACAGCAACATGGAGCGCTCCGGTTGAAAATGACGGTACTTACGCCGTGTATGTAAGTTATCAGACTACTCCCAAAAGCACCACCGAGGCTCTTTACACCGTTCATGCCGCCGACGGCGACCATCAGGTGAAGGTGAACCAGAAAATGGGTGGCGGCACATGGATCTACTTAGGACACTATCAGTTGGCGAAGGGTGAAAATCCTGTAGTCACCCTCACCGCAAACGGAAAGAAAGGTACGGTCACCACTGCCGATGCAGTTAAAGTGGGTGGCGGTATGGGCAACATTGTACGCCCCGTCACTCTGACTAATGATAACGGTGAGGAGCAGACGACATGGGTCAGGAGCGAATATCCCCGTTTCACCGAGGGAGCACGCTACTTCCTTCAGTGGGCAGGTATGCCTGACAGTGTCTACACCCCCAAACAGGGAACAAATGACTACACCGATGACTACACCAGCCGCGCACTGTGGGTGAACTATATGACCGGCGGTTCAAGCATGGCACCCAAACACCAGGGTCTGAACGTCCCCATTGACCTGTCGTTCGCATTCCACTCCGATGCCGGCACAACAATGAATGACTCAATCATCGGCACCCTCGGCATCTACTCGACAAACGATGATCTCCCCACCGGCAACGGTTCATCACGTCTGGCTTCACGCGACCTTACCAATCTGGTTGTAACCCAGATAGTTGAGGATGTACGCAAAGGTTATGAGCCCGAATGGACCCGCCGTGGAATGTGGGACCAGAAATACTACGAAGCACGTGTGCCGGAAGTGCCCTGTATGCTTCTTGAACTGCTTTCACACCAGAACTTCGCCGACATGAAATATGGTCTGGACCCCACATTCCGCTTCACCGTGAGCCGTGCCATATATAAAGGTATGCTCCGCTTCCTTGCCGAACGTGACGGTCGTCCCTACGTTGTTCAGCCTCTGCCCGTTCGCTCCTTCGCCATCACCGGAGGAGCCGACGCAACATATACTCTGACATGGAAAGAAACCGTTGACACCCTTGAAAGCACCGCAAACCCGACATATTATAATGTTGAGATGCGCAAAAACAACGGTGCATTTGCACGTGTGGCAACCGTTGACACACCGGCGTACACATTCACGGCACCTGATGATGCCATCTATTCGTTCCGCGTGGTGGCCGGCAATGACGGTGGTGTAAGTTTCCCCTCGGAAGTGCTCGCACTCTGTCACAAACCCGGCAAGCGTGTCAATATCGTGAACGGATTCACCAGAATCTCCGCTCCCGACTCATTTGACGCAGGTAAGATTGCCGGTTTCTACGATGCCAAGGATCATGGTGTGCCCTACATCCAGGATATAAGTTTCATAGGCTCCCAGTTCGAGTATCGCCGCGACATACCCTGGATGGATGACGACGCCGCCGGATTCGGTGCAAGCCGTGCCGACCAGGAAGATAAGGTTATCGCCGGCAACACCTTTGACTTCGTCTACACCCACGGTGAGGCCGTGCGCAATGCCGGCTACGGATTCGTTTCAACCAGTGTTGAAGCCTACATGAACAGCACTGCTGACGAGGCTGAAATAGTTGACCTTATCCTCGGCAAACAGAAAGAAATCAAGGTGGGACGCGGAGTTTACGGCACAAAATACAAGACCTTCCCCGTAGCCCTGCAGCAGAAACTCACCTCACACTGCAACAATGGCGGAAGCGTGTTTGTCAGCGGTGCTTACGTTGCCACTGACCTCTGGGACAATGACCTGTCAGACGAAGCCACACTGAAGGCGGATCAGAAATTCGCAACCGACGTGCTGGGCTACCACTGGCGTGTGGGTCAGGCATCCATTACCGGAGAGGCCTACGAGGTACCCACCTCATTCAGTGCTTTCAGCGGCAAGGAGTTCAAGTTCAGCAACGAACTGAATCAGTGGGACTATGCCGTTGAATCACCGGATTCATTCTACCCTGCCGATGAGCGTGGCGAGGTTATCATGCGCTACAAGGAGAATAACCTTGTTGCCGGAACGGCCATGGCTGACAAGAACTACCGGACTGTGGTCATCGGTTTCCCCTTTGAAACAATCCGCACAGCCGACAGCCGTGACGCACTGATGAAACAGGTGCTCGGCTTCTTCAACAAGAAATAATATAAATAACATATATACTGACCAATCATGAACAAAACAATCAACTGCTTCGTGCCTTACGCAAGCAAACAGCAGGCAGAAGCCACTGCTGCAAGTCTCAAAGAATCAGACTTAGTGACCAAAATTTTCTTCCTGCTGCAGGATGAGGGTGCTGAACTTCCCGCCGGTACCGAGGGTATCAAAATCGACACTCTGACCAGTTCCGACACAATGAAGAAGATCGCGGCAGCCGCTGACAGCGAATATATTCTTCTCTACACCAAGAACGGTCAACTCGTCATGGGCTATCTGGCACTCCGCCGTTTCGTGCGTCTGGCTCAGGACTCTGATGCCGGCATGCTCTATGCTGACAGTTACGCAGTGGTTGACGGAAAACGAAGCAATCTTCCCGTTATAGACTATCAGTTCGGTTCGCTCCGCGATGATTTCAACTTCGGTCCCGTTCTCTTCTTCAACACCGAGGTTTTCAAGAAGGCAGCCGCCGCAATCGATAAAAACTACACAGCCGCCGGTCTGTATGACCTCCGTCTGAAAGTTTCGCAGATCGCTCCCATAGTTCACATCAACGAGTATCTTTACACTGATATCACCGTTACAACCAAAGAAGACGGTGAAGCACACTTCGCATACGTTGATCCCAAGAACCGCGGCGTGCAGATTGAAATGGAAGAGGCCGTTACAGATCACCTCAAGAAAATCGGCGGTTATCTCGAACCTAAATTCGATACCATCGAGTTCAACAAGGGTGACTTTGAATATGAAGCATCAGTGATCATCCCCGTGCGCAACCGCGTACGCACCATCCGTGATGCTATCCGCAGCGTGCTCTCACAGAAAACAGATTTCCCCTTTAACCTCATCATCATTGACAACGGTTCAACCGACGGCACTTCCGAGGCTATCGAAGAATTCACTTCAGATCCCCGCGTGATCCACATCATCCCCACCCGCGATGACTTAGGCATAGGCGGATGCTGGAATGCAGGTGTAAACCACCCCAAATGCGGTAAATTCGCCGTTCAACTTGACAGTGATGACGTTTATAAGGATGAGAACACACTGGCCAAGATGGTCAAAGCGTTCTACGATCAGAACTGCGGCATGGTTGTGGGTACTTACTGCCTGACAGATATCGACATGAACACCATACCTCCCGGTGTGATCGACCACAAGGAATGGACTCCCGAAAACGGCCGCAACAACGCACTCCGCATCAATGGTCTGGGTGCTCCCCGTGCATTCTACACCCCCATGCTCCGCGAAATCAATGTGCCCAACACCAGTTACGGTGAGGACTACGCTCTGGGTCTGGCCTTCTCACGCCACAACCAGATCGGCCGCGTTTATGATGTCGTTTACCTCTGCCGCCGCTGGGAAGATAACTCTGACCACGCTCTTGACATCAACAAGACAAACGCAAACAACCTTTACAAGGACCGCATCCGCACCTGGGAACTTCAGGCCCGCGTTGCTATGAACAAAAAGAAATAATTTGCAGCATGGCTGAAAAAATAAACAAAGAAACAGTGGACCAATTCCTGCTCGACCAACTGGCCGAGTGGGAACAGGCCCGCAACAACTTCGCCGCGCTTTCAGGTGTGAAGGTGAAGGAACTTGAGGTTGACGGCATGCCCGTGAAGGTGCAGTTCAATCCCGCCCGCATCGTCAGTTCTTCAGCAAAGGTCGATGCCAAATCGCTCAAAGAGCGCAAATGTTTCCTCTGCGCCGCAAACCGTCCTGCGGTTCAGCGCGGACTGGAGTGGGGCGGACGCTACACCGTTCTCATCAACCCCTTCCCCATCTTCCCGCGTCACTTCACTATTCCTGACAACGGACACGTTGACCAGTTGATCGACGGTAGAATTGCCGACATGGTGTCATTGGCAGCCGACATGAAGGGCTACACCGTTTTCTACAACGGACCCAAATGTGGCGCGTCAGCCCCTGACCACATGCACTTCCAGGCCGGAAACAGCGACTTCCTGACAATAGGCCAGGCCCTGGAAAACGCTGACCTGCAGCCTCTGTTGGTTGATGGTGACGGTGAAGCAGTCCTCTCAGTGGTGCAGGATCTCCCCCTGAACATGTTTGTTATCGACACCACCGAGGCCGATGCCGCACAGCGCCTGTTCAACAAACTTTATGCCGCCATGCCCGTTCCCGAAGGTGAAAAGGAGCCTATGATGAATCTGCTCTGTTATGTGACCGAAGATGATGAGGCACGGTTGGTGATCATTCCGCGTCGAGCCCACCGTCCGTCGTTCTACGGCACCGAGGGTGAGAACTGCATGCTGCTCAGTCCGGCATCAGTGGATATGGGCGGTGTGTTCATCACACCACTTGAGAAAGATTTCAACAGACTTGACGCCGATCTTATCCGTCAGGTCTATGATGAACTCTGCCTGACTGACGAACAGGTAAATGAAATAATAGAGAAACTATGAGTACCCCTGTTGTAAGCGTAGGAATCATGGCAACCGAGAAACTCGGTTTCCGTCTGGGCGGCGAATACTCTGTGGCAGGCTCAACCGTTACCGGCGAACAGACCGCAACTGTTGAGAACGGCTTTATTCTCTGGAACGGTCAGTATTACGATGAACTGGCGTTTATCCCCAAAGATGATGCCAACCGTTTCACACTCTGCGGTGTAACCATCGGTGTGAACTTCCACTGGGAACGTACCGAAGATCAGCAGTTCTCCGGAGCGCTCCGCCTCATTGTGGAGAACGGCGAACTGGTGCGTGCCATCAATATTGTTGATGTGGAGGATTACCTGCTCAGCGTCATCTCATCCGAAATGAGCGCGACAGCATCGCTTGAACTCCTTAAGGCTCACGCTGTTATCTCACGCAGTTGGCTTCTTGCCCAGATTGAGAAAAACCGTGAGATCGTTGAGGCAGGCGAGGTTTACAACCCTCTGACCATCACCGATACGGAAATCGTCAAATGGTATGACCGCGAGGACCACACCACCTTTGATGTATGCGCCGACGACCATTGTCAGCGTTATCAGGGTGTGACACGCCAGTCCACTCCAACCGTACAGCAGGCTATTGCCGCAACCCGAGGCAAGGTTCTGACCACTGATGGCGGCAAACTCTGTGACGCCCGCTTCTCAAAATGTTGCGGCGGTGTGTTTGAGGAGTTTGAAAACTGTTGGGAGCCCGTGCATCACAGTTATCTGGAGGCGCGTCGTGACACTGACGACGAAATGAATTTCCCTGATCTTACCGTAGAGGAAAACGCCCGCGAGTGGATTTTAGGTCGTCCGGAATCATTCTGCAATACTTCCGACGCACAGATTCTGAGCCAGGTGCTGAACAACTATGATCAGGAAACCACCGACTTCTACCGTTGGAGCGTGGAATACAGCCGTGAAGAACTGGCCCGCCTGGTTAAGGAACGCTCAGGCATTGATTTCGGCGATATCGTTGATCTGCAGCCCGTGGCACGCGGCACCTCCGGCCGTCTCTACCGCCTGCGCATAGTAGGAACCAAACGCACCCTCATCATAGGCAAGGAACTGGAAATACGCCGTACGCTTTCACCCAGTCACCTCTACAGTTCAGCCTTTGTGGTAGAACGTCACGACCTTGATGCCGACGGAATCCCCGCACGTATCACCCTGCGTGGTGCAGGATGGGGTCACGGTGCAGGACTCTGCCAGATCGGAGCAGCCGTGATGGGTGCTAAAGGCTACCCCTACGAGCGTATCCTCGCACACTACTTTCCCGGTTCAAACCTTAGCAAACTTTATTAACCCAATCATAAAACATAGGATATCACCCGGTCAGACGCCGGGTTGACATCACATTATCACAGACAAAAATGGCAAAAGCAACGAAACGTAATCCCTGGGCATGGATTCCCACTCTTTACTTCGCGCAGGGCATACCGTTCATCTTCATCAACATGGTAACCATGGTTCTGTTTACCCAGATGGGTATGTCAGAAACCGATGCCGCTCTCTACACCGGGTGGCTCTATCTTCCATGGGTAATCAAACCTTTCTGGGGTCCGATTGTTGACATTCTCCGCACCAAACGCTGGTGGACCGTGACCATGCAGTTATGTATTGCCGTAGGACTGGGTGCAATTGCGTTCACCCTTCCCAATCCTGACGCCACGCAGATTGCAGAAGGAATGAGCACCTCAGCATTCCAGATTGCGTTGTTCTTCTATGTGTTCACCGCATTCTGCTCTGCTACTCACGACATTGCATCTGACGGATTCTACATGATAGCCCTTGACACCAACCAACAGAGTATGTTTGTGGGTATCCGCTCCACATTCTACCGTTGTGCATCAGTGTTCGGTCAGGGTGGTCTGGTCATGATAGCAGGAACACTTCAGGAATATTATCCCACGGCAATGGCATGGAAACTCACCGTTGCGGGATGTTCGATATTCTTCGCCGTGGTGTTCATCTATCACTTCTTCATTCTTCCTTATCCGGTAAGCGACAAATCCGTCGGTGGTAAAGAAAGTAAAACTGTCGGTGGTATCCTCAAAGAATTCGGCGGCTCATTCGTGACATTCTTCAAGAAAAAACATGTGATACTGGCCATGCTCTTCATGCTCCTTTACCGTCTGCCCGAAGCACAGGTTGTGAAACTCTGTCAGCCTTTCCTCCTTGCGGCACGCGATAAAGGTGGTCTGGGTATGACTGCGGCACAGGTTGGCTTTGCCTACGGAACGCTCGCAATCATCGGTCTGACGATCGGTGGTATCATCGGCGGTATATGTGCTTCTAAGGGAGGTCTGAAGAAATGGATCTGGCCCATGGCGCTCGCCACATCGCTCAACTGCGTGGCTTATATTATACTGTCAAACTTTCAGCCTGACTACAACACCACCGTGGGTCAGTTCACCGTATGGAGTTGCCTGGTTCTGGAGCAGTTCGCCTACGGTTTCGGTTTCACCGCCTTCATGCTGTTCATGATGTACTTCGCCGAAGGACCTTACAAAACCTCACATTATGCCATCTGCACGGCGTTCATGGCATTGGGCATGATGCTCCCCGGTATGGCTGCAGGTTGGATTAAGGAAGATCTGCTCGGCAACTCTTATGTAAACTTCTTCTGGTGGGTTCTCTGCTGCAACGCTGCAACATGGATCGTTACCGGTCTGGTACGCCGCCATATCAACCCCGAATACGGAGCGAAGAACTACATCGAGAAGAAACATGAAGAAAATCTTGAAAAAGAAAAATAATATGAAAAAAATACTATCAATAGCACTGGGTGTGGCACTCGCGCTTGCTGCCACAGCACAGGTTAAACCGGGTGTTGAGGTGCTCCGCGACGGCGGTTTCAAGCAGTTGCAGGGCAAACGGGTAGGGTTGATCACCAATCCCAGTGGCGTTGACAACAACCTCAAGTCAACTATCGACATCCTTCACGAGGCTCCCGGTGTGCAACTCACCGCACTCTATTCGCCCGAACATGGTGTGCGTGGCGATGTTCATGCCGGTGATAAAGTGGATTTCTATGTAGACCAAGCCACCGGTGTTCCCGTTTACTCAATCTACGGCAAGACTCATAAACCCTCGGCAGAAATGCTTAAGGATGTGGACGTGCTGGTCTATGACATCCAGGACAACGGTTGCCGCTCATTCACCTTCATCTCTACAATGGGTCTGGCTATGGATGCATGCGCCGAACTCGGCAAAGAGTTCATGGTGCTTGACCGCCCCAACCCAGTTGGCGGTAACAAGGTTGAAGGATGCCTGGTTGAGGACTCATGCTACAGTTTCGTCAGCCAGTTCGCCATCCCTTACCTCTACGGTCTGACTCCCGGTGAACTCGCCACTTATCTCAATGAAGAAAACATGCTCCTCGGAGGCAAAAAGGTTGACCTCACCGTGGTTCCCATGGAAGGATGGACCCGCGACATGGATTTCCGTGAAACCGGTATGCCCTGGGTGCTCCCCTCACCACATATCCCCAACCCCGAAGCATCGCTCTACTATCCCGCAAGCGGTATCTTAGGCGAACTCTACTGCATGTCGATAGGTGTGGGCTACACACTTCCTTTCAAACTCTTCTGTGCTGACTTCATCAATGCCGATGAATTCTCCAAGGCTATGAATGATCTCAATCTCCCCGGCATGAAGTTCCGTCCTATCCACATCAAACCCTTCTACTCAACCGGAAAAGGTGAGAACCTGCAGGGTGTGGAAATGTATGTGACCGATAAAACCGTCGCCCCCCTGTCACTGGTCAACTTCTATGCCATGCAGGAACTGGCGCGACTCTATCCCGACAAGAAAGCGTTTGAAATCGGCGACAAATCACGCTACGACATGTTTGACAAGGTAGTGGGAAGCAAAACAATCCGTCCCGCCTTCACCGCCAACTATCGTGTTGACGATATCAAGGATTACTGGAACAAGGATGTGGAAGGATTCACTGCCAAGAAAGCGAAATACCATCTTTATAAATAATACCTTATCCGGGAGTGGGTGGGCTGATCACTCAGCCACACCCTTCTCCCCACCATTAACAATTTCCTCATACCAATCAGAATGGACCCACGATATCTGGATTACGTAAACCGCATATCCACCTTTATACCCCGTGACCGAATCTACACCGATGACCTGCGCCGCATAGCATGGGGCGCGGATGCCGGCTTCTATCATCTGACTCCTCAGGTGGTTGTAAGGTCGGCCTCAGAGCAGGAGGTGGCAAGATTGTTGTGGGAAGCCTCGTCATTGTCGCTCCCGGTCACTTTCCGTGCAGCCGGAACGAGTCTGTCAGGGCAGGCCATAAGTGATTCCATACTGATTGTGGCAGGTAAGAACTGGGAAAAGTATTCCATAGCGCCTGACCGGTCAACCATCACTTTGCAGCCCGGCATCATCGGCTCGCGGGTATGTGAGATTCTTGCTCCCTTCGGGCTGACTTTCTCCCCTGATCCCGCATCGAAAAATTCTGCGATGGTGGGAGGTATCGTCTGCAACAATGCCTCCGGAATGAACTGCGGCACACATGCCAATTCCGACAAGGTTCTGGTGTCTGTGCGTATTGTTCTGGCAGACGGAACAATCCTTGATACCGGTGATGAACAGTCACGCGAAATGTTCCGGCAGACTCATCCTCAGATAATAAAAGGTATTGAGGAAATACGTGATGAAATCAATGGCGACCCGGAACTGGTGGAACTTATCCGTTACAAATACTCCATCAAGAACGTAACCGGACTGAATCTGCGTCCGTTCATCGATTACACTGATCCGTTCGAGATAATTGCACACTGCATGGTGGGGAGCGAAGGCACTCTTGCGTTCCTGAGCGAGATTACAGCCCGCACCGCCCACCTTTATCCTCATTCCGCCAGTGCCATGCTCTATTTCAGCACTCCCCGCGAGGCATGCGAGGCCGTGCTGGCAATGAAGAAAGGTCCGGTGTTCAGTGCAGAGATGCTTGACTCCAAGTCGCTCGCCGCCGTTAACGACAAAACCGGAGAGAACCTCACTGCCATCCTCACTGAAACCAAGGCCGACAGCAGGGAAGAACTGCAGAAGAATATCAATGAAATTACGGATATTCTGAAACCATTCAAACTTGTAAAACCCGCGGAGTTCACTGATGATCCTGAAATTTACGGCGAGTACTGGCGTCTGCGCTCAGGGGTGTTCCCCGCAGTAGGCGGCACACGGCCGCTCGGCACAACCGTTCTGATAGAGGATATAGCGTTCCATATAGAGGATCTTCCGGATGCCACAGAGGATCTGCTTCACCTCCTTTCTGAAAGCGGTTATCCTGATGCATGCATCTACGGACATGTTCTTGAAGGAAACTACCACTTCATCATATCCCAGCGATTCGACTCTGAGGAAGAGGTTCAACGCTACCGCCGTCTTATGGAGGAGGTAGAGAAACTTGTGGTGGACAAATACCACGGTTCGCTCAAAGCCGAACATGGCACCGGACGCAACATGGCACCCTTTGTCAAGAATGAGTGGGGAGAGAAAGCATGGAGCATGATGCGTCGCCTTAAGGATATTCTTGATCCTAAAGGGTTGTTGAATCCCGGGGTGATTTTCAACGATGATCCGCTCTGCTATGTGAAGAACATCAAGGCAATGCCCTTGACAAACCGTTGGGTAAACCGTTGCATCGAGTGCGGATTCTGTGAGGTTAACTGCGTTTCATGCGGGTTCACCATCTCCGCCCGTCAGCGAATTGTTGTCCAGCGCGAGATAGAACGCCTGAAAATAACCGGCGAGAATCCCCGTCTGCGTCAGAACCTTATCAAGGAATTCAAATATCTGGGTAATGAAACCTGTGCCGGCGACGGTCTGTGCAGTACATCTTGTCCCATGAAAATCAACACCGGGGAGATGATCCACGACCTTCGTGCCGAGGCTCTGCCCCCTGACAGCATTGGCTACAAAGCAGGTAAACTTGCCGCCGAGCATCTGAATGTCATCGAGGCGGTTATCCGTCCGGCACTCAGCGTGGCGTCAGGAATCCGTGCCGTAATCGGAAACGAGAACGTCAACCGCATCGGCAAGGCGCTTAATGAAATAGGTGCCCCACTGTGGACATCCACGCTTCCGGGTGCCAACTACGGCGGATTCATACCGCAGAATGTGGTTCCCGGTGACCGAAAGGTGGTTTATTTCCCCAGTTGCATCAACCGCACCTTCGGTGCATCGCATGAAGATGGAGGAACTCCGCCGGATCTGGTTGATACTTTCGTGAAACTATGTAACCGTGCAGGTTATCAGGTGGTTTTCCCCGCCGATATGTCAAACCTCTGCTGCGGAATGATATGGGAGAGCAAAGGAATGCCTGAAATAGCCGACGAAAAGACCGCCACTCTTGAAAAAGCGCTCTGGCTGGCGAGCGAAGGGGGAAAATATCCGGTTGTATGCGATCAGAGTCCTTGTCTGCACCGCATGCGTGACCACATCAAGAGCATGCGCCTTTATGAACCGGCCGAGTTTATCTCCGATTATCTCTCCGAGCATCTGAAGTTCACCAGACTTGACCGTAGTGTGGCGGTGCATGTCACCTGTTCAAGCCGTCTGATGGGCGTAGGACCGAAAATCATCGACCTTGCGCGTCGTTGCGCACGCGAGGTGCTTGTTCCCGCTGAAGTAGGATGCTGCGGATTCGCCGGTGACAAGGGATTCATGATTCCGGCCCTGAACCGATGGGCATTACGCAAACTCCGGCCTCAGATCAAGCAGAATAATATTTCTGAAGGCTACTCAAACAGCCGCACATGTGAGATAGGTCTGTCAACCAACAGCGGCATACCTTATAAATCAATCGTTTACCTGGTGGAAGAGTCCACCCGTCAATAAAATAAATAATGACAGAAACCGTCAAACCCAAATCAAACAGACTGCTGGCACTTGACATTCTGCGCGGTATAACAATCGCGGGAATGATTCTGGTGAATAATCCCGGTTCCTGGGGCCACATCTATGCTCCTTTGGAGCACGCCTCATGGAATGGTCTTACTCCCACTGACCTGGTGTTCCCGTTCTTCATGTTCATCATGGGGGTGTCAACCTTCATCTCGCTCCGTAAGTACGAGTTCAAACCCACATGGCCCACGATAGCGAAGATTGTCCGCCGCACTGTTGTAATCTTTCTCATCGGACTGGCCATAGCGTGGCTCGGACTATTCCTTCGTGGAATAGGTTCCGGACTGGCGGTGTTGGAAGCCGCTCTGCAGTTCGACCAGATACGTATTCTGGGTGTGATGCCCCGACTTGCTATATGTTACTGCGCCGCATCACTCATTGCCATAACATTGCGCCACAACTGGTTGCCTGCTTTTGTGGCCGCACTGCTCGTTGTCTACGCCATCATCCTGCTGACAGGCAACGGCTTTGCATTCGCTGACACAAACATAATCTCCATCGTGGATCATAAGGTGCTTGGCGCTAACCACATGTATGCCGACACTATTGACGGTGTTCGCCTAAAATTCGACCCGGAAGGGTTGCTCTCCACGCTTCCCTCCATCGCCCATGTGCTGATAGGCTTCCTCATGGGGCGTGCCATAATGGAGACTAAGGACAATAACCTGCGCATACAGCGCCTGTTCATCGTTGGAACCATACTGACATTCAGCGGCTTCCTGCTTGACTTCGGTATGCCCATCAACAAAAAGATATGGTCACCGACATTCGTGCTGACCACCTGCGGACTCGCATCAAGTTTCCTGGGTCTGCTGATATGGATTATTGACATCAAAGGAAAGAAAACATGGTGCCGCTTCTTCGAAGTGTTTGGTGTCAATCCTCTGTTCCTGTATGTTCTCGGAGCCGTGCTCAGCATACTGATAGGATTCATCAAGGTTCCATCAGCAACCGCCGCTTCCGGCAGCATATCCCTCAAGGGATTCATCTACCAGGATATTCTCATCCCCCTGTGCGGTGATGACACCCTGGCATCACTGGTTTTCGCAATATCGTTCGTATTGGTCAACTGGATTATCGGTTACGCACTTTATAAGAAAAAAATATATATTAAGATATGAAACTCATCGCAGATTGTGGCTCCACCAAGATTGACTGGTGTGTGCTTGACGGAACAACAACCGTAAAACAAGTGTTCACATGTGGCATGAACGCCATCATGCTCACTGAAGAAGAAATGGCCCAGCGAATCCGCCAGGAACTATATCCGGAGGTAAGCGCCTATCCCATCGACGAAGTGTATTTCTATGGTGCTGGATGTATCTCTCCGGAAGTATGCGGCAATGTAGCCAAAGCCATCCATGCTTCCATTCCCGCTCCTGTAATTGAGGTCCACACTGACCTTCTGGCAGCCGCCCGCGCTCTCTGCGGACACAACCCCGGCATCGCATGCATCATGGGAACAGGTTCGAATTCATGCTACTACGATGGTGAGAAAATCGTTGACAACGTTTCTCCCTTAGGTTATATACTGGGTGATGAAGGCTCAGGCGCCGTTCTGGGAAAACTCCTCGTGGGTGACGTCCTCAAAAACCAGTTGCCCGCCAGTCTGGCAGAAAAATTCCTCAAACAGTATGATCTCGACCGCCTGACAATCATCCGTCGCGTGTACAAAGAGCCCGGCGGCAACCGCTTCCTCGCTTCCGTAACCCCGTTCCTTATCCAGAACATAGAGGAGCCCGCCATCCACCGTCTGGTTCTCAACTCTTTCAAATCATTCTTTGTCCGCAATATTGCCAACTACGACAACTATCGTGAACTCCCCGTGAATTTCGTGGGCTCCATCGCTTACTATTACCAGGAAGTTCTCCGCGAGGCTGCCTCCGCAATGGACTGCAATGTCGGAACTATTATTAAGAGTCCCATGGAAGGTCTTATCAAGTTCCACACCGCATAACTATCCGAATCCTAAAAATTATAATATACAGATTTCGCTATGTTCGTAAAAATCAGTGAACAGCCGTCGCTTTACAACGACCTGGAAAAGAAGAGCGTCTCAGAACTGCTCCATGATATAAACAATGAGGACAAGAAAGTGGCGCTCGCAGTTGAGAAAGCCATTCCTCAGATTGAAAAACTGGTTACTGAAATTGTGCCCCGCATGAAACGCGGCGGACGCATCTTCTATATGGGCGCCGGAACATCCGGACGTCTCGGCGTTCTTGACGCCTCTGAAATTCCTCCTACATTCGGCATGGATCCTTCATGGGTGATCGGGCTGATCGCAGGTGGTGACACGGCACTCCGTAACCCTGTGGAAAATGCCGAGGATGATACTGAGCAGGGATGGAAAGACCTTCAGGCTTTCGACATCAATGACAAGGACACCGTAATCGGTATTGCCGCTTCCGGTACAACTCCTTATGTAATCGGCGCGCTCAAAGCATGCCGTGAACACGGAATCCTCACTGCCGCAATCACTTCCAACCCCGATGCTCCCATCTCACAGGCCGCTGACATCGCCATTGAAATGATCGTTGGTCCGGAATATGTTACCGGTTCATCACGTATGAAGTCAGGTACAGGCCAGAAAATGATATGCAACATGATCACAACATCGGTGATGATACAGATGGGACGTGTGAAAGGTAACAAGATGGTCAACATGCAACTTTCCAACGCCAAACTCGTTGACCGCGGAACCCGTATGGTTTCTGAAGAACTCGGTCTCCCCTACGATGAAGCAAAACGACTGTTGCTCATGCATGGCTCCGTGAAGAAAGCGACCGACGCATACCGCGAATCACATTGATAACCTCGGGAGAAGAGGGCGGACAGGTCCGTTGATATTTAACCTGTCTGTCACTCTCCCCCCGCAAAACATTTAATTATGCGTAAATTATTCGCATTTCTCCTCCTTGCAGTAATCCTTTTTCCCGCCTCAGCGCAGAAGAAGCAGGAGAAGTACACCGAACTTTATTACCAGCGCGCATCTTTGTTTGACGAACTCCCGGTTGACACCACCGACATCGTTTTCCTTGGTAATTCTCTTACCCACGGATGCGAGTGGCATGAACTTTTCGGCATGCCTAACATCAAGAACCGAGGCATCAACGGCGACATAGTGGAGGGGATACGTCTGCGAATCGCCCCCATTCTGAAAGGTCAGCCTGCGAAACTTTTCCTGCTCAGTGGTGTGAATGATGTGTCACACAACCTGACAGCCGACTCTATCGCTGGTGCAATAGGTAATCTTATCGACATAATCAGAACAGAGTCGCCCCGAACCAAAGTATATGTCCAGAGTCTACTCCCTATCAACAACTCATTCGGGCGCTATAAGGCCGTGATAGGCAAGGAACAGGTTATCCGTGACATCAACGCCCTGCTTGAGCCCATGGTAAAGGAAAAAGGATGTACCTGGATCAACTCCTATCCGATGTTTGTGGACGGAGAAGGGAATCTGGACAGCCGCTTCACCAACGACGGTCTGCATCTGATGGGCAACGGATACCTTCATTGGCGTGACATCCTCCGCTCCTATGTTGAGGAATGACGTAAACCCCACACTCTCTGTTAACTTATAACCATTATCTCTTGATGACACCTGTGTTTCGCTTTATACTAATTCTCATGCTGCTTGCAACCCAGGCGGTATATGGCGCCCGTGTTTCGCGTGATTCTGTTTTGATCCAGCCAAAATCGGTCGGTCTGGTACTAAGCGGAGGAGGTGCCAAAGGTATTGCGCACATAGGTGTTATCAAGGTTCTTGAAGAACACAACATCCCCATAGACTACATTGCCGGAACATCAATGGGAGCCATCGTGGGCGGACTCTATGCCGCCGGCTATACGCCTGAGGAGATGATGGCATTGATTGAGTCAGAAGGGTTCAGCGAATGGTCAACAGGTCAGATCAATGAAAAACTGATTTACTATTTCTACCGCCCTGATCCCACACCGGCCATGATGAACGTAAATCTCGCCCCGGGCGACACAACGCGCTCATCCTCCATCCTGCCGACAAGCCTTATTAATCCTCTCCCCATGAACTTCGCATTCATGGAACTGTTCAGTGCCTACACCGCACAGTGCGGAGGCGATTTCAACCGTCTTTTCGTTCCTTACCGCTGCGTGACCTCTGATGTTTACCAGAAAAAGAAAATAGTGTGCAAGTCAGGTTCGCTGGGCGATGCCATACGCGCGTCAATGTCGTTCCCTCTTGTTTTTCAGCCTATTGAGATGAACGGTATTCCGGTTTATGACGGGGGTATTTATGACAATTTTCCGGTTGACGTGATGCGGACCGAGTTTGCGCCTGACTTCATGATTGGAGTTGATGTGTCGACTCCGCAGGTCACTCCCCGTTCAAATGACCTTGTCGACCAACTTGAAGACATGATCATGCAGAAGAGCGACGACTCCATACCGGCACACCAGGGTGTGAAAATGCATATCGATCTACATCAGTTTTCTCTCCTTGACTTTCCCAAGGCACGGCAGATTTACAAAATCGGCTATGACCATGCCATGGCCATGATCGATTCAATAGAGCGGCGCACACCCTCGCGTGTCCCTGCTGAGGAGCGCCGGCTTAGGCGTCAGGTGTTCAAATCGGCAACTCCATATCTGCGTTTCGACTCCGTCACCGTGACCGGTGGCACCCCTAACCAGAATATCTATTTTGAACGTATCTTTGAAAATACCAAGTGCGATACCTTCGGAATTGATTTCGCAAGATATGCCTACTACCGCACATTGTCCGGTGACAAACTCAAGAACCTCATGCCACGGGCCGATTACAATCCGGACAACGGACTGTTCAACCTCCGGCTCCACGCCACCGTCAAGGATAATCTTAACATTGGGTTCGGAGGCTACATAACATCGTCCATGAACTCAATGGTGTTCCTAAGCGGCGGATACAACCTGCTGGGACGCCGTCCCATTAACGCATCGCTCAGCGCCTGGGTCGGACAAAGTTATCTGGCCGCCCGTGCTTCCGGCCGACTCTTCTTCACCACAAATCGTCCGTCATCAATTTCTATGGATGCCGTTATATGGCGCATGAACACCCACACCTCCGACAATCTTTTCTACGAATCAGATAACCCCGTATCACTAAGCGACATGGAAGCCTTCGGACGACTGCACTATGACTGGGCCATGAGCCGCAGTTCAAAAATGCAGTTCGGGGGAGGATACGGCTACCACAACTACCGCTACCGCTCACGCGAGGCTGCACTTGAAAAATTCGACATGAAAAACCGTTCCACCCTCAACAGTTGGCAACTCTATCTGAGGTTTGAGCGAAACACCCTTGACGACAATTCATATCCTGCCGCCGGAGCATATTACTTCCTGGAAGGGGCAGGATTAAGAACCCGTTATAACTATTATCCGGCAATCCCACTGGAAAACCTTTATGAACGCGAATATTTCAGTGCACGCGGTCGGGTGAACCTAAAGAATTACTTCTCCATATCAAACCACTTCTCACTCGGAACGGAACTGTCAGGTTATCTGTCAACACGTCGCCTGCTGCCAACCTACGACCAGTCGATAGTAGTTGCCCAACCGTTCCACCCGACTCCATCCTCCTACAACTCATTCAACAGCCACATGCGTGCCAACTCCTACGTGACTGCCGGAGTAGTGCCTGTCTATAAGTTCAATGATAACCTTCAGTTCCGCGGAACTTTCCACTGTTTCATGCCGATGCGGGCAATAAAAATGCAGACCGATGGCTCTGCCTACTACGGAAACTGGCTCGCCGACCCCGCCTTCTTCGGTGAACTATCAGCGGTCTACAACTTCCATTTCGCCACACTCACCCTCTACGGCAACTACACCGAATCATCCTCCCGCGACTGGAACGGCGGCATTTCATTCGGACTATTCTTCCTCGCTCCTACCTTCTGATTTCACAGACATATAGGGTGGAAAAGGATGAGGAGAACTCATTTCATTAAAACGCTGATGTTAAAATCAATCTCTCCCGGAAGTTTTTTGCGTTTTTATCGCGTTTGGAAATTATATAATTTAAATATTTAGCAAAGCGCTTAAGCGATTGATTAATAGTGTTATACGATTAATATGCGAAAGTTATGTAGACATGTATGATAACAAAATATGCGTTTAGTTTCGCGTTTTTCGCGTTTTTTTCGCGTTCAAATAGTTTGGTGCAAATTTCCAGAAATAATCTGATATAAGTGGAATCTTTGTGAGGTATTAGTAAATAACAAAGAGGTGGTTGATCTGTAATATGTATTTGTATAAAATAGATAGAGTATAGTAAAGAAAAAAAATGAATGGAATATTCGATTTAACCATCGTATTTAAAATATTGTTAAAGAATGGGTAATTGTCATATAATCAGGTGGATATAAATGGTTAAAAAGGGGCGACGTATTGCATTTGAATTACAAAGGGATAAAAAAGTGATTTATCTGTAAAAATTTGTAAACCTTTTAAACTCTCTTGCGTTTAAATATCAAAAATACAACAAAATCGAGTGAACAAATTTACTATTCAGACGCATAAAACTTACAAAAATGATTACTAAGAAGAGCATCGAATATATCTACAAAAAGCACAACACTCGCCCCGAGTCACCTGACTGCCTGGACATCATACTGCTTTTTGAAGGAGCACACCCTTCTCATGGAATTGAGATTGACGGAGAAAACCTGATCATCAATTCCCTGCCTGACTGGTCTCCCTTCCGCTGCATACCTCTGACCAACATCCACGCCATTGTGGATTTCGAGGAAACTGTAGCCGTTGTTCTCCCAACATCAATCGTTTTCCTCAGCAAGGTAAACAACAAGATCCACATCCACATCAAGGAAGAAAAACAGTCACTGGTTGAGCGTATGCGCAGTGTGCTGTTCAAGAACGCCGCATTCTGATTCCCCAATTTTGTTGAAATAGTAAAAAAACACCCCCTTTCATTTTTGTAATACATAAATTAATTGTAATTTTACACATTAATTTAAATCTTTGAATGTTTGAATTTATTTTTCAGACATTCATTTTTTTGGAGAAATCCCTCCCCGCTTTCAAGAATCAATTAAATTAAGATATTCGTTATGTTCAGAACCAACACCTGCGGAGAACTCCGCCTGGAAAATGCCGGTCAAAAGGTTACACTCGCCGGATGGGTGCAGCGTATACGCAAAATGGGTGGTATGACTTTCGTCGACCTCCGTGACCGTTATGGTATAACTCAAGTAGTATTCAACAACGAAATTGACGCACCGCTCTGCGAAAAAGCAAACAAACTCGGTCGTGAGTTCGTGATACAGGTAACCGGTACGGTTTCTGAACGTTCCAACAAAAACAAAAATATTCCCACCGGCGAAATTGAGATTGTCGCTGACTCGCTCCGGATTCTCAACCCATCGGAAGTTCCTCCGTTCACCATCGAGGATGACACTGACGGCGGTGATGACCTCCGGATGAAGTACAGATATCTGGACCTGCGACGTACTCCCGTTCGCAAAAATCTTGAATTGCGCCACCGCATGACCATGGAAGTCCGCCGCTATCTTGATTCCAAAGGCTTCCTTGAAATTGAAACCCCTATGCTCGTGGGCTCGACACCTGAGGGTGCGCGTGACTTTGTGGTACCTTCACGAATGAATCCCGGACAGTTCTACGCTCTTCCCCAGTCACCGCAGACTCTGAAACAGTTGCTGATGGTGTCAGGCATGGACCGCTACTTCCAGATCGTGAAGTGTTTCCGTGACGAAGACCTCCGCGCTGACCGTCAGCCGGAGTTCACCCAGATTGACTGTGAAATGAGTTATGTTGAGCAGGACGACATAATCAACCTTTTTGAAGGTATGGCAAAGCATCTGTTCAAGACCATACGAGGCATTGAACTCACCGAACCGTTCATCCGCATGCCATGGGCCGACGCAATGAAATATTACGGTTCTGACAAACCTGACATGCGCTTTGACATGCGTTTTGTGGAACTGATGGATATCCTCAAAGGTTACGGCTTCTCCGTATTTGACGATGCGGCCTACATCGGCGGTATCTGCGCGAAAGGGGCCGCTTCCTACACCCGCAAGCAAATCGACCAGTTGACGGAGTTTGTCAAACGTCCCCAGATCGGTGCCAAAGGAATGGTTTACGCTCGTGTGGAACCTGACGGCACGGTTAAATCATCCGTAGACAAGTTCTACTCTCAGGAGGTGCTTCAGAAAATGAAAGAAGCATTCAATGCCGAGCCGGGTGACCTTATTCTGATTCTCAGCGGCGATGATGCCATGAAAACCCGTAAGCAACTTTGTGAACTCCGTCTGGAAATGGGTTCACGTCTGGGTCTGCGCGACAAAGATAAATTCGCTTGTCTGTGGGTGGTTGACTTCCCCATGTTTGAGTGGAGCGATGAGGAACAGCGCCTGATGGCCATGCACCATCCTTTCACACATCCCAAAGATGAGGATATAGCAATGCTTGACACCGATCCCGCCTCAGTACGTGCCGATGCCTACGATATGGTCATCAACGGCGTAGAGGTAGGCGGTGGCTCAATACGTATCCACGACAGCAAACTTCAGGCAAAAATGTTTGAAATCCTTGGTTTCACCCCCGAGAAAGCACAGGAACAGTTCGGTTTTCTGATGAACGCATTCAAATTCGGCGCACCCCCTCACGGAGGTCTCGCCTACGGTCTGGACCGCTGGGTATCGCTCTTCGCCGGTCTGGACAGCATCCGTGACTGCATAGCGTTCCCCAAGAACAACTCCGGACGCGACGTGATGCTTGATGCCCCTGCAGCACTTGACCAGAAGCAACTTGATGAACTTCAACTCGCACTTGACCTCAAGGATAAGTGATAACTGAAGGTGACATAATCAGAGCCCTGGAAGCCGTGGCACCTCTGGATCTGCAGGAGAGTTACGACAACTCCGGCATACAGATAGCCGATTCCTCACGCCCCTGCACCGGTGTGTTGCTCTGTGTTGACCTGACCGAAGATATCCTCCGTGAGGCGATTCAAAAGGGATGTAATCTGATTATCACTCATCATCCCCTCATGTTCCGCCCGGTAAAATCTCTTCAGCAGCGTAACCGCGTGGAGCAGACACTGGTAAATGCCATACGCGCAGGAATTGATGTTTACAGTTGCCATACCTCCATCGACAATGCTCCGGATGTGGGCGTGTCACACACCATGGCAAGTATGCTCGGACTCCGGAATGTCCGTACTCTGGTTCCGGTCAACGATGCCGGTGCCGGAAGCGGTGCCGTGGGCGACCTGTCCGCTCCGCTGACATATAGGGAGGTGGTGAGCAAGATCAAGTCAACCTTCGGCAGCCCCGTGGCGCGCTGTCATCCCGCTCCTGACAACACCACCGTCAGCCGTATCGCTCTGTGCGGAGGGGCCGGAGCCGACTTCATGACTGATGCAATAGCAGCCGGTGCGCAACTCTACCTCACCTCTGACTGCAAACATAATCACTTCCTGGACCTTACCGACAGGATTTTTCTTGTTGACATAGGTCATTTTGAAAGTGAAGAATGTACAAAACAAATTTTTTATCAGATTATTTCAGAAAAATTTCCTAACTTTGCAGTCTACAAGTCAGAAATAGAAAAGAATCCCATAACATACTGTTAACGAATGGCTAAAAACGAAACCCTTTCAGTGGAAGAACGTCTGAAGGCTCTCTATGAACTCCAGACTATTCTCTCGGAAATTGACCGCATAAAAATCATCCGTGGTGAACTTCCAATAGAAGTTCAGGATCTCGAGGATGACATCATCCGCCTGCAGACCCGTATCACAAACTATAAGAACGAAATCGAGGACCTCCGCAAAAAACTCGTTGCCGAAAAAGCGAAAATTGAAGAGGCACAGTCAAAAATCGTACGTTTCAAGGAACAACTTGACAACGTCCGTAACAACCGCGAATTCGACCTCCTCTCAAAAGAAATTGAATTCCAGACTCTTGAAATCGAACTCTGCGAGAAACATATCAACGAATATGGCAGAGTAATCGAGACCAAGACACGCGAAATTGAAAATACGGAGGCTCAACTTGAGGACCGCAAGCATATCCTCACAGACAAGAAAAATGAACTTGAGGAAATAGTTTCTGAAACCCGTCAGGATGAAGAACGTCTCCGCGAAGAGGCTCTTGCCATCGAACCCCGTATCGACGACCGTACTCTTGCAGCCTTCAAGCGTATCCGTAAGAACGCACGCAACGGTCTCGGTGTGGTTTACATTCAGCGTAACGCCTGTGGTGGATGCTTCAACCGCATACCCCCGCAGAAGCAACTTGAAATCAAGATGCATAAAAAAATCATCGTTTGCGAATACTGCGGTCGTATCATGATCGATCCTCAACTTGCCGGTGTTCCGGAGGAAGAAGGAAAGTAAATCAAGGAATAATTAACACCATATAAAAAGCGGACCTCAGAAGGGTTCGCTTTTTGTTTATCATATTGAAGTACACAAGAAAAGGAGCGTCATAATAAGCCATCTGTGTCGTTGCTTTCGGAATTCGGGTTCGGTCACATAATGCGGTATACTCCTTTCAGGCTCACCCTCAGTGTCTTGCACCTGATAGATTCTTACAAAACTTGAGAGGGTATGTCAAAAATTTTTTCGTTTTGACATACCCTCTCAATCTAATAAGAGTGGTGTGGAATACTGAAATGGTTTACTTGATGATCATTTTGCGTACGCTGCCATCAGACATACGGACAATGTTGAGGCCTTTGAAGGGTGTTGCTGAACGAAGTCCCTGAGGATTGTAGTAGGCCTCGATTTCTGCGGATTCCTCAGAATCAATGCTGTCAACCGATTCCATACCTTCATTATAATATCTGTCGGTGTCAGCATCGAAAAGGACTTTTTCACCTCCGAAAACGGGATATTCGTCCTCGCCGATTTTCTGTCCGAAGGGTTCGCCTAATTTGTAAGCCACTTCGCCGGAGGCCATCTGCTCGGGAGTAACCAGAGTGTAGCCGTCGGTGAGGTCATATTCTTCTGTGGCGAAGGCATTTTCCACCCCTGTTTTTGCACCGGAAGAACCGACGCAGCCACCGGCATAGCGTGTGCAGTCAATAACACCTACGTTAAACACATTCTTGACATCGGTACCAGCATTGGGGTGTGAGCCAACAATACCGCCACAGTTGCTTGTAGCCTTGATTGTACCCGTGTTGTAGCAGTTGGCAACCTTTGAGGTGACATAACCTATGAAACCTGCTATACCGCCGGCATTGGTGTTGAGGACAGTTACGGTGGCGTTGTTGGCACAGGTGTCGATGCTTACATAGTTGTGAACGTATCCGGCGATACCACCTGCGTAGGCTTTTGCGCTGATTGATCCGTCGACAGTCAGACCGCTGATGGTGGTGTAGTTGTCGGCATCCGTACCCTTGGCATATCCTACCAGCGCGGCATATTGCGCTGTGATGTCGTTGTAGTAAAGACCGGAAACAGTGTGACCACAGCCGATGATAGAGCCGGTAAAGGGCTTGGATGAAGTTCCGATGGGAGCCCATGCGTAGTCGCCAAGGTCAATGTCGTCAACGATCATAGCGTTGAATACACCACCCTTGGTGTTCACTTCGTTGGCTAACCATGCGAGGTTGGAGGGAGTTGCAATCAGATAGGTATCGTTGTCGGTTTCAGGCTGCTCCATAGTTTCACCGTCCCATGCAAAGGGAGCCTCGGTGAGGTCGACGTTGAAGGTCTGCACACCCTCGGCGTCATCATTGATTGTGAAGGTGTGGCGGAAGCAGCGGTAACCGGCTTTGCCTGCAGTGATGGAGTAAGAGCCGTAAGTTCCTGAATAAGAGCCGTCCTCATTTGCCGCAAGAGGTTTGCCGTTAAAGAGAACCTCCATGTCGGTGGGGGTGGTGTTGCACTTGATGTCGATATCGAAGTATTTCACCTGAGTCAGATTGATTACCACATCGGGTATTGCGCCGAAATATGTTTTGTGAGCCACGGCTGTGAAGTTGGGCGAACGTCCGGCCACCGGGTCGATATAACGGTGATTGCCGATGGGGTCACCGTAACCGTTGACCTGGATAACACCCTCATTCATAACGATCGAGGGGTTGGCTGCCACGTCAAGATCCTCGGGGATGGTGACTGTTACAGCCTGGGCCGAGGGAGCCGAACCGAAGGTGTATTGTCCTGCACCTAAAATGAGAGAACTGCCGTTAGGCACACCGTTGTAGGTGACGTAAGCCGACATGTTGTATATCCCGGCCATTTTGTTGGCAGGGTGATATAATCCGCTATATTGGATTTTCACGTTGTCACCGGGCTGGAAGATGTTGCTCCCTTCACGTGTGGCATTGATGATTTCACGGTGACACATTTTGGCTGTCATAACCTGATAGGCCGATTTTCCTGCGGCATCGGTGAGTTTGACAATCTGTCGTCCATGTTTGAGCAATACGGTGTATGAGCCGTCTTCGTTCTTGGTTACACCATCGGCGGAGAATCCGCTGTAAGTTGCCATCTGTTCGCCGATAGTGGGGTATGCGATGGTCACTTCGGCCGCATTTTCAGGCGTGAAAGTGTAGGGGAATCCCTCCTCGGTGTCGAGATAGTAGAACACGTCACATTCGGCATCGACAAATTTACCGGCTGTTTTGAGTGTTTCTTTGTTGTATTCCTCGTTGATGAACATGTTGGGCTTCACTGCTGATTCACCGTTGCCCACGCTTACTACGAAGGCGGCAGTGTTTTCCGGCCATATAGCACCCCACTGTTCACCTCCGAGATAGGCACGTTTCTCCGCTCCGTTATAGTAGTTGAGGCGGATACCATCGTAAGTGACCAGCACGATAGCCTCACCGGTGCCTGTCGCTTCCATTTCGGCCCATGCTGACCCTTTCTTTTCTGTGATCTTGATCACGTTGTCGGAAGGTTTGCCGTCAAGACCGATGACGGTGTAGTGAAAATCAGGTTCAATGAAGTAATTGTTAGTCGAGTTATCGGTCAACTCCCAAGAGCGCATGGCGTGGGTGTTAAACTTATCACCCTGATTGAGACGTAGATGACCCTCGGCATTGATGTTCATGAAGATGTTGCCGGTTTCATACCCGTCGTTTGATTGGGGAGTGGGGTTGATAAGTTTCGGGTCGCCGTCATAGTCAGCCTCGGTGAAATTCAGGTTGGGGCGTTTGGTCTCATCAGTGTTCATTGCGAAATATCCACCCTGAGTCATCTTCCCGTCCATTGATGTACGGTAGTTATAGACCTGACCGTTGGCAAGGTAATAGGTGTATTTGGTCGCTGACCCTTCGGTAGTGACGCTTACCGGTACTATCGGAGTGAAATTAACGAAGTGGGAGAACTTCATGTTCAGTTCAAAATAGGCATCGGAAGGAACGGTGACAGTGTAGTCGGCACCTTGCGGTATAATACCGGAGATGTTGACGTTGGCCGTGAGTGTGCCTGAGCGATAAAGGTTGGTGTAACCTTCGGCGCGATGAGCCTCTGAAGGGGTGAAGTTGACATAGTAACTGTTGCCGTTGAGGGCGAGGAAAGTGTTGCGTCCTGCGGTAGTGCTTTTTCCAACGGTAACAGGGAAATTCACTCCTTCGCGCGAATTGACTTTTACGTCGAGAGTGTAGTCGCCGGCTTCGGCAGTCCACACGCTTCCGTCCTCATTCTTGTTAGTCGCATAGACGGTGCAGGTTATCACCTTGAATACCTGGTCAGGCTCATCGGTCACATTGATGTCGATGGTGCCGTTAACGGTTGTGCCGTCAGAGGCGTAGGCGGTAAGACGATAGGTGTCAGCCGGAAGGTCAAGTGTATAGTCCGTTCCGGAAGGAGCGCCTGTCTCAACAGGTTGATTCGTGGTGGTTGAAACCAGGCTCATCGTCTTGGAAACATTGTTCATCGTCACCTTGACCGATGCTCCGCTCATTGTAGAGCATGCTCCGGCCAAAGCGAGGAAAGAAAGTAATAATGATTTGGTTCTCATTGTTAATTATATTTGGTGAATAAATTTTTTTCCGTTACGTATGTAAAGTTGTCCGGGAATAGGATTTGTGACTTTCATTCCCTGAAGATTGTAAATGCTATGGTCTGCGGGTTCATCATCCCGGATCGCTTCAACTCCTTCAAACTTCATCCCGTCAGGAGGTAGTGCAAGGAAATGGGCGGGGTTGATGTACACTTTGTGGGTTCCGAGAAGCGTTCCTTGCGGCGACCACTGATAGAGCGCGCCGGCAGCGGCGAACGAGCCTGCATCGGTGGCATAGATATATCCTGTATATGGATTGACATAGATGCCGTAGGGCATCATCATCTTTTTGATATCAGCCATCACCGTGCCCGGCATCTTGTCAGAGACTCCTTCCGCTCCTTCCGATTCCATAACCGCTTCCGGGTCGATGGTGATGTAGTTGAAGGTGTATTCGCCGGTGTAGTAGGAATATCTTGACCCTATGGCATAGAACGAGCCGTCAGCGGTTGTACAACTATAGGTGGCGGCGTACTCGAGTTTGGTGAAACAATCCTTGTCAGAAGCGCCACGCATAACCGCTTCGCAGTCCATGATTATTGTAGCGGCCTGCACATCATAGTAGTCACCCGGAGAGTTTATGCACAGATATTTTCCTGACTGCGACATTTTTCCGTAAAGGTTGATCTGTCCGGTATTGACGGTGCGGACAGTACGTAGTGTGGAGGCCTCAAGCACGGTCACCGTGGTTTCATACTCATGGTCTTCCTGAAAGGCATATCCTCCGGTGTTGGCCACAAACAGGTATCCGTTATAATATGCTATTCCCTCAGGCTCGTAACCCACTTCCACGGCATCCACCACCTTGAAGTCTGAGATGTCGATCTTGGCGACAAATCCTTTGGTGAAGTATTTGAAGCCTGATACGGTGGCGCACTCGTGACCGTAGGATGACACATAGACATATCGGCCGTCAGTTGCGAGTTTGCGGTTGTTGGGCACATCCTCCGTTGCGGCAACCTCCTTACCCTGCGGGGTTATGAACTGGATGATGTTCGACCAGTTGACGGAGATGGCGATAAGGTTGTCCGTTACCTGGATGATATCGTTGGGAGTATCGCCCAGTTTGTGCTTGTTAACGTCGCGGAACCACTGGTTGCTGACAACGGCGTTATTCTCGAAGTAAGTCACTTTGCCGTTGTCAGCCTGCCAGTTGCCCTCGTTGAGAAGAATGATGCGCTCCTGCCCGGAGAGTATCATTCGGGTGAAGCATAGGCTGAAGAAAAGAAAGAATAATTTCATAAAGTTCAGAATATGTATGTGATTGAAATGCGGAAATTTCTGCCGGGCATGGGATAGCGGGGGATATGCTCATACTGCACATCGAAAAGATCGTTGACTTCGCCTGACACAGTCCAGTGAGGAATCTGGGCGGTCAGTTTCATGTCTACGTTGTTGTATGGCTTTAGGATATCCTCGGGGTCGGCGTATGACCACATTCGTGATGCCACGTAGAGATTTGAAACAGTAAGAGTCAGCATCCGCCATTCCGCTATGCCGGTGACGCCACATGAAAACGTCGGGGCATAGCAGATAGGCTTGTTGTAGGTGTCGGTGTCCTCGGGATCGGTGCGGTTGAGGTCGCGTTGCCATGTCAGTGAGGTGAGCAAGGTGAATCTCCATGGAGCGGTGGTTACGTTTGCTGACAGGGTTGAATTCAGTCCCCGGCAGAATGTCTTTCCATAGTTCATCATTGACCATGTATAAGTTCCTTTCAGGGGGAGACACACAATCCGGTTGTCGATGTGGTTGAGGTAGATATCGGCCTGGGCTGACAGAACCCAGTTGGATGGTGAAACGGTGTAATCACCTCCAATGTTCCACTGGCGGGTATATTCCGGCTTAAGATTACGGTTTCCCGCCTGTGTATAGTAAAGGTCGTTCAGTGTGGGGACGCGGAATATACATTTGTACCATGCGCGAACGGATAATCCCTTGTAGGCGTAGCCCAGTGTCACGGAGGGCGTTGTGCGGGTCAGCGGGTCAGCGGCACCTACTTCCAGGCGGGTGTAATCCTTGTAGTGCTGGAACAGGGCCGAGGCGGCAAGCCTGAACCCGTAGCGGTGTGCCTGAACCGCAAGGACCGCCTTCTGATCTTGACGTCGGACGGGCGAGAATTTCTTGAGGTCAGCATCAAGCCATGAAGCACGGAAATCATAGCCGGTATTGACTGACAGCCATTCCGTGGCGTTCCATGAGTATGCTGCGGAAGCGTAGGCATCGTTCTGCCAATAATGATTGTCGACCCTCGCAGTGTTCTGGTTTTCAGGATAATCGGTGTTATAACGCAGATATTCATGGGTGTACTTCAGGTTGAATTTCACCCGGTGGCGTGAGTTGAACGAATGGGTAAATGACCCCTGGGCAAATAGGTCGGTATCCCATTCACGTCCTATGTTTGTGTATTTATCAGAGAGTCGCCTGACAATTCCTCCGGGGCAACCGCGGTCAGATTTGTAAAAGTAAAGGTGTGATGCGAAGCCACCGTTGAAAAGGGCTGCTTCGGCGCGAATAAATTCAATATCGGAGTTACGTCGGCGACCTACGGTGTCCTCATACTCCGATTTGTAGCGGAACGGGTAGTCACCTTTTGAGTTAAGGTACTCAACATCGGCGAAGCCGCTCCAGCGACCACGCTTGATTTCGGCCGTGGCACGTCCCCGCCAGGTGTGGAACGATCCGGCTGATGCCAGTACCGACAGGGAGTCGGTCAGCGGGCGACGTGTACGCAGATAGACTGTCGCTCCCGAAGCATACTCCGAGGGAGACTGGCAATGTTCAAGTTTGTTGGCGTTGTATAATTCTACGGATTCAAGGGTGGAGAGTGAGTATTTCCCTAAATCTACGGTGCCGTTCTGGGCATTTGTGATTCTGATACCGTCAATGTAGACTCCCACATGTTGTGAGCCTAACGAGCGGACATTAATTGTTTTCAGTCCGCCAAGACCTCCGTAATCCTTGATTTGTACGCCGGCGAAGTATTTGAGAGCGTCGGCTATGGATGTGGATGAAAGAGCCCGCAGTTCCGCACCTTTCAGATTCTGTACCGTGGCCAGGGGACGACGTGTGGCGGTCACCTCCACAACATCGAGGCGAACAATGGAGTCAATCTCGCCGGCAGCGTGTCCGGACAGGAAGGCGCTCAGAAACAGAGTCAGCAGCAAGGCAGCCTGCAGCCACCCATGCCTGTAGGCATGACGTATCATCCACAAAGTTTTGATTCGCCGCACTATTACCACGAGTGCGTTAAGCGCGAAATTATGTTGGCAGGTCTTCTGACTCGTTTCCTCCGCCATCGCCTTCCCGACCTCCGCTCTCTCGCTCGGTCAGTGACATTATTGATGGTGGAAATTGAAACTCACAGCAGCGGGTCTGTCCGAGATTTTCACTCGATTCCCTTTTGATTCCGGTTAACGGAAACCAACGTACTTAAGTTATCGCTGCAAAGGTAATCAAATTATTCTATATTTTGCAAAATTCCGGTTCAAAAAAAATTTCATTATTAAGGGGGCAACCCCGTAGGGATGTGGCGAAACAACAGATTGGCTGAGTCAAGTGTTTTAGAATGAGGAACATAAAAAAAGTGTACCGGAGAACCGATACACCTTTTCAAATAATAATGTCCGTGTGTATGATGTTATCAGAAGATGATTTTGGATGCACCCTTATTCGTGACTTTGATTACCACTGAGCCTTTGGCGGGGTTCTCAACTGGTTGACCCTGAAGGTTGAAGTAGTGTGCGGAAGTTTCATCAGCATCGGCAGCGACAGATTCCACACCGTTCTCATCAGCCGTGTATGTGGCGGTTTCAGAGGGCTGACCTGCGGCCAGGATGTAACCTTCGTCATCAACGAAGTAGGGAACGACAGAAGCGGTGTATGTGACACCTTTCTCAATCTCTTTTGTCAGAACTCCTTGAGTGTCAGCGGTCTCTACGGTACCAACAGGGATTCCCACCTTACCGTCGGCTGCTGCTTCTGCGGTGATTTTCAGCGTGCGAATCAGAAGTGCGCCGTCGCTTCCGTCAACGCTGTTGGTTACGAAAAGGAACTGGGTTTTGTCAGTTGCGCCGGTAAGGCTGAAGTTGTAGGTTTCGTAATCTTCGGGAACAACGCCGGGTGTACCGTAGGCGGAGCCCACATCATATTTCTCTTCGTCGGGGTTGAACGCAAGAAGTCCGGCAAGCATGCCGTTACCCGGAGAGGCAGCCTCGATGCTTACGTTAACTTTGCCGTCCTTTATGTTGGAGAGATCGTAGTCCATTGATCCGAGAGATGCAGTCAATCCGGTCATGGCAGTGTAATACGCATTGTCCATGAATCCGAACGCACCCTCAGCCATGCAGCCGAGGTTGAATCTCCATCCGGGTAGTTCATCGACTGATTCATACCAGTAGTCTGATTCTTCCGGATTTGCCACGGTGCCGTTGCTTGTGATTGAAGAGAAGTCAGCATTGACAAGTGTCACGGTTTGTCCGGAGGTGACATTTTGGGTTGAGGCGGCAGTCAGAACATAGTAATTGGCTCCGGCTGAAGGTTCCCATGAGAAGTTCAGAGACTTGTTGTCGTCAGAAGGAGTGATAGTCACATTGGTGGGTGAAGCGAGTTCGCACACCAGAATTGTGTTTGAGGCCGCAGATGTGTATGAACCGTCAGTGGCGCATACGTTATAAGCGTAGAAGTTTCCGGGGGTGAGACCTGTTACGGTGTATGATGTTTCTGCGGTGAACTGCTTGTCAAGGAAGGTAGTGGTCACTTTCTTGGTGTCGATGTCGAAGTTGTAGACCGTGAGATAATAACCTGTTGCGTTCTCCACGGCACTCCAGTTTGCGGTGAACGATGTGCCTGTGTAGTCGGTATAGTCCTGTGCCACAGGTATTGAAACCGGTGCTTTCTCTCCCTTGATGACAACGTTTTTGATTACGATGTCAGCCCCATTGTCGGCAAAGATGGTGAAGTAGTAAGAATCGTCCTCGCTTTCCGGAACAAATGAGGTGCAGTCAAGAGTAATGGTCACGTGGGTCCAGTCGGCACCTATTTCCTTGTAGTTATTGTCAAGCAGATCCGAGTAGTCCGATGCGTAAATCCACAGTTCTTCAGTGGGATATTCATCACTGTTGACAATTTTGGCATCAAGTTCGATTACTGCGGTCATAGGCTCATATACGTCGGGAGTCCACAACATTCCTTCCATTTCCCAGGCAAAATCATCATCGGGATCTTCAATGTATTCAAAAGGAACATAGACTGAACCACCGGCCTGCATGATTCCTTGTCCGCCGAAACCGTAATTTTCTTCACCGATTATCTCTTCGGGGATATTGTCCCAGTCGTCGAGTTCGATTGCCGCCGGTTCGGTTTCCGACCCTTCTGTGAGGAAAGCGAACGAGCAGTCATAGATGGCCTCTTCGGTAACATCTTTTGTGAATACGGATGGTGCGTGACGTCGGGATGGCTTTGATTTGAATTTCTTGAGGGCTTTACGTTTTGGCGTAATCTTCTCACTTTTGTTTGCGGAAAGGAGATCGGCACGGAGCGTAGAAACAATCTTTTGTGATGAGTTGGAGCACTCGGTCAGTCTGTCGGCATTGACTGCCGTTGCTGACAAACCGGCCACCACAGCGGCAGCCAGAAGGGAATACTTGAAATTTACCATTGAGAAATTGCGTTTATTTGAAATTTATCAGTTGAAATCAATTTGCCGGCAAAATTAGTAAAATATTCCAATAAGTTGCTGATAAATTGTGATTTTTTTGTGCAAACCTTTTGTGAATTTTGACACAGCCTCTTGAAATGGTTTCCTGTATGGATTATCTATTTAGACCCGGTTCCTCAGCATTAACAAATATTGGGGAACTGGGTCTTAATCATTTATAACATGTTAGGATAAATTGAGATATAAATCTTTACATATCATTATTCTTCTTATCCGTGGCATGAGTTACCATTGGCCGCCTCAGTATTAACAAATATTGGGGAACCGTGGTCTAAAAGTTATAACCCACACCCACGGAGAGTTCGGTGCGCTTGAGGTGTATCAGTTCGTGGGGGTTGAGGTCGTCAATCATACCAATGTTTGACAGTCCGAAGTTAGTGTCAAAATGAACGTGCCAGTGGCAGTGTATGTCAGCGGCGGCTCCGAAAGTCCACGCAACTTCCATTCCGCTGTTCTTATATCCCGTGTCGATATGTTCGGTTTCGCTCAGGGTACGGTCGAAATGTGCGCGGAAGCCGAAGTTGAAATAGAGTTGAGGACCGGTGTAAAGGCTCACCTTGAGATTTTTCTTGTGGATGAAATTCACACCTACCTGAATGGGGAGTTTGAGTCCCGAGGTGTAGAGATAGCCGTCGACTGTTATTGGTGTGGAATTATATTCAGCGGTGCCTTTATATTTAAATGTGTCGTAACTAAGCAGCAAACCGGCATTGAAGTAGCCGATTTTTTTGAACGGTGCATAGTAGATGGCTCCGACAGATACTCCGGGACCCCAACTGACCAGGTCTGACAGGGTGGTGGACTTGTTCATGTCATACTGCAGGCGTACACCGAAGTGTGGCTGCTCATCAGTTTCTGCGGCGTAGGAAGCGGCGCAGACGCTCAGTGTAAGCGTCAAAGCAAGTAAACGGAGCAATCGGTTCATGATGAATAGATTTTATGATAGTGAATTTTTGTGCCGAACAAAACTCTAATGTGATTCACAAAAATACTCATTCAGGATCATATAAGCAAAATCCTGACACATGTTATACAACATCAGAATATGAAAAAATGGACAAATGCAACCTATAATCCTTATTATAGGGGATAAAAAAGGATGTTATAGAACATAACAGGGAAAAATTACGAAAAAATATGGCAAAAAATTATATCAATTAAAAGATTGTTATTAAATTTGCCGAACCATAACACAATCTTATTTCTAACATCTACAGCAATGGATATTAATAATATCATGAGCACCCTGGAGGCTAAGCACCCAGGTGAAAAAGAATACCTCCAGGCAGTCAAGGAGGTTCTCCTTTCAGTATCTGACATCTACAATCAGCATCCTGAATTTGAAAAGAACAAAATCATCGAACGGATGGTTGAACCGGACCGTATCTTCACTTTCCGCGTGACCTGGATCGATGACAAAGGTGAAATCCAGAATAATATCGGTTACCGCGTTCAGTTCAACAACGCTATCGGCCCGTACAAAGGCGGTATCCGTTTCCATGCTTCAGTAAATCTTTCCATCCTGAAATTCCTCGGCTTCGAGCAGACTTTCAAAAACGCTCTCACCACTCTCCCCATGGGTGGCGGTAAAGGTGGTTCCGACTTCTCACCCCGTGGCAAGTCTGACCGCGAAATAATGCGTTTCTGCCAGGCGTTCATCCTCTGCCTCTGGAAATATCTTGGTCCGGACCGCGATGTTCCCGCAGGTGACATAGGCGTAGGTGGCCGCGAAGTAGGCTATATGTACGGTATGTACAAAAAACTCATGAACGAATGTACCGGTACTTTCACCGGTAAAGGTCTTGACTTCGGTGGCTCACGTATCCGTCCCGAAGCAACAGGCTACGGCGCACTTTACTTCGTTGAAAACGTTCTTGCACGTATCAATGAAAACATCGCCGGCAAAACAGTTGCAATCTCAGGCTTCGGTAACGTTGCATGGGGTGCTGCCAAGAAAGCCAACGAACTCGGTGCGAAAGTCGTTACCATCTCAGGTCCTGACGGTTACATCTACGATCCCGAAGGCATCAGCGGTGAAAAAGTTGAATATATGCTCGAACTCCGCGCTTCAGGTAATGACATCGTTGCTCCTTATGCTGAAAAATTCCCCGGTTCTACCTTCTTCCCCGGCAAAAAACCCTGGGAACAGAAAGTTGATATCGCACTCCCCTGCGCAACTCAGAACGAAGTCAATGGTGACGATGCACGTAAACTCGTTGAAAACGGAGTTAAACTCGTGGCTGAAGTATCAAACATGGGCTGTACTCCCGAAGCAATCGACACCTTCATCAATGCCCGCATCATCTACGCTCCCGGTAAGGCAGTAAACGCCGGCGGTGTGGCTACTTCAGGTCTGGAAATGACTCAGAACGCCGAACACCTCCAGTGGACCGCAGAGGAAGTTGATGCAAAACTCCATCAGATCATGAAGGATATCCACGAACAGTGTGTTAAATACGGAGTGGAACCTGACGGATACCTCAACTATATGAAGGGCGCTAACATCGCCGGCTTCATGAAGGTTGCCACCGCCATGATGGAACAGGGTGTTATCTGATAGCCTGAAATATCAGCAATCTGATAGAATAAATTGAAGAGAGGTGTGTCAAAATAATGGTTTTGACGCACCCTCTTCGTTATTTACCGAATGGAGTTACGGACCAGTACCACCCGATTCACGCTTAGTTTTATCACGAATATCATAATCAATAAACAACATTATATGAGAAAACAACTACTCCTCGGATTTCTTGCCGCCGCCATTTGTGGCCATGCGGCGGTAATTAACCCTGAAGCAGCGCTACGTCGCGCTGTCGGTGCGCCTGAAGTGCAGACCATGGGCCTGCATCAGGAACAGCAACCCATGCTTGTCTATACCCAGATGGTTGACGCGCAGCCGGCCGCATATTTGTTTGACCGCGGACAGGACCTCGGCTATCTGGTTGTTTCAGCCGATGATGAGGCAACCCCTCTGCTCGGCTACGCTGACCGTGGGCGGATTGATGCAGAAAACCTCCCTGACGGTCTGAAATACTGGCTCAAATACTATGCCGCTGAGATTGATGCCCTCAGAAACGGTGCAGTCATCACTCTTTCAGTCAAAAACGATCAGCCTGAACTCATGCCCATAGAACCTATGGTGTCAACCCGATGGAATCAGAGCACACCCTACAATAATCTCTGCCCGCTTGACGGTGGCTCCCGCAGTGTGACCGGTTGTGTGGCAACCGCCATGGCCCAGGTGATGAAATACCATAACTGGCCACCCAAAGGCACCGGCTCACATTCCTATACATGGAACAAAACCACAACACTCTCGCTTGATTACAGCAGCATCACTTATGATTGGGCAAACATGCTCGACCAGTATGACTCATCCGCTACCGAGGCTCAGAACAACGCGGTGGCAACACTGATGTACAGTTGCGGTGTGAGCGTTAACATGAACTATGGCAAAAACGAATCAGGCGCAGTTTCAATGTATTGCGGAAGCGCTCTGTTCAATTATTTCAACTACGACGGTTCGCTCCGCTACTTGTCACGCGACTACTTCACGCTGTCTGACTGGGAAGCCGAGGTCTACAAATCGCTTGCCGAAGGTTGTCCGGTTCTTTACGGCGGACAGAGTGATGCCGGTGGTCATGAGTTCGTCTGTGACGGATATTCCTCCGACGGTTATTTCCACTTCAACTGGGGTTGGGGTGGCATGTCTGACGGTTACTTCAAACTGACATCACTTAATCCGGGCTCACAAGGTATCGGTGGCGCAGGCAACGGTGCCGGATTCAACTTCGATCAGGATATTATTGTAGGTATCAAGCCTTTCGCCGGACAAAGCGAGATGGCTATTGAACTCGGTAACCTGTCAAGTTTTTCAGTGTCAGAGGCCGCCGCTTCGCTCGGTTCTGCAATTACTGTTTCCGCTCAGTTCATCAACCAGTGCTACAGTACGATCGAGTTTACACCCGGTATAAAAATCACCGGACCACAGGGTGATGTGAGGTATCAGAAATGGATATATACCAATTCGCTGGAACTTCAGCCCGGCTACTCTTATCAAAGTCCGATCAGTTTCGGTGTCACACTCCCCGCAGATCTCGGCGAAGGAACCTACACTGTTGAACCGGCATTCCTCTCAGGTGATAAATGGTATGATGTCCAAACCAAAGTAGGTTGTGTTCCTTCTGTGACCATGAAGGTGGATGGCTCCACAGCATCGTTCACCTCTCCCAATGCCGCCAATCCTGTCATTGACAATATCTCATTTGTAAATCCCAAGTTCTATGCGGGAATGAGTTATGAAATTAAGGCAACCGTGCACAATCCCGGTGATATTGAATACTATGGCGAGGTTTATGGAATACTGATGACTTCAGGCGGCAACTACCTTATGTCCGGACTTATGCTCGACATTGACGGAGGAGCCACTCAGGAAATAGTTTACACCGGCACATTGTCGTCAAAAATTCCGGAGGGTGACCATAAGTTCGTGTTTGCCGTTGCGGGGTCAAACGGCTATACTCCTGTGTCAGAAACTGTTTCTATGACCATTGAGGCTGCGCCACAAAATGTGAGCATGTCATTGGGTGGTGTAACTTATAATGCAGGTACGAACAAAATTGCCAAAAACGATCTGGGCGTCAAGACTTCACTCACATGTACTTCCGGAGCCTACTACGGCACACTCGACCTTGTACTCTTTGCTAATGTGGCAGGAACAAGTACATGGTCATACGTGGATGAATTCGCTTCTCAGCAGATGTATATTGAGTCGGGAGAATCCGGAACAGCCGAATACCACAATGAATTTGCTTCCGGCAATGTGGGTCAGACATATTTGGTTATGTTCTTCCATGGCTCTGAAAGATTCTCTTATCAGAACCTTGTTGAACTGATCAACCCGCAGAGTTCAGTGGAAGGTCCGGAGGCTCAGACAGAACCTGTAGCCGTGGAGATTTTCAACCTCAGCGGTCAACGTGTTACTGCCAAGCCCGTCCCCGGTCACTACATCATGGTGAAACGTGCGGCTGACGGCTCAACTACCTCTGAGCATATCATTATCCGATAATTGATAATTCAGTCATGAAATTTATAACAATCCTGCCGGCAGTGATGCTGCTGTCGGCAGGTTGTCGTTCTGTAACGGCAACGAATGAAGAAAGCAAAGATGTATATAGCGGGGCGCCGCTGGTGGTCAAGAATGACCGTTATGTACGTGACCAGGGTCCGGTGAGCATGATTCCTCGTGGGGTCATATACCGCACTAACGGCAACTATGACAACAAGGTTTCCGTAAACCTTGATCCATCCCGAAAGGAACTGCTCAGTTATCCGGCGCCTACGGATGTTAATGCCGGCTCCGCACCCGCCGTTATGGCTGACGGATGGTTGCTTGACCGCCGTGGGGGTGTTGGTGTGAACAGCGCGTTCCTTGACTGGACCTACGAAGAATACAGTAAACTCCCCTCTGCACCCACACGTGCCGAGATCATGGCTCATATCATTCCCGACGCCCGTGTGACAACGGTTGTATCACTCCCGATGACCGCTCAGGAAGCCATTGCTGACACTGTCAGGGTAAATGATTTCATCCGGTCACTGAGTAAAATAAACGTAGATTAACGGGGAGCATATCTTGTAGTCCTCATTGACACCTCTTCTTTATCGGCGTTTATTCATATAGGGGGTAATGGATAGCCATTCCGCAGTATGAAAATCGGTCGTATGGTGTATTATGACAGGATTTTGTTGACTATGGCGTCAATGTGAATCTCTACGGTGTCAAGGCAGGGTAGAGGTGAGTTCCGGTCATTGAGCAACAGTGGCAGTTCAGTGCAGCCGAGTATGATTGTTTCAATTCCCCGGGTCTGTTTCATTCTGCTGATAATCTGTTGGAACCGGCTTAGAGTTTCGGGTTTTATGATTCCGTATTCAAGTTCTTCGGTAATCTTTCTGTCTACGAAATCGAAGTCCTCACCCTCGGGAACCGCTATTTCAATGCCGGCACGTTCAAAGGGGTCACGGTAGAAACGTTTGGTCATGGTGAAACGTGTGCCTAACAGACCGGCTTTGCTGTAACCACGGCGGAGTGCTTCGTCGCGTGTGGCATCGATTATACTAAGAAGCGGAATTGGTGACTCTTCGGCAAGGCGGTCAAAAACTATGTGGGAAGTGTTGGCTGACAGAGCGGCGAATTCTGCTCCGGCCTTGTAAAGGTTACGGATTGCTTCCAGCAGATATCGGGCTATTGCATCGTAATCCTCCCTCGCACACAGGTCAAGGATATGGAAAACGTTGACGCTTTCAATTGTGAGGTTGGGAAAGAAATCGGGAGCGGTGCGCTTCTGCACACCGTAAACTATTCCGTGATAGTAAGGGATGGTTGATTGTGGTCCCATGCCTCCAATAAGTCCGAGTTTTTTCATGGTCAGATTTTTTATCTGCGTGTGACAACCATATATTCTCCCGCGGCACCTGCCCCTACGTAATATTTCTGGAGTCCATACCCATCCTCGGCGGCGGGTCCTGACAGGGGCTGTCCGTAGTTAGTGAAAATGTCGTACACAGAGTGGCACCTGGGACAGTAGGCGTTGAGGGCCTCCTGATCCACAATTATGCGGACGTCAGCACGTATTTCCACCGGACAGGCCAGGTCGTAGGCTACGGGTGCGCCATGGATGTCACTGCAAAGAAGCACCCCTCCGAAGCCGGTTTCAGTGAGTGCTGTCCATGGGAAGTTCGAGGGTATCTTCTCGCTCTTTATGAAGCGGCGGTGGTCTGTGGCGCCCGGTGTACCGTAAATCTGCCACTCCGCAACGGTGGGGAATGCTATCCTGACGGGTGCAGGAGGGATACGGTCATCATCGACTGACCGGCATCCGCCGATTATGGCAGTGCAGAGCAGAAGTATTGCAGGGAGTATTTTGTGTATGGTCATTGGTTAACCCTTGATGAGAGAGTCTATGGCTTTGTGGTAGTCATCGAACCGGAACTCTCTGATCACACGGTTCCTGAGTTCGAGGATCCTGTCGTTGCAAAGGTTTCCTATCGAGCCGGCATGGGTGTGATGCAGATCCTTTTCCGGGGTGAATTCACCATGTTCTATGGCTCGTCCCACGGCAATGTATGCATCACGGAACGGAACACCTTCCTGAACCATGCGGTTAACGGTTTCCACAGAATACATCATGTCGTAGCGTGGATCTTCAGCGGCATGAGAGTTGACTTTCATTCCTTTTAGCATCCGGTCTACCATACTGAGGATGCTGTTGATTTCGCCGAATGCGGGGAGGAAGTTTTCCTTTACAAGTTGAAGGTCACGGAAATAACCGGTGGGAAGATTATTTGTGATGAGGGTTATTTCCATTGGGAGCGCCTGCAGACGGTTACATTTAGCCCTGGTGAGTTCAAAAACGTCGGGATTCTTTTTGTGTGGCATTATCGATGAACCGGTGGTGTATTCATCGGGCAGTTTGATGAATCCGAAGTTCTGAGAAGAGAACATGCAGGCATCAAAAGCGAGTTTGCCGATAGTTGCAGCAACCGATGAGATTGCCTGGGCCACTATTCGCTCTGTTTTGCCTCGTCCCATCTGAGCGTAAACCACATTGAAGTTCATTGATTCGAAGCCAAGCAGGTCAGTGGTCATCTGTCGGTCAAGGGGGAAAGATGATCCGTAGCCGGCGGCAGAACCCAGCGGGTTACGGTTGGCTATACGGTAGGCAGCCTGAAGAAGCATGAGGTCATCCACCAGTGATTCAGCGTAGGCGCCGAGCCATAGTCCTATGCTTGACGGCATCGCCACCTGCAGATGTGTGTATCCGGGGATGATTACTGAAGCATATTTCCCGCTCAGATCCACAAGGGTGTCGATTAACGTGGAAATATTCTTTACGAGATTTTCTATTTCCGCACGGATAAAGAGTTTAAGATCCACGAGTACCTGGTCGTTGCGTGAACGTCCGGAGTGGATTTTCTTTCCCATGTCGCCGAGTTGGCGGGTCAGTATCAGTTCAACCTGTGAATGAACATCCTCCACACCTTCCTCAATGGTGAACGTGCCGTTCTGAGTCTGCGCGTAAATTCCACGCAGTGCATTTATCAATGTTTCCAGTTCATCGGCTGAAAGGAGTTCGATTGACTCCAGCATGGTTATGTGAGCCATTGAACCGAGAACGTCGTAAGGTGCGAGAAAGAGATCCATCTCGCGGTCACGACCAACGGTGTATGATTCCACGTCACCGTCAACGACAGTGTCTTTTTCCCAAATTTTGCGTGCCATCGTAAGGATTTGAGCAGGATTAATCGATTAGTCAGGCGTTGAGTTGCGAGATGAGTTCCCCGAGTTTGTCAGCGGCCATTTGCATTTGCGGACCAACAAGCGGGCGGAGCATTATTGGAAGGTCTACTTCAATGGATGTGGTGACCTCCGTTGTTTGGGGTGTATGTTCCTTGAGATCAACAACCAGATCCAGGGGTATAGGTGATTTCTCAGCGCTGTAAACCACCCGTTCGGGTTCTTTGCGTTCTTTGATTATAAAAGATATTTCGCCTACCTGAGGGGTTACAATTATCAGACGCTCATCTTCGAAACGGAGTTGACCTGCTTTTGCCTTGATTTCTTCCGGTATCTGTTCGAAGCGCTCGCGCATGGCATCGATATTGCTGAGTTTGGAGTATAGTTCGGTGTTAGGACGGTTTACCACGGAAGGTTTTCCTGAGTATTTGCTCATTGGATTAGGAAGAATTAGTTATATTGGAAATCTTCTGTATTGAAACTGTGTACCCGCTTATTTTTTGGGAGTCCATGTTTCAGGATCTTCACGCCATTCCTTGAGGGTTTCCTCATCTTCCGGACGGATATCTCCGGTTTTGATGGCGGTTTCGATCATTGCATTGTAGTTGGTCAGCGTGATAAGTTTTACACCGGCCTGTTTGAAGCGTTCGGCAGCCACCGGGAAACCGTAGGTGAAGATTGCGAGCATGCCGACAACTTCACAACCGGCCGCGCGAATTGCTTCAACGGCTTTAAGCGAACTCATACCTGTTGAAACGAGGTCTTCTATCACTATTACTTTCTGACCGGGTTTGAGATTACCTTCGATGAGATTTTCCAGACCATGGTCCTTTGGAGTTGAGCGGACGTAAACATAGGGTAAAGAAAGAGTGTCGGCCACCAGCGCGCCTGCAGCGATGGCACCTGTTGCAACACCGGCAACAGCATCGACATCCTTGAAATTCTCAAGGATCAGACGTGAGAGTTCCACCTTGATGATGTTGCGAATCTCCGGGTAGGAGAGGGTTTTGCGGTTATCAGTGTAGATTGGAGAGTTCCAGCCGCTTGCCCACGTGAAAGGATTAAGTGGTTGAAGTTTTACGGCTTTGATGCTGAGAAGTTTTTCCGCTAAAAGTTGAGCCAACTGTTTCATGATGGTGGTATGTGTATTTAATGTTTATCCGTTACTGATATTTGATGCGAATTTGAAAAAATTCACACAAAATTACGGAATATTTATGAGATTCACTAATTTTTTTTGTTGTGGCGGTAAATTTTTTTCTGTTCAGATGATGGCCAGGGCGAATGTCACGCTGTAGGCTAAGATAAGTATGGCGGTTTTTCCCAACAGGGGGTTGAGTTGGGCACCATGCGAACGGGTTATCTTACGCCATAGCAGGATGTGGAGTTGGAGGTAGATGAAAGGGGCTATGAGCCACAGCGGTTGCTCTGCCCATAGTCTGATGCAGAGGATGATGGCCACCGGAACGTTGAGCAGATAAAGGGTTGAGGTGAAGCGTCGTCCGAACGTCACGGCAAGGGTGCGCTTCCCCACGGTCCGGTCATCGTCGGCATCGCGGTAGTTGTTGACTATCATGACGTTACTTATTATCAGCCCCATCGCCAGCGACACCAGAAACACTTGCAGGTTCCATCCTCCGGAGCATAGATAATATGTGAAATTCACCGGCACAAGTCCGAAGAAAATCAGCACTGCCACTTCGCCCAGTCCATGTTGTGACAGTGGGTAAGGGCCTGTGCTGTAGGCAAACACTCCTATGGCAATGGCTATTCCTACACCTATCAGCCACAGTCCGCCGAAAATGGTCAGCGACAGACCTATGCAGCAAGCCACGGCAAGAGTCAAGTAAACAGCAATTTTCATGGCGCGTGGAGAGAGGTCACCCTCGGTGACTCCACGGCGAAATCCTTCGCGTCCTTTCTTGTCCAAGCCCTGCTTGAAGTCGTAATATTCATTGGCGAAATTTGAAGAGATCTGTGCGAGTACGGCAAAGAGCAGGCATAGAATGAGCGGCACGGGGCGAAAATGTCCGTAGTGCGCAGCCAGTCCGGCTGCCGTTATCACTCCGGCCACAGATACCGGCAGAGTTCGCAGGCGCATAGCCTCAATCCAGGCTTTTACTGTTTTCATATCACAAAGTGTACCTCCTTGAAAGCAAAGCGGCGGTCTTTTCCGTCGGTGTCACGAAGTGTCATGATTCCGTCAGGGGCTATCTCAATCAGTTCGGCCTGGAATGGTTCACCGTCGGCTGTGATGTAGGGGTGTAGCCCCTCGCGCCGCCACAGCATGGAATCGTAAGCACGGGTCACGGCCTCACGTCCTTCGGAATTATCAAGACGTGCCACCCATCCCAAGATAGATTCCACCACCTGCTCCAACAGTGGACGCAGCGGGGTTTCCTGTCCACGCAGATGAATCACTGAAACAGGATTGGGAGCATCGGATCTGAACTGTAACTGATTGACGTTCAGTCCTATCCCCACGATGGAACGTGTTATCATGTTTCCCATAAGAGAGTTCTCGATCAGTATGCCGGCTATTTTCTGGGCTCCCACATAAATATCGTTGGGCCATTTGATGCATACCTCCTCGGAGCCACGGGTAAACTGTTGCAGGGTTTGCGCTATCCCCACGGATACGGCTCGTGAAATCAGAAACTGCTCGACCGCCGTTACTGAAGTCGGACGGAGCAGCAGCGAGAAGGTAAGGTTTTTTCCGGGTTCGGCCTCCCATGAGTTACCTCGCTGACCGCGGCCTGCGGTCTGGCTATGAGCCACCACTACCGTATCTGCAGGGAGCGAGCCGGCATGGTCAGCCATATAACTGTTGGTAGAGGTTACCTCGTCAAGTTCGATTATGTTCATTCGTCGGGAGTTTCCACGGTAAGCGTACGAGAGAGATCGTCATTGACAGTGATGGTGACCTTTACGGTGTCGTCAGGGAGAATGTCCGCTATCCTTTCCGGCCACTCAAGCAGGCATACGGCGCCGGAGTCGAAATAATCCTCGACACCTATGTCAAAGGCCTCCTCGATATCTTCAAGGCGATAGAGGTCAAAGTGATAGATAAGTTCGGCGGTAGTGTCCGAGCGATATTCGTTGATGATGGAGAAGGAGGGAGAATTGGTGACATCTTCCTCCACGCCCAACTTGTGAGACAGGGCGTTGATGAATGTTGTTTTTCCGGCACCCATCTCGCCATAGAAGGCGAAGATGGTGAAATCACCCATCAGAGAAGCGAACTCTCCGGCGGCTTCTGCCAAATCGGCGGTGGATTTTATCTGAATATCTTTTTTCATTGTCAGGCAGGGGTTGAAATTGTTTTATTTTGCTTTCATAGACACCAAAGGCACGAGCATTTCCTCCATGGAGATGCCGCCGTGCTGGAAAGTGTCAGTGTAATACTGGACGTAGTAGTTGTAGTTGTTCGGGTAGGCGAAGAAGTCACGGTTACCGGCAAAAATGTAGGTTGATGAAACGTTGGGTGAAGGAAGCCCGAAGCGTTTGGGATCCTTGATTTCGTAAACCTGACGGTTGTTGTAGGTGAGGTTTTTCCCCACTTTGTATCGCAGCGCCGTGTTGGTGTTTTTGTCGCCCACCACCTTTATTGGATTGGTTACCCTTATGGTGCCGTGATCCGTGGTGAGGATGATACGGTAGCCTTTGGCGGCGATGGTCTTGAACAGGTCGTATGCGGCGGAGTGTCGGAACCATGATTCGGTGATGGAGCGGTAGGCTGCGTTTGACTGAGCCAGTTCGCGTATCATTCGTGACTCAGTTCTGGCGTGCGAGAGCATGTCGATGAAGTTCAGCACAATGACATTTAGGTTGTTTCCTTCCAGATTCGAGAACTCGCGGAGAAGTTTTTCACCTGCGGCGGAATCGTTGATTTTGTTGTAGGAGAATTTGCATTTGCGCCTGTATCGTTCGAAATGAGTGGCTATCAGCGGAGATTCGTTGATATTCTTCCCTTCTTCGGCATCCTCGTCGACCCACAGGTCTGGAAACATGGATGCAATCCTTTCAGGCATCAGCCCTGAGAAGATGGAGTTTCGGGCATATTGTGTAGCCGTGGGAAGGATTGTGCAGTAAAGATCTTCGTCGATGGTGAAGAGTTCGCTCAGCATGGGCTTGATGACGGCCCACTGGTCAAGGCGGAAGTTATCAATGAGTATGAAGAATATTTTTTCATCCTCATCAAGCAACGGGAACACCTTTTTCTTGAAAATATCCGGACTCATTATGAATCCCCGGTCGGGATCGGTTATCCAGTTCTCGTAATTCCGCTTCACGAATTTATAGAACTCGTTGTCCGCTTCCGTTTTCTGCATTTCCAGAAGTTCGTCCATGTTTGTGTCAGTGGCGGAGAGTTCCAGTTCCCAGAACACCAGGCGCCGGTAGAGGTCGATCCAGTCCTGCAAGGTCACACAGTCAGAAATTGACTCGGCAATGCGGTTGAATTCCTCGCGGTAGTCACGTGTGGCTTTTTCCGACACGAGACTTGCCGAGTGTAGGTGCTTCTTGATGGATATCAGAATCTGGTTGGGGTTGACCGGTTTTATGAGATAGTCCGAGATTTTGTTACCAACAGCCTGATCCATGATGTTCTCCTCCTCGCTTTTGGTGATCATTATAACCGGAGTTGCGGGAAGAATCTGCTTGATGCGTGACAATGTCTCCAATCCTGTCAGTCCCGGCATATTTTCATCCAGAATTATGAGGTCCGGGGGTGTTTCACGTGCTATTTCAATGGCGTCATGACCGTTGTTGGCTGTAACCACATCATAACCTTTCTGTTTCAGAAACAGAATGTGTGGTTTCAGGAGGTCAATCTCATCGTCTGCCCAGAGTATGGTTTTGTTGTTCATAATCGGTTGTTATAAAAGGTCATCATCATCACCCTCGGAGCCCGGGGGGTAATATGGAAGGATGGTCTGTGGCTGAGTCTTGGGTTTGGGAGAGGGTATGGTCTTGGGAGGCTGTGCCGGACGCACCGCAGGTTTGGGAGCGGTGATAGTGTCGGGTTTTACAGACCGTGCAGGTTTGGCTACAGACGCCTTCTGCTCAGGCGTTGAGACCGGTTGAGGCACAGCCGCTGGCTTGATTTCAGGCTCACTCACCTGCTTGGTTTCCGGTTCAGCCCCGGTATCGGCAGGTGTTTCCGGCAGTTCCGGTTCATCCTCGAAATCTATAACGCTATCTTCCACAGCATCATATAGTTTGTCCTCGGCATAGCGGAAGTAATCGTCGAATGAACGGCCCTCACGGAGAAGTTTCTCGAAATCGTCGCGGCTGATGATTACCGGCCGCACGCCCTTGGGCATCTCCCATGTTTCGTTGTCCGCCATCACTTTTTTGTAGGCGTTCAGTTGGTTCAGATTGTCAAAACCTTTGACGATAAGCAGTCCGAGGCGTCCGAAGTTCATCTGTTCAAGGTCAAAATCCTTTATTGCGAACGAGGTGAAGTTGTGCCGGGCTACGCGGAAAAGCAGGTCGTTGGCATTGACACGATCCGTGGGGAACAGCAGGACGTAGTATTGCTCGCTTTCAGGATTGAGATCAAAGTTGAGATCATCAGTGTTCACGGCCGTGGAGTCGTTACCCAGACGAATATCCCACAACATACCGCGGGTGTTGGAGCCACCGCTGTGGAGTTGTCGTCCCTTTGCCAGTTCACGCAGATAGTTCGAGGCTATTGGAGTGATGTCCGTTTCAGGATATAACTCAAGCATTTTCTTGAGTTGCTCACGGAATTCATCCGGGCGGTTCTCGGTGACATAGGCCAGAGCGTCGAGGTACATGAATTTGGGCATAAGCGGACTGGTGGGGTAAAGTTCGGCCATGGTCCGGTAAGCCGTGTGGACTTCGGAGTTCCGGTTGGCCAGATAATCCTCGTAGGCCTGCTCGTACATCTGTTCCTGACGTTGTTCCATAACCCGGAGATTGTCAATATAGTCCGGGTCACGCATGGCCTGACCGTAAAGACTTTCGGGGAAATCGTTGACTATGAGGTTACGGTAACGTTCGGCCATGGCGTTATTTCCTGACCTTATGTAGATCAGATACAGGTTGTAGTAGACGTCCAGGCGATAGATATTGTCGGGGTAGCGTGACAGCAGACGGTCAAATTCCGTTATCGCCGCCGGGAAATCCTCCAGTTTGTCTTTCAGGATCACACCCATATTGTAAAGTCCTTCCTGAATGACTTCATTTGCAGTGGCTCGTTCAAGGTCAGTCTTGGGTATCTGTTTGAGATAGTATTCAACCTTGTGCGGGTCGTTTTCATTTGCCTCCAGTTCGGATTGTTTCTTGCGCTCTTCCGGTGTGAGCGTGTCATTTGGGATAGAAGTGTCCTCTGATGTTTCCTCATCGGCATCCTCGGAGTTGAATTCCGACATGTCGAAAGATGATTTGTTGCGCCGGCGCCAGTTGTCTTCCAGTTTTCGGCTACCCCACCGGCGCTGGAATTCGGTTTTGCCGGCATTGCGTGTGGCGGCATTGTAGAAATACCATGAATTGTCGGAGTTCAGGACGAATGAGTTGGGAGTAGCGGCTGAATTGTTCTGAAGGCCTGTTCCTGCCGCAGCCTGATTGGCAAGATATTCCTCGCGTCGGGCGTCCTCTGCCTCTTTCTTTTCTTTTTCCTCCAGTTCCTTGATTATTTTGCGTATGATTTTCTCCTGTTCCGGCAGCGGTAATTCCGAAAGGCGGAGAAGAGAATCCTGAAGAGTCACGTTCTGTGAGTAGATGGCAAGTTCGTCAAGCACGTCGGAGCGCCGTTTGAGCAGTTTGTAGTCGGGGTAGTCGTCAGGAATCTGAGCAATGGCTTCGGCATAGCAGGGTTGCGCTTTCTCATACTGATGCCGTGTGAAATAGAGACCTCCGAGGGTAAGTTGGGCCATAGCCTTGTCAATTCCGCTGCGGGTGGATTTCTCCACGGCGAGTTCATAGTTGCGTATTGCTTCTGTTGTGTCTTTACGCGACAGATAGAGATTGCCTATGGCGTAATAAATCTGGTCGAGATATTCTTTGTTGCGTCCGTAGCGGGTCATGCGCCGCAGGGCGTCAACCTCTTTTTTTATATCGGTTCCTTCAAACACCTCGCTCTGTTTTATGCGGGCGTTGAATTTGGTGCGGTATGATGCAGAGTTGGAACTACCGGCTTTTTTGAACGCCTCATAAGCCTGGCTTTTCTCTCCCAGTCGGGCCAGAACCTGTCCCAGCAGAAAGAATATTCTCGTTTTCTGCGCACCGGAACTCAGTCGAGCCCCTTCCTGAAGATACGGGACAGCCTCGGCATACTTTCCTGATTTCACGTAAAGGTCGCCGTATGTGATGTTATACAGTTCCTTCAGGCTGTTGTTCGTCAGTTCGTCAGGCTTGATGCGGCTGATGATGGTCTCACTCTCGAAGAGCCAGTCCATGGAGCAGTAACTCTTTGACTGCCAGAGTTTCGCTTCGGTGACTGTCTGTGGCAGCCAGGTGAAATGCTTGCTCACGTAGAAGAATGTGGAAGCCGCTCCGAGAAAGTCTCCGTTCATGTACTGGCTGCGCCCCATCATCATCCATGCGTTGTGGAGGAACGGATTATATTCGTCACGTTTCAGCCACGCTTTGTATTCGGCACTCTGAGCCTTCCCCGGTTTGCGTGCCGGACGTTTTTTTATTGAGCGTAACTGTATGGCTTTCTGCGCTTTCTCTATTGAGCGGGTGAAATCACCTTGAGGTTGCGGTGCCTTCTCGTTGCTGCGCGCTTCGGCCGGGTGTGTGTAGAGTAGCCTTGTGTAATCATCCTCGTATTTGTCTTCCATTTCTGCGAGGGTTTCCTTGTAGTGCTTGTCGCCGTTATAATATATGTTATAACGGGTTATGAAAGCGGAGTAGTTACGTGAGGCTGCCGTGTTTTTTTTCATGGAACATCCCCCTGACAGCAGTGCGGCAATCAGAGCGGTCAGTGATGCAAGGATTATGAACGGGGTTCGTTTCATGAATGTGAATCAGGTGTATAACAGTTTGTTACATTTTTCGGGAGAGAAAATCTGTCGGGCTGTTTCGTTTATTGTGTCAACGGTTATCCGGCGGTAGCGTTCCGCCAGGTCAGAAATACTTTCCCCATGATATTCCGCCATTGCGATTTCGCTTGCGCGCGGTCCCTGACGGAGCAACGCAAAGGTTCGTTCGCTCTCAGACTTATTTTTCGCGCGTTCAAGTTCATGCTCGGTAACGCCGTCGGAAACAAGAATTTCTATTTCTTGCCTGATAGCCTTTTCTGCATCGCCGGGATTCACGCCGGGGTTAAGGATGGCATTGATCATCAGGAATCCGGCATCCTCGCTACCGGCGATGGAGGCGTCGACTTCCGCGAACAGTCCTGTGGCGAGGAAGAGACGCCGGTAGAAGCGTGATGACCGCCCGGCCGCCAGAATATCGGTGATCAAATCTGCGGCAATATATCTGTCGGTGCCATAGCGGTCCATTGGGTAGGCAAGGCATAACATAGGTGCGGGAACGGCATCGTGTACGGTTAGTTCACGTGCTGATGTCTGCTCCGGTTCCTGAGGAAGATTCCGTGGCGCTGTTTCGTGTGCCGGAATGTCGCCGAACCACTTTTCCGCAAGCGAGAAAAAACGGTCGGCAGTGACGTTCCCTGACACTCCCAGAATTGCCGTCTGAGGTGAATAGTGCCGGTTGAAGAATTCCTGAACCTGCTCGCGGCTCACATTTCGCACATGTTCCGGGGTTGCTCCAATCACAGGCCATCGGTAAGGGTGGCGCGTGTAAATGAGGTTGCGCAGATGGTGCATGAACTTACCGTACGGGCGGTTGGTGCAGGTTTGCTTGAACTCTTCCAGAACCACACCCCGCTGGATTTCAAGAGCCTCGTCGCCCAGGCGTGGCCGTAGCATGCGGTCGCTTTCCAGAAACAGTGCCGTTTCAATGTTGTGTGCCGGAAGAATATCATAGAAATTAGTGAAATCGTTTGATGTCCATGCGTTGCTCTGCCCGCCGGCCCTCTGCAGTTCCCCGTCGAAATCCTTGACATTGGCGCTACCGCCGAACATCAGATGTTCAAAAAGATGTGCCAGACCGGTATGCTCCGGATTCTCGTCACGGGCCCCCACATTGTAAAGCACGTTTACCGCCACCATGGCCGATGATGGATCATGGTGGTGGACCACACGCAGTCCGTTCGGGAGTGTGTGACGCTCTATCTTCATTTTTCCACAGTCATGGAAATGATTCGGATATCCTCAGTGGGACGGTCGGCGCGTCCGGTTTCGGCGGATTCGATTTTCTCCACGGTTTCCATGCCGCTTATCACTTCTCCAAAAACGGTATAAGCCCCGTCAAGGTGGGGCGCGCCACCTTTTTCAATGTAGGCTTTGCGCACATCAGCCGGTATGGTCACCGGATTTGCCTTTGCCTCTGCTTCGGTTTCGGCTATAAGTTTCTCCTGGAGTTCCATAAGACCGGCCTGGTCGCGGTTGCGTCGCAGTTCCATCACCTTGTCACGGTTCTCTGAAGCCTTCTTGTTGAAGATAGTCTGCTTCTGTTGCTGCTGCATGGAACGTTCCATCTGGGTCAGGGTTGAGTCATTGAAATTTTGTCCGGTCACAATGTAGAACTGTGAGCCTGACGAACGGCGTTCCGGGTTCATTTCATCGCCGGTACGAGCGGCCGCAAGTGCACCGCGCACATGATAATGACGAGGATATGCTATCTCAGCCTCGATGGTATAGCCCGGGTCACCCATGCCGAGCATTTCGCCGGGTGCCGCATCTTTTGACTTGGGGTCACCGGTCTGAATCATAAAGTCCTTGATGACGCGGTGGAACAGTACTCCGTTGTAGAATCCCTCGTTGACAAGTTTGAGGAAGTTGTCGCGGTGGCGTGGTGTGTCACCGAAAAGGCGGATTTTGATGTCGCCTGCAGTTGTTTTTATATCCACGATGGCATCGCCGTCTGACGCCGTGGTTTCAGGAGTGTTCTTTTCAGTTGCCATATCTTTGTTGTTTGCGTTACTACGGCCGCATGAGAACATCATGCATGCCAGTACTATTATAAATATATTTTTCAGCATCTCAGATTGATTTTTATATTGCCGGATTGCAGTGGATGAGTCAGAATCCTTGCGGATAGACACGTTTATAGACGCGACGGAAATTGTTGTCTGTCGCCTGCAGTTCGGCAGCCCGTGACGCAAAGTCCTCGCCCCAGATGCTTGCCAGCAGATCGCCCAGATAACGATGCTCACGGTCTTTTTCTATCGCAAGATTTATCAGAGTGTCTATCTCGGTTGAGAATCTCTCGGGGTCGATCGCGTTGAGGTAGCGCGCGGTGCTCACCACAAACTGACCCGTAAGGTCAACCCGGCTTATATTCTCGATAATGTCATCGATAACTTCGTGAGCCGAATCAATATGGTTGGCCAGATATTCGTAACTTTTCAGTCCGTCGGCGTCATCGCCTATCGCTTTTTTCAGTTCGTCGTTCATGGGTGGAAATTTTTCTATGGCAGTGACAGAGGTCTGCGGGCTTCATGCCGCTGCTGATGGTGTTTGTTTTGCAAATTTAATAATAATAGGTGGATAATTTTACAAATCATTGTTAAAAATCCCTTTCCGCTGTGTGTAAATCGGTGTTTTTTTCGTAACTTTGTGATTATGAAAAAGAGTATATTTATCACTGTATCAATATTTTTATCCGTTTTATTGTTTTCTTGTTCGGATAAGCATGATGATCCGGAACCTGTGGATGAGGGAACTGTCCGCACGGTTCTTGTCTACATGGTTGCCAATAATTCACTTGGCAGATATTATTTTGACGAAGCGGATCTTGAAGAGATGCGTAAGGGTGCCGTTGACGGTAAACTGGGGAATTCACGATGGCTGGTTTATCATCATCCCTATGGAGAAGCACCCCGTTTGAAAGAACTGATGGAGGATGGAACCTTCGTTACGCTGAGAGAGTATTCGGAGGGTAGCCAATCCGTGACCATAGACCGGATGAAAGAGGTTATGGACGACACCCGTTTTCTGGCTCCGGCGAAGGATTACGGCCTGGTTCTATGGAGCCACGCAACAGGATGGTTGCAGAATGGAGTGACTGAGAGCCGGTCAAAACTCCGGGCTTTTGGTGACGACGGCGGACGCTACATGAACATAACCTCTCTCGCACAGGCACTTGAAGGTCAGAATCTGAGTTTCATTTATGCCGACTGCTGCTATATGGGCTGTGTGGAAGTGGCTTACCAGTTGCGTGACTGTGCCCGTTATTTTGTGGCTTCAGCCGCCGAACTCCCTGCGGCGGGGATGAACTACTCCGTCAATATGGAATGTCTGACAGGTCAGAATCTCGACCTTATAGGCTCAGCCCGGAATACTTACGAGATGTATGCCAAAGATAATTCCACCAGGCCTAATCAGTCATGGTGCACGATGTCAGTTGTAGATCTCAGCATGATGGATGAATTGTCAAATATTACTGCCGAGGTATACCGGACCGGTGAATTTCCTCACAGTCTAAATCCGCAGACTTTCACCGCCGGAGTGAATTATTACTCTGACCTGGCGCAATTTGTGGAGAATGTCACCCCTGACAACACTCTTCTTTCCCGCTGGAACAACATCTTTTCAAAGACTGTGCTGTATGAGGCCGCTACACCATACATCATTGGCGGTGTGGAAGTGCATACTCACTGCGGGCTGACAACCTTCATTCTCAACTCAACAACTGACAGCGACACCCGTAACTACCGTCAACTCGACTGGTATGCCGATGTGGCCAGATTTCAACCCTTACCCTGATGTCATCACCCTTCCTGAAATATTTCATCGAAGAGTCCTCACCGCTCATACCCGAAGCCGAGATCCAGCAGTTCAAAGCCCTGTCAATTGAGCAACTCCTCTCGAAACTTGCTGCCGGTGCGGTTCAGTTCGGCATAAATCTTGTAATAGCCATCGTTGTTTTTGCGATCGGCAAGTTCATTATTGACCGTATTTACAACTTTGTGTCGCTGATTTTGTTCCGGCGCAATGTCGACCGCTCACTATCATCTTTCATCCTTTCGTTCATCCGCATTGTCCTCTATTTCGTTCTTCTGGTCACTTGCATAGGAATCATAGGGATAGAGACAAGTTCTTTCCTCGCTCTGTTCGCGTCCGCAGGTGTGGCCGTGGGTATGGCTCTGTCAGGGACATTACAGAACTTCGCCGGCGGTGTGCTCATTCTGTTCCTCAAACCATACAGGGTGGGGGACTACATAGAGGCACAGGGATTTGCCGGCACCGTCAAGGAAATACAAATTTTCCACACTTTGATCAATACCACTGACAACAAGGCTATTATCATCCCTAACGGACCCCTGTCCACATCAAGCATCAACAACTGGTCGCGTGAGCGTTTCCGCAGGGTGAGTTGGGAAATATCAATCTCTTACGATGATAAAGTGCAGGATGCCCGTGATGCAGTGGCGGAACTGTTCGAGCAAGATCCGCGTATTGTAAAAGGTTTTCTCGAGGATCATGTCGAGCCTGACGCCGAGGCTACGGATGACAATGAGGAAAATACTGAGCCGGAAGAGACCGAGCCGGAAGAACCCAAGAAACTGAACTGGATCCGCCGATGGATATTCTCATCCAGGAAGAAACGTCAGGAAGCGGTGGAAAAATGGAAGAGCCGACGTGAGGAGAAACTCCGGCGTCTTGTGCCGAAAACCAACGCCCGATATTCCGTAGTGGTCAATGAACTGGCCGACTCCGCCGTGGTCATTAAGGTAAGGGCCTGGGTGAGGACCAAAAACTACTGGGCCGTGTTCTACGAATACAACGAAAAGTTCTATGACGAACTTCCCAAACATAACATCCACTTCCCATTCCCTCAGATGGATGTGCATTTGAACCGGACGGACATCCACAACGACTGACCCATGAAAATCAAATTAAAAAAGCCGGGACTGCTCCCGCTCATTCTCATTGCCATCATTGCCGGAATCGGTGCCGGATTCATCTTTCCGGACTGGCTCACACGCATTTTTGTCACGTTCAACGCTCTGTTCAGCCAGTTTCTCGGATTTATAATACCGCTGCTGATACTTGCCCTGGTTGCACCAGCGATAGCCGAAATTGGCAAGGGTGCGGGCAGGATGCTTCTGGCAACCGCGCTCCTGGCCTACGTATTCACCGTATGCTCCGGGTTGCTCTCCTATGCCACCGGCTCCGCAATATTCCCCTCACTTGTCACGCCGGGAAATCTTGATGCCGTGGAAAGTGCATCAGAAGTATCCCTCACACCCTATATCACCATCCCCATGCCTCCGTTGATGGATGTCACTTCATCGCTCATCCTTGCCTTTATCCTCGGACTCGGTGCTTCGGTCCTGCAGGGTGACACCATGCGACTCTGGCTATATGACCTCCGGTCCATCATCATGATGGTCATAAAGAATGTCATCATACCTCTGCTCCCGTTATACATTTTCGGCATATTCCTTGCCATGACCGTCTCCGGTCAGGTGGCCCCCATTCTGGCAACCTTCGCAAGGATCATCCTGGTGATTTTCGTGCTCCACATTGCCCTCCTCGTGCTGCAATACTGTGTGGCTGCCATCTTCTCGCGCAACTCCCGCAATCCCTTCCGGCTGCTATGGACAATGCTCCCGGCATATTTCACCGCCCTCGGCACACAATCATCGGCGGCAACAATTCCCGTGACATTGAAAAGTTCCATCCGCACAGGTGTCAATCAGGAGGTTGCCGGATTTGTCATTCCTCTATGTGCTACAATCCATTTGTCAGGCTCAACACTCAAGATTGTGGCTTGCGCCATGACTCTTATGATAATGAAGGATATGCCCATTGATTTTCCCACCATGCTTTCCTTCATTGCCATGCTTGCCGTGACTATGGTAGCGGCGCCGGGTGTTCCCGGTGGCGCAATCATGGCTGCCCTGGGGGTTCTGTCATCCATCCTCGGATTTTCTGATGCCGACAACGCCCTGATGATAGCGCTTTATATTGCCATGGACAGTTTCGGAACTGCATGCAACGTAACGGGTGACGGTGCCATTGTCATCATTATCGACCGGTTTTTCGGAAAGAAGAAACTTGTAAACCAAACAACAGAATGAACATAAAGAATATTATCACATCCGCCGCCATGTTTCTGGCTGCGACATTGCCGGCACTCTCATGCACCGGTCTGATTGTGGGTCGTGCCGCATCGGCTGACAGCAGTGTCATTGCAACCTACGCCGCAGACTCCTATGTCCGCTATGGATTTCTTGACTTCCAGCCTGCCGGTGACCATGCTCCCGGTGACATGCGTACCGTCAAAAACTGGAGTACTCTGGAAATAATGGGTGAGATTCCTCAGGTTTCCCACACATATTCAACCATCGGCAACATGAACGAGAAAGGTGTGACTATTGTGGAAAGCACATGGGGTGGACGTAAAGAACTCGCTGAACCTAACGGCATCATTGACTATGGCTCGGCCATATTCATCGCCTTGCAAAGAGCCGCCACCGCACGTGAGGCCATCCGTGTGATCGATGAAGTCATCAATGAATATGGCTATGCCGGTACCGGAGAGTCTTTCACCGTGGCAGATGCTGAGGAGGCTTGGATCATGGAACTTATCGGCAAAGGTAAGGAAGAAAAAGGGTTCGTGTGGGTAGCCTGCCGCGTGCCTGATGACTGTATAAGCGGTCACGCAAACAATCCGCGTATCCACAAATTTCCCCTCGATGACCCTGAAAACTGCCTTTATTCGCCTGACGTCATAGAATTTGCCCGTAAGAAAGGGTTATATAACGGTCCCGACGAGGATTTCAGTTTTTCAATGGCATATCAGGATTATAACAACTACACCAAGTTGCGCGGATGTGATGGAAGAGTCTGGAGTTTTTTCAACAAGTATGCCGATGGCATGGACCGTTATCTCCCCTGGATTCTTGAAGGTAAAGGTGAACCACTCCCCTTGTTTGTCAAGCCGGACCGTAAAATCGATGCCACTGACATGAAATGGATGATGCGTGATCATTTTGAGGACACTCCACTTGACATGACCAAGGATGCCGGTGCCGGATATTATGGGTCACCATATCGTCCGCGTCCGCTTACATGGGAATATGATGGTAAAAACTACACTCATGACCGTCCTATAGCCACTCAGCAGACCGGATTTTCGCTGGTTGCCGAAATGAACGCCGCACGCCCTGAATTTCTGCGTGGTCTGATGTGGTTCGGAACGGATGATGCCAACACATGCGTTTACCTACCGGTTTTCTGCTCCGTTCAGAAAGTTCCGCACCAACTTAGTGAGGATAACGGCTCCCTGTACGATCTCTCGTGGGACTCCAATTTCTGGGTTAACAACTATGTGGCAAACCAGGCGTATAACCGCTATAGTGATATGATAGATGACATCCGTGCCGTTCAGAAGGCCTACGAGGATTCCATCGCCGTTGATGTGGCTGTGGTGATGGAGCAGGCGCCTGAGTTTGAAGACCCTGACATCCAGAGGCTTATAGCACAGGATCTTATTGACATATGGGCGGAAAAGGCTACCACCGGATATAAGAAACTCGGAGATTTCCTCCTGGTGAAGTATCTTGACCAGTCTGTCAAAAAACAGGATGACGAGGGTAACTTCATTTCAACCCCTCACGGCAAGCCGGTGACTCCGGCTGCCTCATCGTTCAGCAAAAATTATTATGAAAACATTGTCAGGAATAACGGCAAACAATTCCGGGTTCCTGACTTCAAAAAGAATATGAAGAAATGATCAGGAAAATCTACATCACTCTCTGCACCTCTCTTTTGGCGTCGCTTCCGGCCCTGGCATGTACAAGTCTTATAGCAACCAAAGGTGCCTGTGTTCCGGGAACAGGCAATCTCATCACATACGCCGCCGACTCACACAATCTGTATGGTGAACTCTACAATCAGCCTGCCGCTGACCATCCCGCCGGATCCATGCGTCAGGTAATCGACTGGGACACTCATCGTCTGCTTGGCGAAATTCCCGAACTGCCCCATACCTATGCCACTCTCGGAAACATGAACGAGCATGGCCTGACCATCGGTGAGAGCACGTGGGGCGGACGTCATGAACTTGCAGGCTCAGGTATGATCGACTACGGTTCACTCATTTATATAACTCTTCAGCGTGCTAAAACTGCACGTGAAGCCGTCAAGGTAATGACTGATCTTGTAAATGAGTACGGCTATGCAAGCGAGGGTGAGTCATTCTCAATCGCTGATCCTGACGAAGTGTGGGTTATGGAAATGGTTGGGAAAGGAAAGGATGACAAAGGAGCCGTCTGGGTTGCACGTCGAGTTCCTGACGGCTACATTTCCGGGCATGCCAACCATGCTCGAATCCACAAATTTCCCCTCGATGATCCGGAAACACTCTATTCTCCTGATGTAATTGAGTTTGCCCGGCAGAAAGGCTATTTCAACGGTAAAGATGAGGATTTTGATTTTTCAAAGGCATATGCAGTGACTGATTTCGGTGCTCTTCGCGGATGTGACGCGCGCGTATGGAGTTACTTCAACAAGTTCTCTGACAACGCCGAGAAGTATCTCCCCTGGATCAATGAAGCCGAGGGTGAACCCATGCCTTTGTGGGTTAAACCTAATCGCCAACTGACTGTCGATGATCTCAAATGGATGATGCGCGACCATTATGAGGATACACCTTTTGACATGACAAAGGATTCCGGTGCCGGACCGTTCAACACTCCTTACCGTTACCGCCCTATGGATTTTGAGGTTGACGGACAACAGTATTCTCATGAACGCGCAATCGCCACCCAGCAGACCGGCTTCTCATTCGTGGCGCAGATGCGTGCCAACCTCCCCGATGCACTTAAAGGAATACTTTGGTTCGGAACGGACGATGCCAACACCTGTGTTTATCTTCCTATCCTGTGTCAGACACCCTCTGTTCCCGAGCAGTTGGGGCACGGTGACATCAACACCCTTGACTGGAACTCCAACTTCTGGGTAAATAACTATGTGGCAAATCTTGCATACCCACGTTACAGCCGGATGATTCCGGATATCAGGAAAGTGCAGTCGGAACTTGAAAGCGGTATAGCCGCCGAGGTGAAGGCCCTTGAAAAGAACCGGCAGATGAAAAATCCTGAAATGGCACGTGAACTCTCTCAGCAACTTGCCGACAAGTGGGCGCGTAAGGCCACAGAAAGTTACAAAGCACTCGGCGACCGTCTCTTTGTGAAACATCTCGACGGCAACATCAAGCCGGAGAACCCCGACGGCTCATTCATGTATACCCCTGAAGGGATTCCTGTCACACCTAAATTCGGAGGATATGACAATCCGGAATATTTCCGTTCCATCGTGCGTACCTCAGGTGACCGCCTGAAAGTTCACGAGCCTGAGAATTAGTACGAGGTCTAATCCGCGGAAGTCACAATCAGAAATCCGCCGGAGGTGTGCTTCATGGATATGCTGCCAAGGGCAAGAAGGCGCACGAGCAGTTCTTCGGCACGGTGGCGTGATAGCCTGACATGGCGGAAGTACTGCTCCGGAGTCAGCGGTTGCATCTGTTCTATAAGTGATAGAGCGCCGAGTTCATCATCGGTAAAACTGAATCCTGCAGGTGTGTCTGTGCTGCTCAGTTCCCAGGCTCTCACCATGAGCGGATGGGCGGAGATGTTTTCATCGGCGACCCTATAGTATGCAACTGTTTTTCCACCTTCTTCAAGGCAATAGACCGGACGCATCGCCGCACGGGCAATGTTGACCCTCAGCACTATGGCTCCGCCATCGGCGATGAAAGCGTCCACCTCCACTTTCTGAGCAGGGCGGCAGTAGGCTTCAGCGGCATGTTCAACCATGTAGATATCTTCCTCGTTGGGAACACCCACAATGGAGCCGTTGTCCTTAACTCCCACAAGCAACCGTCCGCCGTCATTGTTTGCGAAGGCTGAGATGGAGCGGGCTATCTTACGTGCATCGGTGATTGCATACTTGAAGTCCTGGTGTTCGTGCTCTCCCTCTTCAATCAGACGTCGGATGTAGAATTTTCCTTTTATAGCCGGAATATCCTTCATTCCGGATAGTTAAGATTTGAGGGTTTGGGATTTTCAAGCACCTCTTCAAGAAACAATTGTGCTTCCCGTCGAGCAAGCGGCAGGTCATTGAAACTGTAGTTGCCGCAGTCATGAGGGGTTGCCCCCGGAATCTCACCTTCGAAGCAGGCAATAAATGAAAATGTGTCACGCAGCAGCGGGAGAATATCCTGTGGGGTAAGGTCGCCTGCCATGATCAGGTAGTTGCCGGTTAAGCATCCCATCGGACCCCAATATATTATACGGTCTTTCCAGCAAGGGTGATTTCTCAGGTAAGTGGCGGCCAGATGCTCTATTGTGTGGATAGCACGCGGGTCAAGAGCCGCTTCGCGGTTAGGACGCTTCATGCGTATGTCAAAGGTGGTGATGACATCGCCCGAGGGTGTGCTGTCCTTGCGGCTTACGAACACGCCGCGGTCAAGCAGCAGGTGGTTGACGGTGAAACTGGCAATCTTTTCCATAAGTGTCAGAGCAGTTGTATCAGTTCTTTGAGCAGGTTGAATGTGGCGGCTGGAGCATCAGTCCAGAAATTCTCATACTGGGCTATGTTGTCCTCCCCTCCAGGAGTGTCGGAAATGACCCTCATTATGAACACCGGTACACCTTTGAGATGGCAGACCTGCGCAATAGCGGCCGATTCCATGTCGACGGCAAGCGCTCCGTTGTATAGATTCAGCACATGGTCCACCTCATCTTTTTTGCTGACGAAAATATCACCTGACGCTATAAGTCCCTTTTTTACATGGGGTTTGTCGTTGAAAAGAGGGAGTTCTACGAGTTGCGGAACAGAGCGGAATCGCGGCGGACATCCTGCCGCTGCACCCCATTCTGTTCCCGGGCCGCACCAACAGTCGTGATAGGCAATCTCCTCACCTATGACCACATCAAGGATGGAGGCATTACCTGTTCCGCCGGCAACACCGGTATTGATCACCAGTGCCGGATGAAAGTTTTCTATGAGGGTGAGTGTGCCGATGGCCGCGTTGACCTTTCCTATGCCACATTGCATGGCTATGATCTCATGATCGTTCAGCGTTCCGCAGTGGAAGCGGAAATCATTGAGTGTCACCACACTTACGTCATGAATGAGAGGGAGAAGGAGTTTGAGTTCCTTCTCCATTGCAACGATTATTCCTATTTTCATTTCTGTACGAAGGGACGAAGTACCGGAATTAGTTTTTCGGCATAATATTTGAAGCCGAGGTCAGTTAGATGGATGCCGTCGACGGTGCCGTCATCTTCCACGCCGTCAAGACCTTCAGAGGTCACATAATAGAGGTTTTCCGGATTCTCCTCTTTCAGAAGGTCGTAGTTTCTGCGGTAAGCCTCATTCTTTTTGGGTAGATATGAGTTGAAGAATGAGTCGTAGCGGGCGTAGGGATAAATGGGACCCTCAAGCATCACTATGGGCACTTCCGGACGGAGTGTGCGCAACAGGTTGATGAAGCCGTAGGTTAGAGTGTCACACATCATCTCAGTGCAGTTGGGCACGGGGTCGATCAGGTATACATCCACATCAGGTATCTCCGCCATGGCGCGGGCCATATAAGTGTCCATCTTTCCTTCACCGCTGAATCCAAGGTTAACAACCTCGCAGTTCAGTTCGCGGCCTATGATGTTTGTGGCGGCCATACCTGTGCGTGAAGCGCAGCCACCCTGGAGAATACTCGTTCCGTATGCCACGATTTTTTTTCCTTTATCTATGATTTCGGGATTGCCGGGAGTGATGACGGCCGTTGAGTCAACTATCACGTCGATATCTGTAATGCCGTCATACAGCGGCAGATAAATCATATATTCATGCATCTTGCCGTCAAGGTTTGACACATAGGTGAACTCGCATGATTTTTCAGTACCTTTTTTTATATAAGGACGGTTGGTGTTGACATGACGCCAAACTGAGTCTCCCTCTAATATGTAAAGATCTGTACCCTTCAGTCCGGTGTCGGCCATGTGAATCATGTGGGTATTGAAGAAGAGGTCGTAGCGGACGCCTATGCTTTTTGAATCAGTGGCGAACCGCAATCCCATTCCTGAGGAGCACTGCTGACGCTCCCAGAGGTCGGCACGGGCACTGTCCTTCAGTGTTACGGGAAGACGTGAGAATACACGCTCGGAGTTGTCAAAACCCTTGTTGATAATGCGCAGGTCTTTGTAGTTGACTGCTTTGACGGGTGTTTTCTCTGCTTCGTCGCACCATGCGGAAAATGTGCAGATCAGAGCCAGCAGAGAGATGATATATTTTTTCATTGTATTCAGTCCTTAAGGAATTTTGTTACTTCATTGAAGATATTGTCAGGTGTATAGCCGAATTTTTCGTCAAGCACCTTGTAGGGTGCTGATGCTCCGAAGCGTGACATGCCGTAGACATGACCGCGTGATCCGACTACACTCTGAAGGGTAGAGGGCAGACCGGCGGTGAGTCCGAATACGGGGAGGTTCCGGGGAATTACGCTGTTGCGGTAATCCTCATCCTGATCATTGAACAGGCCGATTGACGGAACGGAAACCACTCGTGGTGCTACGCCGGCATCCTCAAGCATTTTCGCCACTTCACACAGAAGTGATACTTCGGAGCCATTACCAACCAGAACCACGCGGGGAATGGCGCTGTCAAGAACCACATAACCTCCGCGACGTGTACCCTCGGCTTCCATAAGTCTGTCTTCTGTCACACTGGGGAGATCCTTGACATCCTGGCGAGAGAGAATGAGTGCGGTAGGAGTGGCGGTGTTCTCCATCGCCATTGCCCATGCCACCGAAGTCTCGGCAGCGTCGGCCGGACGGAGCACAAGCATGGAAGGACGTCCTGAGAAGTTGCGGATCTCTTCCATCAGGCGGATCTGCGCTTCTTGTTCAATAGGTTCATGGGTGGGACCGTCCTCTCCTACGCGGAATGCATCGTGGCTCCATACATATTTTACCGGGAGTTCCATTAGTGCTGCCATACGGACAGCCGGTTTCATATAGTCGCTGAACACGAAGAATGTTCCGCAGGCGGCTATCATTCCGCCATGGAGCACTATTCCGTTCATGATAGATGCCATGGTCAGTTCCGATACTCCTGCATGGAGGAACGCTCCTGAGAAGTCACCGTGGGTCAGTGCTCCGGTTTTCTTGAGGAATGCCTCGGTCTTGTCGGAATTGGCGAGGTCGGCACTGGAAACAATCATATTCTTAACCTTCTCACCAAGAACGGACAGGACGTTGGCCGAAGCCGTACGAGTTGCAATGTCAGCCTTGTGAACAATGGCGCGGTAGTCCAGTTCGGGCACTTTGCCGTCAATAAAATCCTGGAGCATCTTTGCCTGCTCAGGATTTGCGGCAGCCCAACTTTTCTGTGCGGCACGCCGTAGGGCAACCTCCTTGCGGAGTTCATCGGCACGATGCGCATAGAGTTCCTTGACTTCATCACGTATAACCCAGGGATTCTCGGGGTCACCGCCAAGGTTACGTACTGTGGCCGCATAGTCTGCACCGGATTTGCTGATAGGTTGTCCGTGGGTTGAACACTTCCCTTCGAAATTTTCACCCGAGGCTGTCACGCATCCCTTACCCATCACGGTGTGACCGATGATGATGGAGGGACGTGCGGTTTCCTGCTGTGCTTTCACTATGGCCTCAGCGATGGCAACGGGGTCGGTTCCGTCCACTTCCTGAACGAACCAGTTCCATGCCTCATATTTCTTCGCTACATCTTCATCCGAAACGGCATCCACATCAGTTGACAACTGCACCTTATTGCTGTCGTAGAACATTATCAGGTTGCTCAGACCGAGGTAACCCGCGATACGCCCGGCTCCTTGGGAGATCTCTTCCTGTATACCTCCGTCAGAGATGAACGCGTAGGTCTTATGTGCGAATAGTTCACCGAAACGAACTGCAAAGAAGCGTTCCGCTATTGCCGCACCCACAGCCATTGTGTGACCTTGTCCCAGCGGACCGGAGGTGTTCTCTATGCCATGCTTCACATCATGTTCCGGATGACCGGGTGTGATGCTTCCCCACTGACGGAACTGCTGCAGGTCTGATATGTCATATCGGCCGGCAAGAGCGAGCACACTGTAAAGCATCGGCGACATGTGGCCGGGGTCAAGGAAAAATCTGTCGCGTGAGAACCAGAACGGATCATCCGGGTCAGTAACCAGAAACTGTGAGTAGAGGACATTTACAAAGTCGGCGCCACCCATGGATCCTCCGGGATGTCCGGATTTTGCTTTCTCAACCATTGTGGCAGCCAACACACGGATGTTGTCAGCCGCTGAATTCAGCACTTTCGCATCTATTGCCATAGCCTTTTTTTATATTTTTGTTTTCGCAGACGGGTGAAGGAAACCGCATCAATCCGGCTCCAACGCTACTCCACTGCATATTGTTGATAGTTCAGTAGTTTTTACGTCAGTGGTTATTGACCACCTCCGGAATTTCACCACAAATTTACTAATTCCAACCCACACGGCAAAAACTTTGATTACTAAAGTCAAAAAAATAGGGAATTTGAAAATATTCAGAAAAAACCAACCGAAAAATTTGCACATGTCAAAAATATCCCTTAACTTTGCATCGCTTTTCAGAAATCGGGGTGTAGCTCAGTTGGTTAGAGTACGCGTCTGGGGGGCGTGAGGTCGCTAGTTCGAGTCTAGTCACCCCGACAAAAAAGTAAAAAGTCGTTTGATTCTTCAAACGACTTTTTTGTTTCATGTATGGTATGGTGGGACTGTACGAGGTCGAGTTGTGTCTTAATGAAGGAACGCTCAGTTGTCAACACGCAGGAAATTGCCTGCGCGGTCAAACTTGAGTTCCATGCCCCCGCTGAGTTGGACCTCGTAATTGTTGCGGTTAACTTCCATGCCAACTATTTTCTGACCTTTGAAGTTTTTTGCCACATAATCTTTTATAGGCTTGAGAATCAACGCATCAGGAACAGGGTTTTTCCCGCAGTCTATTTCCTTGATATTCCCTTTTGAGTCAAAATCAATTTCCGTGCCGTCATTGAGGACAACATCGTATTCTGCTCCACCGAAGGTCTTGTCATCAATCTTGATGTGGTTCACTCCTTTCCCCTTGAAGTGAGTGTTGATCACCTGGCGGGCAGCATCGGGCAAACTGTTGATGTCACGTGAAACGCGGTCGCGTGCCATGGCGGTTGCGGCCACCATGAGAAACATCACTAATAAAGATGTAATTTTTTTCATATTCTTAAGGATAAATCGTTTTATAATAAACACTTATATGTCTGCATTGGTTCAAATGGGGATGAAATGGCAGGGAACGGTTTCAGAAAAGGTAAACGTAATGTTATGTATATTTTATTTAGACCCGGTTCCCCAATATTTGTTAATGCTGAGGACGCATATCGCCGAGAGATTTGGCCGCCTCAGTATTAACAAATATTGGGGAACCGGGTCTAAGGAAACTGACTCGCGGCTCCTATAATTTTGTCACTTTTCAATCCCGTTGGGTAATCTTTTGCAATTCACAATTTTTTTGAGTACTTTTGCAAAAATAATCCAACGACAAATGAATATATCATATAATTGGCTCAAAGAGTACATTAATCTCACTCTTACGCCTCAGGAACTTGCGGCAGCGCTTACTTCTATAGGTCTGGAAACCGGCTCTGTGGAAGAGGTTGAATCAATCCGCGGCGGTTTGCGCGGCGTTGTGATCGGTAAAGTCCTTACTTGTGTAGATCACCCTGACAGTGACCATCTCCATGTGACCACCGTTGACTTAGGCACCGGTGAGCCTGTACAGATAGTATGTGGCGCGCCTAATGTGGCTGCAGGTCAGACAGTTGTTGTTGCCACTGTGGGCACCACGCTTTATTCAGGTGATGAGGAATTCAAGATAAAGAAGTCAAAAATCCGCGGCATGGAGTCGTTCGGCATGATATGTGCCGAAGATGAGATAGGCGTGGGTTCTTCACATGACGGCATAATTGTTATTGATGGCGAAATCAAACCCGGCACCCCTGCGGCAGAATACTTTAATCTCCATAGCGACTATCTCCTTGAGGTGGACCTTACTCCCAACCGCATCGATGCTGCGAGTCACTTCGGTGTGGCACGCGATCTCAGCGCATGGTTGGCTCAGCATGCAGTTGCAGAACCTCTCCTGCGCCCGGACGCTCCTGCTATCAAGCCCGCCCGTCAGGATGGCGCTGTCAGTGTGGAGGTTGTTGATACCGATGCTTGTGTGCGCTACTCCGGCATTACCATCCGTGGCGTGAAAGTGGCGGAGAGTCCGCAGTGGCTCCGCGACCGCCTTACCGCCATCGGACAGCGCCCGATCAACAATATCGTCGATATCACAAACTACATACTCATGGGTATGGGCCAGCCACTCCACTGCTTTGATCTTGACAAAATCAAAGGTGAGAAAATTGTGGTCAAGACCTGTCCCGAAGGCACCAGGTTCACCACCCTTGACGGTGTGGAACGCACTCTTGATGCCCGCGACCTGATGATATGTAATGCCGAAGAGCCGATGTGTATAGCCGGTGTGTTCGGCGGACTTGACTCGGGTGTGACCGAACAGACAACCTCGGTTTTCATTGAAAGTGCATGTTTCCATCCAACCTCAGTGCGTAAAACAGCACGTCGTCATGGACTGAACACAGATTCATCTTTCCGTTTCGAACGCGGTGTTGACCCCAACGGAACAGATTACATGCTCCGTTTGGCAACCCGACTGATTCTGGAAATAGCCGGTGGAGAGGTTTGTGGCGAACCGGTGGATATCTATCCCGCACCGGTCAAACCTGCGGCGGTAGATCTGAACTATGATTATATGACCTCGCTCGTTGGGAAACATATCCCTGAGGATACCGTTGACTCAATCTTGCGCTCGCTTGAAATAGAAATCACCGGTCGTCCCGATGAACGGACAGTGGCGCTTGCCATACCAACATATCGCGTGGATGTGACCCGCCCATGCGATGTTGTGGAGGATGTTCTCCGCATCTACGGCTACAATAATGTTGAACTTACTGACACCCTTCACTCATCCCTGTCATACAACACTGCAACTGACACGGCCGATAACCTGCAGCGCCTTGTTTCCGAGCAACTCACCGCACAGGGATTCAATGAAATACTCAATAACTCGCTCACCGCAGAGTCATATTATGCAGACCTGACCGTTTATCCTCTGGCAAACTGTGTCAGACTGCTCAACCCCCTGAGCAACGACCTGAGTGTAATGCGCCAGTCCCTGATCTTCGGTGGTCTGGAATCACTTGCCCACAATATCAACCGCAAGTGTGCCGACCTTAAGATGTATGAGTTCGGCAATGTTTACTTCTTCAACCCCGAAGCCGAGTCAACCGCTGAAAAGCCTCTCGCTCTCTATCGTCAGGAATCCCGACTCGGAATATGGATGACGGGCAATGGCCGCTCAGCCCTATGGAATGCTCCCGCACAGGAATCAACTGTCTATGACCTCAAGGCTGTTGTAGAGAATATCTTCGCACGCCTCGGAATCAGTTCACGCGAATACACTGCAAAACAGACCGACGGAGGTGACCTCTTCGGCGTTGCACTGGAATACGTCACCCGCTCCGGAAAACCTCTCGCAACCGTGGGTATTGTCAGCAAGGCTATATTGAAAAAGTTCGACATCAAGCAGCCCGTATGTTACGCTGACTTGGCATGGGACAACATCCTGAAACTGATTGCAAAACGTGCCGTAACATTCACTCCTCTGCCTAAGGCACAACCCGTGAGCCGAGACCTCGCGCTGCTCATCGACAAGTCAGTAAGCATGGCGCAGGTTGAATCCGTAGTACGTGAAAGCGAACGAAAACTCCTGAAGGATATCCGTCTGTTCGACGTTTATGAAGGAGAGCACCTCCCCGAAGGGAAAAAATCATACGCAATATCGCTTACCCTGCAGGATGATGAAAAAACCATGCAGGACAAGCAGATTGAGGCAGTAATGAACAAAATCATCACAAACCTCAAAAAGAAACTCTCAGCAGAACTCCGATAATAATTAATTACTTACATATACTACTATGGGAAGAGCCTTTGAATATCGCAAAGCAAGAAAACTCAAACGCTGGGGTAACATGTCACGTACATTTACCCGTATTGGTAAAGAAATCACTATAGCCGCCAAAGCCGGTGGTCCCGATCCCTCAACAAATCCACGTCTGCGTGTGCTGATGCAGAACGCCAAGGCTGCCAACATGCCTAAGGACACAGTGGAACGTGCCATCAAAAAGGCAACCGATAAGGATTCAAGCGACTACAAGGAAATTACCTACGAAGGATACGGACCTTTCGGCATCGCTATCTTCGTGGAGGCAGCAACTGACAACAACACCCGTACCGTGGCCAATGTCCGCTCATATTTCACCAAGCATGGCGGATCACTCGGCACTCAGGGTTCGCTCACATTCCTCTTTGATCACAAGAGCGTGTTCAAAATCAAACCCAAGGATGGCGTTTCTCTGGAAGACCTCGAACTCGAACTGATCGATTACGGTGTGGATGAAATTGAGAACGATGAGGAAGAAATCATCCTCTATGGTGCTTTCGAGGAATTCGCAAACATCCAGAAATATCTGGAAAGCAACGAATTTGAAATCGTCAGTGCCGAATTTGAACGTATCCCTCACGAACTCAAGGAGGTAACGGCAGAGCAGCGTGCCACACTCGACAAACTTCTTGAAAAACTCGAGGAGGATGAAGATGTGCAGAACGTTTTCCACAACATGAAAGAAGAGGAGGAATAACCAACCCTCACATATCCGATACAGAACAGGGAGAGTGCGCCGTAAACGTACTCTCCATGCTTGTTTGGAAATATCCTTAATCAGACCATGTGTTGGGGAGAAGAAAAAGAGAACTGAGGACTCTCACAGAGAAAATCCTCAGTTCAGTACCCCCAACCGTGCCGTATTAGAACCAATCTTGGCCGACCTCGACAGATTGTGGGAAATGCGTCACTGGATACCCGAGCCAGGGAAACCGATATTTCCAAAACGCAAAGTTAGTTAATTACTTCATTAAATCATTGCTCTTGGGAAATACATTCAGTTGGCAGTGAGTGAAATGTAAGTATTAAGAATCAATCTTCGTTCTCAATAAATACTTGGAAGTCCAACTGTTCAATGTATTTACCTGACATATCAGTGCCAGCGCTGCTATTGATGGCAACATGATGTGTAGTCACTTTATAGCCATCAGGCAACATCCTTGACAGAAGGGAACAAATAGAATCTTCAAACGATCTCTCCTCTTGATAACACTTCTTTTCACACACCGCTCTTACAATGGCGTTGCCATTGGGAGCAAAAGTACCAACACTTATATGCTGGTCACACTCTAATCCTTTTGAAGAAAATTTTACTTTAATCATATTCAATTTTTCTGCGAAGTTACGTGATATTTCTGTCCTCTACAATAGCATAAAGAATTTACTAATAGGTGTATAAGTAAATTTGTAAGGTCTGGTGCCTTTATCATTGATCGTGGGAAATAGTTTCAGTAGCGGTTTTGTTGTGCTTAATCTGAGTAAGTATTTGATTTACATAGGGAGGGGTGACGTAGGGGAAGCTCCGTAACTCGCCACTCACTCCTGTAATATAGGGAGGAAGGCTATGCCCATCGATTGGGTGTGGGCTGTTCTAAAAATTTTCGCCAAAAAAATTGAGGACTTGCAGAAAAGTGATTTTGTGGTTTGGCTGATTTGTGGTATGTTTGGAATGGTGTCGGTGTTGACATTGAAAACTAAGAGGGGTAAGGCGAAATCCTATCCATTGAAATAATATCATATATGATGCTGGGAAGCATCAAAGTATTTATGAATAATCAAGAAGAAAAAATCGGGTATCAATTCACGGCAGTACCCACAAATCTATATCAATGCTGTGATATCAATGTTAGAAGTATGCTTTCTACTTTAGTTCAATTATCAAGTTATTATGCTGATAGTAACGGTTGGTTTTTCAGAAGTAATGACGATTTGAGAGCGCAAACAAAATTGAGTGAGAATTTGGTAAGGGCAACTCTTAGTTCCTTGTATAAATTAGGAGTGGTGGATATTAAATCGGTTGGAAAAGGTAAAAGCAAAACGCCAAATCATTTCAAACTAAACTTCAATAAATTCTTGGAATGGGAAGATTACAACATTGAAGATTGTTATAAACACCCCGATTTTGAGATTGAGACAGATAATTATAAAGACAAGGGATGGCAACCGTCATATCTTGAAAAGTTGGATATGGAAACCGTTAATGACTCTGTTGAAATTCCAACATCTCGACCCACACCCTTACAAAGTGAGGACAATATAGATAATAAAAATAATAAAGAAAATAAACTCTCTGAAAGCTCTAAGCAGGGGGAAGTTAAGAATGCAAAATTTGAAGAGTATAAACAGCAAGAGGATGTATTGATGGATAAGTTGTATAATGTCAAGAATTGGACTGACTTCAAGTTGATACGTAAGCAAATTAATGAACTAATCTCAACCGCTACATCTGATAAAGTTGTAGATAAAACGAAGAAACGATTCAAGAGCATAGAGGAAGGTAAGATTAAGTTCCTAAAGAGCAAAATCAGCAAAGAGCCTTACAACTCATTCTATACAGACTTCTACCGAGAGTATGATTGCGGATGGTTGGGAAAAGAGGCCGAAGAAAAGAAACAAATCAGAGTTCAACTGAAAAGGCAAGAGGAAGACGAGAACACAGACCTCCGAGCGACATTTGAACAATATGGCTGGGAAGTACCCGATAACTTAATACCGAAACGACCTCAACAAGCGAGTCAAGACTTCCGCCCGTTTGATGATGACAACTTGCCGTTCTGAGGTGTAATTGTATCAATTTCGCAAGTGTATCAATTTAATCTCTGTGGAGGTATTGATACGCTCTTTTTAATGTGTAAGTATAATCTAAAAGATTACTTAGCTTCAACTCTGGACTAAAGTTAAAATCGGCTGCGGATTCCCGAAAGTTGATGCAATGAGTTAATTTTGCGCTGTTTTACAGCAACTCACTTGTTGGGAAGAGGAAATTTTCGTAAATTTGCAGCATCTTAGAGTTGGTGGCTTCGGCTGCTACCTTTGATAGACATATTAGGAAAGTGTTTTAGCCTTTTCAGACGATTGACAAATCACCACCTTGCTCAACCTAAAGTCTGAGATAGCCGAAATCCTCTTCCCTTTGGTCGCATATCCGATTATAAATAGATATACGCCATAGGGTGAGTTGCCGTTTCGTATATCTTGCTTTAGGTGCCTTGTGGTGAGGCTGTCAATCGAAAGATTACGCTAATGTGGCTCACCTTTTTTGTATGCCTTCGCAAACCAATTACTCACCACACCCGACAGAGCCATACGGTGTATAAAAGAAGAAATGAAAAGACTTCTTATTATACTATCCTTGGCCTTATTACTTGTAGGATATTATACAAGTAGTTGTTCTTCATCAAGTGCCGATAAAGCACGAAACGATTCTATTGCAGCAGCCGAACTTGAAGCCGCCCGACTTGACTCTATACGTCAAGATTCCATAGCTCGTAGAAATTTAACCACCCCCGACCTAGCATTTAATGATTTGCATGGCGATGTAAAGAGATGCGAGTTCAATTCAGATTACTATTTCACATACGATGAAAATGGCAAGTGGACAAATGAGCCTCAATGGGATGAGTCTGATAAAAAGTATTGCCCCGAAAGAACGAAACACCCCAAAGTAACAAGGAACAAAGAGGGTTATATCACACGCATATATTGGGAGTGTGATGCGGATTATGAATATGAGGATATCGGTTGGAAAGACGGTAAAGTTAAAACTCGTTTCAATTCCACATATTATTATGATAATGATTTAATCATTACCCAAGAGAACGAGGAAGAATATGATACCCAAGTCACATATACATATTGCAATTATGAATTAGACGGCTTGGGTAACTGGGTAAAACGTGACGTAATTGAGAAGATTACTGATACGTACCAAAATTCTGTAAGATACGATAAGAAAACAGAAACACGTAATATCACATACCATAATAGCAATGGAGAAGGACGTGTGAGCGTACCCAACAATGCTAAACAAGAACAAGCCTTGCAATCCATAAAATCATATAACGAAAATCAGAAACGAGAAGATAAAAAAGGTCCCGAATGGATAAACGGTATTTGGGAAGTCAATACTACCGTATCAACGGGAATGGGATCTATGAGAGTCAGCGCAAAGGTGTATATTGATAGGGATAGTCAACAACTTGTGGCTACCGACTGCGGTACGACTGTAGCACGTGGAATATATCGTATTAGTGGCAATTCTATTTATTGCGGAGACCTATTCATTGATATGGATATGACAAATCAACGTCTCGAATATGGCAATGGAGTCTATTATCGTAAAGTCTCAAACAAATACTTATAAATGATGAAACAATTTCAAGAATTATTATTTAGAGCTTTATTTGCAGTATTATTTATTAGTTCCGCAATTACTGCTTTCGCCCAAACTGCTATTTCGGTTCAAGAGTATACCATTACCATTAACTCTCTTGCAGATGAGTTAAAATCCAAGTTAGAGAAGATTCAGCGTTCAAACAATCGAAATGCAACTTGGCGCGCAGCAGAATATGCACTCGAAGATTTGAATAATGTTAGAAAGTTTTATCTTAAACCTAATTGTTTAAGTTTGAATTGGGACACAGAAACAACGCGAGCAGGGAATGAGATAATTAGTGTCCGTCCTTATGAAAAGCCATCCCATAGAGAGCCGAATTATAAAAAACAGTATCTTGTCAAAATTATCAATAATGATGGCAAAGGGCTATACATAAAAGGATACCAGCCTAACATTAATCCTACGAAATATCTTGAAACTTCTTCTGTATCATTCTACGACCCTGCGGGCAGGAAAATAAAATGTCGTGGCAAACTCTTAACATTTGAGAAACTAAGAGACCTTATAAAGACTTCGCAACTTGAAGTCCTTTATGGTAGAGAATCAAGACCTTTTTTAGATGTAACTGGTAGTAGCACTAACGGTGGAGTTGGTGCAGCTTATGATAATGTGCCTTATGGTTGGCTCTTAAAGAGTTCTTATACCAATGAAATGGTACAATTACCTTTCGGTACTTTTTGGACAAGAACAGCAGACAATAACGGTGGATATAAGTGTATCACTGTGGATGTTATGGCCGCTCATGATTACGAAGAAACCGTTTTGAATAAGTCAGAAAAGGCCTTCTCTCTATATGCAGTTGAAATAGACTACTCTCAATTATTACAATGGTATAAAGAATCCTTAGATTACATAATGCGAGATGTAAACAAGCTAATTGGAGAGCAAGAAAATAAAATTGCCGTGCATGAGAACGTAGTAAGAGAGGCAGAAAATTTGGAAACACTTCCTAAAATCTTAACTCAAACGGCAAATTTCATTAGAAATAGTAAAGATTTATTCGATTACGAAGTTGAGATTAAAGGAAACGAAATTGAAATTAAAGCACTAGCTAATAAAAATACTATTGCTTTGTACGAATCATTCTGGAAACAATTAAGAGAGCTTGAAAAGACTAATGGGAATGTAACTATATGGAATAGGATACCTAATAATGATGGCGTAAATGTTTATAAACAAGTAAATCACACATTTGCCTATACAGCTACAGACATAGACCACATTTATAGTTTAATAGAATCTATCAGAAAGGCTTGTGATGATAATGTAAGGGGCTTCATGAACACAATTTTAACAACAAATGATAAAAGGGATTGGAAAAGCGTTAATATATCCACCTCTGCATATAATAATCCTTTTTACTTAGGGGTAAAGATGAAAAATAGAGAACCAGGCGAAAGGATTCCATTTCTCGCATACAAGCCATCAAAAGGAGACCTTATGTTCGGTGCGTCAATTAACAAGTCTGAAATTAAATTGTCAGATAATATTTCAAGATGTGGATATACAGTGAAAGTCAGAAAGTGACAATGAAACTGGTTGTTGTACTATCGTTATGTCTGGGCATTCCACTTTACTCCTATGCTCAACGAGTGAATGAGCATGGGTTGAAGATGGTGAGTGAGGTAGAGTATAAACATCCTTACAAGTCACTAGTGGATATAATAAAGTTCAAGTATAATGAACACAATAGACTTACTCAAATGTCTGTATATCGAAAGTGGATTTATACTGATGAGGATATTAAACGGTTGAATGGAATGTCTTCACAAGATCGTAAAGAACATCTTGAAGAATTTCCTTCTTCGCCTAAACTATATCGGGATTTCATTAAAGACGAAAATGGATTGACTGTTAAGGATTTTGACTCGTATAATTATAACCCTTTGAGATGGGAAGTTGCATTTGATTGCTATGAAAACATAAGTAGTATCAGTGTATTTGAAGAATTTGAACCAGGTGCGATAATGCGTGATGAGTTTAATTTTGAATATGAACCAAATGGAGATAATAAAACTTTTCATTTAAGACGGTATAATCAGACAGAAACAAGCAAAAGAAAAGGACAAAAGTCTTGGTATGGGACAACTATAGAAACTTTATATAGAGATGTGTTTTATTATGATGGCTTCGTTAATACATATTGTAATCCAAACGATTTTGAATGGATAAAGAAACAAATTGACTACAATCACATTAATGATACAAACATAAACTTACTGGCTCTTATTGGTGGAGGCTCTTTATATGGAGGCGGAACGAATATGGATTATTTTACCCTTACCGAATGGCTTCCATGTCGAAGTAAATACTTTGTAAAACTGAGTAATGACAAGTATGATAGACATGAATACATATATGATGAGCGCGGAAACTTGTCTGAGATACGCACATTTACTTGGGGGAAGTGGGAAAAACTCAACGGTGAATTTAGTTGGGGTGTTCAGAAATGTGTTAAAGTAAAATATCTGCACTAAGATTGATGGGAAAATTTCTTTCCTACCAATTCTGACTTAATATAGTTTTAATCTGCATTTATCAATAAGGCATTTTGGATTTTGTGATGTGAAGAAAAAATCGTATATTTGAATAAACTAAGGACTTCAGATGGGCAAAACTTACAAATACGATTTTGACAAAGTAGAGTCGGCTTTCAAGGAGTGGAAGAAAGTCAAGAAGGTTAGTAAGCCGAGTCTTGGAACACGCATCCAAGACTTTGAACGAGTAATTGACTACTCAGAACAGCAGAATGTTGATGCTCTGCGTACCTTCATATTTTCTGACATTGATAAGCCGATTATTTTCTTTGGTGCTGGGGGAGGTTATAATGCTGCGCTATATGCAGCCTCTTTATGCAATCTGAATGGTAGAATTGGTATCGCCAAAACTCCAATGTTGGTAAACCAAATGTCTGTCGATTTAATGCGTAAATGCAAATTTGTGGTTATCAGTGCAAAGGGGCAGACCGTTGATTTACTTTCAACGTCTCAACGGTTATTATCCATTATCCATCCCGAAAATTTTGCAGCACTTACACTTCAAGGGGTAGAGGATAGAAAGAATAAACTGTGTAGAATGCTGACGGAGGAATATCCACAAGCCACAGTACTTGGCTTTGACGGCAAAGTAGAATCAAACGACCCCAAGAAGCCATATAATGCTCTATTTTCGCATGATGAGTTTGTAGGAACTAAGAAGCACGTGGCTTTTTCAGTGCTTTTATATCGGTGCTTTTATGATGATACCAACCTTGCCGACCGACTGATAAACGAGAATGATTTGCCGTACATTGCCGACTTTCAAGACCGCAAGTTGGAAGATATTAAATTTTGGAACCTATTACATGGTGGATTAGGTGAAGCGGCTGCAAATGATTTGGAGGTAAGATTATCGGAAGGCTCTCTTGCTTTTCCTATGATGACAGATTTCAAAAACTTCACACATGGCCGTCACGCATTTGTCAAGGAGCATCAGCATGATACGGCAATCATCACCTTTGAAACCGCACAAGACAGCAGATTAGCTGATGAGATAATCAGACGTTATCACTCTAATTCCGAGATGGAAAAGATTCCGACAATCAGAATCAAGAGTAAACTCTCTACACCGCTTGCAACCATTGAGTTGATAATAAAGAGTATGTACTTTGCTCTTGACCTCGCAATTGCATTAGGTATCAACCTGTCAAAACCCGAAGCACCTAAACTTGGAGTATGGGAAATGGATTACCTTCCATTTATGGATTATGATTAATCCTCTTCTATACACTTTCTTTTCTTTTTGAAAACGAAGAAATAGGCATGGGCGGGCACGGCTGCAGTGTACTTAGTGCGTCTGCGGTCGATTTTGTTGTGCCTAGGGTCAATGTAAATGTATTTGTCGGCTAACTCAAATCCTATCTCTTTTGCCATTCTTAATACCTCATCTGAAAGCCAATATGGTGAACCATAAAAAGTGAAGTCCATTACTTTGTAAACTAAAATACCGCCCGTTTGCATTTTCTGATGGGCAAGATTGAGCATTTTTTCATGCTCTTCAAACAGTTCGGGAAGATTAGAAAAATGGGGTGATACATCAAAACGGCTTTTGGTTGAGGGTAATTCAATCGAGCACGGCAAGTCTATAACGATACTGTCAAACGTACCGTCTTGCCAATCAGTTTCAAAATTGGCTAAGTCTTCAATATCATCATTGTTAAGGATTGAGGCGTATTTGTCATAACAGTATATAGGCTTTTCAAGACCATCCTTATAGAATCCCAATTTCCAAGCGGTGAGGTCACACTGAAAGTTTTTGCGTTTAGGTAGATGGATAGCCAAGATGGTTTTAAGTATGGCGATTTGATTGTCTGAAATAGATATGAATTTCAGTTTGTCGGCCTGATTGATTGTTGTGGTCTTCTTCTCTTTCGGCTGAGGTTCTTCCGTCATTTTCATATACCTTCTGACCGTGTTTGCAGTCAGACCGAGTGCATCGGCTATCTGAGGGGCTTTTTCTTGCGGATGTTTACTCGCATACTCTTTAATCTTGTTATATAGGTATATCTGTCGATCAGTTGCGCGGTCGATACCTCGTTTTTGAATATATGAGCGTATGGCCGCAGTAGTGACATTATTGTTCGCGGCATTCTCTTCTATCGAGAGTGTTGGGTCGTATTGGGTGATTCTTGAGGTCTTCATATCTGACTACAAAGTTAGTCAATATTAGTCAAAACGCAAAAACTGATAATTATAAAATCGCATATTTCATCAAGCAAATTGAGTTTTATGTTAAGAATTATGTATTTTAGACCTTTGAGAGTCAGATTTTTGTATGTCTCAAATATTCGCTATAACTTTGTATCGTAATCGAAAATCGGTTATATCTGCATGAAGGGTAAGGAGTCTGATCAACTGACTTACTTTGACAACCAGCCATTAAGAAGACTTAGAGAAGTTGAGGGCAACGGTGTATTCCCGAAAGGGCATGTGGTTTAGGAATAAACAACTAATACTCAACTCGTATGACAACAAACAACTCCCCCATTTCAAATTCAATTATCCTCGACCATGAGGAGGTCTATGACTCCTCAATTCAGAACGTGTGGCCGTTTAAGCATGTTGATGACATTGTTGAGGGTATTAAACTTGACCTCTGCAATATGACCTCTTGCTATCCTTTTACTGTCAATGGTTTTCGGTGGCGTAGTAGCGAGGAACTATACCTTGCAGGCGAGTTCTCTAATGATACAACCGAACACCTCTCAATTCAAGAGGAACTACGTGCAGCTAAGAGTCCGTATGCTGCAAAAAGGTTCGTTAAAGGCAAACACCGTAAAGAGGTACGAGAAGATTTTCCCGAATTTCGGACGCAATGGATGCTGTGGTGTGTATGGCAGAAGTGCAAGGGTAATCTCGACTTCCGAATGAAACTGCTCTCCATCCCCGATGATGTGATATTGGTAGAAGAAACAACCACCGACACTGGCGGTAGCGGTCAGATTTGGGGCTGCTCCAACCGTGAACTTGTAGAGGCAAGGAAAGCTAAGGCGCAGTCGATTACCGAGAAACATGCCGACCTCACAAAGAAGAATCTCGCATTCCTTATCAATGTAGAGACCAACGCCATACGCAAGGTCGGATTATTCAAAGGTCAGAACAATATCGGCAAGATTCTTATGATATGCCGTGATTGTATCAAACGTGGTACAGAACCTCAAATTGACCTCAATCTACTCCACTCCAAGAATATTTACATTCTTGGCAAACGACTGACATTCTAAGATTAACCCTCACCACAATATGCTCTCAAGTAGCACGAAATTGGCAACCCTCTCTCCGTTGCCACGGTTGCCGTGTGAGTTTTTCAGAAATCGCAAACAATTAAAAATTAGAATAATATGAAGCAGATTGAAGTAAATGTAGGCAAAACGAAGGTCGTTGCAACCTACAAGCCTCTATTTCGCCATGCTGTCGAAGTTGAGTTGGTAGCACCCTACGAAGGTTTGAAGTTAGAATTTGCCAAAGACGATGAGGAGTGCAACTTGTTCGTTGACGAACAAGCGGAAGAGTTTGTTAAGGAGTCTTTGATACTCATTATAAGACAGATTGAGAACGTCATTAGGTATCGCTCAGTTTATACAGAACTCAACGATGAGTACAATAAGATAACCAATATAATGTGGACGGTACTCAACGAAATGGAGATACCCTCACGAGATAAATTTCGGTATCACTGTGAATTGCAGGATAGGGTGCGAGAAGAGATATTTAAGCAGCTCAGAACAATGATACCCGAAATAAACGAAAAAAATCAGGACGAATTTCTGATACATCCGTATCAATTATCAAAACTTTTATCAGTTATATGAATCGTCCGAAGTATATTCTACTGACAAAGACTGCAATAAGAGAGATGTTTGATGAGTGTAATCGTCAATACTTTAACAATTCGGTTGAGCTTCCAATTAGGGTTGATATGTGGACTCCACAAAAGAAGATTGTCGCTATGGTACGCCCGATTTGGTCGAACCGACATAAAAGGACAAAAGCTGCACTCCATATCTCAAGCCGTTATCGTTGGACTGAACATAATCTCCGAAAGGTCATACTGCATGAAATGATACATCTCGCCATTGGAGATTATAAAGAACCGCTTACATTCATACAGAGATTACCGTTGGTCGGTCGATTCTTTATTACCCAACACGATGATCGCTTTATAACTCTTATGAATGAGTTAAATACCCAATACAACCTCGGTATTACAGTCCGAGCAAAGCAAATGCGAAAGGAATTTATACGATGATAGATAGTATAGAATTACTTAATTGCCGTAAACTTGACTGTTACCCCAAAACAGTCTTTGAAAAGAAGATTCCGTATTGGAAGCAAAGCCGAAAGGAGCAATTAGAGGCGAAACGGTTCTTCTATTCAAACATAAACAGTTGGATAATCAATACCGATGAGATTATGCGTGAAAGTCGATATTTCCTTGCTTCTGTGGGCTTTCAAACTTCCATCTGTCCTACTGTAACACCATGCTTGGGGGCTTTCGTAGAGTGGTGGAAATATCGCCAACAATACTCGTGGACGGTCGATGGCTTACCGATTTGGGCTATAGGTGGCAACCCGATGACGGGTTCAAGTGGTTGCTCTTCAGTTGATATTAATGGCAAGGCGCAACGAGCCATCTTGCAAGCCCGACTGATAGACGTTGTAAAATCCTTCAACCGCATTGCAAAACGCTATATTGAGGCACAAAAAGAGTGTGAAGCATATCCACTTGATTATGTGCTAACACGATTGCCGATAAAGATTTAGTTATTTGATATGACATCAATTCCGACTAAAATGATTAACTTTGCATATCAAGTAATTCATTATGGAATATCAACCCCTAAACACATATATTGTAAAATACTCTTATCCCGATTATCATTTTGAGTCGGAGGTAGGAGTATTTTGTGATAATGATCCTTGTGGTACAACTCCCTCTGAGAATACAATAAAAGCCTTTTTTGACGATGGGGATGAACCTGATATTATAGATATTATAGGAGAATGTGGAAATACCTTTTCTGAAACGGCAGTGTTGTCTCGTGAGGCAATTGAGATAATTAATGGGGGTTATGCCAAGAAACTTACTAATAACGCGAGTTCGGGATAAGAATTGGATCAAAAAAGTTGAATCGGCAGCCTTAAA
>CAMWNP010000011.1 GCA_947175645.1 uncultured Porphyromonadaceae bacterium
GGGATTGCAATGGTAGCATGCGCAATGTTTATGTTGCGGTTTGTATAATCCAACTCCACCCCGAAATCGTTACATTTCATTATTCTTACTTATCCGTGGCATGACTTACCATTGGCCACCTCAGTATTAACAAATATTGGGGAACCGGGTCTTAGAAAGGTTCCGGGGTTACAGATTGTAGCGGCATTGAATCTTATTTGATTGTCAAAATATTATTGATAATCAGGAATTTTTTATTAAATTCGCAACCGAATTATATTATGTATTATGAAAAAAATATTATCATCTGTAATCACACTTTTGTTTGCATTTGCTATTAATGCTCAGTCGCTTGACATTTTTAATCATCTTTCCGTTGGTGCCGGTGTGGGTACGAACGGTGTTTCCATTGAAGTAGCGTCTCCTCTGACACCGTGGGTTCAGGTACGTGCCGGTGTGTCAATAATGCCTGATATAACCTTCAACACTGACACCGATGTTGACTATACAAGGCCCGATGGATCATACGCATCAACTGAGATTGATCTTAAAGGAGGTCTGGGCAGAACACAGGGTTCTTTGATATTCAATGCCTATCCTGTCCCCAAAATTCCTGTTTATGTTGCTGTCGGTGCCTATTTCGGAGGTAATAACCTTCTGAAACTTACCGGTCACAGCGATGACCTCAGGAATCTGAAGGATGCTTCAATTGAAGTCGGTGACTACAACATTCCTGTTGACAAAGACGGTAATGTTCGCGGTGGACTCCGTGTCAATTCTTTCCGTCCGTATTTTGGAATAGGCTGGGGTAGGGCTGTACCTAAGAAGCGTGTAAACTTTTCAATGGATCTCGGTATTCAGATTGAAGGAACACCTAAAGTTTATTCTGAGTCAGGTGATATCGAACAACTTGAAAACTTTGATTATGATAATGATTATCAGAAAGTTATAAATAATTTAAAAATTTATCCTGTCCTCACGTTCAGAATCTCAGGTAGAATTTTCTGACACTTGAAAATACAGAGTATTGGTTCAGAGGCTGTGTCAAAATTCAAAATTTTGGCACAGCCTCTTAAGGTGTGTTAGAATAGGTCAGATGTTAGGCGCTGAGGATGAGGACGATAGGAGCATACATAAGTATGTGACTGAGTCTGAATTCCGAAAGCAACGATACAGATGGCTTATTATGACACACCGTCTCTTTTTGTATCTCCATCCCCACCGCCTGCGTTTGCTATCGTCCGGAATTTTCGTATATTTTCCCGTGATTGTTATTAAAACATGTTATACAACATGCTTTTTGCAAAAAATTCCGTATTAGATGTATTATCTAATTAATTATTTTGTAACTTTGCAGAAAAATTGACTACTATCATTAAGGAATGAATACAGCAGATCTTGACTGGAGTAACCTCGGGTTCGGATATCTACCCACAGATTACAATGTCCGCTGTCACTATCGTGACGGCAAATGGGGTGAAATAGAAGTATCTACCTCGGAAAAAATTGATATTCATATAGCCGCAACAGCCCTCCACTATGGGCAGGAAATTTTTGAAGGTTTGAAAGCCTTCAGGGGTAAGGATGGGAAAATAAGGATTTTTCGCCTTGAGGAGAATGCAAAAAGAATCCGTTCATCAGCCAAGGGACTGATGATGGAGCCTGTTCCGGAAGAACTATTTGTGGAAATGGTGAAGAAAGCGGTGGAACTCAATGCTCGTTTTGTACCTCCCTATGGAACAGGTGCCTCTCTATATATCAGACCCCTGGAAATTGGTATGACTGCTCAGATTGGTGTGAAACCGGCCACAGAATACACCTTTATAGTTATGGTTAGTCCTGTTGGTCCATATTTCAAAACCGGTTTCAAGCCCACGAACATCTGCATCATGCGTGAGTTTGACCGTGTTGCACCTCAAGGTACCGGTCGTTGGAAAGTAGGCGGTAACTATGCCGCTTCTCTTCAGGCAGGACATAAGGCTCATTCGCTTGGATATTCCGCCGTCCTTTATCTTGACCCCAAGGAAAAGAAGTATCTTGACGAATGCGGTCCCGCGAATTTCTATGCCATAAAGGATGGAGTTTACATTACTCCGGCATCTGATTCAATCCTGCCTTCAATCACCAATGACTCACTCATGGAAATAGCCCGCCACAAAGGTATAAAGGTTGAGCAACGCCACATCACGGTTGACGAACTGGAGCATATTGACGAAGCCGCCGCCTGCGGAACGGCTGCAGTGGCATCACCCGTGGGAGTGATTGATGATCTTGACACCGGAAAGAAATATGTAGTCTCCAAAAACGGAGAGCCCGGACCTGTCACAACAATGCTTTATGAAACCTTACGAGGCATCCAGAGTGGTGATCTTGAGGACCTGTTTGGATGGAATACTATAGTAAATGCCTAATTGATAGTGTGTTGTAAATGGATTTCAATACGGTAATCAATAAATATTATCCCGCGGACTCACCTCTGCGGGATATTTATTTGCGCCATTGTCGTCAGGTTGCAGACATGGCCATTTCCATAGCACGTTCCGGAAATCTGCCACTTGACGAAACGGATATAGAGGCGGCCGCAATGCTACATGACATTGGAATAATCCTCACGGATGCCCCTTCAATCCATTGCACGGGACAGGAGCCTTATATACGCCATGGTATACTTGGCGCGGAAATACTCCGTAAGGAAGGTTATCCCGAAAAGTGGGCAAGAGTGGCGGAGCGGCACACCGGTTCCGGACTGACAGCAGACGAGATAATTGAACAGAATCTTCCTCTTCCCCCACGGGACTATCTGCCGGAAACACTTTTAGAGCAACTTATCTGCTATGCCGACAAATTTTTTTCCAAGAGCGGTGACATGCAGCAGAAAAGTATAGAAAAGGTGGAACGTTCCATGCAACGCTTCGGCGAACCGTCACTGCAAAGATTTCTTAAATTAAAAGAGGTTTTAGGGCAATAACAGAACTATTTAATTTTCAGTGTGTTTATCAGATAGCAGATGTTTAAAAATGAGAAATGGATCATCCGGTTCATATTTTAGAAAAAATTCTGCCTGAAATAACCTTATATCTGATAATACCATGAAAAAACTAATTCTGTTACGCCACGGACAAAGTCAGTGGAACCTTGAAAACCGATTCACCGGCTGGACTGACGTGGAACTTAGCGATACCGGTCTGGAAGAAGCACGTCGGGCCGGTGAGAAAATGAACGATGCCAAGATTTTCCCCGACATATGTTTCACCTCATATCTCCGCCGTGCCATCCACACTCAGCAAATCGCACTTGCAGCCATGAACCGCGACTGGACTCCGGTAATTAAAGACTGGCGTCTGAATGAAAGATTCTATGGCGCACTGCAAGGACTCAATAAGGCTGAAACAGCCAGGGAGTATGGTGATGAACAGGTGCGCATATGGCGTAGAAGTTACGACGTGCAGCCCCCGGCCATTACCCCTGATGATCCCCGATACCCCGGTTTCGATCCCCGATATAATCAGATTCCCCGGCAATTACTTCCTTTGACCGAGTCTCTGAGGGATACCATAGAACGAGTGGAACCTTTTTATAACAATATGATTGTCAAGGCGCTAAAAAACTATCGCACGGTTCTGATAACTGCTCACGGCAATTCACTCCGCGGACTTGTCATGAATCTGCTTGGGCTGTCACCCGAACAGATAGCCGCTTATGAAATACCAACCGGAGTGCCCATTGTGTTTGAACTTGATAATGAACTTCAGGTTATCCGTTATTACAATCTATGATGCGGCTGCTTCGGAGTCGTGACGGATATACTGGCGGATGACGGCGTAAAGCATGACGTTTCGTGATGTAAGACCCAGATCTTCCTTTACTCCAAGAACGAACTCTCCGAACATTGCAGTGGAAATGGCAACCCGGTCCTCCAGTGGAAGAGAATTGATTGTGTTGATGACACGCTGGCTGATTACTACTGATTTCCTTTCCATGATAATTTGATATATTATAATTGATGTTGCAAAGTTACGATGTTAGTGTGCATGATTTATGCACATCCTTGTTAAACTTCAGGATAAAGTGATTTCACATTTTTTTCCTCCTGTGGTTTTAAAGTTTACATTTTATTATTAACTTTGTAGACAACAAGATTTCGGACTAAGCACTATTTACTGTCATAGTTTCTGCTACGGTCCGTTTTAGAAACAGGATCAAATTAATTCCACTCATGAAGTTAGAGAATTCCACACCACGCTCTGAAAGGAAACCGCAGCATGAATCAATGTATGCCACAGGAGGACGTCTGCAACCGCGCGACATTGAAATAGAAGCAGCCGTGCTGGGTGCGCTGATGCTTGAAAAGGACGCATATACTGAAGTTTGCGATATTCTCAAGCCGGAGAGTTTCTATGAACCGGCGCATCAGACCATATATTCGGCCGTACAGGCTCTGGGTGCGGCACAGGAACCTATTGACATGCTGACCGTGACCGAGGCTCTGCGGCAGATGGGGCAGTTGGACAAGGTTGGGGGACCTATGTATATCGCTGACCTTACATCAAGAGTTGCATCCGGTGCCCACGTGGAATATCATGCCAGAATCGTAGCCCAGAAATACCTCGCACGCGAACTCATCCGCTTCTCCTCAGAAATAGAATCAAAGGCATTTGATGAAAGTAACGATGTGGATGATCTCCTTCAGGAGGCGGAGGGTAAACTATTCGAAATATCACAGCGAAATGTCAAAAAGGATGTAACCCAGATTGACCCCGTGATTCAGCAGGCCCTCGAACAGATTCAGAACGCGGCCAACAGAACGAGTGGTCTGAGCGGTCTGGAAACAGGCTATCACGACCTTGACAGAATCACCTCAGGCTGGCAGAACTCCGATCTTATTATCATTGCGGCACGTCCCGCCATGGGAAAAACCGCTTTTGTTCTTTCTATGGCAAAGAATATGGCGGTGAACTACAACACTCCCATTGCCGTGTTCTCCCTTGAAATGTCGAATGTGCAGTTGCTCAACCGTCTGATCAGTAATGCATGCGAACTGGAAGGAGAGAAAATCAAAAGTGGACGACTCTCCGAAATGGAATGGGATCAGTTGATGTCACGAATAAAACATCTCTACGGTGCTCCTTTATATATAGATGACACTCCCTCGCTTTCCATCTTTGAACTCAGGACAAAAGCACGCCGGCTCGTAAGGGAACATCAGGTTGCAATGATCATTATCGACTACCTTCAGTTGATGAACGCGTCAGGAATGAAGTTCGGCAGCCGTGAGCAGGAGGTCAGTATGATTTCACGCTCACTGAAGCAACTTGCCAAGGAACTGAACATACCCATCATAGCCCTGTCGCAGTTGAACCGCCAGGTGGAGAACAGAACTGACGGAAAGAAACCGCAGTTGTCTGACCTCCGTGAATCAGGAGCCATCGAGCAGGATGCCGACATCGTATGTTTTATTCACCGCCCGGAATATTATCTGAAGAGTGGGGTAGACGCCGAAGGTCGTGACATACGCGGTAAGGCTGAATTCATCATCGCTAAACACCGTTCAGGCTCGACTGCCGACGTGGACATGCGATTCCGAAGCAAATTCGCCCGTTTTGAAAACTGGACTGAAAACGATTTCACCACTAAAGAATCGGTGGTGGGTTCTCGCCTTAACGATTCCGGTGCAGGAATGTCGTTCGGCAACAACATGCCTTCTACACCTGGACCTGACATATTTCCCGATGCAGGAGAACAGGCCCCTCCGTTCTGACCGTTGCATCGGCAGATAAATCAGTATTGCCTTTTTTTATAAAATTTACAAAGAGATTAAACTTTTTTTTCTTACCTGATGTTATAAAGATAAAATTAACGAAACAAACAGTTTTAGAAATAACTTTAAAATCTATTTATATGAAAAAAGCAGTTTTATTAATTGCAATTATGCTCGGTAGTTTAGTAGCGTTTGCACAGAAAGTCGACAAGAAAGAAATGGCTCAACTAAAAGCATTCTTGTCACAACCCGCTCAGGAAAATGGAACTAATGCTCAGGCTCTGAGAATTTCAGACCTTAACTCTCCCGCATCATGGGAAGGCGTAACCGTTGAAAATGGTCATGTGACCGCAATTGACTGGAAAGATAAGAAACTCGCAGGTGACCTTGATCTTTCCGGATTCACCGCGCTCACCAAACTTGATGTTCAGCGTAACAAAATCACTTCTCTGAATCTCGCCGGTGACAAATCTCTCTCAGAACTTGACGCACAGCGTAACGCCCTCAAATCTCTTAATGTTGAAGGCTGTAACCAGTTGACCAAAGTGAATATTTATAAAAACCGTCTGACTGACGTTGATTTCCAAAACACTCCTTTCTTGGAAACAATGAACTGTTCAAACAACTATTTCACCGCACTCAACTTCTCTAACCTTGCTAATCTCAAGACTCTTAACGTGCAGGGTTGTCATCTTGAATCACTCCTTATCAGCGGATGTACCAACCTTAAGAACCTCTACTGCGGTTACAATAAACTCACCGCTTTGAACCTTATGGGTGTTGAAAACCTTCAGAACCTCAATGTTGATGATAACGAAATCACAACAATGATTGTTTCAGGTCTCCCCTCACTCAGTTCATTCGTTTGCTCTGACAACAACATGACAACTCTCGGTGTTCGTAATTGCAACGCTCTCCTTGACCTCGTTTGCTCTTACAATGACCTTACAACTCTTGACGTAGAAGGTTGTCCTAACATCATCTTCGTAGACTGTTCTTACAATGACCTCACCCGTCTTGATCTTTCAAACCAGACCTTCCTCCAGCGTCTGCTTTGCAACAACAACCAACTCAACATGGTTGACGTGTCATTCGACTCTGCTCTGACTTACATTAACTGTCGATTCAACGTTATCACTGACCTCCGCACAATCGGATGTGATAACCTCAGAATGGTAGCATGCCAATGGAACTACTAACCGACCGATTCTATAAATAGGAGGTTGCCTCAGCAGGAACTTTTTCCTGCCGAGGCAACTTTCCGTTTATATGTTATCCGGCTATAATTTTAAATAAAATTTTAGTGATTCTTCCACCTGAATCGTGTAGGTCTCTGAATAACGATAAAAAAATTACTGCGCCATGAACTTTTTCGCAACTCATAATGTTATATTATTGAACATAGCAAGAAATGTGATAATGATTGGTTTATAACGAAATTAAGGCTGTCGGGATGACAGCCTTTTTTCGGTTATATAAGGAGTTTAAATCCAACGAAGATAAGATGTTGCACAGCGCCTATGAGAATCAGCGACACTATGGTAGGCGTCACCGGTCTTTGAGAATATGTTTTCAAGAAATTTTCAGGATACCGTTCTATTCAAAAGGATTTATCAGTAACTTTGTCCTACTGAAAATTTGATTATGGATAAGGATAATGCATTGGAGTTGTTCCCCGTGGTTGATGAGGAGGGAACGATCATAGGGAGTGCATCGCGCGGTGAGTGTCACGGCGGTTCTTTGCTGCTACACCCGGTGGTTCATCTTCATCTTTTTGACAATGAGGGACGCCTATATCTACAGAAACGCCCGCAGTGGAAAGATATTCAGCCCGGGAAGTGGGATACGGCCGTTGGAGGACATGTGGATTTCGGTGAGGATGTATGCGAGGCGCTAATCCGGGAAGTTCGTGAGGAGTTGGGCCTTGCGGTCAGTAATCCGGAAATGTTGCGCAGATATGTTTTTGAGTCGGACCGCGAGCGTGAACTTGTAAATGTGTTTAAGGTTGTGACAGATATGATGCCGACTCCTTCCGACGAACTTGACGGCGGACGTTTCTGGAGCCGCACGGAGATTTTGGACAGTATGGGCAAAGGAGTGTTCACCCCGAATTTTGAATCGGAATATCTGATGCTGTTCGGTGACTAAAACCGGTTCCCCAATATATGTTAATCCCGATTAATTCCTTCGCAGATAAGGAATGGAAACTGCCCCTATGAGAATCAGTGACACAATGGTCAGCATTACAGGTTGCATCAGGGCCGACACTGTCAGCACCGGATTGGAGATGATGTTTACTGCAGTGAGACACCAGAGTACTACAAGCAGTAATCCGCTAAGCGTGTAGGCTAATCGTTCCCAACGGCTGAACAGAGGTGCCTGTTTTTCAGGAAGCCGGTTCATTGTTTTCTTTACAAACCAGGGATCACGGCGTTCAACCGGAAGTTCCTTCTTGATCAGTTCGCCGAGTTGGCGGTCTATTTCGGTTTTTTTCATAGTTTCATTTGTTTAGGAGTTGGCTTAACCGTGTGCGTGCACGGTTCAGATAACTTTTTACTGTTCCTTCCGGGCAGCCTGTGATCTGTGACACTTTTTTTATGGGAAGATCCTCCATGTAGAAAAGCAGAACTATGGTTTTTTCAGTGTCAGGAAGTTGGGCTATAGCGGTCTGCAGGTCCATTGATATGTCATTGCTTATTGATGGAGAGTGGTCAGGCTCGTTACCTGCAAAGATTTCATCCACAAGAACTTCCGGTGAGAATTTCCGGCGGTAGGTAATGAACTCATTGTAGGCGATACGGTAGAGCCATGTTTTGAAACGCGATATACCTTTGAACGAGCGGATAGAGAGATATGCTTTCAGGAACGTTTCCTGAGCCAGGTCATCACACAATGAAGCGTCACCGCCGGTGAGGTTATAGAGGAAGCGGCGCAGCCCTCCCTCATATTCCGTCACCAGTTGCCCGAAGGCATCACGATTGTCAGTCGCGATGCACCGGGCTATCAGTGAGAGTTCTTCAATCTTTGACAACATGACTCGGCCAGGTTGTTAATTATTTCAGAATATTGTAGTAGTTCGCAAGGTAGGAGCCCCCGATCAGAAGAGGTATGACACCTATTACGGCTGCATCAAGTCCACCCCAGACGCCGAGCATAATTATCAGGCCGAGACCTATGGATACCAGGCGCAGACCATTAACACGGAGACGTTCGTTACGGGGCAGTGGAGGCGGTACCGTACCGTCGGCCTGGGCTGTTTTAACCTCACTCAAGTTGTTGTGAGAGACAGAGTTGTTGTAAAACTCCGCGGGAAGGTGATAGTTTGCTGCAATGGCCGCTTCTATGACCTTATTGCGATTGCGCATCCGGAAGTAGAAAAACAGTAGGATGATGGCGGCGATCAGAACTATCATCACGCATGGAATTACCACGCTTACTATGGCCACTACGCTCCGCTGCTCGTTTTTCTCCCTCTGAAGGTTAAGCCAATCGTTGTTGTTATTGTTGACACTTATCTTTATATCGGGCATCTTCGGCATGACAGACTGTATACCGGAAGATATGCTGTCACCTGCGGTGATCATTATTGTCTTGGTCATTATCTCCTCATCGCAGTTAAAGATGGTGTCGTTGAAATTGGTGTTCTGGAAAGCCTCGCGGAGGGCATCGTTTACGGCTTCCGTGATTTCATCGGTGTCAACCTGTGACTGACGGTAAGTCCAGTAATCTGAATCAGATTCGCAACTGCTCAGAAGCAGACCGATGGCGAACAATGGTAAAAGTAAAATGCTTTTCTTCATGTGGATTATGTTTTTTGGATTTTGTTTTTCTCTTTGACGTCAGTCAATGACGGAAGGTTACATGATGTAACTAATTTTACATTATTTAACATTTAAGATTGCTCGTGTAAGTTCAATCCGTGGAGTAAAAACACAAACTTACGAAAAAAAAGTCGTAAATTTGCACCATAAACTAAATTCAATCTACAATTATGAGAAAAAATATTGTTGCAGGTAACTGGAAAATGAACACCACCCTTCAGGAAGGTGTGGCTCTTGCTAAAGAAGTAAACGAAGCGCTCAAAGGCGCAACCCCCAAATGTGATGTAATCATCTGTGTTCCCTTCACTCATCTGGCTTCAATAAACGCTGAGATTGACCAGAATAAACTTGGTCTGGGTGCGGAAAACTGCGCTGATCACAAGAGCGGTGCCTACACCGGTGAAGTGTCAGCATCAATGGTAGCCTCAACCGGTGCTACATACGTGATCCTCGGTCACTCTGAACGTCGTCAGTACTATGGTGAGACCTCTGAAACTCTCCGTGAGAAACTCGCTCTCGCCTTCGAAAATAACCTCACTCCCATCTTCTGCATCGGCGAAGTGCTTGAAGAACGTGAAAACGAAACTCACTTTGAAGTTGTTAAGAAACAGATTGAAGAAGCACTCTTCAACCTCTCTGCTGAAGAATTCGGCAAAGTAATCCTCGCTTACGAACCCGTATGGGCTATCGGTACCGGCAAAACCGCTACCGATGATCAGGCTCAGGAAATGCATGCCTTTATCCGCAGCGTGATCGCAGAAAAATATGGCAAGGAAGTCGCTGACAACACCTCAATCCTTTACGGTGGCAGTTGCAAACCTTCAAACGCAGCCGCTCTCTTCGCTAAACCCGACGTTGACGGTGGTCTGATTGGTGGCGCTTCTCTTGACTGCGCTTCATTCATGGGTATAGTTAATGCATTCTGATAGGAAAGATAAACATTAAATAAAAAAAGGGGCGATGAGCCATTGTTCATCACCCCTTTATTTTCTTATTTAAAACACCTGATTATGTCAATCCACGGTTATTCTGCAGTCATTGCTGCTGTCCTGATGGCAATTCCTTGCATCGCAAGGGGTGAAACACCCAAGGTTATGCAACTTATAGAACAGGATTCAATCATCACCATCGTTCAGCCGGCTTCACTTGAAAACAGGCTGATTGGAAAAGCAGTTGCCGGTGATTCTGTTGCCGGAGAATTGGAAAAAGTGGATTCGGTTGAGCCGGTTACGGTGGTGACCGGTGGCTATAGGGTTCAGGTGTTTGCCGATAATAACGCACGTACGGCCAAGGATGAGGCGCGTGCGAAGGCAATGGCTATCCGTGAGCAGTTGCCCCATCTTGCAACTTATGTTACTTACGAGGCTCCTTACTGGAGGTTACGTGTGGGTGACTTCCGTTCAGAGAGCGATGCCGAGGCCGCTGCCGCCGAAATCAAGCATTATTTCCCGAATATCTCCCGTGAGGTCCGCGTGGTTCGTGACCGTATAAATCGCTGACAAACGTTCAGGTATTCTGCCATGCCTGCCATCATCTTTTCATAATTCGTTTGACTACTTCTTCTATCAATGACATCTTCGGATAAGAGTTTTCAGGATAAGACCGAGGCACTTGCCTATCATTTCAAGAAAATCATAGAACTCCTGGGCGATGACCCGCAGCGTGAGGGTCTGCTTAAAACACCTGAGCGTGCCGCTAAGGCAATGTTATTCGCAACGCAGGGCTATCATCAGGATCCGCAGGAGGTGATGACTCAGGCGATATTTGAAGATGGCGGGTCACGGATGATTGTTGTGCGCGATATTGAGTTTTATTCATTCTGCGAACATCACATCCTTCCTTTCTTCGGTAAGATTTCCATAGGTTATATACCTGACGGTAAGATGGTTGGTTTGAGCAAACTTGCCCGATTGGTTAATGTGGTAGCCCGCAGGCTTCAGGTTCAGGAACGGCTGACAGCCGAGGTATGTGCTGCTGTAAATGAGGCTTTGAAACCCAAAGGTGTGATAGTTGTCTGTCGTGCAGAGCATCTATGCATGAAGATGCGTGGCGTGGAGAAGCAGGATTCTTCAACAGTAACAATTCACGACTCCGGTCTTTTCTCTGCCGATGCCACCCTGCGTGCTGATTTCTTCGAGTCGCTAAAGCATTAAAACAAGAACATTCAATAAGAATAAAAGAGGGTGTGTCAAAACAAAAATTTTGGCACACCCTCTTAAGGTTTGTTAGAATAGGTCAGATGTTAAGCGCTGAGGATGAGGAAGATAGGAGCATACATAAGTATGTGACTGAGTCCGAATTCCGAAAGCAACGACACAGATGACCTATTATGACACACCGCCTTTTCGTTTTGTCAACCTGTTAATCTTCAAGATGGTGGATTACCAGTCCGGAGCGGAGTTTTGGCTCGAACCATGTGGTTTTGGGTGGCATGATGTTGCCGGTATCGGCGATGTCAATGAGTTGCTGCATAGTAACAGGATAAAGGGCAAGAGCCATTGCCATTTCTCCGGAGTCAACACGACGTTTGAGTTCACCTAAGCCACGGATACCACCAACGAAATCTATTCGTTTGTCAGAACGGAGGTCAGTGATACCGAGAATGTCTCGCAGAATAAGATCGCTGGAGATGGTCACGTCAAGTACACCAATAGGATCGGCATCGTTGTATCGGCCTTCCTTAGCGGTCAGGGAATACCACTTTCCTCCGAGATATAGAGAGAAGTTGTGAAGCGCAGAGGGAGTGTAGATTTCCTCCCCTTTATCTTCTACGATAAAGTTCTCTGAAATTTTCTTAAGGAATTCCTCCGGAGTGTTTCCGTTAAGATCCTTCACTACGCGGTTGTAATCGATAATCTTCAGGTGAGAGGCGGGGAAAGCCACGGCGAGGAAGTAGTTGTATTCCTCGTCACCCTTGTGTGCGGCGTTGGCTTTTGCTTTCTCGTTACCTACCAGTGCTGCTGCGGCGGTACGGTGGTGACCGTCAGCGATGTAAAGATAGGGGATTTTGTCAAACTCCTCGGTGATGGTTTTGATCATGTTGTCATCTTCTATCACCCAGAAGTGGTGACCGAATCCGTCGTTGGCTACAAAGTCATATTCCGGGGTCCCTGCGGTTACGGTGTCGATGATTTCCTGAAGTTTGTCATTGTCAGGGAAGGCGAAGAACACCGGTTCAATGTTGGCATTGTTGATGCGCACATGTTTCATGCGGTCCTCTTCCTTGTCACGGCGCGTCAGTTCATGCTTCTTGATGCGATTGTTCATGTAGTCATCGACGTTGGCTGCCAGAACAATGCCATACTGGGTTCTCCCCCCCATAGTCTGGGCGTAGATATAGTAATGTTCCTTGTTATCCTGAACAAGCCATCCGTTTTTCCGGAAAGCGGTGAAGTTCTCCACTGCCTTGTCATAGACTTTGGGATCATGTTCATCTGTTCCCGGCTCGAAATCGATTTCCGGCTTTATGATATGATAAAGCGATTTTTCATTCCCTTCTGCTTCAGCGCGGGCCTCTTCAGAGTTGAGTACGTCATAAGGACGTGAAGCCACTTCGGTAACCATAGATTTGGGTGGACGTATGCCACGGAACGGTTTTACTTTAGCCATGTTGTCTGTGTTTTATGGTGGTTAAGATTTAAAAGAATCCCTTACGATAGTCTGTTCACGGTCAGGACCTACGGAGAGTATGGTGATGGGTGTTTCAAGTTCCTTTTCAAGGAAGGATATATAATCCTTGAATTCCTTGGGGAACTGATCCTCGCTCTTTATCTTTGTAAGGTCAGTGTTCCATCCCGGGAGTTCAACATACACGGGGGTTATTTCATCCGCATCAATGGAGTAGGGCATGTATGTCAGAGTGTTACCTTGCTTGTCTTTGTAAGCCACGCATGCTTTTATGGTTTTGAAATCGTCAAGGACATCGGACTTCATCATTATCAGTTGGGTCACACCGTTAATCATGATGGCATATTTCAGGGCAACCAGATCAATCCATCCACAGCGGCGTTCACGTCCGGTCACCGCTCCGTATTCATGACCCAGATCACGTATCTTTTTCCCTGTTTCATCAAAAAGTTCTGTGGGGAATGGACCGCTGCCCACACGAGTGCAGTACGCTTTGAAGATACCGTAGACATCTCCGATTTTGTTTGGAGCCACTCCAAGTCCGGAGCATGCCCCGGCGGTGATTGTGTTGCTGGAGGTAACAAAGGGATAGGAGCCGTAGTCAACATCAAGCATTGTGCCCTGGGCACCCTCGCAGAGCACACGTTTGTCATTCTTGAGCGCTTCATTGATGAACTGTTCTTCATCGATGATATCGTAGGTTTTGAGGTAGTCGACTGCTTCAAGCCATTTTGATTCCAGTTCTTCCAGACCCTTCACCTCAGAGCCCATACTTTCAAGCATGGTCAGATGGCGGTTGCGTGCCGACTCATATCGGGTAGTAAAATCATGGAGCAGAGTGTCGCCCAGACGTAACCCGTTACGGCTGATTTTGTCTGTGTAGGTAGGACCGATCCCCTTACCGGTTGTCCCAATTTTGGCACCACCCTTAGCCTTTTCGTTGGCGGCGTCAAGCAAGCGGTGGGTAGGCATTATCAGGTGGATTTTCTTGGCGAGTTTGAGAGCCTTGCGGATATCCACACCACTCTCTTCCAGTGCCTTTGCCTCCTCCATGAACAGCACAGGATCAAGCACCACTCCATTACCTACAACATTAATTCTGCCGTTCTGAAACACGCCTGACGGTATTGAACGGAGAACATATTTCTTATTGTCGAACTCAAGGGTGTGACCCGCGTTTGGACCTCCCTGGAAACGGGCTACTATGTCGTAGCGCGGAGTGAGTACATCCACAACTTTGCCTTTACCTTCGTCGCCCCATTGGAGTCCGAGCAGTACGTCAACCTTCATAATCTTTAATCATTTTGTTTATCTGACCGGGAGGTTGCTCCCCATGCTAAGAGGGGGTGATTCTCCCGGGATTGGTTTATGTTTTCAGTTTCTCTTTCTTCATTTTGCGTAAGCAACCGTAACAAATCCCGTGAATCTGAATCGAGAAGTATTCCGGACGGAAAAAGCGGCTTTTCCGTGCTTGAATATGTTGTGCCATCTCGTTGTCCGTGAAATCACGTATCTTACCGCAGATGGTGCATATTTCCTGGTAGCAACTCAAAGGTTCATTTGAATAGACCACCTCGTAGAATGCCTTCTGACTGCTAACTTTGTGTTGGCGCAGTATTCCTGCCAACTCAAACAGATGAATGTTGTTGTAGAGGGTTGCTCTGCTTATATTGAAGTTTGATTCGGCGAAGAAAGAACTCATATCGTCAACCGTGAACCTGCGTTTGAACTTGGTGAGGGCATCCAGGAGAGCAAGTCGCTCAGGGGTGCATCTCATTGACTTTTCAAGCAGATATTTCTGCAGCCTTTCACTGAGAACCGATTTGTTGTTCAACTTAGCCATAATCGTTCACAAAAGTAGGAAAAATTCTTATGACTACCAATGAAAATGTGAAAAAAGTGGAATGGCACTGATTCGTTTCCTATGCCGCATGGAGCATAAAAATGGCGGTGTGTCATAATAGTCCATCTGTGTCGTTGCTTTCGGAATTCGGACTCAGTCACATACTTATGTATGCTCCTGTCGTCCTCATCCTCAGCGCCTAACATCTGACCTATTCTAACACACCTTAAGAGGCTGTGCCAAAATTTTGAATTATGACACACCGTCAACGCTATTATGGCAACGGTGGATTATTCTTCACTTTTTTCAGCAGGTGACATTGTCATGACAGTTGTTGTGGCCGGCAGAACGTATCTGTTTGCGAAGTCACTGATAGATTGGGAATTGATGTTGTTGAGGATGCTGTCAAAATCGGAGTTCATGTCCCGGTTGTACAAGGCATATACGCGGAGAACGGTGTTCCAGTAGCCGTTTTGTTTCAGGTGTCCTTCGTGGGCTTTGGCCAGGGAGGATTTGATTTTGTCCAGTTCTTCAGAAGAAACTCCGTTTGTGGCAATGTTATTGATTTCATCCTGAACCGCTTTATGCACCTCAGCCTCTTTGCCGGCAGTGCAGCGGATGTTGGTGGGGAGGATAAAGTGTCCCGGAGTGAGGTCGCCGTTGAAGCCGAAAGTTACCGAGCAGTGAGTTTTGATGTAACTGATTATGTCGTGGTTATGTCGCAGTTCCTTGTTAAGGCGTGAGGAGAGGACCAGACCGAAAATCTGGGCGTTGAGGATATTCTCCAGATTATAGTCACAGTCGCCGTTACGGAATGAATAAGTTATCCCTATAGGCTTTTTCATCTCGTAGGTGTAGTTAAGGCTATCGCTTTTAACCGGGTAGCCGAACCCAATCTCTTTGGAGTGCTCGATGCGACCTGCGGCAGGTAGCGAACCGATATATTTTTCAGCCAGGGGGATAACGGTTGCCGCATCAACGTCGCCGGAGATGATGACATTGAAGTCGGCCATATCACCGAAACGCTCGGCATAGAGTTCGGCAAAACCTTCAGGGGTGATGGCTTCGAAATCAGCATAGTGGAGTTTTTCCCCTAATGGATGACGGCGGTAGATGACAGAGTGGATAGAATCAGCCATGGCGAGGATAGGTGATTTGGCCACGTTCTGCACATAGCGGCTTTTCTTTTCTTTATACTTATTGATCACTGAAGAGTCCGGTCTCATTCCGGTTGCTTTCAGATAAACCAACTGCAGAACGGTTTCCAGATTGTCGGCAGGTCCGGATGCCTCCAGTTCCTCTATCTGCTTGTCGATATTGACCGTGGCGGAGAGGTTCTGTTGTTTCATATAACTGTTAAGGGAGTCGGCCGAGAACGGACCGAATGCAAACTGATTCAGCAGATCCTCAGAAGATTTGTACAACCCCTTTTTAGCAGGGTCATAGTTTTGAGAGAAACCACCGTTGCTGACAGCCATCACAGAAACCCGGCCGGGATTGGCCTGTGTGGGATGGAAGTACAGTTTGATGCCGTTTGAGAGGGTGTAAACCTTGCTGTCGAACTGCGGCAAAGCCTGTTCTGAAACGATTTTTCCGGCTTTCAGTCCGGGGGTTACATAATTACTCAGTTCTGACTCGAATGAGTTCGACGCTGTGGCGGCCAAAGCCGTCATCAGAAGTGCTAATGATTTGATTCTTAAGTTCATATATTGTTAAAAATAAAAATTGATACTAATGTTATAAAGGTTGCTGTGAGCGGTTCCGGAATAGTTTGTCAATGTTGCGGAGCCACCTATCCCTATGGCATATTTTTCGCTGATGGCACGTGCGGCGGTAAGGGAAACCGAAGTGGCACAACGGGTTACAGTACTGTGGCGCAATCCGGTCTCCACACTTCCTGCGAGAGCCTCCGGTGAGGTTGACGGTTGCAAGTTTATATCCTTTTCTGTCGGTGAGAATATGGCAAAGGAGAGGTCGGCTATGCCATACCAGTGTTGTCCTAAAAAGGACCGGACGCTGAAGTCAGCCATATTTTCTAACCCTTCAACAAGAGCCCATTGCTCCGGTTCGGCGTAGAACTGCTTTCTGTGGGAATAACCGCTGCGGAGTGTCATGGAATAAGTCTGATTATTTTGCCTGATTGAGGCGAAGCCTTGAAGGAGGGCACGATAGTAATTGTCGGCATACATTTCAAGCGATCCTATCTGAGGATAGGAGCCGGAGACGGCATCGCCGAAAATGTTCTCTGAACCGTGGCGCCGGTAGGCGTCAAACTGACCAGTGACAGAATATGTTACTTTGTCGGAGATATGCTTGTATCCGGCATTGACTGTCAGAGCGTTATGCCATGCCGATGCTATGGGCAGTTTATTGAGGTCACGCAACGTTTTATCAAAACTGAATCTGCTGACGGAGATGTTTACCAGAACACCGGAGCGGAGAGGGAAGAGATTTAGAGTCGCCCCAAAACGGTTTCCTGAGAAGTCGGAACTCTTTGAAGCGCCTGCGAAACGGTTATAATGAGTACCGAGTCCGGTTAGTTGATATATCGGTAGGTCATGGGTTTCACTGACAAACTTTATATCGTTACTCTGCTTATACTTCATCCAGTTCATTGATGCGCCAACCATATAATCCGCTGATATTGAGTAGGCAATGCCGCCTGAGAGAGTCAGTTCACCTGTAATGTTGCGCGGACGCGGATCCACGTCGCGGAAATGGTGTGTGGCACTATAGCCGAGTGTTGCGCCCCAAACAATGCTGTTTTTTCGGCCGGCATATCCACCTGAGAACTTGTAATGCTCATCTTTGAGATTACCCCCGGCCTCATCAGCACTGAAATAGGGGTAGATTAGTTCCGGAGAGGAACTTTCGCACCACTGCACGTTTCGTGTTGAGCCGGTTGAGTAACCTGCATTCCCCCATACGGCTGAATTCTTTCCGGCAGGGATGAAACTTTCCGCGTTGAATCCCGCGGAGTGTGATCCGTCACCATATTCAGGGGTAATGATTTCAGAGTCGTTTCGACGTGATAGACCTACTGAAAGATTGCTGAACGGCTCATCCTCACTGAAATATTTCAGGGCCGGATTTTGCCATGTCTCACTGATGAATCTACGTAGTCCGTCAACATGTGAATTCATTCTTATAAGGATAGAATCATTGCCTGACGCACTGAGAATAAGTGGAGTGACAAGCGCTAATAAAAGGTAGGGTCGTTTCATTCTTTGACAGGGGTTATACCGTCATAAGTGACTGTTAGACATTGGTTCCCGTATTGGTCCATCACACTGCCCGCGAGTTCAATCTCGCTTGCAGTACAGTCCGGGTTGAAGTCTGCCGAGGAATTATTCGTGTCCTTGAAAACCGGATTGCCATTCTCATTGATATAGAGAAGTTTACGGCGTACACTGTGGAAGAAACGATCTTTACCTTTATCAATTATTCCGCATGAGGTCCACCCCATGTCAAGCACCGGAGCGCATACAGTCCAGGCATAGGATGCTTTCACTGAGCAGTTTACCCAGTCAACAATCCATTCGTTGGGAATACGGTAGGCTGTGGCGGTCATGGGGAAACTGCCGGCATCGGATACGACAGTATAGTTATAACTGTAGAGGTTATCTTTAAGGAATCTCTCTTTTTCAACAGGTATACGGGCAAGTCCGTAGGCTTTGAATCCTCGGTTGTGGAGTATGAAATAGGAGTTGGTGTAGCAGTACCACTTGTCGAGGTTAGGCACCGTCGGGCTGTCAATATCCACGTTGCTTGGTGAAGTGGAGACGTCATACCATTCGAAATCCGCGCCGGAGAGGTCAAAGGAGTAGGGGTTGAGATGACGGTGATCTATACCTGTGTCGGCAAGCAGGAGATACTCACCCGGCTTTACTGGATAATCATGACCTGAACCGGGTATAACATATATTGCATCAACGGAAACCTCCTCATTCATTATGTCGGGGGTATAATCATACTTCTGTGTGGTGTTGAATTTTGATTCAATCAGAGCAAGTCCGTCGGCGTAGATGATCTCGGTGCCGTTATTGTACAGTTTGATGTAATCGTCGCCTTTATAATTGTTACCTGAGGGATTGAGAGTGCCGGTAAAAAATATTTCGGAGATGATAAGGTCATTTGTTTCCACGCATGAAAACGGTTCAAGAGTCAGCAAAAGCGATGATGTGACACTGACCGAACGGAGAGTTGCACGCAGGCGGCTTTCTGCACCGTTGGAGAGTAGGGCCTTAGCCTCATATTCTACATCATATAAACCGGGGAGGACAGATATCTCGGTACCAGGTGTGAATTTCTGTTCTACCCCTGACGATATGTTTCGGAAGGTAGCAGTCGCTTCACTGACTGATTCCGGAGATATATCATCCGGGAGAGATATATTCATACTGATGTTATAATGAGTCAGGGAGGACGAAAGTGAGTCATCGCATGACGAGAGTAAAAAAAGCGGTAATAAGAGAAGAAATATGTATTTCATATTCATAAGTTTTCAAAGTGACAGATTTATTTCCATTCCGAAATATGGGGAAGCGGACCGACGCACAATCAAACCGTTGCGGGTGTAGTCCGGCAGATAGTCGACTATACGGTTAACGAATGCGGATATTCGCAGGTGAGAACCTATCTGCTTGGTAGCCTTGAGATTGACATAAACTGCGGTTGGAATAGTGTAGGGACGATAAAGTTCGTCACTGTAATACTTTACAAGATAAGTGAGTTCCGCGTTGGAGGCCACGGCATTTTCTGTGTAAGGGTGAAGTTCGCCATCTTCGGCCGACAGATAACTGTCAGGGATGCCGTTTTCCCTCAGTCGTGTGGTGCTGACACGCCACATACATTGCACGGATGTGGTAAACAATAATCCCCATCGTGGAATCTGAGTGTCGAACATGAAATTGGTGTTGAATTGTGTGTTTATTCTACCGTCATTGCTGTCGTAAAGACCCACATACTTATCTTTCACGGCAACGTCCCCCACCACGTCAGTGACAGTTTTGTAGAGCATCTGGGAGTTGGTATAAGTTGAGCGGAACCATGCGCCGTTGATTATGAGTGATGTTGCGAGAGGTTTCCAGCGGGGTGTGGTCAACTGAAATTCCACACCCTGTTTGCGTATGCTGCTGCCGTTGGTGACACGTCGGAAGCCGTCAAGTACGGTTACCGGTGTGACTGGAAGATTCTCAAGCGATGGTGGGGCAGTGAGAAGGTCGGGGTTTATGGCTGAGGCATCATATTTCAGATAGGAGTATGGCGCATAGCAGGTTGAGTAACGGAATCCTGAGTTGAGGTGCTCATGGAAGTATGTCACCGACAGTCGGGCTTTTCCGGCCGATAAAGAAGTGCGGAGTTCAAATTTGCCGTTGCGTGCCGGACGCAGGTTGAAGTTCGTGGGGTCGTTGATGTATGTCCGGAGCGATATACGACTCAATTCCGAGGGGTTTGCCGTGTTGTAGTAGTTCAACTGAATGAAGTCGGAGTACTCTGCCTGAGGGTAGAGGTAGTCGGCAGTCGGCATACGTGTTGTAAGTCCGAAACCTCCGCCTATCACTATATTGACATTATGTTTTCCAACTTTGAAAGAGGGTAGATTCCACACTGCGTTGAGTCTTGGGTCAAGATAGATTCTGCCCGCCATGTAATATCGGCTGTCAAGCGACGGAATGGTTGTAGCCCGCAGACCGGGCTGCAGTTCCATTGAACCTTCTCCGGCGTTGATTCGGATGTTGTCCTCAAGATATGCGACCAGCGAGTGAAGGGCAGGTATGGTTGAATAGTCGCGCGGACGGGTGGTCCAACCTGCTGACAGAGGTCGCGTCAGATCATATTTCTGACCATGTCCGAAGTTCTTTGACATGCTCCATTCCACGCCACCCTTATAGGTGTGAAGTGTAGCCCCGGCAATAGCGGTGCCGTTTAGTTTCAGTTTGCTGAATGCGGTGAACGGAGAGCCTTCCGATGTGTAATCGGCGATATATTCTGAAAGGAGGTACTGACCGTCATGCACACCTTCCTCCATTGAGGTCGGAGCCACGGAAGCCCTGGCCGGAGCAACTTGCTTTATGTGATGAAGTTTATCACGTTCGTAACTCATGGCCATGTTCCAGACAATATTGGAAAAGAAACTGTTGTTCTTGAGATTGAAGTTAAGTTCCGAGGTCAATGCGAAGCGGTTATATTCATTTTTGAACTTGTCAATCTTGTTGAGGTTCAGGTCAGGGTCGACACGTGCATTGTCGAAAGAACCGGAGTAGTCAAGTCCATAGTTCCAGTATGTGGTCATGGATTGTGACTCAAAACGCATGTTTGCACGCGCCGAAGCGTTCAGACGTTTGTAGTTTTCCATACTGTTGCGCGGGTCTGCTTTGGAGTCCAGGTACCCCAGATCAAAGTTCAGGATGTGGGCTCCGCCATGTACGGCAAACCCTTTTCCTGCCGAGAATAGTTTACTGAATTCGTCGGCCTTGAAGCGTGCGGTAAAGGGTGTGGCACGTCTGATTCGTTTGATGTTGACCATGCCGGAGGTGAGATTTCCGTATTCCGATGAAGGTATGCCACGCACAACCTCTACTGACTCGATGTTGTCAGTGGAAATAGTACGCATGTCAACACCACGGTTGGTTATGTCACGTTTGTAGAGCGGAGAGTTTGGGTCGGTTGCCACCCCTCCTATGCTTTGCATATTCGCGTCAGTGTTGATGGGGGCACCGTCAACAACGAAGAGTGTGCCAAGTGAGGTTATGGCATAGTCATCATTTTTCGTAGCGGTGCCGGTTGCTCCCAGATTACCGGTTTCACGCAGATTAATCGTACTCGCCGAACCTATGTCGGGGTCTTTGGAAATTCCTCCCGGAAGTAGTTCGAGAATATCCGCGAAACTTGTAGGCTGAAGATGTTTCATGGCGTCACGGTCTATTCTTGAAACTGAGGTTACTCCTTCACTTTCCCGCGCCGATACAACAACTTCCGCCAGTGCTATGGACTGTGTCGCAAGAGGTATCGCTATGTTTGTATTCCCCGTGATGTCACGACGGATTTCGGCTGTTTTATAGCCTACGTATGAAACGCGTATGTTCTTCATCCCCTCAGTTACGCTGACAGTAAATTTCCCGTCGAGGTCAGTCTGGAGCGAGATATTGCCGGGTGTGATATATACTGCTGCAAAACTTACGGGTTCGTGAGTCAGGGAGTCCGTTACCACTCCTTGCAGAGTAAAGGCCTGAAGCGGTATGATTGAGCAGAATATAGAAATTATGATAAAGATTAGTCGCATTTACAATTTTTTTTGGATTACAAAATTACATACTTCCGGAGGTGGTCACAATACTCAGAAATCTGTAATTCGTGGGTGATAAAAAATGGACAAAATGAGTATTTCAGAATCATTTTTATGACTCTAACTTTGCAGCGGAAAAATCAAATTTATTTATTTATGAAAAAATCATTACTTTCAATTGCTTGCATTTTTGCGCTCATGTCACCTGCCGTGACCATGGCGCAGGAAATTTCATCACCGGTTTATTCTTGGGGCGCTCTGCTGGATTCTCCTACTGCCGGGGATATGGCAAACGCCATTGCTACAGATGTTTATGGGAATCTTTATTATCTCGGTACCGAAGGGTCGAAAGGAGAACAACGTGATCTTACCTACGGGTCGGAAGTGATAGGAACAGGAGCCGAATATTCAGGCACTTCCTACAACTACAACTTCGTGCTGGTCAAAACCGATAAATCGGGCAAACTGCTTTGGAGTGTCACAAGCACTCAGGGTGAATCTGCTTCTGGAAATGGCACTGTAACTCCGCTCAGTGACGGTTCTGTCATTGTTACCGCTAAAATCCGCCCTACCGACGGTGCTATCGACAAAGGTTTTGTTTTGAGCGATAAGGATGGAAATGAACTCAAAGTTGAATGGCCCGACACTGATACCCGGGTTTACAAGGGATTGGTGATGAAGTTTAATGCTGATGGTAAACTGTTGGTCTATAATGAGATAGAACTTGATGATACACCTCAGCCCGGTACTGACAAGGTGACTGCCGATGCATTGGATATATATGCTGCAACCAAGGATGATCCCGATAATGTTTATGTCGGAGCACGATTCCGCAGTAAAATGACTTTGGTCGGGGCTGATGACAAGGAGGTGACAGTGTCTGCCCGCAATATTGTCGGTTGGAACGGTGACGCTCAGGCAACCAATGGTGATATGATTATCATAAAACTGGACTCCGATGGTCAGTGTCTGGCAACATTCACGTCGGAAACAACCATTACTGCTTCAAAAATGCTTTCACTCGACTGGTCTGACGGCTCTCTTTATGCTCTGGCCACAGTGCAGGGTCAGTCAGGTCAGGTAATGACTATTGGTCAGAAATCAGTAACTATAAATGAGTATGCATCACCATTATTGATTAGTATGAACGCCGACTTTTCGGTTAACTGGTGTGATCTTTTCACTGCCTCACAGATTGAAGCGAAGAACCCCGTTCTGCAAAGAACAGGTCTGAGTGCCATAGATGGGAATATCTGGTTGACCGGAATGTTCAACGGCGCATTTGACTTTGACGGAAAGAGTGTGGCATCAGAAAAAGGAACTACACCTCGTGAAGGCCTGCTTGCCAAGATTAATGCCGCTGACGGTAAAGTTCTGGGAGCAACCACCAGTGCTGCTGACTACGGAATAAAGGAGCCTGGCGGAACTGCCAACTGCATAACCGGCTATCTGGATGCTTTCGTTAACCCCGGTGATGAATCAAAAGTGTATGTCTACGGCTATGGCATGAATGCCAACGTTGGTGTGTTTGTCCGTGCCTACAACACTGAAACTCTTGTCAGCAATCCCGAAACAGAAGCATGGAATCTGGTTACAGGAGGTGGAGCCCCCTCTGCGCAGTCCATGGCATATAATGCTGAGGAGGCGATGCTGTATGTAACCGCACGAGGCAATGCAAAATATAATGTCATGGGTGGCGAAGCCCCGGCTGTCACCGCAGGATATGGGTTCGGTCAGTTACTCGCTGCATTCAATATGCCCTTTGAAAAGGCTGAAAACGGTGTGTCAGAAATAGCGGATGAATCCATTGAAGGCACCCCGGTTTACTACAATCTCCAGGGTATTGAAGTAAAAAATCCTGCTAACGGATTATTTATCCGTAAGCAGGGTAATAAGGTTGAAAAAGTTATTCTTTAAGAAGCAACATTGAGGAGTAGACTTGCCACAAAGCCATACCGAGGCTGACCGATACATTCAGTGAGTGTTTGGTTCCCTCCTGCGGAATCTCCAGCCATACATCGGAATGGTTCACAACTTCAGGGTCAACGCCATTGACCTCGTGACCTACAACAATGGCATATTTCTTACCCCGTTCTGCTTTAAACAAGTGGAGCGGGGTACTTTCTTTAACCTGTTCCAGAGTGCAGATTATATAACCTTGACACTTCAAATCATCCAGAGCCTCCAGTGTGGTTGGGTAATATTCCCATTCCACGCTATCTTCAGCCCCAAGAGCCGTTTTATGTATTTCGGGCGATGGTGGCACTGCGGTGATTCCGCACAGACAAAGCCGGCTTACTCCCATGGCATCGCAACTGCGGAAAACAGAGCCTACGTTATTGAGCGAGCGTATATTGTCAAGCACTACCGCAATGGGTCGCTTGGACTGCTGTTTGAATTCTTCAACCGAGGGGCGCTGCAGGTCCCAGATAGTTTTTTTCTCCATAATCGGCGAAATTACAAAAAAAAACTGTATCTTTGAGTTTTGAAAATAAAAAACAAGTAAATGAAATGGAAAATAAAGAAAGAGAATATACAGGCGCAATAATAAGTGGCTTTAAAATGCTTTTTGTAGTGCTGATTTTAATACCTCTGTTGGCTGTAGCGGCCTATATGTTCTGTCCCTTGAATATTGCCATAGGGATATCGGTTGTCTTGTTCATATTGTTCATTCTGGGGGTATCGGGCTATTTCATTCAGGAACCTAATGAAGCGCGTGTTCTGTTGTTCTTCGGTCGATATCAAGGCACATGCCGTAGAACAGGATACTTCTGGGTGAATCCGTTGATGACTGTTCGCAAAATTTCCCTAAGGTTGCGTAACCTTGATATTCAGCCCATTAAGGTGAATGATAAGGTTGGTAACCCGGTACTGATCGGTATGGTTCTTGTCTGGAAAGTAAAGGACACATACCGTGCATCGTTCGATGTTGACGCACAGTCGTTAGGTTCAGTCAACTCCAACGTACTGAACAATTTCGTCAGAATACAGAGTGATGCAGCGCTACGTGAAGTAACAGGAAAATTCGCATACGACAGCGATGGAAAAGAGCATGAGATGACACTTCGCGGCGGCGGTGATGAAATCAACCACATGCTTGAAACAAAAATCAACGAACGACTGGCCATGGCCGGTATAGAGGTGGAGGAAGCACGCATCAACTACCTTGCCTATGCACCGGAAATCGCTGCGGTCATGCTCCGCCGTCAGCAGGCTTCAGCCATCATCTCGGCACGTGAAAAAATTGTGGAAGGTGCGGTGTCAATGGTGAAATTAGCCATTGAAGGACTTGAAGGAGAAGGAATAGTTAAACTCAACGATGAACGCAAAGCATCGCTCGTCAGCAACCTCCTTGTTGTTCTATGTGCCGACGAACCTGCTCAGCCTGTAATTTCTACTGCTTCCGTACAGGAGTGAATGTCTGACCGATAAATTTACATCGGATTCATAACATATAGTAAAGTTACTCTTATCACGAAATCGGAGAGGGTGTGTCAAAACGAAAATTATGACACACCCTCTTTTATTATATTTCATGTATGGGACATATTCAAAAGAACTCCGAAGACTACCCGGCATATTACATTTTGTCGGACTACTTACAGTAGGAATTCTATTATTGACCGTGACATTAATGACTCCGATCATAATACAGCATTTCAAAAGATCCGCTATTCGAGGTGGAGGTTGTTGATGTCGACCATTTTGTTGACTATGGCGTAGATGGCCAGGCCCACGGGAGAGTGGATGCCGAGTTTTGTGGCTATGTTACGGCGGTGCGTGGTCACGGTGTTGATTGAAACACAAAGGGTGTCGGCAATTTCCTTGTTTGACATGCCGCGGGCTACGCATCCAACAATTTCTTTCTCACGTGGTGACAATGAATCGGATTCATTAGGGTGGGAGTTGTCACCGGAGTCGTTGTTGTATTGAATGACTGTTTCGGCGATATGCTCCACTTTTTCCACCACAGGCACGAATATTCGGTCCTCAACCAGGCAGTGTGATTTGAGATCCTGCTCACAGTTGATGATGTCAAACAGGGTGGCGTTCAGTCTGTCGCTTGACTGTTGTGGATAATATCGTATGATGATATCCTTAAGTTCCTTAAGTCTTGTTTCAATGTGGTGATGTTTGCCTGCGAATATCTTGATGTTATAGTCCGGATTTTTCTCACCACGCAGGAGCGATTCAACGTATGTGAACACCCGTGAGTTTTCATATTCCATGTGGTTGCGGACTTCGGTTACATACTCATCAAAGAACTTCAGGATCAGCATCGCAACCTGATCACGTCCCGAGCAATCGATAGATTCTATGATTTCACGCCGGATGTGTGGAAGATTAAAGTCAAGGAAATATGAGTGGGCACGTTTCAGATAATCTATCAGTGAGGCTACATCCACTTTCTCAAGCGAATAAGGTTTTCCGGAAATGAAATTGGCCACGGCAATGAAAGTATCGGTGTCTGTGTTTGTTTCGGCACAGATCTCCTCAACGGACTTATCACCAAAACCAAGGGATATGCCAAAGCGTGTCATAACCATCAGTATCAGATGGTTATCACTTATGATATCTCTCATTCTGTTTTTTGCCGAGTAAGGCCTGGATGTTTCCTTCTGTTCCATCGTCCCTCTTTTTTCAGCGCAAAATTACATATAATAAAAATGTGGAGCAATACCCATTAATGGTTATTTGTCAAGGAAAAGTGATGCGTCGCCATAACTCAGAAAGCGGAAATCATGGCTCAGAGCATACTCATAAATCGGTAACCACTCCCCTCCAACGAATGCTGACACAAGAAGCAGAAGAGTTGAACGTGGCTGGTGGAAATTGGTGATCATACCGCGGACAATCCTGTAGCGGTAGCCCGGAGCAATTATTATGCGGGTCTGGGCTATAAGTGTCTGTTTCCCTTCGGAGTCAAGATAATCAAGAATCTTTTGCAACGCTTCTTTCGGGTCAAGGTCCGGATGAGTTTCATCATAAGGATACCACTGTGGAAGCGTTCCGTCAAATTTTCCGCTGCTGATCATGCAGCCTATGTGATAAAGTGATTCCAGTGTGCGGACCGATGTGGTACCTACTGCTATCACCCGGCGGTCTGTGGAGGCAATTTCGGCGATGAGTGAGCGTGGAACGGCAATGAATTCACTATGCATTTCATGTTCTCCAATAGTGTCGCTCTTCACCGGTTTGAAAGTGCCGGCACCTACATGAAGAGTCAGTTCACGTCGGGGTATGCCGCGTTCGGAAATCTTCTCTAACAGACTGTCGGTGAAATGCAGTCCGGCTGTAGGTGCAGCCACTGAGCCGTCGATGTGGGAGTAAACTGTTTGATAGTCAACGGAGTCTGTTTCCTCGGTGTCACGGTTGAGATATGGCGGAATAGGAATCACACCCGCTTCTTTGATGATATCGGCAAAGGAAACCGCATCATTGTTCCATGAGAACCTTACAAGTGACGTGGCTCCATCGTTGCGCTGACGTTCCGCAGTCAGAGTAACATCTGCTCCGTTGATTCTCATAGGCATCTGAAGGGGCCCCTGTTTCCATTTCTTCGAGTTACCCACAATACATGTCCATGAACATTCCGAATCTGATGCGAAATTTGATGCATAGTCGGCGGGCGACACCGGCTCCAGACAGAAAACCTCAATCAGCGCTCCGGCTTCAGTGCCACCTTTGTGAAACCGCAGGCGTGCGTTGATCACGCGGGTGTTGTTGTAGATCAACATTGAATCCTGCGGAAGTAGGTCCGGCAACGATGTAAATACTGATTCCGTCAGGGCACCGTCAGCAGTGCGGACCAGTAGTTTGCAATGGTCACGTTCGGCGAGCGGGTGAGTGGCTATGCGGTTGTCAGGGAGAGGAAAGTCAAACAGGTTTATGTCAATATCCTTGGGGTTCATCAGTTTCGGAATATAATTTCGTTATTATCGAGAGAATCGATGATGGCGAGCGAGATTACGTCGAAGCCCTCTGCACGCAGGGCGTCGCCACCACCCTGGAATCCTTTCTCTATTACAAAACCCATCGCTTCTATTGTTGAGCCGCTTTGGGCGCAAAGGTCAATCACACCGCGTGCCGCATTTCCATAGGCAAGGAAGTCATCAATGAATACAACATGGTCTTTATCAGTGAGAAAATCCTGGGAGATGCTGACCGTGTATACTCTGTCCTTGGTGAAGGAATAGACATCGCGGACAAGCATGTTCTCCATTGTCTTGGGAATTTTTTTCTTTACGAAAACCACCGGTAACTGCATCACATAGCCGAGCATTACCGCGGGAGCGATACCGCTGGCTTCGATGGTTACTATCTTGTTGATTGGTTTGTCGGCCAGTCTTGTTGCGAAATTCCTGGCAATCTCCATCATCAGGTTGGGATCAAGTTGGTGGTTGAGGAATGAGTCCACTTTCAGGATACCGTCATCAAGGGCTTTCCCGTCCTGGAGTATCCGCTGTTTAAGTTTTTCCATTATTCTCTGTAATATTGGCGTTTAACACGTGGTGATATGGAAACGAGTATCTCGTAGGGGATTGTGTCAAGTCGGTTTGACAGGTTGGTGACAGGGTTGAGACTTCCGAAAATTTCCACTTTGCTACCTACGGCCATGAGTGGCTCACGGAGTCCGGAGATGTCAATCATGCAAAGGTCCATGCAGATGTTACCAACCGTGGGGCATGGAACACCTTCAACGTAGAACAATGCCCGTCCGCATCCCAGATGACGGTCGATACCGTCGGCATATCCTATGGGGAGTGTCGCAATTACGGTGGGACGCTCTATAACGCCCTTGCGTCCGTAGCCTACGGTGTCACCGCCGTTTAGAGCGCGTACGGAACTGATGCGTGTGTATAGACTGGAAACAGGTTTGAGCGCACCGCAAGCCATGGATTGCGAAGGTTCTATGCCATACAGACCAATCCCCAGACGGACCATGTCGTACTGATAACGGGGGAAACGCATCATTCCGGCTGTGTTGAGGATGTGACGACGAACTTTATAGGGTAGGCGTCCGGCAATGAAACTGCTCATTTTTTCAAATTGTCTCAATTGATAGAGCGTGTAGTCATCCTGATCCATGCAGTCAGCCGTAGCCAGATGTGAAAAAATACTCGCCACTTTGAACTGAGGCATAGCGTTGAGCCTTTCCACAAGACCTTCCAACTGATCTTCAGTAAATCCGAAGCGGTGCATTCCGGTGTCAAGTTTTATATGAATTGGGTAGGCGTATGTCTCCGGAGGAAGATGGCTTGCAAGAAGAGATAGTTCAGGAATGTCGAAAACCGTGGGTTCAAGTGATTTGTCGAAAATCTCCCGATAGTTGCTGCTTATAGGGTTAAGGATTATTACCGGAGTGGTTATGCCGGCATTTCGCAGGGTTATACCTTCTTCAGCCACCGCTACAGCCAGATAATCGGCTTTCCCCTGGAGGGCGGATGCCACCTCTACTGCACCTGCTCCGTAAGCGTCGGCTTTGACCATAGCGCACAATGCGGTGTCAGGGCGGACAAGCGAGCGGTAGTAATTGAAATTGTGTGTCAGATTGTCAAGATTAACCTCCATATAGGAATCATGACGCGTAAATTCCAGTGAGTCCTTGATTTTTACAAATTCCTGATTCCCGCCTCCCTTTATCAATATGGCTGAATCACTGAAATCTCCAAGAGAGAACTTTCGGTTGAACGACTCTACATCAGGCATATACTCGCGCACGAGTGAAGGTGAGAATACGGAGTCATATTCCTTCAACTCCTCACCAATGAATATCACACCTTTGGCCCGACGTGCAAGCAGAAGGTCGTTAAGCGCCTTATAGGAGCCCTTCGGATTCATGTTTTCAATTTGCAGCGGCCCGGTGACAAGCATTATGGGGCGCGTTTCGGAACATCGGCGCGACACAATGTCTATTGCTGTTTCCACCCCCTCGAGAGTATTGGAATAATGGTCGTACGCGATGATGGTGTTATCCATTCCCTCGTTGATGTCAATACGGGTGTTCACTTCACGGAGATGCCCTGTTCGTTCCACTGCAATCTCCGGGTCATATCCCAATTCAATCATTGTCTGGGCTACCATATATTCCATGGTCGCATCCTTCACGGGAATTAATCTTGTTTTTGGAGCAACCTCACGAAGTACTTTTTCTATTATCTGACTGCTGCGGTTTAACCCACCCGGATAAATGACAACTGGACACTCTGTGAATAGCAACGCTTTCTCGCGTGCTTTCTGTTCCATACTGTCAAAGCCGAGTCCGTGTTCATCAGTCAGACATGTGAACACACCTATTGTGGGACGGATAATTCTCTGCAGGGTGTACATTTCTCCCGGACGAGATATTCCCGCCTCGAAAATTCCTAAAGTAGTGTCGTCAGTGAGCCTCCACACTGCCAGTGGCACCCCTATCTGGGAGTTCCAACTGCGTGGTGATTTAACAATTATGTTTTCCGGTGCAGTGGCCTGAGCCAGCATTTCCTTGAACACGGTCTTACCACGGCTGCCGGTGACTCCTACCACCGGACAATTTACACCGCTGCGGATAAAGGCAGCCGAACTGTGAAGCAGTCCCAGAGTGTCGCCATGACGGGGCACGATAAGATTGACATCGTCATGCAGAAGCAGTTGGTCTGTGGCATTGAAGTTAACCACAAAGTTACGGACACCGCGCTGATATAGATCTGTGAGATAACGGCTACCGTCGTTAGTGTCGGTTTTTAACGCGAAAAAAATCGATTTAGCCGGGAACAGCAGTGAGCGGCTGTCAGTAAGAGGGATACTTACTTCTTCCGTATGTGGCGCACCTCCTGAGAAAGCAGCCCCTAAGTCATCGGCGAGGTCTTTGCTGTTATAGGTCATAGGAGTCGACGGTGTTGTGAATGGATGTATTGTTTACGGTTTTTGGCCACGAATATTTCAGTCGGTTTACTGAAATAGCGGCTTTTGAAAATTTCATAGATGTATTCTACTGCGGTTTCCGACGGATGTTTCATGTCAGCGGCATAGAAGCGGTAGTCACGGAGGTCATCCATCATTATCTCGAACGCGGGAAAATATTCCGCACCGTAGTTGACCAGTGTATCAACAGCCAGTTGTAATGTTGATTTGCTGACGCAGTTACCGTGTAGACCGTCAGCCAGATGTCGTATGGGACTGATGGTAAAAATCACTCTCCGTCCTGTGGATATGACAGGTTTCCAGAGGTTTACGATTTCATCAGGTGTAAGACGGCGTCGAGTGAAGAATGATGCCGGGAGTTTGTGGCAGTTACCCACGGTAACACCTGTTTCGTTGAGGTCAAACACCCATGCCGTACCGAAAGTGACTATCAGTATATCAGCCTTTTCAAGAGAATCTGACAAGGCGTCCATAAGCGTATTGGCACGTGTCAGTAGACCATCGATATCGGTTCCCTGCATATTGTTGGGAAAGTCAAGGAGGTGAAATGTGCCATCATCGTCCGTGATGAGATCTTTTTCAGTGTACGGGCGTCTGCGGGCTGACCGTTCTATCATCCCGGCAATTGAAGCGGGGTTATACAGGACACCGGTTGGATTTACATTGACATTGAATCCGTCAATGGCAAGTTGCGTTCCTATGTTGGGAGTGAAGCAACTTCCCATCATCAGAATATGGGATTGCGGTTCAATGGGAATACAGCGGGCTGTTTCTATTTCAGTTCTGAACTTCATCAGGTCAGTACATCTGATAGTTTGTCGATAGTACCTGGAATTCGGTGCGGCGATTGATCTGGTCAGCCGCATCGCGGTCAGCGGGTGAGAGGGTTTCGATATATTCAGGCGTGAGTTCCGTGCCCTCGGTGAACTGTGGATATTCTCGGGCAAGTTTCTTGGTGATGGTTTTGGGGCGGGCTTTTCCGTAACCCTGTGCCTGCAGTCGGTCCGGAGCCACACCGGACTTAATCAGGTAGTCAATGACAGACTGGGCACGACGCTGAGAAAGGTTTATATTGTATTTCTCGCTCCCGTGACGGTCAGTGTGCGACGCCATCTCAATGGTAATGTGTGGATTATCTCGCATCACCTGAACCATCTCGTCAAGTGCGGTTTTCGATTCCGGACGGAGGGTCGCCTTATCGTAGTCGTAGAAGATATTGTCTATTACAACAGGCTTGTTTATGGAGGCAAGAATAAAGTCGACGTTATATTCGGCATCCTCTTCAGCGTTATCCGCAGTAAACTCTTGCTTGGCGTTGAGATAGCCCTTTGCACCGGCAAGCATTACGTATGTGACCCCTCTGTTCAAAGGGAAGCGGAATGAACCGTCATCGCGTGCCACCTCTTTCTGGTTGCTTCCGTCGTTACCGACAATACGGATTACGGCACCGGGTACCGGTTCTTCATCTTTGTCAAGAACCCAGCCGGATATCATGATTTTCAGATCAGGGAGTTCAAAGGAGAAAATATGGTCGTAACCTCGTCCGTCTCCTCGGTTTGAAGAGAAAAATCCGCTTTCACCCTCACCGAATGTTATGCCGAAATCATCTCCTGAGGAGTTTACAGGCTGTCCCATGTTCTCCACTTTCCATCCTCCTGACTTGGTGAGGGTGGCTTTGAAAAGGTCAAGCCCTCCGAAGCCCGGGTGACCGTTAGAAGCGAAATAAAGTATGGAATCGGTGCGCATATAGGGAAACATCTCATCACCGTCAGTGTTGATGAATCCACCGAGGTTTTCAAGTGAGCCCGCACGTTCCTTAAGGTTTATGCGCCATATATCCTTGCCACCGGATCCGCCCGGCATGTCGGAGCAGAAGTATAGCCAGTTGCCGTCAGGCGACACCGCCGGGTGTCCGTAACTTGACAGGGTATCGGCGGTAATCTCAAATTTCACAGGAGCGCTCCATTTGGCATCGGAGCGTTGTGAGGTGTAAATTTCTGTGGTGGTGTTGGAGTTGAGTTCACGGCGTGCCTTTGTAAGATACATGGTATTGCCGTCAGGAGTGAAGGAGATGATACCCTCGTCAAGTTCTGTGTTCAGTTCCCCCTCCGCCGGCTCAGGGCGTTGCCACTGCCCCTGCTCATTTTTTTTAGCGACCCAGATGTCACCCTTTTTCATTCCGGTGATTTCACTGTGTTTGCTGCCGGTGGCCTTTTCATTGGTTGTCGTGAAGTAAAGCCGGTCAAGCGAACGGTCAAGATACATGGGTGAGAAGTCTGCCCTTCTGGAGTTGAAAAGTTTTGACTGTTTGACAACATATCGGGTGGGTGAACCTTTGGCCGCCATGGCCGATTTGCAACCTATGATACCTGTTTCGGCAAAATTGTTCCCGGGAACTTTGGCCAGATATTCCTCGTAGGCTTTTATTGCCTGAGAATATTTTCCTTCCGCCTGGAGATTTTTTCCTAACAGCAGGACGGCAGTGGAGTCAGGATAGCCGTATCGGATTGCATTCTGGAAAGCGGCTGACGCCCGTGCGCTCTGGTTGAGACGGTCGTAGCATAATCCCATTTTGTAGGCTACTTCGCCACGTTGGGCGCGTTCCTCTTTCTTTGTCAGTTTATTGTAGATTTTGCGGTAGGTTTTCTGGGCGTCGAAATATTCGCCACGTTCATATTGCTCGTTTGCGGTAGCGAGTTTTGGACCTCCGCATGACGTCAGGGCAACCACTGTGAGGGTTGCTGTAATCAGGTTGAGAAAGAAACGTTTCATGTCAGATTAACGCGGTGAAGTAGATAAATATTGTGTTGTCAGAAGCATACTCCTATTCTGAGAGTCGCCATCTGAAGGTCTTCGATGTGAACTGAAGTCTCGGAATCATCAAAATCCTTACGTTGGATAAACGTGTAGGCAAGAATGAAGTGTGATGAGAATTTCCTGCTGTGGGCGAGGGTTACACCAACACCTATGGAGGTGTAGCCGCCCGTCTGGGTGTTGGCGTTCTCGATATTGTTCATCGATATGCCTCCCCTGAGGTCCATGAAGCAAAGTCGCGGACGGTTGCAGAACGATGTCTGCATTATACCGTATATGGGGATGGAACGTGACGAGTTGCTCATCATGGAATGAATCTCACCTCCGATGCCGAGTACCCTGAACCAGTTGTTGCGATAGCCGAAGAATCCACCTATATTGATGCTGGTCATGGAATTGCCGGTCATGTCGATGGAACTGCCCAGGTCGGCGCCCCAAGCAAAATGAGTGCCGCTGTTCTGAGGTGTGGTCATCAAACGTGACTCACTTTTTTCAGCACCATATGATTGTGACACTGAAAGAAATATCACCGTTAGGAGGATAAGAAGGATCCGTTTCATGACAGTTTGAGTTCGAGACATGCCCAGTTGTTATCTTGGGTTACACCCACTTTATGGAAACCGAGGTTTTCTGCAACAGGCATAAGCACCTCCACATCCTGGGTGTAGAAGCCGCTCAGAAGCAGCGTCGCTCCAGGTTTTATTGCTGCTGCGTAGGCCGCGATATCGGCCATGATTATGTTGCGGTTGATATTGGCGAGGAAAAGATCGGCCTTGGGCGTGGAGGGAAGCAGTGCTGCGTCGCCCAAAAGAACCTCTATTTCAGGATGCTTGTTTAACGCCACATTCTCAACCGCATTTACCTGTGCCATGGGATCTATTTCAATGGCGGTCACCGGAGTGGCGCCGCGCATGGCGGCGAGGATGGCGAGTATTCCTGTACCGGTACCCATGTCGGTTACTGCTTTTCCGGCAAGGTCTCGGTTAAGGAGTTGGCATATCATCAGTGATGTGGTGGAATGATGGCCTGTACCGAACGCCATCTTGGGGTCGATGACAATGTCATATTCACACACCGGGAAGTCGTGATGGAACGAAGAGTGTATCACACATCTGTTATCCACAACAATAGGTTGGAAATAGTTCTTTTCCCATTCGCTGTTCCAGTCGCGCCCCTCAACCATTGTCTCTGTGAAAGAGAATGTCACTCCCGGCAGGGGAAAAAATGAGAGGACTTCGTTGAGGTTCTCGCTTGAGAAATCCTCACTTTTAATATATGCTGTAACCCCCTCGCTGTCAGGTACAAATGATTCATAACCTATGCCGCATAACGCATCGGCAAGAATGTCAGTTACGGTTTCGTTGCATGGAGTAGGGGTGATACGTACTTCGCGGTAGTCGTTCATAATGGATTATTTTTCAAATATGGGTCAAAGTTACGAAAAAATGATGATATACGGAATATTCGGATGAGAAATGTGAACCAATCAATCGTGAGGTGTGTTCCTTTAATGAGGGATTTGAAACGTATGTTAAGTTCCCGGCTATTTCCTGATAATACAAAAAATTATATATATGGTATTCTGTGACAACATCATTCCCACGCACACCATAGGAGCGTGGCTGCTGAATTTCATCGACAAATTGCTTGACATGGTCGGACTTAGAGGGCATGAAACTCTGGAATCGGCAATTTATCTGGTTATCATTACCTGCCTTGCCATTTTCGTGGGCTACTTATTACGGCAGATAATCCTGACAATAGTGAATAAACTGGCTTCACTGCGGAAAACGCAGTTCATGGAGGATATGCTTCGTGAGAATGTATTCACGAAATGCTCCCATATAATTCCACCGTTAGTGATGCTGGCATTGGTGCCCCTGGCTTTCGACAGCGATCCCAGAACCATAGGATTGATAGAACGTGGTGTTGTGGTATATTTGCTGATAACGCTGGCAATAGCCATCAATGGCGTGATATCTTATATTTATGTCAGTTACAACAGGCGAAAAAACGCTGAAGGGCATCCTTTGAAAGGTCTTCTTATAACTGCCCACGGTATAGTCTGGGGTATAATCGCCATCATCTCGGTTTCAGTAATAATTGACAAATCACCGGCCACATTGCTTGCCGGACTCGGTGCGTTTGCCGCCGCCCTGATGTTGATTTTCAAGGACAGTATACTGGGTTTTGTGGCAGGTATTCAGTTGTCGCAGAACGACATGTTGCGTGTCGGTGACTGGATTGTGGTTCAGGGTACGGATGCCAACGGAACGGTTGAGGATGTCAGTCTGACTGTAGTTAAAGTACGTAACTGGGATAATACCATAGTCATGGTTCCCCCTTATACACTTGTTTCAACTTCGTTCCAGAACTGGCGTGGCATGTCGGAGTCCGGACGCCGTCAGATAGTGCGTGACGTTTACCTCGACAACACCACAATAGGAGCCATCTCCGATGATGAAATCTCACGTATCGTGGCAGCCTGTCCCATCATTAAGGACTATGTGGCCAAAATGCAGGAACTCCCTGCCGGAGAATCCGGTATGGTCTATAATTCAGGTGTTGCGGTTGTGAACGGTACTATAGCCACCAATCTCGGACTTTTCCGCGCTTATCTTTGCCAGTGGCTGCTGAATAATGACAAGATTGCACAGGACTCTCAGATTCTCGTTCGTCTGCGTCCGGCAGAGGCTTGGGGTACTACTCTTCAGATCTACTGCTACACCAACACTACAGACTGGACAATCTATGAGGCCGTGCAGAGTGCCATCCTGGAACACGTTGCCGCCATGGCTCCCACATTCGGCCTGAAGATCTATGCCGCGCCTGACCATAATGCCTCGGTTCCGGCACCCGGTTCTGTCCCCGTAAAATAAATATCTGTTCAATCCTTCATAACTGAAGAGGGTGTGTCGAAACAAAAATTTTGGCACACCCTCTTAAGGTTTGTCAGAATATGCCGGATGCAAGGCGCTGAGTATGAGGCTGATGGGAGCATACCTAAGTATTTGACCGAAGCCGAATTCCGAAAACAACGACACAGATGGTCTATTATGACACACCGCCTTCTGCTATATTTGAACTGAATGAGATTATTTCATCATCCATGGAAAATGGGAGCGTATTAAGTGTCCTTTATTCCGCCGGGATCAAATGATTCAATTTGAATTAAGTTTTTCCAAGGTTCATTGCTATTACATCTCTATAGTCAGGGATTGAGGAGGTCAGGATTAAAGAAGTCGGCTATGTCCTGAGTCATTTCGAGATAGTGGCGGGTAGGGGAGTCAAGAAACCTTCATCAGATGTTTTTATCATTTGAGTTTCAAATCGAAGAACATAAAGCGTGTTTCCAACGGTTCCTCCGGACTCAATTCCAAAAAAGAACGTTCTTCCTGTTCTGATTTATACAAAAGATTGAAACCATTCTTTTTATAAAAATGCATGGTCTTTTCGTTGTTGTAGGCGTCAACGACAATAAAACGACATCCGGTTTTATTGTTGAATGATCGAAACCAACCTTTGAGAAAGTCGAGAATCTGACTGCCAATAATAAGTCCTTTACCTCGATATTCCGAAGAAACGCCCAAACGTCCGATAAGGACGGCGGGATAATTCATTCCACGTTTGGCATTTGTGATGCTGCGTTGCAGGCGATTTCGTGCTGAATTGGCCATAAACTGTGCTTTGACGCTATCATTAGCCAAAGTAACCAGCCCTAATATCTTTGATGGGTCCGCTGTGTTAATCCAGGCATATGTTTTTCCAAGCAATTCGGTTTCATAGAGGAAAGCATCGTTAGAAAAAAACTCATCGAGGTCGGTGTCCTCGCATGAAAAAGGCGCACAATAAGTTGCGACCTCAGCAGTATAGGGTCGCATCACAGCATCTCGTTCAAGTATAAAACTATCCTGGTTCATTTTGCCTTGTCCTTGGGAGGGAAAATGAACTCGCGTGATTTTCTTAAAAATTCAGTTATCTGCGCTTCTCGTTCAGGCGACAGGCAAGGCGTAGGCAGTTTGCCATTGCGCTCGGCTTCCTCAACGAAAACTCTTGCAGATTCACCTGTCAGTACAGGCGATGAGTTGATTGTCATTGCCATATCAGATTCTGTTTAGATTGCAAAGTTACAATATAATAATGGATTACACAATAACCTGACTGTTAAAGGCTCCCAAAATCCAAAATTCCTGTATTGGGGCAATGGTTCTTTATGAGATCAGGGATTGAGGAGGTCAGGATTAAAGAAATCCGCAACATTATGAGCCATCTCAAGGAGATGGCGGGCGGGCGACTCCGGGTTCAGATGAACAGCGGTGGAGTAGTCCGAAGTTGCTTTATATCGCTCACCTATACGCCAGAAGAGTTTACCCCGGATCAGATAGAGTCGGTCATTATCGGGTGTTGCAGATATTGCATCAGATAGTTGGTTGATGGCCCCTTGGAAGTCACCGCTTGCAACAAGAGCGTCAATGCTTTTCAGAAAAGTTTCGTTCATGTGGACAAATTTACAGAAAATTTCGTTAACTTTGGAGAAAATCTCAAGAATATGACACGTTTCCTGACCATACTGACCCTGGCGTTTGTCAGCGTATCGCTGATGTGGGGCGCAGATCCCACCGCAACCCGTTATTCCGATGTTCAATGTGAAGGCTCACTCACGCCGTATCCCATCCCTGAAACTCTGATAGAGTACCCCGACACTCTGACACCTGTTTACATGAATCATGTGGGGCGTCACGGAGCGCGATACCCGGCTTCCGCGGCTCACACCGTTGCTTTGAAGAAGATGTTGATGAAGGCTGACTCCCTCGGAACCATAACAAAGCAGGGACGGGCGTTGATGGCTATTGTTGATCAGGTGATGGAGCGCAGTCATAATCAGTGGGGCGCCCTTGACTCGCTGGGAATAGCAGAACAAAGAGGAATTGCATCACGTATGCTTCAGAACTTCCCCATGTTGTTCATGAACGGACGTGTCAACGCCATCTCATCCTATTCGCCGCGTTGCATGATGAGCATGTTCAGTTTCGTACATCAGTTGGATCGCCTGAACAATAAGGTGGAGATTTTCACATCCACCGGTCGTCAGAATTCGGATTTGATGCGCCCGTTTGATGTAGATCAGGATTATATTGATTTCCGTTCAAGCGGACGTTGGGAGGTGCCGTACTACAATTTCATGGAACACACGGTTCCTCTGACAGCCCTCAAACGTGTCCTTGGCAATGAATTTCCGCTTCCTGAGAGCAAGCGTGAGGCCAAGGAGATGGCGCTGATAGAATATTATGTCATTGCCGGACTCTCAGCCATGATGATGGATGTTGATGCAGGCGTTTTTTTTACAACCGAGGAGTATAATGCCTTGTGGTCAACATTCAATCTGCGTCAGTATCTGCAACGTACGGCAAGTACTGTCTCAACTGTTCCCGCCGATATAGCCTCACCGCTGATTCTTAATCTGGTTTCTACCACGGATGATTTTATAGCCGGTAAGAACAAGTTCACGGTTGACCTCCGTTTCGGTCATGCTGAAACTCTGATGCCTCTTGTTTCTCTGATGCATCTGCCGGGATGTTACTATATGACCAACTATTTTGACACGGTGGCACTGCACTGGTGTGATTTCAATGTAGTTCCAATGGCTGCAAACCTGCAGATGATTTTGTTCAAGAGCGCCACAGATAAATATTATGTCGGTTGCTACCTCAACGAGCAGCCCATAACACTCATCCCTAATAATTCGGCTCAATTCGTGCCATGGAGCGATGCACGCGACTATCTGCTCAGATGTGTTCCGATGTATTATCAGAATTTTTAAATAAGAATGATGGTGTGTCAAAATTTTTCATTTCGACACACCCTCTTCTTTTCGTGGTTATTCAGTTTATCACTTAAGTGATATAAACCTGCCGGTGTAACTTTCCGGGTTGTTTACAATATCTTCGGGGGTACCGGTAGCAACAATATATCCACCACGGTCACCACCTTCCGGTCCCATGTCAATGATGTGATCGGCCGTTTTCATAACCTCCGGATTATGTTCAATGATAAGAACGGTGTGACCGGCTGCAATCAGACGGTTGAATGAGTCAAGTAACTGGTTTATGTCATGGATATGCAAGCCGGTGGTGGGCTCATCGAAGATGAATAGGGTAGGTCGTGAATTTTCCTGCGAGAGGAAGTAAGCCAGTTTGACGCGCTGGTTCTCACCGCCGGATAAAGTTGAGGAACTCTGTCCGAGTTTGATGTAACCCAGTCCGACATCATGCAACGGTTTAAGACGCTTTACAATGCGCTGTTCAATGGCTCCATCGCTTTCGCCGAAGAAGTCTATCGCCTCGCTCACAGTCATGTCAAGCACATCGCTGATATTCTTCCCATGATATTCCACTTCCAGCAGATCGCGTTTAAAACGTTTCCCTCCGCAGGCCTCGCATGGTATGGTTATGTCAGCCATGAACTGCATCTCTACGGTTATTGAACCTTCACCCTTACATTCCTCGCAACGTCCCCCCTCGGTGTTGAATGAAAAGAATGCCGGAGTGTAGCCCATCTGCCTGGCAGACTGCTGCGATGCATATAGTGCGCGTATTTCATCGTATGCCTTCAGATATGTCGCAGGGTTGCTGCGTGAGGATTTTCCAATCGGATTCTGATCTACAAACTCCACGGAATTGATTCGGTTGAGGTCGCCTGACATGCTTTTGAAGGCTCCCGGAGCATCTGTGGCGCACTCGAAGTGGCGCAACAAGGCACGGTAGAGAATATCACGTACAAGAGTGGATTTCCCGGAACCGCTTACGCCTGTGACTACGGTCATCACACCGAGTGGAAATTTCACATCAACATCTTTCAGATTGTTCTGACGGGCACCCTTGATTTCGATATAATCTTTCCATTTACGTCGGCTTGACGGCACAGGTATTTTCATCTCGCCCGTGAGATACCTGGCAGTAAAACTTTTATCAACGGCATCTGACAGTCGGTTAACCGGGCCCTGATAAACAATCTCTCCTCCATTACTTCCCGCCAATGGGCCTACATCAATGATATAGTCAGCGGAACGCATTATCTCTTCATCGTGTTCTACAACAACCACAGTATTGCCCAACTGCCGGAGTTTTCGTAACACATCAATAAGGCGGAGGGTGTCTCGCGGGTGCAGACCAATGCTCGGCTCATCCAGAATATATATGGAACCCACAAGACTGCTTCCGAGCGATGTGGCGAGATTGATACGCTGGCTTTCACCACCAGAAAGTGTGGAACTGAGCCGGTCAAGTGTCAGATATCCTAAACCTACGTCAGCCAGGAACTGTAGACGGTTGCGGATTTCAGTGAGAATACGCTTGCCTATCTGCTGTTCACGTTCGGTGAGAGTGAGTTCATTGAACCATTTGAGCAGGTCGGTAACCGGCATCCTGACGAGGTCTGCTATGGTTTTTCCGTTTACTTTAACGTACAGCGCTTCCTTCCGCAGACGGTTCCCGTGACATTCCGGACAGAGGGTTCGACCACGGTAGCGGGCCTGTAACACCCTGTACTGTACCTTATAAAGATTTTCCTCCACCATCTTGAAGAACCCGTTTATGCCGGGAAACCCGCCTGCGCCGTTCCATAGCATATCTTTCTCTTGGGCGGTCAGGTCGCAATAGGGTTTGTGAATAGGAAACTTTATCATTCCTGACAACATTATCAGTTGGTTCTTCCATTCACCCATCTTCTCTCCGCGCCAGCATGCCACCGCATCCTCATAGACACTCAGAGCCGGGTTAGGTACCACCAGGCGTTCGTCAATGCCGAGAGTGTTGCCGAATCCCTCACAGCGGGGACATGCTCCGAACGGATTGTTGAAGTTGAACAGCAAATCGGAAGGTTCCATGAATGTTATTCCGTCAGCCTCGAATTTGCGTGAGAAATCATGTCGTTCAACATTTCCCCCGTCATTGTAGACAATCAGTGAAAGGGCATCAGCACCCTCATAGAAAGCAGTTTCAACCGACTCACGCAGACGACTTACCTCATCCTTGTCGGTCTGTACCGACAGGCGGTCAATGAGCAGTGAATAATCTCCATGCTTCAACCCTTTTTTTGACATCATATCCTCAATGGTCAGAAACTCACCATTTTTGTCAACCACACGTGAATAGCCTGCTTTCAGATATACGTCGAGTTGGGTGGCGAAGTCGCGTCCCTGGGGCAGACTGATTGGGGAGGTGATGGCAACGCGTGTGCCAACAGGATATGACAGGGCTTTCGCCACCACATCCTCGATATCATGTTTTTTGACCTCCTGTCCGCTTACGGGTGATATAGTCTTGCCCAGACGCGCCATGAACAGACGCAGGTAGTCATATATTTCAGTGGAGGTGCCCACTGTGCTTCGCGGATTTCTGGTGTTAACCTTCTGTTCGATGGCGATGGCAGGTGGCAGACCCTTGATGTAGTCTACTTCCGGTTTAGCCATTTTCCCGAGAAACTGGCGCGCATAGGCCGAAAGGCTTTCCACGTATCTGCGCTGTCCCTCGGCATATATGGTGTCGAATGCCAGTGATGATTTTCCCGACCCTGACAAACCTGTGATTACTATAAATTTGTTACGGGGCAACTCTACATCCACATTCTTGAGATTGTTGACGCGTGCCCCTTTTATGCTGATATAATCTTTTTTCATAACTTACAAAGATACGAAAAATATAGCGTAAATCCTATACCCGGTTCCACAATATTTGTTAATACTGAGGCGGTCAAGCGTTATGCAGATGTTCTCTGCTGGTTTAATTTTTTTTGGAATAGAATTTACCTGATGCCACGGTCGTTGAGCGCCTGCTGATAGCGTCGGGCATTTTCCTGGTGCTTGGCAAAGTCAGCAGCAAAGTTGTGGAATCCTGAAAAGTCCGCTTTTGCGCACATATAGAGATAGTTGTGAACGGGAGCGTTGAGGACATCATCAATGCTCTGACGGGTCACCATTCGGATCGGACCCGGAGGAAGACCCTTATGAAGATAGGTGTTGTAGGGCGACGGTGTTGCAAGGTGAGTTTTGGTTATTCGGCGTAGAGTGAAATCACCGGTAGCGAATTTTACCGTTGGGTCAGCCTGCAGCGGCATACCTTTCTCCAGACGGTTCAGGTAAAGTCGGGCCACAAGCGGACGCTCGCTCGCCTTTGCGGTTTCTTCCTCCACTATTGACGCCACAGTTGCAACCTGAGCGGGAGTGAGATTCAGAGCACTGGCTTTCGCAAGGCGTTCTTCAGTCCAGAAATTGTCATGTATCTTGACAAGTTTCTTGTATACCTTTGGCGGATATTCATTCCAATAGAACTCATAAGTATCAGGAAAAAATGCGGCGGGGAACTCCGGTTTCGAGTACCCTAAGGATGGAAGTACCGTGTCGGCGGCTGCCAGGAAATTCTCGCGGCTTTTCTCCATCTGTGAGGAAAGACGTTCTGCGAGTTGATCCATAGTGCGGATATTGTTGAACGTTACTCTTACGGGAGTCTGTGCACCGCGGCGCAGACGTCTGGCAAATGAAAGTGCGGTTGTACCGGGTTCAATTTTGTATGCACCGGCGGCATTATTCATATTGGTGCGTGGTGCCAGTGTCAGAATAGACATAACCCTGTTGCCGAACACCGGATCAAGCGTGGCAAGTGAATCTGCCATCTGCTCCTTCTCGGCACCTGTGGGTATGTAAAGCCATTTTGTCTCACCTTTGTAAGGGGTGAAAAGATAATTGTAGGCACACCATCCGCCAACCAGCAATATCACCGCAGTGATGGCTACGGCATACACAAAGGTCAGACCGTGACTGGTTGTGGCCTTACCTCCGCTATTCTTGGTTTGTTTCTTTTTCTTAACGGCTGTCATGACTGAAGTGATTCAAATTCTTCTGAAGCAAGTTCCCAGATGCTCATGGCGTTTTCAAGTTTCTTGTTCAGTGATGCGTGCGTTTCTATGATTTCATTGTCTGTTCGTCCATCGGCCATCTGCTGTTCCGCGTCGGCGATTGCGGCTTCAAGTCGTGCTATCTCAGCCTCCGCATCCTCAACTTTTTTTCGTGCGCGTTTCTGCATTTTCTGGAGTTCGCGCTGTTCGGCGTAGGATAACTTAGGCTGATTCTCAATATTGACCTGCGAGGCAGTTTTTGCATGTTCCGGAGCGGATTCCTTTTTCACAGGTTGCTGAGCCATACCTTTGGCAAGTTCCAGTTCGTTGAGCGACGATAGTTTTTTCTTTTCCAGGAACTCGTAAATTCCTCCCAGACATTCTTTCACCTTACCACCACCGAATTCATATACTTTTTCTACCAGTCCATCAAGGAAGTCTCGGTCATGGCTAACAACGATTACGGTGCCGTTGAACTCCTTTATTGCCTGCTTCAGGATATCCTTGGTTTTCATGTCAAGATGGTTGGTAGGCTCGTCAAGAATCAGAAGATTCATCTCCTCAAGGAGCAGGCGTATCATTGCCAGACGTGTTTTCTCTCCTCCCGAAAGCACTTTTACCTTTTTTTCAGATGCCTCGCCACCAAACATGAATGCACCCAGGATGTCACGTATCTTGGTGCGTATGTCACCCACAGCCACACGGTCGATGGTGTCGAACACTGTGAGTTCACCGTCAAGCAACTGTGCCTGATTCTGCGCAAAATAGCCAATCTTTACATTATGACCGATTTTCAGTGATCCGGTGAACGGAATTTCCCCCATGATGCATTTCACCAATGTGGATTTTCCTTCGCCGTTTTTTCCCACGAACGCTACTTTTTCACCACGTTTGATGGTAAAGGTGGCACCATCGAAAACCTGATGGTCACCGTAGGCTTTACCCACATTCTCAGCGATAACCGGATAATCACCTGAACGTGGTGCAGGTGGAAATTTCAGTGACAGGTGTGACTTGTCAACCTCATCAACCTCTATTCTTTCGATTTTGGCAAGTTGCTTGATCCGACTCTGAACCTGAACGGATTTGGTAGCCTTGTAGCGGAACCGTTCGATGAACTCCTCCGTATCCTGAATCTGCTTCTGCTGATTAAGGTATGCCCTCATCTGATGTTCCACACGTTCCTTGCGAAGTTCAACATATTTCGAGTAGTTGACAGCATAATCATAGATTTTTCCTAAGGAAATCTCTATCGTACGATTGGTAACATTATCAATAAATGCCCTGTCGTGGCTGACAAGGACAACTGCACCGGCTTTTGTAATCAGGAAATTCTCCAGCCATTGGATTGATTCTATGTCAAGGTGGTTGGTTGGCTCATCGAGCAGCAGCACGTCAGGGCGCTGCAGCAGTATCTTAGCCAGTTCTATTCTCATTCGCCAGCCACCGCTGAATTCCCCGGTCTGCCTTTGAAAATCATCCCTTACAAAACCGAGTCCAAGCAACGTTTTTTCCATCTCGGCGATGCGGTTTTCGCTTTGCTCCATGGCGAGCCGTTCGGTAAGGGTCGTCATGCGATCAATCAGATCCTGATATTCATCCGATTCATAATCAGTACGTTCGGCAAGTTCGGCGTTCAGCCTGTCAAGGCGTGCCTGCATGTCATCCAGATGCGAAAACACCTTCGACACCTCCTCCATCACAGTGGTTGTGTCATTGAGAACCATCTGCTGGGGAAGATAACCTATGGTTACGCCGTCTGGTCGTGCCACACCACCTCCGGTAGGCTGCTGCAGACCGGCTATTATTTTTAGCATGGTTGATTTTCCGGCACCGTTTTTACCAACGAGGGCTATCCTGTCCTTTTTGTTGATCACATAGTTTATGTTGTCAAACAAAGGTTTGGCGGAAAACTCCACTGAAAGATTGTTTATTGAAATCATCTTTGGTTCGGGTATTGCAGCGGTATTCGGATACCGCGGTTTACAAACCTGAGAGGCTGCGCAAAATATGGATTAAGCACAGCCTCCCGGTCGTTCAGAGGCGACGGATTGGATCAGAGACCTTTTCCGTGGCAGTTCTTATATTTCTTTCCGCTACCGCAGGGACAGGGATCGTTACGTCCGATTTTCGGACCGGCCTTCGCCGGGGTAGGAGCGGAAGGTGATTGCGGACGGCTTGCCGCTGCTCGTTGGGCCGCTGCGGGGTCGCTGGCTTTTGCGGCGGTATAACGTGAGTAGTCTGTAGGCCGTTCAGGTGTGGCTTTTTCCACATCCGGCAAACGCACTTCCTGCTTGACATGCTGCCGAACACGAGGATCTGCCGTTGTGGTGGTGTTACCTGTGTTCACCTGTTGAGCCTGCTGCCGGGCGGCTATCTGCTCAGGTGTGGGCTGAGGTGCGGGCTGAACGTAGATTTGTCCGCGCATCAGTCGGGAAAGAGTCTGAACATTGAGATCGTTCAGTAGGTTTTCAAACATGTTGAATGACTCTACCTTATAGATAACCAGCGGATCTTTCTGCTCGTAAGAGGCATTCTGGGAAGACTGACGTAACTGGTCCATTTCACGGAGATGTTCTTTCCATAAGCGGTCAATGGTGATAAGCATTACCAGTTTACTCCACTCTTTGATTATTGAACGGCAGTCGGTTTTGTATGCTTCCTGAATATCAACCACTATTCCATATATTCGCTTGCCATCAGTGATGGGCACACGGATTTTTCCGGTGGCTCCGCGGTTTTCCACCCAGTCCTTGATGATGGGCATTGCCAACTCGGTTATTCTGTCGGACTGACGCTGACGGGCCTCCATGGCTGCTTTGTGGATTCGTTCTATTTTTTCGTTTACAGAGAGTTTCATGAACTCTTTTTCTGTAAAGGGAGCCTCTATGGTAAGGATTTTCATCAGTTCCATTGAGAGCGCCATGTAGTCGTCGGGCTGATCGTAGTTGCGTACAAGATTTTCGGTGACATCCTCAAGCATGTGCTCTATGTCAAGTCCGATTCGCTCACCTTGCAGGGCGTGGTGACGGAGCGAGTAGATGTAACTACGCTGGGTGTTCATCACATCATCATACTCAAGCAGTCGTTTACGGATTCCGAAGTTGTTTTCTTCCACTCGTTTCTGTGCGTTCTCTATGGCTTTGGTAACCATGGAGTTTTCAATACGCTCACCTTCGGAGAATGAATTCTTGAGGATTTTTGTCATCACGTTGTCGGCCGTGAACAAACGCATCAACTGGTCCTCGAATGAAACGTAGAACACGGAAGATCCGGGGTCACCCTGACGTCCTGAACGACCGCGCAACTGACGGTCTACACGACGTGATTCGTGACGTTCTGTACCGATGATTGCCAGACCGCCCACTTTCTTATCCTTGGTGATTTCAGTATCCTCCATTGCTTTTACTTCAGCGGGAAGTTTGATGTCCGTACCACGACCTGCCATGTTTGTGGCAATGGTAACGGCACCGGGTAGACCGGCGAGAGCGACAATGTCGGCCTCCTTCTGGTGGAGTTTGGCATTCAGGACGTTGTGCTTGATGTGGCGCATGGTGAGCATACGGCTCAGAAGTTCCGAGATTTCAACAGAGGTTGTACCAACCAGAACAGGACGCCCTATTGCATGCAGACGCTCGATTTCTTCAATGACCGCCTTGTACTTCTCACGTTTGGTCCAGTAGATACGGTCGTTCATGTCGACACGTGCTATAGGACGGTTGGTGGGTATGGTGACCACATCGAGTTTATAGATATCCCAGAACTCTCCGGCCTCGGTTTCTGCTGTACCGGTCATACCTGCGAGTTTGTGATACATACGGAAGTAGTTTTGCAGGGTGATTGTAGCGAAAGTCTGGGTGGCGGCTTCAACCTTCACACCCTCCTTGGCCTCTATAGCCTGATGCAGACCGTCGCTGTAGCGTCGGCCTTCCATGATACGTCCCGTCTGCTCGTCAACAATCTTGATTTTGTTATCATCGATGACATATTCCACATTCTTCTCGAAGAGTGTATAGGCTTTGAGCAACTGTGTAACGGTGTGGACACGCTCGGATTTGATGGCATAGTTCTGCATTGCGGCATCTTTGGCCTGCTGGCGCTGCGCCACATCCTGTATGGCTTCGATTTCGGAAAGTTCCGATGTGATGTCGGGAAGAACGAAGAATTTGGGGTCTTCTGATTTGCCGGTCAGTTCATCTATACCTTTGTCAGTCAGTTCAACTGAACGGTTCTTCTCGTCAATGACGAAGTAGAGGGGATCCGTGATGAAAGGCATCTCACGGCTGTTGTCCTGCATGTAATGATTCTCAGTGTCAAGCAGGATTTTCTTCATTCCCTCCTGGCTGAGAAGTTTGATCAGGGCGGAGTTCTTGGGGAGACCTTTATAAGCACGGTACAGCAGGATGGCACCCTCTTTCTGGTCGTCCTTGTTGTCGGAGGCAAGTTTTGTCTTTGCCTCGGCAAGAATCTGGGTCACAAGCCTACGCTGGGCTTCAACCACTTTCTCAACGTTGAATTTATATTGGTCAAATAACTGGTCATCACCTTTTTCAACCGGACCGGATATGATCAACGGAGTACGGGCATCATCTATAAGCACGGAGTCGACCTCATCGACGATGGCGTAATAGTGCTTGCGCTGAACCATATCCTGAGGTGACATGGCCATGTTGTCACGGAGGTAGTCGAAACCGAATTCGTTATTTGTTCCGAACGTGATGTCACAGTTGTAGGCATTGCGGCGTTCCTGTGTGTTGGGCTGGTGTTTGTCAATGCAATCAACGGTGGCGCCATGGAACATGTAGAGAGGACCCATCCATTCGGAGTCACGTTTAGCAAGGTAGTCATTGACAGTCACTACATGCACACCACGTTTTGACAATGAGCGGAGGAACACCGGAAGTGTAGCAACAAGAGTCTTACCTTCACCGGTGGCCATTTCTGCAATTTTACCCTGGTGAAGAACAATACCGCCAATCAACTGGACGTCGTAATGAACCATGTCCCATTTCATATCGTTACCTCCGGCAATCCAGTGATTCTTCCAGATGGCTTTGTCTCCTTCTATTCTGACGAAGTCACGACCCTGGGCGGCAAGGTTACGGTCCATTTCGGTTGCTTCTACAACAATCTCATCGTTATGCGCGAAGCGGGCAGCCGTTTCTCGGAGTACGGCGAAAACTTCCGGAAGAGCCTTGTCAAGTTCCCCGTCGATGGTTTTGATGATTCGTTCCTCAAGTTCGTCGATTTTTGTCCAGATGGGCTGACGTTCATCGTAAGGAAGTGATTCAACTTCCTCCTTGAGTTTATTGATTTCTTCCTGGTCCTGGGCTATGGAATCCGCTATTGTAACACGCACATTGTCAATGCGTTTGCGGAGTTCATCAACGCTCAGACTTTCCATTTCCGGGCGCAGTGCCTGGATTTTTTTCAGTATAGGATCTATTTCCTTGAGGTCGCGCTGCGACTTGTTTCCGAAGAGTTTGCTTAAAAAACCTGTAAAAGACATGTTTTTATATATTATATTGTGTAAATGGATTTTTTATTTTAAATGACATTAACGGGCCGCGTCCGAACTGAATCAGCGGTTGAGGCGGAGAGGCGGCAGCATGGCGGCATTAGGTGAGCGGATTCTGAGGATAGAACTCACCGTTGGTGCTATGACGCGTGCGTCCACAGGTGTGGAAATGGTCTGTGGACGAAGCAGGGTGGGGGCAAGGAAGAATGCCGGGGCTACTGCGGCTGTCAGACGCTGGGTAACCGGATAGTCGCCGTTCTGCGGATTGGCGCTTCCATCATCCAGAATCTCCCATCCCGGCATTATGGCGGCGAATACATCACCTGCCGTTTCGGTGTTTATGTTTCTGCGGGGCACAACTGTTGTTTCCACCGCTTTGCCGGCAATCACATCGTCAAGGGTGTAGGCTTCCGCTATTCCGCTCATTCTGGAAAGAAAATCGGCGGCGTCGCGGCGTAATTCCTGAAGATTCTTGTCACGTTCGGTTATGAGGTTGTGGTTCAGGAAAAACTGGTTGTTATGGAAACCTATTACCCATTCACCGTTGCCATGACGTGCAATCATGTACATGTTAAGCAGAGCAATGGCTCGGCGGGGTGAGAATTCACCTGCCGCTATATCCCATTTCTCATCATCCTTACGACGTTTCCCCGGCGCGGGAGTACCGGTGATGAAAACCAGTGTGTTGTTCATGCCCGGACCGGAAGTGTCGATGGTTTTGAACAGGCGCGCCAGTTGACGGTCAAGCCGCAGGTAACTGTCCATCTGCTCCATTCTCACATCGGGATCCTGGGAGTGGAGATATGGAGAAACGGTCAGACTGAGGTTAAGCATGTCAATGTTGTCTCCTTTTCCGAGGCTCATGGACTTGATATATTCACCTGCTATGTCGGTAACCTCACTGTTGGCAAGGGGTGTTTGCTTGAACTTTCCTATTCTTTGAGGATCATTCCTCTGGAACGTATGGCGGAAGTTGAACAGTTTCTTGTAGGAGGGCATGTCGGGATATTTATCCACTGCCATGGAGTTGCTCCACACCATCGTATCGAGCCTCATGTCAAGCGACTCGCGGTGGTTGCGGCTCTGGATTGAAGTGGGTACATCCTTATAGTACGTCGTGGTGGCCCACTTGCCGTTGACATCGTTTATCCAGAATCCGCTGTTGCCGTTGTGTCCCGTCATTACAATGGCCTGCGATGCGGTGGGAGCAAGAGTGTAGACATGCCCGAGTCCGCCTGTCGCTATACGCAGTTCATCACCGATGGTGGAAACCCTCATCATGCTTGGCGACAGTGTCTCGGTAGTGAAGTTCCCCAGGGCCGACTGATCTGTCAGTGTCAGCGATGTGCGGCGGGTTGCCCGGTCAAAGACAGTTTCACCGTCAATGCCGCTGACTGATGGTGATGCGCCTGTATACAGGATTGCGGTGGCAGCCGTTGGATCAAGAGCCGATCCGTAGTCCACATCTGTCACTGTAACACCTTCGTTGAGAAGCCTGCGGATACCGTCAGTCCCGAAATAATCCTTGAGAAGTTCTATCTGATCAAGAGAAAGGCCGTCTACAACTATCCCCACTACAAGTGAAGGTCGCTTCGGTGCTGTCTGGCCGCTAAGTGCCATTGTCACAACCGAGGCAACCAGCAGACTTGCTATGCGGTTACTAAGATTCAGTCCTTTCTGCTTCGATGACATTCTTCGAAAATGTATGCTGATGAACGTAATAAATCCGTGACTGTCAGTATGATTACTGCTGGATTCAGTTCCTGCACTCCCCACAGCCACAATATTAATAACAAAATTAACGCTACAAAGTTAACAATTTGCCAACAGAAAACCAAAGATTGTGCCCGTTTTATCCAAATTCCTGCCACACCTATGATACTCAGCGGGTTAAATATCAGCATCTGCCAGTTTGGTGAGGTGGCCTCATGGCTTGAGAAGAAAACCAGGAAAGTGACTACCACGGAAACTATGAAAACCGTAGCGTACAAAAGTGTGTCGAACCAGCGTGAAATTCTTCCGCGGCGTAAATCTCTGATTGTAAGCAATATTGCTGCAACAAGTATAATTATACTGCAGAAAAGCGGTGAAAGATACCAGGGTGTTGGTGCATCAACTGCATTGCTGGATGTGTCGCCTGTGAGGTAGTAACTGTCAAGAACAAGAGGGCGTCCGCCAATGGTTGCGGTGGGGAGCATAATATCCGCAAAATCAGGGGCAAACATCATTGAACGCGGTGATTCGGCCTTGTCTATGCCATTGCCCAGAGCAATGTCTACCCCCAACTGATACCATGGGTAGTTGGAATGGTAATGCCTCATGGCTTCGCGGAAGGTGCGCGAAGAGAAATCCTCGGGAAAAGAGGTGCGTATAGTGTCGCCGACCACTTGCTCAATCATTGAGAGTGGACGGGTTGAGCAATTATCCTTCACATAGTTATAGCGGTAAACACGGTTCTGTGGAAGCAGATTCACCCGTATCGCATCTGAAAGACGTTCTTTTTCCTCACGGGTTAGATTAAGGACATGAGCATGGACCGAACGCCCCTCATCACGGTAATATCTTAAGAAATATTCAGTGGGGACAGCACCTGCCATATAGTCCGTTTCTCCTTTGACAAAGCGGTATGCGAAGTTGTCGGAATTAAAGTCAAACAGTCCCCAGTTCAAGATCACATCCTCTCCACCGGGAATATGAAGCCTCAGTCCGGCATGGCCTTCAAGTTCATATATTTCACTTCCCGGCGAGCATGTGATGAACTCCACAATCAGGGAATCGGATTGTTGTCCGTAGGACGATGTGACGGCTAACAGGGAGAGGAGCAGATGGCAGATTGTCTTTTTCATTTCTGATGCTTTCTTGGAAACATTTTCTTGTTGTGGATCAGGTGTTTGGCTATGGAATTTCCTCCTATCACCAAAATGACTGAAGTGAGAATCAGAACCATGCCTGAATAATCTGAAAGAGTCACCGATTCATGAAAAACCACTATTCCTATGACAAGAGCCGTAAGTGGTTCAAACACACCGAGTATAGCCGCGGGAGTTGATCCTATCTCCTGAATGGCAAGCGTGGTGAATATCAGGGATGCGGCGGTAGGAAGCAGTGCGAGTCCTGCCAGCGAACACCACGTAAGGGGAGTGGTGGGAAATTCCACAGTTCCTTTGCCAATTGTCTCAGCCATGAAGATGCTGCTCCCGAAAAGCAGAACATAGAAAGTGACCTTCAGAGTAGGAACTTTTTTGACTCTCCCTTTATTTACCCATACTATGTAGATTGCATAGGAGAGCGAGGATAGCATCACAAGGATGGTCCCGTAAAGACTCAGGTTTCCCTCGGGGTTACCGCAGTATAGAAGGAAGATTCCGCACATGGCGAGGCAGAGCGCCAATCCCGTTGACAGTCCTAACCTTTCCCTGAAAACCACTGTCCCTATGATGGCCACCAGCAACGGATACACGAAAAGCAGAGTGGACGCGATTCCGGCGGCCATATAGTTGTAACTTTCAAACAGTGAGAACGATGAGAAGCCCATCAGCAAACCAAGGATTATCATCGGAAGGATAATGCCACGGTTGATCCTGAAGTTCTGTCCCCGGTATGTCAGCAGTACACCCACGGCAGGGATTGCGAGAAGATATCTCAGCAGAAGGACTGACGATGTGGACATTCCGTCGGCATACAGCGGAAGCGCGAACAGCGGGTTCATCCCGTAGAACGCTGCCGCCAGAATGCCGTAGACATATCCTTTTATTTTTAGTCCTTTTCCCATCTGATTCGCAAAGTTAAGCATTTTTTTGCTGACAAAGTGATGGTTGAGATATCAATTTTTTCATGGTTTTATATAAAATATGTGGAAAAGAATTTTTTGGGGTTGTGTATTTTGAATATAAACCTTAACTTTGTAAGTTGAAATCAGAATTATGCATACCCAAACCATGAAATATATAGGTGCTCATGTTTCAGCCGGAAGTTCGGTGGCAGAAACTCCGCTCCGGGCAGAAGATATAGGTGCGAAGGCATTCGCTCTGTTCACCCGTAACCCCTCCCGTTGGGTGGCTCCGCCGTTGAAACAGCGTGACATTGAACTTTTTAAGGAGCGTTGTCAGGCATTGGGCTTCACACCGTCCGTTATTCTGCCTCATGACAGTTTCCTCATCAATTTAGGTGCCCCTGATCCTGAGAAACTCAGTAAGTCACGCGAGGCGTTTCTTGATGAGATGAACCGTTGTATGCAACTTGGATTGACCATGCTCAATTTTCATCCTGGAAGCCACCTTAATCTCATCCCTGTAAACGAGTGTCTTGATCTTATCGCTGACTCAATAAACATCACTCTTGACAAAACCGAAGGGGTTAAGGCCGTCATTGAATGTACCGCCGGACAGGGTTCTAATCTCGGCTTTAATTTCGCTCAGATTGCGAGGATAATTGACGGGGTGAAGGACAAGGAGCGTGTCGGCGTTTGTATAGATTCGTGCCATGCTTTTGCCGCCGGATACGATCTGTCGACTCCGCAGGGCTATGAGGCCACATGGAACGAATTTGATTCTCTCATCGGAAAGGATTATCTCTGTGGAATACACCTCAATGATGCCAAGAAGGGACTCGGCAGCAAGATTGACAGGCATGAACAGATTGGTAAGGGTACCCTCGGTTCCCTCTTCTTCGAAATGCTCATGAACGACCCGCGCATCAACGGAATACCGGTGATTCTTGAAACACCCGATGAATCGCTCTGGAAAGATGAAATCGAATACCTCTATTCACTCATAAAAAATCCCCAATAGATCACGTTTATCCTCATTTCTTCTGGAAAATAATTACATACTTACATATTAAACTAATCATGAAAACAAAACCTGACCTATCATTTTGGAAACTTTGGAACTTGAGTTTCGGGTTCTTTGGTGTTCAAATTGCTTATGCTCTGCAAAGTGCGAACGTTTCACGTATTTTTGCAACTCTGGGTGCAGATCCCCACGACCTCAGTTATTTCTGGATCCTTCCTCCCCTCATGGGGCTTATCGTCCAGCCTTTGGTGGGATCGTCAAGTGACAAGACCTGGAACCGTTTCGGTCGACGTCTCCCTTACCTGATTGCCGGAGCGGTAGTGGCCGTTCTCGTAATGTGTCTGCTCCCTAACGCAGGTAGTTTCGCACTTTCGGTGTCATCAGCCATAATCGTAGGATTAATAGCGTTAATGCTTCTCGACACCTCTATCAACATGGCTATGCAGCCCTTCAAGATGCTTGTAGGCGACATGGTCAATGAAAAGCAGAAAGGGCTGGCTTACTCAATCCAGTCATTCCTCTGCAACGCCGGTAGTATCGTCGGTTTCGTCTTCCCCTTCCTTCTCACATGGCTCGGTTTCAAGAACACCGCCGCTGAAGGTGTCATCCCGCAGACTGTGGTTTATTCATTCTACATCGGAGCCGCAATTCTTTTGCTTTGCGTAATCTACACTATGGCAAAGGTTAAGGAATGGCCCCCGAAATTGTATGCTGAATACAACGGAATTGAAGAAGCAAAAGATGGTGAAAAGAAAGAAAGCACCAACTTGTTCAAACTCCTCGTTAACGCTCCTAAAACATTTTGGACTGTGGGTCTCGTGCAGTTCTTCTGCTGGTTCGCATTCCTGTTCATGTGGACATACACTAACGGAACAATCGCACGCAACGCTTTTGACTGTCCCGAAACCGTTACAATAAACGGTATCGTTTCAGATGGCAAAACCTACGATGCCAAGAATATTCTACTCGCAGACTCAACCCTTATCATAACCCATGGAAAAGCACTTGCCGCAGGCGTTGACGTTGACGGTAAGTTCTATCCTGCCTCTTCCGTTGTTGCAGTCGGTGGAAGTCAGAACGACACCATTTTCGTGGATCATAACGTTGTCACCACTAACGGTAAGGCTGATTATCAGTTCGGCGAAACTTATAAGGCCGCCGGAGGTAAATTGCTTATCAACGGCTACGAAATGCTGGATTCAGTTTCTTCTTTCCGTGTTATGGATTATCTTTCTCAATTCTCTGACAATGAGAAACTTATCCTGGCGGGTATAGTATCGCATGACCCGCACACCGGCGAACTCTTCCTTGATGAAACTGAAGATGTGACTGTAGGTTCAAAGGCCGAGTATAACACCAGCGTGGTGTTGAACACCGAATCAGCGGAATACAATGATGCAGGTAACTGGGTGGGCATTCTTTTCGCAATCCAGGCGATCGGCTCTGTGCTCTGGGCGTGTCTGCTTCCTATTATTCCTGGACGTAAGTTCTCTTACTCTCTGTCACTTGTTCTCGGTGGTATAGGTTTCGTAACAGCCGGATACTTCACTGATCCTTACCTGCTGTTCGTTTCCTTCGCTCTGATTGGATGTGCATGGGCCGCTATGCTCGCATGGCCGTTCACCATTCTTACCAACTCGCTCAAAGGCGGAAACATAGGTGCTTACCTCGGATTGTTCAACTGCTCAATCTGCATTCCCCAGATTATCGGTGCCCTTGTAGGTGGATGGATCCTCACGATGATTGGATCTCCGGATCAGTTGGCTCCACAGTACATGATGATGGTTATAGCCGGCATCTCACTCTTCCTCGGTGCTATCTCGGTAATTTTCATCAAAGAGAAAGAAACAGCAAAGGAAAAATAAGTCCTGACGATAGTAATTGAAATAAAAGGAGACTGTGTCAAAATCAATTTCTATTGACACAGTCTCCTGCTTTATATCCATACCGAATAAATTCAGGGATTGAATCCCCATCATCCCCGTCCGACTCTGACCATGGGCAGGGCGTCTGTAGACGCCGATTTATCGTAACCCCGTATGCCGACAGGCATGCCGGGGAGTAAGGAGCACATGAGCGAAGCGTCCTGAATAGGACGCTGATTTTTCGTAGCCCGGTACGCCTTCAGGCGTGCCGGGGATAGGGGATACAAGGGCAGGGCGTCCGGCTCAGGACGCCGATTATATCACGTAAGCATCCCGTCCGCACCTGTCCCTTGTGCCGGAGGCACAATATTGTTAGAAACCCCGGGCCTCAGCCCGGGGAGTGGAGGTGAGCAGGAGAAGCGTCCCGGAAGGACGCTGTTGTTCTTCCCCTGCACGCCCAGAAGCGACGCCGACTAAAGCCGGCAAGCCTACACAGTAAAGCATGTTTGATTTAATCGGCGTCCATGACCGGACGCCAGGGTCTTTCATTTGTTGTCTATCCCCGCACGCTTTGCTACGCTGCAGCGTACAGGGTTACTGATAATCAACGTCCTTGACGGACGTTTTTCCTTTTGAGAGAGATATCGGAAACATCAGGACTGGGAGTAAGACGCCGATTTATCGTAGAGGCTGCGCCGTAATCCATTATTACGACACAGCCTCATTTTATTTTAGCAATCTCAACCTACTTCTTCAGTTTGAATCCTACCGTTACGCCATCGTAACTTTCAAGGATTGAGGATGCTCCTTTCAGTGTTGAGTTGTTGGAGAACTGTGCCACCTTTTCAACAATGGTCATCAGTTTTGAGGCATCAAAGGTGAGGCTTATCTCACTGCCTGATACCTTAGTGACATATGCGGTCATCTGGCCAACCTTAACTTTTCCTATTGCTTTGAAGTTGAAGACATAATTCCCGTCAGCGTTGGTGGTTATAGTACCCTGGGCTTTCACCTTCTTCACGTTCATCACAAATGTACTGTCAGAGTTGAAGGTCATGGTCATTCCGGTGATTCCTGACACTGAATAGATATTCTTAAGTTTATTCTCGACAGTGTTTGATGCAGCCATGCCACCCGCTTTTTTCAGCAGATTGTCGCTTTGGAACACCACGGCGGGTGCCGAATATTTCCATGTTCCTTCAAGGTCTGTTATGGATGGTTTCTGGTTTGTCACTGCATTAACCACGCCGGATATCACGCTGCCTAAATCTTTGGAAGAAGCAGTTGCTGCTGTGTCTGATTTACTTTTGATGACATCTTTGAGGTCCCATGCTGAAACATTGAAGCAAGCCAGGAGAAGCGCTGCGCCAATCATGGCAATACGGATTGTTTTATTCATTGTTGTTCAGATTTTTCCCTGGTCTCTATAAGAATAGTAGCCGGAAGGGGTTATGATTAAGTGATCTAATACTTTAATATCAAGCAGTTCTGCTGCCTGTACAATCTTTTTAGTTACGGCATCGTCAGGACCGGAGGGGAAGCAGTTGCCCGAGGGGTGGTTATGCACCAGAATCAGTCCGGAGGAGAGTTTCTCCAATGCTTTCTTCATTAACAACTTAACGTCAACTATTGTTCCGGCAACTCCCCCTTTACTTATACATTCCCTGAAAATCACACGGTTGGAACGGCTAAGGTGCAGTATCCAGAATTCCTCGTAATCCAGCAGTTCGAGATCATGGCGCATAAGGTGGTATACGCAGTCGCTCCCTTTTATCGGCGCATCTTTGTCAATCCTGTCCTGAAGTGCGCGCTGACAACGCCGTCCCAGTTCTATGGCGGCGCTCAGGGTAGTGGCTTTGGCCAGACCAACTCCTTTATATTTACGTGTCATTTCATGGATTGAAAGTTGGGCCAGCCTGTCAATACGGTTGTCTACACCCTTCAGTATGTTTTGACTGAGTTCGATTACTGACATGCCTTTCAGTCCGGTTGAAAAAATAATTGCCAGTAGTTCTGAGTCACTTAAGGTGTCAATTCCGTTTTTCAGTGCCTTTTCGCGTGGCTTGTCATCCTCGGCCAGATCACGGATAAGTATCACCTGACGGTCGGCGGGCAGGGGATATTCGTCTTGTTTCATTTTCCTCGTCGCATTTCAATTTCCTGACTGACATTGCGCCCTTGCCGCAGGATGATTTTTTGGAAGTAAGCCTTGATGAAGCCTGCCCCATAACCCCATAACTGAATTATACTTGCAGGAACAGCCTTCAGTGCTATGATTAGTGAACCTGTTGATATCCATGCAGTTATCATTATCGCCATAAGGTAAACTCCAAGTGGCAGCAACCACCATGGACTCAGGAATATTGCCAGAAGTACCTCTACGACGCATCCCGTCAGGAACAATGCAGGCAGCAGATGCACTGCCTTCATTGATCCCGGATAAAGCAGTTGAAGGGTTATACGGCTCATTCCGAACACGTAAACCTGACGTAAAAACTTACGGAAGTCAATGCGCCGTTTGTGCCATACATAAAGTTCCGGGAAAAGGCTGATGCTGAAACCGCTCTGTTTTATGCGTGTGCTCATGTCAATATCCTCGGAAAACATCTCCCTGAATCCGCCCACCTTTTCCCAGACGTTACGGCTGAAGCCCATGTTGAACGTACGGGGTACGAACTTCTCAAGACTCACTTTGCCCCCACGGATGCCTCCGGTTGTCAGGAATGAAGTCATGGAGTAGTTGATCGCCTTCTGAGTGTTGCTGAATGACTCATGCGCCGCATCAGGTCCACCGAAGCAGTCTGTGGGATTCTCCTTTAGGTATCTGCTGAGTTTTTCAAAATAGTCAGGCGGGATGACACAATCCGAGTCAAAAAAAATGAAGAAGTTCCCTGTAGCGTTCTTCATTCCATGGTTGCGCGCAATTGACCTGCCCTCATTTTCCTTGAAAAAGTAGCGGACGGAAATTTTATCGGAATATTTCTCTACAGTCTTACCACATGGATCGGTTGAGCCATCCTCCACAATCATTACTTCAAAATCCTTGAAGGTTTGCGAAGCAAGGCTCTGAAGCAGTTCATCCACTTCGTTGATGCGGTTATACACCGGAACTATAACGGAAAATTCAGGCATGGGAAATGTGGGTTATGACATTCTGTTTTTGTAATCTTCGTATGTGAATCGTCGCAGATATTCAGGCGTCCCGTCGGCGCGCACAAACACTATGTCGGGATGACTAATACCGTTGAACATGGTCGTCTTGACGGTTGTATAGTGATTCATATCCTCCAGTGTCAGACGCTCCCCCGGCTGCAGTTCATGGTCAAAACTCCAGTCACCTTTATAGTCACCGCTCAGACAGGAGTTACCTCCAAGGCGATAGACCGCACGTCCCTCTGACGGCTCGACACTTTCTGTTATCAGCGGCTGGTATGGCATCTCAAGTGTGTCAGGCATGTGACACGCGAATGACGCGTCGATGATGGCGGTACGTACACCTTGATTGCACACCACGTCAACAACGGAGGTTATGAGATCTCCCGTTCGCCACATGAACGCACTTCCCGGTTCAAGAATAACTTCAAGATGCGGATGGCGGCTCTTGAATCCTTTGAGCAGATCTATCAGATGGTCGACATCATACCCTTCGCGGGTCATCAGATGACCACCTCCCATGTTGACCCATCTTACCTGCGGGAGATATTTGCCGAACTGCTGTTCGAAAGCCTCCAGCACTTTCTCAAGGTCATAAGAACTGCTTTCACACAGTTGGTGGAAGTGCAGACCTTCAATTCCTTCCGGCAGTTTGTCACCGATCATATCCGCTGTGACTCCGAACCGTGAGCCGGGTAGGGCAGGATTATATATATCGGTTTCTATTACAGAACATTGCGGATTAACACGCAGCCCGGGCGACACCCGATGGTTTACCCCGGTGGTATTCCATTTCTCAACATCATCACGGAATTTTTCCCATTGTGACAGGGAATTGAACGTGATATGTGAACTCCCGGCGAGATATTTGTGGATGGTATCAGGAGTATATGCCGGACAGTAGGAGTGTACTTCACCCCCAAGTTCCTCGTTCCCCAGTTGCATTTCGTTAAGGGAACTCGCGGTGCTGTCGAATCCGTAGTCGCGCAGAATGTGGAACGTTCGCCACAATGCGTTGGCCTTGAACGCCATTATTATGTTCACCCCCGCCTGCTTGCGCACCCGGTTGATGAGATCGAGGTTCCGCCTGATGCGGTCTTCGTAAACCACGTAGAATGGTGTGGGTAAATCGTTGATAGTCATATCAGAGTATATTGAATTTCGCCCATTTCAGAATCAGGGTTTTAGTTCCTTGATTATCGAAGGCAACCGTTATTCTGGCATCGGACATTTCAGTGTCGATTGCTGTGATTATCCCTTTCCCGAATCTGGAATGTTCTATTGTCATGTTAACCTTTAGTTCGTCTGCAGAGTGCACTGAAAAGAGTCCGTCCTGTGGTGATGGTGTAGATGCGCGTGGTGTGATTATGGTTTTTGTCTCCTGGCGCATGGAACTGCGGCGCGGAGCCGGTTCGGTTCTGTAACTTGGCTTTTCCCGGGATAACCAACTATCGGAGTAGGTTGAGGATGTTCCCTGAAGATTCACCATTTTCAGATAAGCCTTGTCGATATCCGATATGAAAGGAGATGGACGCGTGACCATGGTCATCCCGTTGCGGAAACGTGATGAGGCAAAGGTCATGATACAGTTGTTGCGCGCCCGTGTAATTGCCACGTAGAGGAGTCGGCGTTCCTCCTCTATCTCACGTATTGACCCCTTCGACATCATGGACGGGAATAGTTCATCCTCCACACCCACGATTATTACGTTGTTGAATTCCAGCCCTTTGGCCGAGTGGACGGTCATCATGGTTATCCTTTCCTCCGGCCCGTCATCGGAGTCCTGGTCGGTGGCGAGTGAAACTTGCTGGAGGAACGACTCAAGTGAGGTGTCTCCATTCTCCTCCAGTTCTTCCGTGGTCTCTACAAATTCGCGGACAGCGTTACGGAGTTCATGAAGGTTCTCAAGTTTGGATATGTTCTCCGGAGTGGAATCGCTGCTGTACATCGCCATTAACCCTGAGTCGTGCAATATTCTGTCCACAACTTCGTAGGCATTTACGTGGTTCCGGACCATGTCGCCGAATCTGTTGATCATCTGTGTGAATCCCATCAGTTTGGTGGCGGCGGCACGCTTCACATTCGGAGCGTATGTTGCAGTATCCTCGCTTGCCGTCATAAGGCTTACATGGTTTTCTATGGCTCCCGTAACAAGATTGTTGACAGTGGTGTCTCCTATGCTTCTTGCCGGAATATTCACAACCCTGCGGAACGCTTCATCATCGGCAGGATTCACAGCCAGACGCAGATAGGCGACCGCATCCTTTATCTCCTTGCGCTGATAGAACGACAGTCCACCGTAAATCCTGTACGGAATATTCCTTTTCCGCAATGATTCTTCAAGTACACGGCTCTGCGCATTGGTGCGGTAAAGAATGGCGAATTCCTCAAATGAGTCATGCGTGGTCATGCGCAGTTGGGAGATTTTCGCTGCCACGGTACCCGCTTCCTCAAAGTCGCTGTAACATTTTATCACGCTTATCCTGTCACCCTCGTCGTTTTCAGAGAATATTGTTTTTTTAATCTGAGTTATATTCTTGTCTATAAGCGAGTTGGCGGCATTAATTATATTCTTTGTCGAACGGTAGTTCTGCTCGAGTTTTATTGTCCGGAGTGACGGATACTGCTGCTTCAGATTTATGATATTCCCAATGTTTGCTCCACGGAACGAGTAAATGCTCTGGGCATCGTCTCCCACCACACAAAGATTACCGGATTGTTGTGTAAGGGCCTTGACAATCAGATGTTGTGCGAAGTTGGTGTCCTGATACTCATCCACAAGAACATACTGGAAATACTCCTGATAGTGACGGAGTATCTCCGGATAATCCCTGAAAAGCAGATTGGTGTAGTAGAGCAGGTCGTCGAAATCCATGGCGTTGGCTTCAAGGCAGCGGGCACGATACATTCTGTAAATCTCATACATGCGCGGACGGCGCTGATGCTCGTCAAGTTTTATAAGGTCACGGTTGCTCTGATACATTTCCGGCGAAATCAACTGGTTTTTCGCCCAGGATATCTGGTTCTGAACAGCAGTGGGTTTGTAGACCTTGTCATCAAGATCAAGATGCTTGATGATGGTCTTTATCAGAGACTTACTGTCGGCGGTATCATAGATTGTATAGTTCGATTTGAAACCCAACTTTTCAGCATGCTGACGAAGTATACGTGCGAAAATACTATGGAACGTGCCCATCCACAAGCGTGAGGCCGTTTTCTCTCCCACCATTTTTTCAATTCGCTCCTTCATCTCATCGGCCGCCTTGTTGGTGAACGTCAGTGCCAGGATGCGCCACGGATCATAGCCGTTGACAAGCAGGTGCACTATCTTGTAGGTGAGCACACGGGTTTTTCCGGAACCGGCGCCGGCAATCACCAGCAACGGTCCGTCACAATATTTGACTGCCTCTTTCTGAGGCTTGTTCAGATTATCCAGATAGTTCTCCATCAGCCGAACTGATTCGTTACAGGATTATAAAGGAATCCCGCTTTTTTAAGTTTTTCCATCAGTTCTTCCTGATTTATGTCGAGGTCGTCACACAACTCTTCGAGTGACTGATAACGGTCACGAAGCATAGTGTTCACGTAACTGAACAGCATGAAGGGATCTTTGGGTAAATTCTCCATTTATTATCATTTTGTAAACATACGAAATTACAAAAAAATGGGAGATAATCCAAATTGTAAGGCAAAATATTGGCTGAGTAAATCTTTTTTGTTGCGTTTGTTGCGTTAATCGGAAACTTCAGTTGAGTAAGTATAGGTTCGTAAATTTGCATCCGGAGTAAACGGGCAGCATATATTATTCAAAGGATTGAGACATGCTGACCTGATGCCGGGTAAGTTGGCGCACTTTGTCAGAAAGTGTAGCCTACGGCCACCATGACATAGTTGCGTCGGAAGTGCTCGAACGTACGGTTCATGACTTTAGTTACGCCCGCCGATGCACTGACACCCACAAACCAACGGTTATAATCAAGCCCTACGCCGAAGTTCCACTGAAGATCAAACCTCTTGAATCCTCCTTTTCCGAGGATATTGCTGTCTTCGATTTTCTCCACACCTTCAGTGTCATTGAAGTGTGATCGTGCCACAAGGCTCATGTTCATCTGGGGACCGGTGAAGAATTTCAGACCCATGTCATCGGTGAGCGAAAGACGGTAACCTACATTAACCGGCACACGGAATCCGAAGTTGCGGATGCTTCCGTCAACCTGAACGGGAACATCCCCTGACACTGCTGTTATGGTCTGGCCGAATGTGTCGTAGAAAAGATATGCACCCGGTTCTATGTAAAAGTCACGGTAGAGATATTTGGTGTATACAACTCCTGCTGAACCTCCCACACCGTTGCTGTAGTCATCGGAACTACCTGATGTGGAACTGATTTCAACGCCTGCCCTGACGCCGAATGAGTCATAACTCTCTGTGCCGTTGATAGAGGAGTTATCTGCTGCTGCAACGGCTGGCACACTCACTGCAAGGAGTGCCGCTAATGTGTTGAATGTGAGTTTCATATTATCAGTTGTTAAGTGTTATCAGTAGTCATATAACAGTTCCAGATCATCTACCCACAGACAACTTCCGTTTCCTCCCGTGAAGTAGTCGCCGTATTTGCTGGCTGATGCTACAATAACAATGTATTTCGGTACACGTGAGGTGCTTCGGTAGTCCAGTTCGATGTCGAATGGAATATAACTATTAACACTTGAACCGTACTGAATGTTTCCGTAGGCTACAACTGATGGATCGTCAGGACTGAAAAGACTCTGATTTTTGGGGTTCGTCCTTATGGTGTATGGCTCGGAGGCATCGGAAAGCGCTATCCACACTATGCAGGTGTCAGGTTGTCCTTTAAGAGATTCAAATCCGGTTGTTACGGATGAAATAGGGGCGCAGTTATACTTCAGATAACCTCTCAGTCGTGTTGGCCGTTCGGTGAATGGTTGCCCGAAACTGAGTATGCCGTTCGTGCCGTCAGTGGCAACATATTTTCCGGTGAAAATGTTTCCGGCAGCCAGTTTCCCTATGATTCCAATACCCACGAAGCGAGTTTCAAGTTGGGCCGCCAGACCGCTCCCTGACGGAGTATCCTCCGAAGGGAAGGTATTGCTTGTGCCCAGTGTTGTCGCACCTTTGTTTCCTGAATCCCATATCTGAGTGCCATCTTCGGGCCATGGGCACCACACCTTTCCGTCAAGCCACCATGCGTTGAAGTCGGAGTTGGGAACCTGTAGCGTTATCCCTGTGGTGAATTCGATTTCAGCCCCTTTGTCATCATCGGAATATGCTCGCGCCACATATTCTGTCAGTGGTTCGAGATGAATGAGCCGGGCATGGAAACTTCCGCCGTTGTGGGTAACCCATTCAGCCGGAGCCTTTATCCATTCATCGCTGTCAGCCTTGCGGTATTCCACACCGTTATCTTTTCCGGCTTCGGCCTCACCGTAAACCCATGCTACGCATGTCCACGCATCAGCGCTCATCGTCCTGACGGTCTCTTTGTTCTGGTTGATATAGATTGTCCACTCCTCGGTATAGCCGTGATTTGTCACCTCCACTGTCACCGGATTAGTGAAATTGACTGTTTGTCCGGCAAGGTCAGGTGTGGTGACTGAACCTTCCGGTCCAAGTTTCATGCTCAGGACTTTGACTTTATCAAGTGGCTGACTGGCAGGGATATTCGCAACAATTCGCCGTGCGGGCACATCGATGGTTGAACTGCCCATCTGGTTGCTGACAGTGAAGTAACGCTCTATATCTTGCTGTGCATTGATAGTCCACACGTAGTCCTGATAAAGTGATACAATGGCACTGAGTGTCCCCGTCATGTCAAGCGGTTCCGACAGGTCAGGTGATATCACCCTGGCTCCGGCTGTTACGGAGTAGGAGGTTACTCTGACGTTGCGTATGTCGGTGGTTTCCTCCAGATATACAGTTATGACACGATTGGTTGAGTCAATAAGGGTTGCCTTGTTTTCCCCGTCAACCTCAAAGGTAAGGAAGTTAGCCTGAATCCGTGGATAGGGAATGTCATTCTTGATACACCCGCAGAAGGCGATGACGCAGATAACAGCGGCAGTTGCTATGTGGAATATCTTTTTCATATATATACCCCCATTCCGAAGTTTATGTTGAAAATATTGAATTTGAAGTTGGCTCCGGATGTGGTCCGTGAGCCCGCCTTTACTCCGTCAACCCACTGCTTGTCATGTTTCATCTGGATTCCGAAAACTCCGAATGAGATGTTGAAACTCACGTTGTCCATGATAAATACACATATTCCGGGGCTGAAATTCAGGGCAGCCGTAGTGCTGTTTGTACGGGTGTCCCGCGGCTCATCATTGTATATTCTTTTGAATCGTGATGTTCCGCTGCCGAAGGAAAGTTCTACCTCATTGAATACGGCGAACCTTTTCATGGTGCCCAGACCCACGTAGTTACGATAGAATGCCGAGGCCGCATAGTTTTCCGAATAGTAACTTACATCACGGAGCGAGAAGTTGATATCCTCATCAAAGTCAACTGTCAGGCCTGAAAGGTCTGTGATGGTGCGGGAGTAATTGAACTGCAATCCAACTGACTGATTATTGTCGAAGAAATATGATATTGAGGGCTTGATAGAATAAGCCTTGATTTTTAGGTCAAGATCTTTTAGAATACTAAGCACCTGAACATCGTCAGTGTTGAATTCTCCGTAGGATGCGGTGAGTCCGAAACCCCACTGTCCCTTGGGGATGAACATGAAATTGTATAGGCCGCGGTCAAAACGTCCGTAATTTTTCTGGGGAATGATGATGCTGACGGTGTCGTCACCCACAATGACTGTTTCATCAATCAGACCGCTGGTTATAAGAGTGGAATCAAGAATGATTTTTTCTCCCTTGGAAAGTTTGTCAAGAATTATGACATCTTCATCGGGGGTCTGACGGATTTCCCGTGCTGAGGCGTAGGTTGAGATTCCAATTATTGAAATCAGCATGTTTATGATAATTAAACGGTACTTCCACATAACTGTCAGAGATAAAATGCTACGCCAAAGGTTATAGAAAACAGGTTGATGCGGAAATTGGCCGAACGGCTGTCACGCGAGGCCACATAAATCTGGTCTGTTACGGACTTGGTGTGGGTATAGTCAAAGCCGAGTACGCCTATGTTGACTTCCAGGGCGGAATAGTTGTTCAGGAACATTATCATTCCCGGAGCGAGACCCACATTGAACGAGTAGTTGCGCTCGAATGTTCCGGTCAGGTCATCCCCGCGTCCGTTGCATAGTTTTGATTCGCCACCACCAAACTGCAGTTGAACTTCATTGAAAAGTCCGAAGCGTTTGTTGCTCCCGAAACTGATGTAGTTTCTGAAACATGCCATCCCGTAGTAATTATGGCTCAGCGAGTAGAGGTTGTCAATCGTGTAGTCGGTTTCGCTGTCAAGGACCACCCGGGCATTATCTATACGGATGAGTGATCGCTGGTAGCCGAATTTTCCACCTGCGGCAAGGTTGTCCTGGAAAGAATATAGAAGCATCGGACTGACCTTGAACGTGTAATTGTCACCTGATATATCCTCTACTATGAAGAACTGGTAGTCATCATGTGAAGCCTGGGAGTAACTGACACTCACTCCCGTTATCCATTGCCCTTTGGGTATGAATTTTGATTGCTCCAGTCCACGCTTGAATTTCTCCTGTCCGTTTGCAGCGGAACTGAGCAGCATGGCTGTCACTATAAAGAATAGGATGCGTAATATCTTCATTCTTAAATTGTTACTGTTTGCTGACGCAATTTGATCGGCAACTTGTTACAAAATAATTTGTAAAGATATATAAAATTATCCGTGTGTGATAATATGTTTTGTTAATATGCGTTAACAACCCCTATGTGCAGTTCTACACGGGGATAACCATCATAGGTATATCATTACGGAAAAGGATTCTGTGGGCCAATCCAGGGTTGAATAGACGTGATATGATGTTTTTACGCTTGTTGGGGACCACTATCAGTTCGTCTGACTCGTTGAGAATCAGTTTATCGGCGGGGGTGTGACGGAATGTGAAACGGTAGTCAGGGTAGTGGGTCTTGCAGTATTCCAGCAGGTTATCCACCGCTTTTTTCGACTCGTGGTGGTAGTGACGCTCAATGTAAACCAGGTTGATTGTCAGATTTATTCCCGGGAAAATTCGTTTCAGGGTGTCAAGTGCAAGAATATCAGTCTGATCAAGATTACAGAAGAAGGTTACCTCCTTGATATTCTGAAGGTTACTGAGCGGACATTGTGCCGGAACCGAAATTATGGAATGTCGGCAGCCGTCAAGCAGTTCAGCGGTAACGGACCCTATGAGTTCCTTTTCTTTGCGTTGGGCTTCACGTGTTCCCATCACTATCAGGAATGGAGTATTTGATTTCGCGTAGCGGTCGATAATATCCTCCGGTACTCCTTCGCGGATGACGGTACGGAATTTTGCCGCCGGAATATCCCCTTTTTTGATTGAGTCTTTGATTCTGTCGATGAATGATGCCATCGAAGCATGCGCATCGTTCACAACCTGTGAGTTAGCGGAAGGAGTAGTGTCGTAGTTATAGACGTCTGAGAGTTGAATGTTAGCGGATCTCTCAGGGTCAAGGTAGGCGTGAATGAATGTAAGGTCAGTGCCAAACTGTCTGGCAAGATTGAATGCAAGCAGAGCCGCGTTGAATGAATGATCGGAAAAGTCGGTTGGAACGAGTATGGTGCGCGTGGAGTCACCGGTCGGTGTGGCTGATGTTTCCAGAACTTCACGGTTTTCAACTATACGCAATGCGAGCGGAAGGTCAGATTCCTTGATGCGGACCCGGACGCCGGGACTGACTACCGGGTGGTCAAGATTCACATTGTGTAGTTCTGTGGCGATCCCTTCTCTTTCAAGGATTTCACAAACCTTTTGGGCATATTCAAGGGTGTGTATTGCCAGTGTTACCAGTCGTTCCTGTGACATTTTTTTAACGGGATCTTTTTTATACCTTATTAATATGTTGACTCCTTGCCTGAGTTGGCAAGGAGTCTGAAATTTTTTTCCGATAAATCAATTAGGATATCAGTCGGCTTTTTCCTGCTGTTTGAGGATTTCAAGAGCCATGTCATAGATAGTGGTATCATCAAGTACAACAATACCTCCGTCGGGACCCGGTTCAATGTGGATACCGGAGTTTTTACCAAACTCATAGTTTGTGCCACCGAAGTAATTGCGTACGGTTTGAACTGTTACGTTGAGTTTGTCTGCTATCTGATGGATGGCTCCTTCGGGGAGGCTTGCCTTGAGTTTTCTCAGTTCGTTGAAAGAGATTGTCTTGCTCATAGTTTATCGGGTTTTAATTTTTTAAATCAGGTTTGGTTTAAATTTGCTTAAAATTAGGCTTAAGTTTTGAAATGTGCAAATTTTTAACCGTTAAATTTTTATGCTTTATAACATGTTTCCTGATTTGAGTTGGTTAAACGTTTGATTGATTGGATTTTATATTCGTTCAACCTCAGAGGCGTTTATCCATGCCCGGTGTTCCTTATTTACGGTTACTTCATACCATAACGGATTTTCACTGATGCCGGGAACTGTCAGCGAGTCTATGATGTGGACGCAGGTACCTTCGTGAAGGAGCAGTGCCTCTTCCGATTTATCTTTTGGCTGACGGGGTGAGGTACTGAGTTGCACCGATTCACTGAGGATTATAGCATCGCTGTTGTCAGTCTGTCGGTTAGCAGCCGCCACTGACACTATGATTCCGAAGATTGTTGCAAAAAGAAGTACCAGGGCAGCAAAGAATGATGATTTGCGCAAGGTGACGGAGTTGATGAATATGTAGCCGGCTGCTCCGAGCATAAACAGGAGAAACAGGGCGGCAGTAGTGTAAGCCCAGGCATCTGCGTTCATGAATCCGATAATGCGGTCTGTGACCTTATCTGTCAGAGAGTCGTTGTCAACAGGCTTGTCAATGATCTTGGAATTGACAAATTCAAGATTTTCCGAAGCATCGGAGTTAGTGGGGTCAAGTTTGAGTGCCCTGTGATAGTTCAGGATGGCTTTGCCGGGTTGTCCGTTGCGGTAATATGCGTTACCGAGATTATAGAAGAGAGACGTTGATGTACCTTCGCTTGCGATAGCCTGATTGTAGAGTTCGATTGCTTTGGTATAATCATCGGCGGTGTAGGCGGCATCGGCCTGCTCGGTCAAGGACTGTGCTGTTGCTGGCGCTGATGCCAGAATAAGAAGCAACGTGCTCAGCAGCATACGGTATATTATTGACTTTTTCATTGATCCATTCATTTTTTGACGTTTTCCATTTCATTGATGACGTCGCTCACCTCGTTGTAGGTCTTGTCCATGGATGAACCGGCCAGTTCGGGGGTATAGCGTGACATTTCACATTCATCTATAAGATTGATCACACGGTCAATCAGTTGCTGCGGAGTATTGTAGTCGGCAAGATTCTGCTGAATGTTCTGACGGGTGAGTTGTGAAACGGGAATAGAGAGTTTGTCACTCAGATAACCCCACAGAGCCTGCAGGAGTTCGGCATAAAATTTGTCGGTCTGATTGAGTTTCATCGCTTTTTCCGCATCCTTGAGTCGGCGTTTGGCAACCTTGTTTGCTCGTGCTTTCTTGACTCCGGTAACGTCCGCATTGAACTTTACATGCTTTGAGTAGAGGATAATGGATGTTGCAAGAAGAAGTGCCAGAAGAATGTAGAAGCACCAGTAAACCCAAGAAAAAATAACGGGATTGTGGTCAAAGGTCAGTGACATCGGACCGGTTTTGATGTGACGTATGTCAGTGTTTTTTGCCGTGATATCCTGTTGTGATACGGCTGAGGATATGCTGTTCGCTCCTTTGGCGACTTTTACTTGGTAACCTCCGGCAGTAAGGGTCTCATATTGTTTTGTCGATGGATCGAAGTATACGAATCGGGTAGGGGGGATGTTGAAATCACCCACAGCCTGTGGCACGAAGGTGTATTCAATGGTATTGGAGCCTGCCACGCTGCTTCCGGCCACGTGGGTATTGATGGTCTGTTTGGGCGTATACTGCTCAAATTCAGTGGGAAAGTCAATGACCGGTTCCTTCAGATACTTGATGTTTCCGCTACCTTTTACTGTCAGTGTCAGTGTGGCGGCTTCGTTAGTACGCAGTGACTCGGTGGATATGTTGCTCTGGAGAGCGAACTTACCAACTGCTCCTGTGAATCCGGCAGGTGCACCGTCAGGCAGACTGCTTACGTTGATTTCAAGATTGCCGGGAGCCACATGCACTGTTTTGGCTACCGGACGGCGTGTGTTGAAGTAGCCCATGCTGACAGTTTCGTATTGAACTACTTCAATGTCATATTTTCCTGAATTAATTGTCAGTCGTCCGGATTTCTGCGGGAATATGATGTATTTGCGGAGTACCGCGGTAAGATAGTTCTGACCGTTGATATGCTCTGTGTCGTTTATGTTGGCCGGCAGGTCGACATCTTCAATGAGGAATCCGTCAAAAGTGGGAGGTGTAATGGCGTTGATGCCACTGACCTGCAGTTTGGTGTAGAGTTTCATGGTACACTCTACGGCTTCCTGCTCATACACCTGTTTTTTGTTCAGAAGTATGCGGATGAAAACATCTTTGTCAGAAACGTTGTGTATATCCTGCTGCTGTGAGTTGTCACGCCGGCTCCCGGTCATGTTGTCTGATGACTGCGAATCGCTGTCAGGCGGGAGAATCTTGAGAGTGGCGGATGATGTGCGTAGCGTTTTGCCATCAGCGTTAATTGATGCAGGACCTATTGTGTATGTACCCTCTTTTTCAGCCCGGTAGGTGTAAGTGTAGTCAACCGTTGAACTTGATGACTGGCGTCCGTTGACAAACTGGTATGACTTCATGGTGGATGTTGCCGGACCGTAGAGGAGCCTGCAACCTTCAATTTCCGCTACCTTGAGAGCCGAACCTTCAGATTCCGCATTTTTCAGACGGTAGGTGATGGTGAAGTTCTGTCCTGCCACCACGGTTCGTGGAGGAACGATTGAAAATTCCGCCGCCCAGATTGACAGGGTGGTGATCAAAAGAAGTAATAATATATTCAGACGTTGTTTCATCATCAGATAATTTTACCAGGGTTTTTCAGGGTTACGGCGGTTCATGCGCTGCTCACGTGCTTTCTGGGCTTCAATTTTCCGGCGGGTGTCAGCCTCGGCATTTTCCATTGCTTTTAGAATTTGCTCGGCATTATTGTCGCTCATCTGCTGTTGTTGCTGTTGTTTCTGTTGCTGATCCTGTTGCTGTTGTTGCTGTTGCTGCTGATCCTGCTGCTGTTGCTGATCTTTCTTGTCCTGCTGGTTTTGTTTGTCTTGTTTGTCCTGCTGGTCTTGTTTGTCCTGTTGGTTCTGCTGATTCTGGTTCTGTTGCTCCTGAAGTTTTTTCTGAGCCAGCCGCAGATTTTCCCGCGCTTTTTCGTTTTCAGGGTTCCGGCGGAGCACCTCTTTATACATAGATATGCTTTCCTGATAGTTCTGACCGTTGAAGGCAATGTTTCCGAGGTTGTAGAAGGATTTCTCTACAATCTCGCCGTTCCGGCCTGTTTTGGTAAGATTGCTCAGCAGGCGGGTGGCGCGGTTGAGCGGAGAATTTTCATCCTCATTCTCACCGTTGGAGCGCTGCTGGAGCAACGAAGAAGCGAGGTTGAAGTTTGCTGTTTCCGAGTTGGGATCAATTTCAAGGGCTTTCAGATAAGAGCGTTCTGCCTCGCTGTAGCGTTGCTGGTTGTAGTTCTCGTTACCTTCTTTTATAAAGTTCCTGACCTGCATGGAATCGCTTCTGCGTGGTTTGCGCTGCGGGGCAGATGTCTGTTCCTGCTGTTGTTGATCTTCCGGTTGATTTATGTCAAGTGACTGTGCGGCCATGACGGAAACCGTCCCTGAGGCAACCACCGTCACCAATATGTTTCTGACAATATTTTTCATTTCGTAACCTCCTTTTTATTTTGAGAAGAAGTTGATTTTGCTCAGCCATCCAATCTTGCGGTCAAGTATGAAAATGTCTGCAATAAGGAATACCAGTGCTATCCACCCGAAGATCGGGAATTGTTCAGCCGAAGTCTTATAGACTATGTGACGGATGTCTCCTTTCTCAAGTTCATCGAGTTTATCGGTGAGTTCGCCCAGCGCATCCGAACTTGCGGCGTTGACATACACACCGTTGCCGGCTTCGGCAATTTGCCGGGCGGCTTCTTCGTTCAGTGCGGTTGTGACAACATTCCCTGAATTATCTTTCAGATATGACCCACGCTTGTCAAGAGGTATTGGGTTTCCTTTAGGTGAGCCAATTCCGAGCACGTCCACCTGGATTCCGTTCTTTGCGGCTTCGCGGGCCATGTCCACGGCGTTTCCTTCATGATCCTCGGCGTCAGTTATCAGAACTATGGCGTGGTTTATCGTAGGGTCAGGAGAGAAAGCGTTGGAAGCCAGAGCGATGGCATCGCCCACAGATGTGCCCTGGGTCTGAATCATCTCGGTATTAAGGCTGTTGAGATACATTTTTGCCGATACGTAGTCAGAGGTCAGCGGCAACTGGGTGTACGCTTCTCCGGCAAACACAATCAGACCTACCTTGTCATTGTCAAGTTTATCTACCAGTCTGGAAAGAATATGCTTGGCCCGGTCCAGACGTGATATTCCCGCGGGGTCGTCAGTTGAACTGGCGAGCATTGAGCGTGAAACGTCAAAAGCGATCATAACCTCAATGCCTTTTGAGTTTTCGATATCTTCTTTCTGTCCTGACCGGGGGCGTGCCAGGGCGATTATGAGTGCTGTCAACGCAATAAGTTGAAGTGTTATCTTAACGTAAGGCTTGTAGGGAGATGCTTCCGGCATAAGGTGACGCAGCATCTCCGGGTTGCCATACTTGCGCAGTTTGCGTCTTCGTGCCAGCCGTGCCCAGTAAAACAGACCGTAGATTGCCGGCAGCAACAACAGAAGATATAATATGTGTGGATATGCGAAGTTGAACATTGTCTGAGTGCTTAAGGAATTGTACGTAAAACAGTGTGACGGAGGACTAACTCTGTGACGAAGCACAGGAGCGCAAGCCATGCCCAGATCATGTAGTTGTCCTGGGTATGCGAGAAGTTACGAACGTCCATGGCGGTTTTCTCAAGTTGGTCTATCTGGTCGAAAACATCCTGAAGGACATTGTTGCCTGTGGCACGGAAATATTTGCCACCGGTGGTTGCGGCAATATCACGGAGTGTCTCCTCATCGATGACTACTTCCTGCGGCACATACTCAATGCGCCCGAAATAGTCCTGCTGGGGATAGAGGGCGGTTCCGTTCTTGCCTATTCCTATCGTATAGATTTTTATACCGTATTTGGCGGCCAACTCCGCTGCGGTTTTCGGAGCCACGTTACCGGTGTTGTTTGAACCGTCAGTGAGCAGTATTATTGTTTTGGATTTGGCTTTACCGTCTTTTATGCGGTTTATTGAGGTGGCGATACCGTCACCTATGGCAGTGGCGTTGCCAAGCATCCCCATCTCTATGCTGTTGATATAATTAGTCAGTGTGGCACGATCCATGGTCATCGGTACGCCTGTGAAACTTTCCGCTGCGAACAAAACCAGACCAATATTGTCGTTTTCACGTGCCGAAACAAAGTTTGCAGCGACATTTTTCGCCGCTTCCAGACGGTCAGGCTTGAAGTCCCGTGCAAGCATACTTGGAGAAACGTCAAGGGCGATGACAATGTCGATACCCTCGGTATTGGTGGTGTTCCAACTGTCATGCGATTGCGGACGTGCCAGCATTATTATCACAAATACTATGGCAGCCATACGCAGCAGGAAAAGCCCGTGCAGCAGGTATTCCTTCAGCGGACGTCCCATGCCACGGAAAGGGTTGACCGTGGAAATCTCCATGGCCGGATGCGCGTTGCGGTATTTCATTACTTGCCACGCTATCAGCGGAACAAGTAAAAGAAGCAACCAAAAATATCCCGGATGTGCGAAGTGCATATATATTATTTTATAGTGTTAGGATAGAGGTTTGTCATTTTTTTCATTTTTCCCGGCATCGCCTTCGGTTGAAGTACTTTCGTCAGCAATTACGCGCGGACGTGTGTCCTCAACGAACTGAACTGCATACTGGAACGAACGGTTGTTGTCCTCGGCAAGCGGACGCTGTTTAGCGAATTTGACGAAGTCGGCTATCTCCAGAATCTGCTTCATCAGGCGGTTCGGCAATCTTGTTTCCTCATTTCTGTTAAGTTCTGAAACAATCTGGGATGTGGTCATTTCCATGGCGTTTATGCCGAAACGGTTCTGAAGATATATGCGGAGGATGTCCGTGAGGTCAGTATAATATTCTTTCTCATTACCTGATGCCCATAAATTCTTCTCCTTGAGTATGTTAAGATCACGCATGGCCACCTCGTAGGGGGAGAGGACAGGCTCCGGGGTCCTGAACATTGTCTTGACATCCTTCTTGCGGAGGAAGATGAATGCTGCGATGCCGCCGCATATCACCACTATTGCCAGTAGCATCCATTCCCAGTAATCTACAATGAACGGCGGAAGGAAATCCCACCAGCGTGAACCTGAATCCTGAACATCGGCATTCGGGTTGATGGTCTCCATCTGGTCCACGTTTACCGGAAGTACCCTCAGTGCGAGTTTATCCGAAAGTATGGTATCTTTTCCAAGTGCGTAACGCAATTCGGGAATGATATAATCACCTGAGTCAAAAGATTGTATCACCATTTCCTTTCGAATCTGCCTGAGATTGTTACCTATGTCGGTGGTGTCGAGAGTTGTTATGCTGCGTATCTCAATCTCCGGAATGAGTGTGGAGTCCTTGGTGAGGACGAAGTGGCCCGTGTTGTTGTCAGCCGGTTCGACAATATTGAGGTGTATGGTCATAGTCCGGCCCATCAGCAATTGGGTGGAGTCCATCATTGCCTGAACCTTCGCTCCGGCGGCTGAAGCGGTAAGCGCTCCTGCCGAAAGGAGAAGTGTGGCCAGAATTGATTTTATAACTGAAGAATTCTTCATGCGTGATATTGAATTTATTACTTTACCCCTCGGCGACGGAAAAGCGCCATCAGTGCTTTCACGTAATCCTCATCGGTGGTTATGCTGGTGTAATCCACGCGGCTGCGGGTCAATGTGTCGGTCATTTTCTGCTGACGTTCATACCACCACTTGTTGAAACGCTGGCGTGTGGCTTTAGAGGAGGTGTCGATCCAGCGGTCTTCGCCGGTTTCAAGGTCTTTGACACGCATCAGTCCTACGTCAGGGAGCGAGGCGTCACGTTTGTCATATATCTGAATACCGATTATGTCGTGCCGGTTTGACGCTATGGACAGTTGCTGCCTGTAATCATCGGGGGCGATGAAGTCCGAGATAAGGAATGCCGTGCATCGTTTCTTCAGAGCGTCGGTGAAAAATCGGAGCACCTGACCTATGTCGGTTCCTTTGCTCTCCGGGGTGAAGTCCAGCAGTTCCCGGATAATGAAGAGGATGTGTTTCTTTCCTTTTTTGGGGGGTATGAATTTTTCTATTTTGTCAGAGAAGAAAATCACCCCAATCTTATCGTTGTTCTGGATTGCAGAAAAGGAGAGGGTTGCTGCTATCTCCGCTATAATCTCCCTTTTTTCATCGCCGACCGCACCGAACAGGCGGCTTGATGACACGTCAACCAGAAGCATCACGGTCATCTCGCGCTCCTCTTCGTAAACCTTGACATAGAGGTGGTTGTGACGTGCGGTAACGTTCCAGTCTATGTCACGGATGTCATCGCCATACTGATATTCGCGTACTTCAGAAAAGGTCATACCTCTCCCCTTGAAGGCAGAGTGGTATTCGCCCGCGAAAATGTTCTGTGACAGTCCGCGGGTTTTGATTTCTATTTTTCTTACTTTCTTTAATAGTTCGTTAGCATCCATCTGACGTTGGGAGTTTCATAGTTTTAGTTGTCAGGGAACGTGACGAACGGTCGCGTTCCCATCTGATTTCGATGACGGAAGTTCCGTTCATCAGGGCACCTCAACTTTGTCAAGGATGGTTGAGATCACTTCATCGGCAGTGATATTGTTTGCTTCGGCTTCGTAGGTCAGACCAATGCGGTGACGCATAACGTCGTGGCAAACGGCGCGTACATCTTCCGGAACAACGTAGCCGCGCTGACGCAGGAACGCGTATGCACGGGCTGCTTTTGCCAGGTTGATTGACGCACGTGGCGATGCTCCGAAGGAGATGATTGACTGGAGATCTGCCAGACCGTAATCGGCGGGGAATCGTGTGGCGAAGACAATGTCAACTATATAGCGTTCAATCTTTTCATCCACATAGATTTTATTCACGATTTTCTGAACCTCAATGATTTCCTCAGGTTTAAGCAGGGGGACAACCTTTGAGGGTTTCTCAGAGATATTCTGGCGGATGATGATTTTTTCTTCTTCTTTGGTGGGGTAGCCTATGATGACCTTGAGGAGGAAACGGTCAACCTGTGCTTCAGGCAGGGGATAAGTTCCTTCCTGTTCTATGGGGTTCTGTGTCGCCATCACAAGGAACGGTTCATCAAGACGGTAAGTGCTTTCACCGATTGTCACCTGACGTTCCTGCATCGCTTCAAGTAATGCTGACTGAACTTTGGCGGGAGCACGGTTTATTTCATCGGCGAGCACGAAATTTGCGAAGATAGGGCCTTTCTTAACCTGAAACTGTTCTTTCTGAACGCTATATATCATAGTTCCGAGTACATCGGCAGGCAGCAGGTCAGGGGTGAACTGAATACGGCTGTATTTTGCATCAATGAGTTGGGCGAGTGTTTTTATAGCCAGGGTCTTTGCCAGACCGGGAACTCCCTCAAGCAGTACATGACCGTTGGAGAGGAGGGCAATCAGTAATGATTCAATCAGGTGTTTCTGACCAACTATGGTCTGATCCATGCCTGAGGTGATAAGGTTGACGAAATTGCTCTTTGAGGCAACAATGTCGTTAAGTTCTCGGATGTTTACAGGTTCGTTCATATTCTATTATTTGTGATATTTTTCATTAAAACATAACATTACAGACCTTCAAACGGTTTAACTGTTCAAACCTCGGCGCAGTTGAATCGTAAAGACCTGTTTTGCTGTCACAAAATTAAAAAATAGAATTCAAACTTGATAAATTCAAATGTATAATCATTGTTAAATTTAACTAAGAGGTTTTTAAGAGCCGGTTCTGAATAATAAAAGTGACTGACCATCACGGGCCAGTCACTTTTTTGATAATATAAATTTTTACCGGAGTACTACTTGCAGACTTTTGCAGCCTTGTTGCCACGCACTTCAATGAAGAGGCCGTTCCGGGGTTCGTCAACCCTTACTCCCTGGAGGTTGTAATAAACAGGAGCGACGGATGCCTCATCAGCGGCAACATTGCTGATACCTGATTGGGTGGGTAATTTGACGGCAAAAGTACTGGGATTTTGAGAATCATAAAGACTCATCATCAGAGCGTTGTTGTAGTCTGAAATGTGAGTGCGGAACTGAGGTACTGTGATTTTGTTGTCATTAAGTTTTCCCCATACTCCGCTATTTTCACCTTCTTCAACCCTATCAAGATATTTATATCCCCAACTTTCACAGGCGAAATCTCCGAAACCGGGAACGTAAGCCCCCATAACCGAGGGTTCTACATATACGTGATCAGGATCTGTAGCGTTGATATATATGTAGTGGTTATGACCGTGGTCAGATTTAAATCCTTTGGAGTGGTTGTCATAGGGATTGACAAGGCGATAATAACCGGGTTTGGCAATGTTTTCCTGAATCTTACATTTCATGTCTTCACTTTCTACATCATTGAAAAGAGAACTGAGGACACCTTCTGTGTAAGTTGCTTCGCCAATTTCTTTCCAGTTTTCAGCATCATCCTGAAGGATATAAGAAATAACCGCACCTTGTGCCCGGATATTGCCGTCTACATCCATTCCTACATATAGGTATGTGTAGGCTTCACGGGCAGGGTCAAGTCCGAAATTAACTTTTTTACCTGCATACGAGGTAACATCTGTGCCGTTATTTTTTACGATATTTGCATTTTGATCATTCATAGGATAGACACCATCCGTTACCATAAGTTTTACAGTGGTAACTGCGTCTGTCTTGGTATACGCGAAATATTGACCCTCGACATCAGAACAGAATGGAGCCTGGGTATTAACCGTGTAGTCAACATATTGAGTCTTGTCAAGAACTATCTTTATTTCACAGTTTCCCATAGACCATTGTCCACCTGATTCATAGGCAAAGTCTTCCGGTCCGAAGGTTAAGATTCCGTCAGTTATAGTACCATAAGAATTATAAGTTGCCGGCCACTCATTTTCCGGGCATAAAGACCCGTAAGTAAATACTCCGAACATAGCCCAGTCAGGAAACCAGCATTTTTGGGGATTCTGAATGTTAATCTCAAGATATACTGTATTAGGTGCCCCTAAAATTTTAGCCGGTTGAGTTTCTGCCGTATATGGATTAAGACGTATCCATCCGGGCTTCGATTCACATTCATATATGTCAACATCCCACTCTCCTTTTGAAACATTACTGAAGCGACTTGCCAAAGGGCCTTCAAACCATATACCGGTTGATTTTTTTACCCATGTTTCATCATCGGTCTTTGGTTGTGCACCTTTAACGGCATATTCCGTTTTTTGAACTGCGAGTTCTTTTACAGAAAGTTTCTGTGCGGCTTCATCACTTACTGATGGTTTGGGAGCATGCGGTACGGCTGCAAAAGCAGAGAAAGATGCGCCCAATGACATTGCGGCTGCAATAACGATTGTGTAAAATTTTCTCATAGAAATTGTCTATTGGTTAAACTTTATTTGAATTAAATGAATTTACCTTGGAATACCTTGATGTGATTGTTGGAGTGCTTGTTTTATCTCAACGGTGCAAAGGTATGATAAATTTTAATGTTATCCAAATAATTTATTGAAAAATGTAATGAATATTTAAAAAAGGATGATATTTTACTGCGAGGGGTGGGGTGATGATAATATTTTGATATTCGCCCCGAACAATAACGAGAGTTATTCCACCTTCATCATTTCCATGATTTGTTTGGGCTACCATCCGGATTGTCCACGGGACAATGAGGTGATTTTCATGTGCGCTCATTCCACATCGGGCAGCCTGTCACGCCATGACTGGTCGGTGAGCCAGCGTTGCATGGTGGGGAACTGCCCGGTACGGTAACCTCGTTCAGTCATGGTGCGGTGCCACCCGATGTGGTTGCGCA
>CAMWNP010000012.1 GCA_947175645.1 uncultured Porphyromonadaceae bacterium
GTATCCTTTTGATCCTTTGATATAATTAACTTTTTTATCCCGAACTCGCGTTATTAACAAATATTGGGGATCCGGGTCTAAACAGTTATAGAGAACCAATTTAGCCGTAAGGGTGTTTTATCTGTATGAAAAAAGATGTAATCAGAAGATTTATGGCAGGGCTGCTGATGGTCCTGACTTGTTCAGCGGTCTCCCACTCCGCAGATTACTGGAGCCGTGACAGCGTGTTGGGTGACGGATTCGAAATACACCGCTTCGACATGGGTAAGGACTATTCCGGGAAAGTGGTGTCAACCGTTACACGCCATCGCAGTCACTGCAAGAATGACTCCGTTGGCATACTTTATGTCCACGGTTATAACGACTACTTCTTCCAGAAGGACGAGGCTGACCGGTTCGCAGACTCATGCTACAACTTCTACGCCGTTGACCTGCGGAAATACGGGCGTTCAATCCTGCCGGGCCAGACTCCCACTCAGGCACGGGACATGCGTGAATATTTCCCGGATATCGACTCAGCACTTACAGCCATGAAACGCGACGGGATAAAGAAAGTGGCTCTTATGGGTCACTCCACCGGTGGGCTTGTGACAAGTTACTACATGGGGGAGCGCCCTGACAGCATTGTTAAATGTCTGGTACTGAACAGCCCGTTCCTGGAATGGAACATGAACGGCATGATGCGCAATGTGGCTGTTCCGGCAGTGGGCACGCTGGGTAAACTGTTTCCGAACATGAAAATCAGTCAGGGTGACGGCGGAGGTTATGCCGAGTCACTGCTTAAGGATTACCACGGAGAGTGGGATTTCAACACTGACTGGAAAACGATAAAGCCACGCAAGGTTGAAGCATCGTGGATAGGTGCCGTTGACCGTGCGCAGGGTGCGGTAAGGAAAGGAAAAGTGAATGTACCAGTTCTGTTGATGCATTCCTCCAACTCAGTCAGCGGAACCGGTTGGACTCCTGCCATGCAGCATGGTGATGCGGTTCTCAACGTGAAAGATATGGTCAAATACGGTCCGAAATTGGGAAAAGATGTAACCCTCCACGAAGTGCCCGATGGTATGCATGACCTGTTCCTGAGCAGTGAAGCAGCCCGCGACGATGCCTACGATGCCACATTCCGGTTTCTCCGGGAACAGCATTTGAAGTGAGAGTGCGCCCAAGCAACCATTCTCCAAAATCCTGAACTCAGCACGGTGTTAAGTCACGGGCATAAGGGATTGGACGTAACCGTAATCCCTGTATACATTCCGCATCCCTCTCAGACAAGAAGTTCAATGACTTGCTGGGGCGTTTCGGCAACCTTCCATAGCCCAAGGTCAAGGGTCCGCATGAATCCCTTGTCAACAGCGTCATGGAGCATTGTCAGGATAGGGTTGTAATAGCCGTTGGTGTTAAGGATTACAATCTGCCCTTCAAACAGTCCGAGTTTTCTCCAGGTTATGATTTCCATAAGTTCCTCGAACGTTCCGATTCCTCCCGGAAGTGCAATCACGGCATCGGCGAGTTCGGCCATTTTTTCCTTGCGGCGATGCATGTCGGGCGTAACAATAAGTTCTGTCAGATCAGGATGTTGCCATTGCCGTTCATACATGAACTGAGGTATCACGCCAATGGTTTTTCCTCCGGCATCGATAGCACCTTGGTTTACGGCACCCATAAGCCCTGACTTGCCGGAGCCGGTGACAAGGGTAATCCCGCACTGTGCGATGAGGGTTCCCAGTTCGCGGGCAGCCAGAAAATACGCCTCGTCAATATGTGATGACGAGGCGCAGTAAACGGTTATAGTCTTTACCATCAACGGATTATTTGCTGATGAATACGAGATATTCGCCGGGAGCCATTGCTGCGGGGAGTTCAGCGGCTTCAGAGGTGAAGAAGTTAATCATTTCGGCAACTTCAGGAGCATCGGCAGAGAACTGAACCGGTGCTTCGGATGCTCCCAGGTTGGTCAGAACAGTAACTGTTTTGCCATCAACGGTGCGTGAGAATACGTAAATATCAGGGACAGTTGTCTCGAAACGAACCATTTCACCACCCTTCTCGCCGGCCTGAAGCGCGGGCTGAGAATGTTTAAGGTTGTTAAGTTGCTGATAGAAAGTGAAGTATTCGTTGCGGGGTTCCCATTCAGGAGCATTGTCTTTCTTGAAGAACTCGAAAGCGCGATTCATGCCTGTTTCCTGACCGGTGTAGATAAGGGGCATGCCGGGGAGAGTGTAAGAAAGCACGGCGAATGCCTTATGGAGATTGCCGAGACGTTCAAACTCAGTACCTTCCCAAGAGTTGAGGTCGTGGTTTGAAGTCATGTTCATCAGATAAGAGTCGCGTGGATAGTCAGCCTTCTGTGCCGCCAGCAGTGAATCGATGGCAGTAGCGTTCTTGACGGGGAACTTGGCATCTGGTTTGAAGGTATACTGACCTGCTGATGCTGCAATTTCGCTGAAGAGGTCCTTCATCGGCCAGTTATATCCCATGTTGAAACCATGTTTCTGGAGTTCGGGCTTGGAAGCCTCGGCGAGCATGAACACACCTTCACCACCCTTCACGGAGTCGAGTTGAGGACGTACGGCATCCCAGAAGTCAGTGGGTACTTCCATCGCCACATCGCAACGGAAACCATCGATGCCCATATCCGTGATCCAGAACTTCATGGCATCGGCCATGGCGTCGCGGGTAGCCTGCTGGGAATAATCGAGTTTATAAACGTCAGTCCAGTCATACTGACCGACCATGTTTCCTACTGAATCCTTTACATAATATTCAGGATGTTCCTCCACCCATACGGCATCACAGCCTGTGTGGTTGGGAACCCAGTCGATGATCACTTTGAAACCCTGTTTGTGTGCTTCGTCAACGAAAGCCTTGAATTCCTCACGTGTTCCAAGGTCAGGATTGACATCCTTGTAGTCTTTTGCAGCATAATAAGAGCCGAGTTCACCTTTACGGTTGAGTTCGGAAATGGGGTGAACGGGCATGATCCAGAGGATGTCCACTCCGAGGTCCTTCAGGCGGGGCAACTGGTTCTGGAGTGCGGCAATGTTACCTTCCGGTGTCATCTGACGCCAGTTGATTTCGTAGATAACGGCATTCCGGCTCCATTCCGGCTGATTGAGTGATGTGAAAGTTGAGTCGCGCTCTTCGGAATTTGCCTGTGTGGCGTTTCCACCGCAACTGAACAGCGATGCGGCAAGAGCGGCGATTGCTGAAAATGAAAGGATTTTTTTCATGATAAAATCTAAAAATATATTGGTTATAGGTTTAAAATCAGAATAATGACAACTGCGGGTCAATCAGAGTGAAACTCATCCGGTGGAAAGGGGTTGGTCCGTGTTGTTCGATAGCCGCACGGTGTGCCTTGGTTGGGTAACCTTTGTTTTTATCCCATCCGTAGTAAGGATAGTCCTGATGTATGCAGACCATGAACTCATCGCGGTGGGTTTTGGCAAGGATTGATGCGGCGGCAATATTTCCGAAACGTCCGTCACCTTTGACAAATGTCTGCGAGGGTATATCACGGTAAGGTTTGAAACGGTTTCCGTCCACGATTATTGCACCGGGAGTGATTTTTAGGGCAGCCAACGCACGGTGCATGGCCAGAATCGAAGCGTTCAGGATGTTTATTTCGTCAATCTCGGTGTTGCTGACCATTGCCACCGCCCATGCCAGTGCTTCCTGTTCTATAACGGTGCGGAGTGCGTTCCTGCGTTTTTCGTTGAGTTGCTTTGAATCATTGAGCCAGGGATGGGAAAAGTCATCAGGCAGGATTACGGCAGCGGCTACCACCGGACCGGCCAGGCAGCCACGTCCGGCCTCGTCGGTTCCGGCTTCAAGGCGCGAGGGTATGTGGCAGGCAGGAAGCATCAGGCTACTTCTGTCCGGTTAAAATCTTCCTTGACGGTGTCAACGACATTGACGATGTAATCACCGGTTTTCTCAAGGTCATTGATGAGATCCATGTAGTAGATTCCGGCCTGATATTCATATTTCTTGTCGTTGATGTTCTCGATGTTGGTTGAACGCAGACGGTTACGCAGGTTGTTGATCTCCCGCTCCTTGTTATATGACATGTTGATTTCCTCACGATGCGTTCCCTCAATATCTTTCAACAGCAGGAGCATGTTCTGCATTGCTGCATCCACGAGATCGAACATTGTGTCGACATTGTGGTAGATATCATCAGTGAATTTCACGTTTGACTCCACTTTCCGCATCAGTATTTTTCCTGCGCCCAGACAGCAGTCGGCGATGCTTTCAATTTCAGAAACAATACGGAGCATTCCGGCGATGTGGCGTTTACCTTCGTTAGACAGACGCCCTTCCGCACACTTGTTCAGATAGTGGGCTATCTCAATTTCCATGCGGTCCGATATATCTTCATATTTTTCAAGGCGCCCATACAGTTGCAGGAAATCGTCAGACCCGCTTTTTGTATGGACCAGTTCCCGGGCCATGGTTATCATCCGCTGAACACGCTCGGCATAGACGAAAATCTCTTTTTCAGCCTGTGTTATGTTGAGTTCCGATGCGGAAAGAATACCTCCGGTGATGAACTTGAGTTGGAATTCCTCCTCATCTTTTCTCTTGGCAGGTATCAGCCATTCCACTACCTTGACGTAGAACTTGGTGAACCATATCATTATGAAGAGGTTGATGAGTTTATATGTTGTGTAGAACAGACACAGCCCTATCGATGCCTTGAACTGGAGACTCTTGATCAGGGGAACCTGCGACTCTATCCTGAGATTGAGTTCAGCGTCGCCCGTTGGTTTTGAGTCGAACAGATGATTGTAGACCTGCGGATCTGTTTCCTTGATCTGGCTTACAGTGTCATAGAGGTCATTGGGATTACCGGTTCCTATGAGATTGGTCATCCAGATGATGAAATCACTGAAGTAGTAGAAAAGCGCCAGGCACCATATGGAGCCGAGGATATTGAACATCAGGTGTCCGGCGGCCGTGCGTTTTGCTGCCACGTTACCGCTCATTGATGCGAGGATGGGAGTGATTGTCGTTCCTACGGCAGATCCGAGAACGATCGCACACGCGAGGTTGAAGTCGACCCATCCGCGGCTGAACATGATAAGTGTGATTGCGAAAGTCGCTGCCGATGACTGGATAATCATTGTCACCAGGCATCCCACGGCAAAGAAGATAAGCACGGAAGTGAATCCCAGTGCGGCATACCGCTGGAGAAATTCGAACATTTCCGGGTTGCTTTGCAGGTCAGGGACATAGTTGCTGATCATGTCAAGGCCCAGGAAGAGGAGGCAGAATCCTATCAGGAACTCACCGATCGATTTTGTACGGCTCTTTCTGGAGAACAGGCAGATAATAGCAACGCTGATCAGGGATATCGCATAAGTTGATATGTCAACCTTGAATCCGAACAGAGTCAGCATCCATGCCGTGAAAGTTGTTCCTACATTTGCTCCGAAGATAACCGCCATTGACTGAGCGAGAGTGACCAATCCGGCGTTTACGAAACTCACTACCATCACTATTGATGCTGATGAACTCTGGATCAGTGCTGTGATGAAGAAACCGGTCAATGTTCCGGTGAAACGGTTTCGTGTCATTGCGCCGAGGATGCTGCGCAGTTTGTCGCCTGCCGCTTTTTGCAGGCCCTCGCTCATCACCTTCATTCCGTAAAGGAACAGGCCGACGGCTCCGATGAGGCATAGAAAATCAAGTATGCTATATTCCATTGGGGGCATTATTTTGCGTTGCAAAGATAATAAAACTTGTAAAGTCCCGCAATATCCATGTTTATTTTTGTGTGAATATCATGCAAGTATGAACATAAAAAAAGATGCCACGCCAAAAGATTGACGTGGCATCCTGTCAGTTTTTGTCAGTTGTGAGCCTTATCAGGCTTCAGCGATAGGCTGGATGTTAATGAAACGACGACCGTTGCGACCTTCAGTGAAGACAACGGTACCATCAATGAGAGCATAGATGGTGTGGTCCTTGCCCATACCCACGTTCAGTCCGGGGTGGTGGACGGTTCCACGCTGACGTTTGATAATGTTGCCTGCCTTAGCGAACTGACCACCGAAAATTTTTACACCGAGTCGTTTGCTTTCTGACTCACGGCCGTTCTTAGAACTACCTACACCTTTCTTATGTGCCATTTTCTTAGATCTTTTTTAGGTTAAGCAACTACATCTTTAATAACAACTTTGGTGAAATACTGGCGATGACCGTTTTTACGACGATAGCCTTTGCGACGTTTCTTCTTGAAAACGATTACCTTTTCACCTTTTACGAGTGGAGTTTCCACTTCGCAAACAACTTTAGCACCATCCACGGTGGGTGCACCGACTTTCACGGCACCGTCAGCGTCAACCAGAAGGACACGGTCAAACTCAACAGTAGCACCTTCCTTTGTTTCTTCGCCGAGGTAGTGAACATACAGGAACTTGCCGGCCTCTGCCTTGAACTGCTGTCCCTGAATTTCTACGATTGCGTACATCTTTTATTATTAGATTTTACGATTACTCCGCGAGGCGAGCCGTCATTCATCGACTGCTGCTTTGTCAAGCCCCTGCCGGAAAAATTAGCGGATGCAAAGTTAAGATATTCTTTTCAGTTGTGCAACAGTTAGTTATCTTTTTAATATTATTTTATCTTTCATTTATCTTATAAATTTGCAATTTTTAACTTTTATAAGATTTATAACTCTTATAAGACATATAAATGTTAATAATTGCTAATTCAAAGCATTTTTTTGCCTAAAAAGTATGTTATAAAACATAAAAGTATTAACTTTGCATCAGTTTTTCATGGTATTAGATTTAAGGTAAGAAGATTATTCGTCGTGACGACGAGTAATTTTTTTTGTTTATATGATAAGTTTTCCCAACTGAACAACTTCAAGGTCACGCATCTCCCCGTCATCGATAGTAAGGAGTACGAACGTGCGCTCCTTCTGCCATCCATGTGTACCTGCGGCTCCGGGATTGATGTGGAGTACATTGAGTGAATGGTCGAACATAACCTTAAGTATGTGGCTGTGTCCGGTGACCATCAGATTTATGCCGTGACGCCGCAGAGTTGCCGCCACGCCGGGCTGATAGCGTCCGGGATAACCCCCTATGTGGGTCATCCACACTTTCACACTTTCAACTTCGAACATGTCTACTGCAGGAAACTGACGGGCTACCTCCCCATGGTCGATATTGCCTCTGACGGCACGGACCACCGGAGCCAGTTTTCTGAGATTTTCTATGACGCTGATGTCACCCACGTCACCGGCATGCCATATCTGGTCACAGTTGCCGAGATACTGTTCAAAACGTGGATCCCAGCAACTGTGTGTGTCAGAAATTATTCCTATCCGCTGCATCAGAAATTCTGAAGTATCATTATCTGACGCGGGTCAAAGTGCATCTCAGGCGTGATGGTCACCTCGGAACCCGAGATTATGTCGGTCCACTCGGAGCCATAGGGGAGTGTTTCCAATGTACGTTCCATTGTTATATCCAGAGGGGTGTCGTTTCCGTTCATCAGCACGTGCACTTCCTTGTCGCCGAGTTTGCGGCGGTAGACATAGACGCCATTCTGCGGCATGAAATGTTTAAGCGATCCCCGTGCTATGACCTCGTTAGCCTCCCCCTTACGCCAGTGGAGGAGTTTTGAAAGATAGTCGAAAGCCTCGTTCTGCAGTTCTGAGCGACCCTCGCGTGTGAACTCACTGACTGTATCACCGGGGAAACCTCCGGGAACATCGCGGCGGACATATCCGTCGCTACCTTCACGGGCACCGTTCATAAGCAGTTCGGTTCCATAATAAATCTGTGGTATGCCGCGTGAGGTCAGAAGGAAGGTCTGGGCCTGCTTCCACTGACCAAGTGAGTCAGGGAAAGAGGGGAGAAAGCGGTCAGTGTCATGATTATCCAGGAAAGTGAGGATTTTCTGTGGATCCGGGAAAAGATAGTCCAGCGACAGATGGTCATAAAGGTGGTTCAGTCCGTTCCACGGATCGGTCTGTTCCATAAAATATTTCCGGCCGTCTATAGCCAGTTTGAAATCCATGACTGTTTGCAGGCGCGGATCAACGGGGTTCACTTTGGAACCACGCTGCCAGAATGCTTCCGCGCCCTCATTATTGTACCAGCACTCACCCACGATGTTGAAATTGGGATATTCCTTTTCCACATCATCGATCCAACGGGCCATCCCCATCATGTCGGCATATGGATAAGTATCCATTCTGATTCCGTTGATTTTTGAAGATTCAATCCACCATATAGAATTCTGGATCAGATATTTCATAAGGTGGGGATTACGCTGGTTGAGGTCAGGCATACCCTTGACGAACCAGCCGTCAACGGTGTGCCTCAGGTCGTAGTCCGATGCGTAAGGGTCAAAGAGAGTCGATAAGCGGTAGTTTGTCTGCTGATAACCCTCGGGGAAATTGAACCAGTCAGCCGACGGACGGTCTGTGAACCAGGGATGTTCGCTACCCACATGATTGAAGATCATGTCCATTACCACTTTTATTCCTCTTTGCTGACATGCCTTGACAAACTCATTCCACTCCTTATTAGTCCCGAAGCGCGGGTCTATGGAGTAGTAGTCCGTGGTGGCATATCCGTGATATGACCCTCCGGGCATATCGTTGGTGAACACAGGGTTGACCCACACGGCGGTAACCCCTAATGAATCAAGATAGTCCAGATGCTCCATCATTCCACGGATGTCACCTCCGTGACGTGCGTTGGGATTAGTTCGGTCAGCCGTCACCGGGTGATTCAGTTTGCCGGGGAGATTGTTGTTGGTGGAATCACCGTCAGCGAACCGGTCGGGCATTATGAGATACAGCACATCCGATGCATCGAATCCGGCATATTCGTCACCGCTTTTGTCGCGTGACAGCAGGTGATATGTGACAGTCTGTTTTTTCTTACCTATGGCGAAACGCAGTTTCAGATCACCCGGTTTGGCCTGTTTGTCAACGACAAGATAGAGGAACAGGTAGTTCAGACCATCGGGACGCTCAACTGAGGCGATACTGACTCCCGGATATTCCATCTGCACTTCAGCATCGCGTACACCTTCACCATACACCATCAACTGGAGAGTGTCATTAGCCATGCCGGTCCACCAGTAAGGGGGCTCTATCTTATCAACGATTTGTTTCTTGGGGGCGCCCCATGCGGGTATGACGGTAATCAGGGCGAGAAGGATAAACAGAATTTTTTTCATATCGGTAGCGGATTATAGAAAATGTTTATAGTTCTGAGAAATATTTTTTGCCATGAAGGAAACGTTGGCTTACAATATCGGTTGTCTGTTTCTGCAGCAGATCAACCGTCGGGTCAGTGTTGTAGTTGCCGCTCATGCGGGCATAGTCACGATGAGCCCGCAGAATGGCGTTCGCACTCTTGAAGTTCAGCGCCACCATAAATTTCACCCATGCCAGGGTGTCCATCAGCCGGCGGACGAAAAGTTTGCGTCTGCGGACTTTTACGGGAAGATTCTTGTGCATCATCAGCAGGTTGTTGCGGAAGTTCAGATAGGTTTTCCGTGGATTACCGTAGTCCAGACTGCCTCCTCCCAGATGATAGACCGTAGCGGAAGGGACAGCCATGATTTTATATCCCAGCAGTTGCAGACGCCAGCACAGGTCAATCTCCTCCATGTGGGCGAAAAATCCTGCGTCGAGACCTCCGGCCTTGATATAGAGGTCACGTCTGACCATCAGTGCGGCTCCGCTGGCCCAGAATATTTCAACGGGAGAGTCATATTGACCGCGGTCTGTTTCCACAATGTCGAAAATACGTCCCCGGCAGTATGGGTAGCCGTGCCGGTCAATGAACCCGCCCGACGCTCCTGCATATTCAAACTTGTCAGGACTGGAGTAAGAGAGTATTTTCGGCTGAACGGCAGCCACATCACGGTGAGTGTCCATAAACTGCTCAAGAATTCGGTTCCATCCGTCGGCGGGAGCCACATCGGAGTTGAGCAGAACCACGTAGCGGTAGTCACCGGCGCCGGCTATCGCCCTGTTATATCCTTCGGCGAATCCGTAATTTTCAGTGAAACCCATCACCTTGACAGCGGGAAACTGCTCCCGCAGCAGAGTCAGTGATGAGTCAGTGGAGCCGTTGTCGGCTACAATGATGTCAGCCATACTGTTATCGGTTCGGGCTATCACTTTCGGCAGAAATTCCGGAAGTAGTTTCTCTCCGTTCCAGTTCAAAATTATTATGGCAGTCTGTTTCATTCCACTTTGAGGTTTTTGCCGTTCATGTCAAATGTCACCTTGTTCTTCCATCGTTTGTGTGACCACAACCAGTTGGAAGGATTCTCGCGGATGGTCTGCTGGAGCATCCGGAAGTAGCGGTGGGTAACCTCCATTGGTTCCTCCTTGCCAACATCGTCACTGAGACGACGCATGGTGATAGAATAGTGTCCGCGACTCACACGTGATATATCCCAGTATATGGCAGCCATACCCAGACGCCCCGCCAGCGTTTCCGTTCCGGTGATGACGGCTGTGGGATGATTGAGGAAGTCTACCACGTGGATAGGGTCGCCATGGCTCGGTTTCTGATCGCTCATGAATCCGGTGACGGAGATAATCCCGTAGCGTCGGAACCGCAGGAGGTCACGGAGCACCGATCGTTTTTTGAGCGACATTGACCCGAACCTACTGCGCAATTCAAGCATTACGGCATCAAACGTGGCGTTACGCAGCGGACGGTAGACCTGGCAGAACTCCATCTCTCGTTCATCGTCCGTGAAGCAGTGAAGAGTTATGGATGGAGCCCACTCCCAGTTAAAACAATGTGAGAAGTATGCCACCACGCTGCGTCCGGATTCCATGTATCCTTTCATCAGTTCGGTGTTCTTGAATTCCATGCGGTGCATCATCTCCTCGTCAGAGATATGGGCGAGTTTGATTGTCTCGAAAATGTAGTCGGAGAAATTGCGGAAAAAGTGACGGCAAATTTCCTTGTGTTCCGCCGTTTTTTTTTCCGGGAATGACTCAGCGATGTTGGTCATTGCCACGCGCCGCCTGTAACGCAGTATATAATACAATAATATGTATAGCATGTCACTGAACCTGTAGAGAATATTCAGCGGGAGATGCGCCACCAGACTGACCATACCGTAGATCAGCCGAAATTTCCACCCGTTGTTCATTTGATTACCTCCCCTCTCATTTCTTCACCGTCGGCTACAGTTTCTGTAAGGCGTACGTTAACCACACGGTTGTCCATGTCAGGGGTGGCGCCGTTCACCTCAACCTTAATATAATTATCGGTAAATCCCGTCATGGGGCGGTTTCGACGCGGGTGTTCCATCAGCACCGGACGTGTCTGCCCCTCGAAGGAGCGTGTGAAGTCAAGCAGTTTCTGCTCTGACACGCGTAACATTATTCCCGTCCGGCGGTGTTTTTCAGCCTGGTCTACAACATACGGTATGTCAAGCGCCTTAGTGCCGGGACGCTCCGAGTAGGTGAACACATGAAGGCGCGAAATGGGAAGCGATTCCACGAACCGGCGCGAGTTGTCGAACTCTTCCGGTGTTTCACCACGCACACCCACCATCAGGTCAACACCTATGAATGCGTGTGGGATGGTGGCACGGATCTTCTCCATCTTGCGGCGAAACAGGTCGGTGTCATAATGGCGGTGCATAAGCCTGAGCACATGATCGCTGCCACTTTGCAAAGGCACGTGAAACGAGGGCATGAAGCGGCGTGACTGAGCCACGAAGTCGATTATCTCATCCGTCAGCAGGTTAGGCTCGATGGAGGAAATGCGGTAGCGTTCTATCCCGTCCACATCGTCAAGCGCGCGCACGAGATCAAAGAAATTCTCATCCGAGCCTTTACCGAAATCTCCAACGTTGACCCCGGTCAGAACAATCTCTTTACCCCCCTCCTCGGCCACCTTGCGTGCCTGCTCCACGAGTTGCGACACGGAGCCGCTGCGCGAGCGTCCGCGGGCTTGAGGTATGGTGCAGTATGTACACCAGTAGTCGCAGCCATCCTGCACCTTGAGGAAATAGCGGGTGCGGTCACCGCGTGAGCAGGAGGGTATGAACTCTTGCATCCGGCGCCAGGGCGTTACCTCGCTGAGCGCACGTTTTTCGGCCAGCCAGCGGTCAAGATATTCACCTAAAAGGAGTTTCCGGTCATTTCCGGCCACAATGTCCACCCCGTCAATTGCTGCGACTTCATCGGGTTTGAGTTGGGCATAGCACCCGGTTACAAGAATCGTGGCGCCGGCATACTTCCTTACCATACTGCGGATGTACTGACGGCACTTCTTGTCTGCCACTTCGGTTACGGAACAGGTGTTGACAACTATTATGTCAGGAGTCTCGCCGGTGGATACACGCCGGATCCCCTTCCGGGCAAACTCTCTTGCAACGGTTGACGTTTCCGAGAAATTCAGTTTGCACCCGAAAGTATGGAACAATGCTTTTTTATCTGAGAAAAATTCCGAATCAGTCATATCTCTGCAAAGTTACGAAATGTTTTCGGTGTTTAGCAACATTAAAAAAGATTAGATTGCTATTTTTCCCGTAACTTATAAGTTCAGAAGCGTGAAAAATGGTGAAACCGGGCATTGAAAGGGCTATTTAAAGGCTATTTTCAGCCGATTATCAAAAAAACAAACCGCGAGGTTAGGAATTTTACAAAGAAAGTTCGTATATTTGCAAGTTGAAAAACTATCTCACAAAAATAATTTAATAAACTAATCATAATTTTTAACTAAAACATGCAAAACAAAGGGACTTTAGGAAGCATCATTGCCGGTGTTATCGCTATTTTCTTGGTGATTGTGTGTGTGTTCTACCTCTCATTCTCGTTCGTGAGCAATCACTTCGAGGGTAAGGCAGAAGAATATGCACTCTCCGTGGCTGGCGAACAGGGAATGAACTCCGACCAGTACAACAAAGCGAAGAAAAACTATCTCGACTCGCTCAGCAAAAAGCCCATCTACCTCGGTTACAACTACAATGAAGTACAGAAATGGGGTGTAGGTCTCGGTCTTGACCTCAAAGGTGGTATGAACGTTATCCTTCAGGTGTCAATGCCTGACATTCTCCGTTCTATGAAAAACGCCGACCCCGATCCTTCATTCGATCAGGCTATCGTGAAAACTGACTCCATAGTTAAGAAAGACCATCTCGATGACTATGTTGGCGCTTTCGTAAAACAATACCGTGCCCTCAATCCTAACGCTGACTTCTCTGTTGTATTCAACGGAACAGTGAAACGCGGCGACAGTGACAACGCAGTTGCGGCTACACTGAAAAACGAGGTCAAGGACCGTGTCAACAACTCGGCCACCAACGTTCTCCGCAGCCGTATCGACGCCTACGGTGTGGTTTCCCCCAACATCCAGGTGCTCCAGGGTAAGGACGGTCAGATTCTTCTTGAACTCCCCGGTGTGAAAGAACATCAGCGCGTTCGTGAACTCCTCCAGCGCTCCGCAAACCTCGAGTTCTACGAAACTTACAAATCAAGCGAAATCATCAACGCCCTCACCGCCCTTGACGCTGAATCACGCAAGGACAACGGTGTTGGTCTGTTCAACTACTTCGCACAGATCGCTCCTTCGGAATCTCCCGCCGTGGGTATGGCACGCGCCAAGAACCGCGAGGCTATCGACTCTATCGTAGCATCAGCCCAGGCCAAACGTATCCTCCCCGCAAACCTGCGTCTCCGCTGGGAAAAGAAACCCCAGGTTGTGCAGTATCAGGACACTGTTGCCGGATCCGTTGCCAACGATGTTGAACTCTACACCCTGATAGCCCTCAAAACAAACGCCAAGGGTGAACCCGCGCTTGACGGTTCTAAGGTTATTTCCGCATCAACCGACCAGGATCCCCTCCAGGGTAACGTGGTTTCAATGCGCATGAACAACGAAGGTGCAAAACAGTGGGCCCGCATCACAGGCGCAAACCTCGGCAAGTCAGTGGCAATCGTGCTTGACGATGTGGTTTACTCTTATCCCCGCGTAAACAGCGTCATTGAAGGTGGCAACTCACAGATTACCGGTCAGTTCTCAATCGAGGAGGCTCAGGACCTTGCAAACGTGCTCAAGAGCGGTAAGATGTCAGCGAAAGTTGAGATCATCTCCGACCTCGTAATCGGTCCGTCACTCGGCGAACAGGCAATCAAGGCCGGCTTCCTTTCATTCGCAATCGCACTGGTGCTCCTTATGATCTTCATGGGCTGCATCTACGGCATCATCCCCGGACTGGTAGCCGACTTCGGTCTGGTTTGCAACCTGTTCTTCACCTTCGGTATCCTGGCTTCATTCCAGGCTGTGCTGACTCTTTCAGGTATCGCCGGTATCGTACTCGCTCTCGGTATGGCAGTTGACGCCAACGTGCTTATTTTCGAACGTACAAAAGAAGAACTCCGCGCAGGAAAGAACGTACGTCAGGCTATCGCCGACGGTTACTCAAACGCCTTCTCTGCGATCTTCGACTCTAACCTTACTTCAATCATCACCGGCGTTATCCTCCTCTACTTCGGTACAGGTCCCATCAAAGGTTTCGCCACCACACTCATCATTGGTATCATCTGCTCATTCTTCACTGCAGTGTTCCTGACACGCATCGTATTCATCATCGGTGCTAAATCAAAGGCATTCCAGTCCCTTACTTTCGATACCAAGATTTCACGCAACTTCCTCCTGAACACCCACGTCAACTTCCTTGGCCAGCGTAAGGCCGTAGGTATCATCATACTGGTTTCAATCATCGGTATCGGTGCATCCTTCTTCATCCGCGGTCTCAACCAGGGTATTGACTTCTCAGGCGGTCGAAACTATGTTGTCAAATTTGAAAAACCCGTTGACTCTGCAGAACTCCAGCAGGTTATCGCTCCCCAGTTCCCCAACTCAACCGTTTCCGTAATCACAATCGGTGACGCCGGTGATCAGGTGCGCGTATCAACCAACTACAAGATCGACGACGAGGACGCAGCCGTTGAACAGGAAATCGTTGAAATCCTCTTCAACGCCATGAAGCCTTACATGAAAGACGGAATGGTAATCGAGCAATTCGGCGCTACGGACGACAGCCAGGGTATCATCTCATCTCAGAAAGTTGGTCCTACGGTGGCTGACGACATGCGTGCCGACGCTATCATCGCCGTACTCCTCTCTCTGATAGCGATGTTCCTCTACATCCTCATCCGTTTCCGCAACATCGCATACTCTCTGGGTGCGCTCGCAGCAGTTGCTTTCACGGCCTTCACCATCATCGGATTCTACTCGATCTTCTGGGGTATCCTTCCATTCGCCATGGAAGTTGACCAGACTTTCATAGCCGCTATCCTTACGGTTATCGGTTACCAGATCAACGACACCGTGGTCGTGTTTGACCGTGTACGCGAAAACCGCACACTCTATCCCAAAAAGAATCTTTTTGAAACCATCAACCTGTCAATCAACAGCACCCTGTCACGTACGGTGATGACATCTTGCACTACACTGCTCGTGCTCATCTGTATCTTCGTGCTCGGTGGCGACTCGCTCCGCAGTTTCATCTTCGCAATGATCTTCGGTGTGATCATCGGTACTCTCGCTACCATCTACATCGCTACTCCCGTGGCTTATCTGGTTGGTCGCAAGAAAGAGAATAAGTAATTTCTCTACCAAAATACTCTATAAGAGCCATCCTCGCGGGTGGCTCTTATTTTTTCTCACCTAACAAACTTTAACCTTGATGTGCTTACTAATGGCACATGCGCTGCGTACCTTTGCAACAGAAACAATGAGGCACAGACTCTCGTCATAAACCTTCACTTCTTTTTAACTCTGAAAATTAGGTGATTTAACCTATTTACATTATCTTTGCAAATAAACAAAAACAGCATAATCATGGAAAAACCTAAAAAAACGGCAGCCAAAAAGGGGGCAGCCAAACCTGAAGATCCACGTCAGGCACGCCTTAATGCTCTTTCTCAGGCAATGGCTAAGATTGAGAAAGACTTCGGCAAAGGCGCAATTATGAAATTAGGCGATGAAGCAATAGAAGATATTGAAGTGATCCCTTCCGGATCAATCGGTCTGAACTACGCTCTCGGTGTAGGCGGATTTCCGCGCGGACGAATCATTGAAATATTCGGTCCGGAATCTTCCGGTAAAACAACCCTGGCAATACATGCCATGGCGCAGGCGCAGAAAGCCGGCGGTATAGCCGCCATCATCGATGCCGAACATGCATTTGACCGTTTCTACGCCGAAAAATTAGGGGTGGACACAACCAACCTGCTGATTTCGCAACCTGACAACGGCGAACAGGCTCTGGAAATCACAGAGCAACTGATTCGTTCATCAGCCATAGATATCATTGTCATTGACTCCGTTGCCGCTCTTACTCCTAAAAATGAAATAGAAGGAGAAATGGGCGATAGAAACATGGGTCTGCAAGCACGACTGATGTCTCAGGCCATGCGTAAACTCACCGCTACTATAGCACGCACTAACACCACCGCAATCTTCATTAACCAGTTGCGTGACAAAATAGGAAGCATGTTTGGCCCTTCTGAAACAACTACCGGCGGTAACGCCCTGAAATTCTACGCATCCGTTCGAATTGACATTCGTCCGTCATCAACCATCAAAGATGGAGATGACATCCTCGGACGTCACGCCAAAGTTAAAGTTGTGAAAAACAAGGTGGCACCTCCATTCAAACGCTGCGAATTCGACATTATGTTCGGTGAAGGAATTTCACGCTCAGGCGAGATTCTGGACCTCGGTGTAGAATATGACATCATTGCAAAATCAGGCTCCTGGTTCAGTTACAACGGCAGTAAGATAGCCCAGGGACGCGATGCCGCCAAACGGGCTATCGATGACAATCCCGAACTTGCTGAAGAACTTGAACAAAAAATCATGGAGGCCCTCAAATGTGCAGATAAAGCCCCCTCCAATGAGAAAAAATCAAAATCATCCGACAAATCCAATGTGAAGGAAAAGGAACAGCAGGACGATGATCTGCTCTACGATGAGGATCTCCCTGATGACTTCAACATAGAGGAAGATCTCGGCGACGATATCTGATTCTACAGCAATTCCCCGAATAATTTGAGGGTGTGTCAAAATGAACTGGAGAGGGTGTGTCAAAACAAAAACTTTGGCACACCCTCTTAAGGTTTGTCAGAATAGGTCAGATGCAATGCGCCAAGGATAAGGCTGAAATGAGTATACAAGGCATGTGATGAAGCCTGATTCCGAAACTGACGACACTGATGGCTGATTATGACACACAGTATCTTAAATTATTCTGAATACACTGACGCATTCACTTATCAACCGGGTTCAGTGCATCCCACGGCCTCAACATTCGTAGGTGTTTCGGATAAACCGGGCGGGATTTCCACCTATCACTGATGATTCAGGAAAATCTTTGGTCACTACTGAGCCGGCGGCGATAACGGTGTTATCAGAGATGTGACGACCGGCAGTGATTATGGCCCTCTCACCTATCCACACATTATCCCCTATGACAACACGACGGTTCTCTGACATACCTTGCTCGCAGAACGGACGCCGCGGGTCAGAGAAACGATGGTTGCGGTTGAATATAAGCACGTCAGGAGCCATCATGACGTATTTACCTATGACAACGTCATTGGGCACTTTACAGTGGGCTCCTATGCCGCTGAAATCTCCTATTTCAATATCACGTCCAACGCCGAAATATGCACACCTGTTAATGGTGGAGATACGGCCGCATTTCCTGAATATGAACCGGCAGCAAAATATCCTGATTCTGTTGCATAACGGACCTATCACCGGAGAATATGAATCCGGCAGATACGCGGCGAAACAATAATATATGATGAGGAAAAGAAAACGCATGGAATATTGACAGTACTGATTAGATTCTCTGCAAAGATAACGAAACTTTTCTAATAACAAGTGTTAAATCCATGTTACAGGTGAACTATTTTTGTAACACCTTTGTTATAAAGACAAACTACTCAAGGAATGAGAGTCACACAGCGAGATTGAAATCTCAGCCATCTTCCGGAGAGTGAGCGTAGAACCGCAGAAGGATCCCTACCTAAGGTTTATAAATCGCACACACGGAATTTCAGGAAATGCGTTGGAAGCGACGCAAACTGTAGCGGCCAAAGATAAAATGGGGAGTGGTAAGAAATCACGATGGCGACAACCGGAAGGTTAGTCGCCATCTTAATTTTTACACCTTAATTATAAAAAAGTGTGAGAAACAATAAAGAAATTTCTTTAACTGCTTCTCACACTCCTCTCTCCTTGCGGTGCGGACGGGACTCGAACCCGCGACCCCCTGCGTGACAGGCAGGTATTCTAACCAGCTGAACTACCGCACCAAGGTTTTATGTTTGCGCCTGACTTATCTGTCGTTTGCGTGTGCAAAGTTAGCACAGATTTTTTGATTGTGCAAATTTTTCCACAACTTTTTTTGAAAATTTTCCAGGATTGTTTCACATAAGAAGCGGAAAGATGTTTTCCTTCCTCTTACTCAGGCGATTGTCCCGGTTCAACTTATCGGCTTCCATCAGATATAATTTAAACATAACTCTTAAGTAAGTAGATGTTGAAAATTAGTTTATACTTAGTTCGTTTCTATTTTCAACTTCTACTTAACATAATAACTTATAGTGACACTACATTTGTAGATTTTCTTTCTTCTCTTTATCTTTGCATATAATTGACAATTCATTCCGCTTATGAAAAGAATAGCCTTATTGTTTCTTCTATGCGTGACTGCAGTTTCAGCGTATTCTCAGAAATGGGAGTTTTATGCAGGTTATGGAATCGCCCCGTTCAGCGACTATGATAATCCGTATTCATGGTCAAAACTGGTGGACTTAATGAAATTTCGGAATGAGGAATTGCCTTATTACAATCCAAAATTTGAGGAGGTATTGAAAATGAGCAATTCCAACGCTCTGACTTTAGGATTCGGGATTAGAGTGAGTCCACGGGTGATGATTGGCTTCACCTATTCCTACTTTGACGGTGAGTGCTCCTCAAAATATGATGAAGAAAGCGTGAAGTGCCGGCTGTATTATGCACGCAACAAATCACATGTTATGCTTGCAACCTGCTCTTACACCTGGCTGAACTACAAACGGTTTCGCTTTTACAGCAAACTGGGAGTCGGGGTGCGCACTGATTCACGGTGGCGCATACACATCTATGAGGAGCCGTACACTCTTAAACCGTGGTATCCTGAAACTCCTACGGATGACTCCTACCGTAAGTGTATAAAGGAAAACACACGTATAGACTATTTTGGCTACCAACTGGATCCGATAGGAGTTGACTTCCACCTTTTCTGGAAAATGTATCTCTATGGGGAAGCCGGATTCGGCATGCAGGGCTACGCCACGGTTGGATTGAAAGCCCGCTTCTGACAAGACCCGGTTCCCCAATATTTGTTAATGCTGAGGACGCATATCGTTGAGAGATTTTTGGCTTGTGATGAAGGAGCGTAGCCGTAGTTACGTGACTGAAGAACAAGCCAAAAAGCGCCGGTGAGATGCGGCGGTAAGGTAACTTTTTGCCCCGTTACCATTGGCACGGCCAATCGTCATGCATCTACATCCGCTTGTTTCGGTCACAATGCAACCGCATTGCTCTCTAACTGCGCGAACACATCTGCATAACGCCTGACCGCCTCAGTATTAACAAATATTGGGGATCCGGGTCTAAATCACAGGGAATTATAAGGCACACCGAAAGTGTCGCCTTTCGAAACGTCACCGGTGGTCAATCCTTTCTGAAGCCATTTCACACGCTGCGATGAACGTCCGTGATTGAACGAGTCAGGCATCTCGCGCCCGTAGGCCTTTTTCTGAAGATAGTCGTCACCGATTTTTGACGCTGCCTCTATGGCACGTTCCGCATCGCCCGGTTCAAGAGAATTGAACATGGCATTATCTTTATTTGCCCACACTCCGGCAAGGAAATCGGCCTGAAGTTCCAGTCTGACAGAAATCTTGTTTGCCTCAGTCTCCGGCAATCGGCTCATCTGCTGGTGGGCCTCCTGCAGTATACCCAACTGCTGCTGAACGTGATGCCCCACCTCATGGGCGATAACATAAGCGTAGGCGAACTCCCCGTCAGCACCTATTGTCCGCTTCATATCCTTGAAGAAATCCAGGTCGATGTAGACAGTCTGGTCTGCCGAACAATAGAAAGGCCCGGTCTGTGAGGTAGCCTGTCCGCACCCTGAGTTTACCGCACCGTGGAACAACACAAGTTTGGGACACTCATATTCGCCCCATCCGTTCTTGCGGAATTCCTGTGTCCACACATCCTCGGTTCCGGCAAGTATCTTTGATGTGAAATCAGCAAGATATGCATCCTGTTCTGTCTCCACATACTCCGTTGTCTGCACCGTTCCATCGCCAAGCGCACCGCTACCCATGACATTTGAGAAAATGTCCGTTATGCCACCTCCTGAAAGGAGCGTTACCACGGCAATCAATATAATACCTACAATTCCACCTCCCAAACCGGCACGTTTCCCCACCGACATGCGGCGGCGGTCATCGATGTTACTGCTGCTTCGGCGTCCGTCAAGTCTCATATACGTATATAATTTAGTTGAAAGTGAGTTTTTTTATTAACGCTTATGCATAAATATTTGTTGACCGCGATTCCCGTTATATTTTCAATCACTCCAAATTGCCTATTGTATAAATATACTATTTCTCACGTATATAATTTAATATAAGTTAAAATTTATGTATATATAGGGAAATATTTGCGATAACGGATTTATAGTTATACATTTGCATTATCATACAATAAACAAACAGACATCATGACAGAATCTAAGAAATTCATCCTTCAGGAACGCGATATACCTACACGCTGGTACAACGTATTGCCGGATATGCCGGTCAAGCCTGAACCTATGCTTCATCCCGGAACCCTTAAGCCCCTCACTCCGGAAGATCTTTATCCAATTTTCGCGGAAGAACTGGCAAATCAGGAACTCAACACCACCGACCGTTGGATAGAAATCCCTGAAGAGGTAAGGGATATGTACAAGATCTGGCGTCCCACACCCCTGGTAAGAGCACGCGGACTGGAAAAAGCGCTTGATACTCCTGCAAGAATTTATTTCAAGAATGAAAGTGTAAGTCCCGTGGGCTCCCACAAACTGAACTCTGCCATTCCACAGGCTTATTTCTGCAAAAAACAAGGAATTACCAACATCACCACTGAAACCGGAGCCGGACAATGGGGAGCCGCAATGTCTCTTGCAGCAAAGCACTTCGGACTGGAACTCGCCGTTTACATGGTCAAGGTAAGTTACAACCAGAAACCATACCGCCGCTCGATCATGCAGACTTATGGCGCCGAGGTGGTGGCATCTCCCAGCATGTCAACCAAAGCAGGACGCAAAATCATCACTGAACACCCCAACTATCAGGGGTCTTTAGGTACAGCCATATCCGAGGCTGTAGAACTGGCCACATCAACTCCAAATTGCCGCTACGTGCTCGGCTCTGTCCTGAACCATGTGGCTCTCCATCAAACCGTCATCGGACTTGAGGCGGAGAAACAGATGGAAATGGCCGGTGACTATCCTGATATCGTAATCGGTTGCTTCGGAGGTGGCAGTAACTTCTCCGGAATATCGCTGCCGTTCCTGCGTCACAATTTCAGCGGCGAGCGCAACACCCGCTTCATAGCAGCAGAACCGGAGTCATGCCCCAAACTGACACGCGGCAAGTTTCACTACGATTTCGGTGATGAAGCAGGCTACACACCTCTTATCCCCATGCTGACCCTGGGACATAATTTCGCACCTGCAAATATCCACGCCGGTGGTCTGCGCTACCATGGTGCCGGGGCTGTAGTGAGCAAATTGAAACAGAGCGGAATGATCGATGCTGTCGACATCCCCCAACTCGAGACTTTCAAGGCTGCCACTCTCTTTGCCCGGACCGAGGGCATCATTCCCGCTCCTGAGAGTTCACACGCCATAGCGGCTGCCATCCGTGAGGCTCTTCAGGCCAAGGAAGAGGGTAAGGAAAAGGTGATACTCTTCAACCTTTCCGGACACGGGCTGATTGACATGACCGCCTACGACAGTTATATTGCCGGAGATCTCACGAATCACTCCATCTCGCAGGAGGAGATTGACCGTAACACCGCAGATCTGCCCGGAGTATGATTAAGACCCTGTTCTAAACAAATTCAACCTTCCGGTCGTTTTCTTTTCAGAAACACTAAATGATTTACTATGGAAAAGAAATGTAAACACCCCGAAGAAAAAGCACGTCAGGATTATGCCGGCGCTCAACAGGATGCCGCTGATAACAACTTTACTGACGCTAAGGAAGTCGAACAGGATATCAAGGAATTGAACGATAATCCACGCGACAACAATCTGGACATGTAATTAAGATTTTTAAGGTAAAAATTTATGGAAGGGGATGTGTCAAAATGCTATTAGTAACTAAGACACAGTAGGTTACTTGGAGATGGAAGGCGCCCCGTCTTCCTGGCGAAACGCGGCAATATGCACCTTGTCAGCAATTTGTGTCTTCAGAAGGCGCTACGCACCTTGTACGCGGGAACGCGTGCTATTCCCTGTGATTTGAAATTTCTGCGTTTTGACACACCCTCATTTCATCGCTATAGTAAAACGCTATCCCGGAGGCATGAAAAATCACTCCTTCCCGTATTTGCGTTCGAAAATATCAATGTGATCTTCGCCCCATTTAAGCATCCGGTCAATTATTGGGATGAGAGACGCTCCAAGTTCTGTGATTTTATACTCGGACCGGGGCGGTAGTTCGGGAAAGATTGTCTTTTCCACAAGTCCGTCTTCCACCATTTCCTTTAATTGTATATCCAGGACTCGTGGGGCCGCCTCCGGCAGACATTTATGTATTTCGCTCGGCCGCATCGGCTTGCCGCTTCTCAGTTCATCAAGGATACACGATTTCCATTTTGATTCTATCAGGCTCATCGTAAGCCTTAGCGGACAATCCAGATCTACAGGAATTTTCTTTTCGTAAGCCATAGTTTCAGTATTTCAGGCTACAAAATTAGTCAATAACTTCCTAATTTCCATATATAGAATAATTTTTCGGTATATGAATAATTTTTCGGTACTTGATTATTTGATATTACTATTGTAAATTTGTATTCGAAAAAATAATCAAATACATAAAAAAATGAGAGACCAGATCAAGGAATACGAAGCAGTGGCTAACGCTGCCGAAAAGTTTGTAAAGAGTGTTGCAGAGGGCAACAGCGAGTATGCAAAGGCCCTTTTTACCAATGATGCCGTTCTGTTCGGAGTGCTCAACGGAACCGTAGAGCGCGGTTCAATCGAGCAGTTCTACCATAATGTGGATACCGTTGGCGCAGGTTCCGGGTTCAAGGCGCGTATCGACGTGCTTGCCGTGGAAGAGACCGTAGCCGTCGTACGTGTACTCGAAGAAGGTTGGGGCGGCAGTATCGACTTCACCGACTTCCTCCTGTTGCTCAAACTTGATGGCGAGTGGAAATGCGTGGCCAAGGCTTATAACCAAAACTCTGCCACCATCAAGAAATGAAGATAACAGTTATCACAGGAAGCCCTCGCAAAAACGGCAATACATTTGCTATGGTCGAGACGTTTATCAAAGCCGCCGAGGCCAAAGGTCACAAGGTAGTCCGTTTTGATGCTGCCATGATGAAAATAGGCGGTTGCCATGCTTGCATGACCTGCTTCAAGACGGGTAAAGCATGTTCGTTTGACGATGATTTCAATATAATTGCCCCTCACATCCTTGATTCAGACGCCATTGTTTATGCAATGCCTGTTTACTGGTATTCTATCCCTGCGCAGATAAAGGGGGTAATAGACCGTGTATTCTCATTCTGCGTCGCTGAGAAACCTATTCAGGGCAAGAAGATGGGGCTAATATGCTGTTGCGAGGAGCACGATATGTCAGTAATGGACGGGGTGAAAATACCCTTGGAGCGAACTGCCTCTTTGCTCAAATGGGATATAGTCGGCGAAGTACTTGTTTCCGGAGTATTCGTTGAAGGTGACATCAACAAGACTGACGGTTGCGCACAGGCAGCAGCCCTCGCAGACAAATTCTAAATAAAACTTTCTACCGCTTATCAGCCGGGAAATCTTACCGGGGGTTGGGGCTTTCACATATAAGAGTGTGTCAAAATTGAACCAACCCCTTTTTTTATAAATTGCGGTGTAACATAAACCAAAGGGACTGCCTGAACAAGTCAGATGCAAGGTGCTGAGGATGAATTGCGCATAAAGTAGAATATGACCGTTGCAGTGTGGCGAAATCAATGCCACAGATGGCTTATCATGACCCATCCTCTCTTATGATTTGCGGGGACAGGACGCGTATTTAAACAGATTCCACAGAGAATCCTTATTCCGGCTTTCTGTCAGCGTGATGTACGGAGTATCCAGGGGGCAGGCTCTTTCATCGGTATCCGGTTTTCAGAACGGATTGAGTCAAGTGCCATACGTGCTTCCGACGGAGTCTTCACGCTGCAGGCCACAACATAGTAAAGAGGTTCCCGGGTCTGGACAACGAAGGCTGATGCGTAACCGGCTTCAACCGTCCGTGACATCATCGCCTTTGCATTGAAGAGTTGCTTGAACTGCGCCACCACAATGTTGTATTTATGAAAATCCAATACGTTTCCGCCTGCCTGGGTTGTGAATGATACATATTCGGTGGTCATGGGAATGGTGTCTCCGTCAACCACAGCGCTTCCGTGGCGGGCCTCCTTGCGTATGTTGGCATAGATGGTCTCTTCCATGGGTGTGACCGCTTCCTTTGCTTTAGCAGCCTCGTAGGCGGCTCTATAGTTCTTTTCGCTGGGCTTGCATGCGGTGAGAAACCCCATGACCAGCAGTGTTATGACAATCAGATTTTTCATTGTTCAGTGACTTAAGTTTACGTTGGGGCAAATTTACATAATAATAACAAAGGGTACACCACGGAAGATGTACCCTTTGTGTTAAAGTATATTATTTTACAAGTTCTTGCTCCTTAGAAGAGTTTGGTCTTGTTGGGGTTGATGCACACACCATAGATGGGATCGTCTGTCTGACCGTAGCGAGCGCATTTCTTGGTGTTGGGATCGTAATAAACTATACCCTGACCGAGTTTTGAGTCATCAGAATCAAGGGGACGGAATCCGAAGTAAACGCGTCCGGTTTCCTGATCAAGTGCGAACTGAGAGGTGTAGACTCCTTCGCTGGCGGTGGTGTTCACAGGGTCGGCGCTCATTGAGATGCTTACGGTTGAAGCAGTCATTGACAGACCTTCGCCATAGGCGGGAAGGTTAAATACCTGGAAACCTTCTTCAGAAACCAGACGCCAGATGTAGAGAGCGTTGCGCTCTTCATCGATGCAGAAAGTGCGGATGTTTATACCGGGAAGAAGGATAGCATAGGGAGAAGGAGCGGAAGTGGCTTCCGCTGCCGTAGCCTTGATATCTTCCTGCTTGAAGCGGTAGATTCCGTTTCCGGAGTAGTTCTTAGCCCAGTACCACATACCCTTTGAGTCACGGTAGTGACCGGCGTGGATAGCACCATAGGCTATACCGCGGTTATAATAAGGGATGAGGTCGTTTTTGTAGACGTATGACTCGCGGTTGCCTGAAGAGTTGGCCGACTCTTTCTGACCACGTTCGGTGAGGAGGATTTCGCTCACACCTGTGTTACGGTCAGAGTAGTAGAGTTTACCGTCAGCGACAAATCCCTGGAAAGGATCGTTGAAGGCATACCCGCCCACATTTGTGATAACGGTGTTCACACCGGTTCCGTCGACACGCATGGCTGTGATCTGGCCGTCGCCGAGCGTACCGTTTTCATCGTTCACATAATAGTACTGCTTGCCGGCGTCAAGGATGTAAACCCATCCTTCCTTGACAAGATTACCTTCATCGTCAAGCGCCTCGGTTTCACCGTAGCAGATGTTGAAGGGGCTGTTACCGGATTTCACGCCCATGTCATAGGGGAAAATCTTGGTACCTTTGGGAAGCAGGCTGGAATCAATGAGTTTGAGTGCCTTGATGTTACCGTCCTTTTCTGCGTAATAAAGGGTGGGAGCCTCGATAGGAGAGCCTACCTGAACGTTAAGATAGGAGTCTTCAAGACGACGGTTTTCGCCATCGATATCAAAGAAAGTCTTGATTTCGATTTTCTGAGAACCGAGGTGGCTGAAGGTAACTTCGCCCGGATACTGAATTGAGCCATCAGCCTCGGCGTAGCCTGTGAAAGTAGTCAAAGGTTGTCCGTCAGGACCCTTTGTACCTTCAGGGAAGGTCCATTCGTAGCGGCAACGGAGGTTTTCAGGGTTGGGAAGAGCGAGGTTGAAAGATACTTTCGTATCATTGATTGTGATAATGTCAGAACTCTGTTCAGCCACTGAAAGAGTGGGAGTGATGTCAATGATAAGGATGTTCTGCTGTTTGTATCCTACACCGTCCAGGGTGAGTTTGACATTGTAGAGACCGGCCTTGGTGAATTTGTGGGTAGGGCTGACCTCGTTAGAAGTGGTTCCGTCACCGAAGTCCCAGGTGTAGTTACCTGATTTTGCTGACGTGTTGGTGAACTGGATGTGTGACACCACGTAGTAGTCCAGTGCGTATTCATCACCGGCTACCGCGAAGGAGAAGTCAACATCGGGATCAGGGAATACCTGATAGTCCGCTTCCTTGTCCACGCAGGATGTCATGGCAAAGATACCGAGTCCCAGAATAGCAAGTTTATTTATTAATTTCATAGTGATGATCAGTTAATAGAGATGACACGAATATCGGCTGCTTTGCCACGGTTTCCTTCGGTATCGATCACGTGGAAAGTTGATTCCAGTGAGTAGGTACGTGCGAAAGTAACACTGTAGCACTGGTTTGATGAGTCATAAATCCAGTCCTGGAAAGATATCTGCTGGACAAGTTCCTTGAATGCGGGCATGTAGGCTGCGCGGACTGAGTTTATGATTGCACCCACTTCATCGTCGTAACGGCAGAAAAGCCAGGGTGATGAAGAGTAGACGGGGTAGAGATTGACATCGGGGTTGACATAGTCAAGCGGCACTTCGTGAACAACGGTCACGCCGTTAGCGTCAAGTGAGGTGTAGTAATAACCAACAACCTTTGAGTCATTGTGGACGCGTGTGGTGAACCAGCGGTCGCTCTTGTCAGCCTCCGGTTTGGTCTGGTCGATATCAGTGGGGAGGTCAACATTATATTTAGCATTTACAGCGGCGAACTGCTCGTTAGTGAACGGGTAATTGATATAGGTGTTCTGAAGAGCAGAGAGGTAAGTGCTGTCCTTGGTGAGATATTCAACCACCTTATCGCAGAATTCCTGTGCGAACTCTGCAGGATAGTAAGTGTCATACTTATCCTGGTCCCATTCTTTGGGGCTCTTCCAGTCTACGGGAGAGAGGGTGGAAGAAGTGGGAACGGAAGCGTTCAGGACATATTCGTGACCGTCCCATTCACCCATGCTGTGGGGGAAGGAAGCAATCATCTGGTTTGAGCGTACAATCTCAGAGCCGTTGACGGTCTGTGTATAACTCAGGGTATTGCCGGGGAGTTTTACGGTAGCGGCTGCCGATTCGGCACGTTCAACGGAATACCATACTTCAGCATGGTCAGGAGTGTGACCGTCCTCGGTGTAGTATTTGCCTTTGAAAGTGAAATCTTCGCCGGCTTTGCAAGTTGTTGACCCTACTTCCCAGTAAGCGGTTGGAACGCGCTGACCAAGTTCTGCCTTGTCACCGATAATGTCATGTTTAGCACATGAGCCGAGGGTGAGCGCAGCGAGAGCCAATGTTAATGAACTATATTTTATATTCATGATTTGATTCATTTGACTGGTTAAACATTACTGGGCACGTTCCTCAGTGAGTGAAGTTCTTGAACCGTATTCTTCGGCCCAGATCATGGGTTTGCGGAGCCATTCGAAGTTTCGGAAAGCGCCGAGACGGATAAGTTCCGGACGGTTGTATTTTTCCTCGGTTTCGGGGTCGTAGTTGATACGCTGGATCCAGCAGTTTTCTTTTTCAGCCTCAGTCAGACCGTCAACCCAGTAAGCGGCATAGAGATTGTAGGGGCGACGGAGTGTGGGGTATACGATTTCGCCGGCGTCACCGATGCCGTAGTTGTTACGGTTGTTAGAGTAGTGGTAGCGGCGCATGTCGGTCCACTGTTCGGGCTGCATGTACATTGCTATGTATTTCTGCTCCATGAGGTCAGAGAGGGAGAAGTTCTGGGGATCGAAGAACCAGCGTTCGTTACCTACCTCTGAACAAGCCTTGGCAGTACCGCCACCTTTAACTTCGGCGTTGTAACCGGGCTGGTTGTTGAGGAATGCAAATACAATGTTCTCGAAACGTGCCTTATCGTTGCGCTGAGCGGCTTCTGCAACGGAGGGTTTGCAGTTTGAACCGGGATACAGACCGTTATTATCCATCAGATAACGATCAAGATGACGCTGGATGTTTGCTTCGGTTGCTTCACGTGAGAGTTGGCAAGCCATCTGTTTGTCGCCCATCCAGTAGTAAGCCTCGGCCTGGATAAAGTAGAGTTCCTCCATTGTGAACAGACAGGTGTAGGCATCCACACCACCGGCATAAGCGCCTGCATAGAGAACGGGGTAGTGAGCCTGTTTGTAGGTTGAACCGGCACCGATGTTGTTCTCAAGGAAACGGATCATCACACGTTTGTTGTCATTGGAAGCGGAGATAGGACCGTCCTGAGGCTGGAACAGAAGCATCAGACGGGGGTCATTGCCATAACCGTTGTTTCGGTCCCAGTAGCCCTGGTTCATTTCGTCGCCCGGACGGATGATACCCATCAGGTCCTGAACCATATATTTAGAGGGTACTGCGGTTGTGAGAAGGTTGTCACGTGACTCCCATGAGTTGATTTTGGGCTGAGCCACTGACCAGGGGGCGTTCTGTTCACCTGTACCGCCGTCGAAGTTGTAACGGGGTTCTGAACCGAACCAAGCGCCGTAGAGGTTATCGCCTGAGCGCCAGATGTCGATTGCTTTCTGGGCGTTGCTGATGATTTCCTGGCAAACTTTGCTGCTGCGGTCAATGTTAGGGATGTTACGGAGGAGCAGACGTGCGCGGATGGCGTAAACCAGACCTTCCCACATCTTGAGGTCACCGGCATAGATGCGGTCCATGCGTTTGGTGATTGCGTGAGCCTGAGGGTTGTTTGTCCAATCAGGATCATTGTAAAGTTTGTTGAGTTCATCGGCTTCCTCGAACATCCATTTGTAGATTGACTCCTGGGTGTCATAGTGGGGAGCGTTTGAAAGATAAGCCTCGGTGCGCGGCATGTCACCGAACACGTCGGTTGTCAACTGCATTGACATCAGGCGGATTGTACGTGCTATGAGTTCGCAGTTGGGAGAGTTCACTTCATGAGCATTTTCAATGAGGATATTTGCATTTCTACCGATGTCGTAGAAGTGGCGGCGCCACTGGGGGTGACGGTTCATTGTCAGGAATTCCCAGCCGCTCTTGTAACCGTAACTGCCGGTCTGGCTCTTACCCATTGTGGTAAGGCACTGTGAAAGATATATGTTGTATTCGGCGTGGTCATAAACCGTCTGGTTGGCATAGAACACCAGCACAGGCATGCCCTGCTCAATCTCGTTGGTGTGAGCCTTGTCAGGATTGACGTTGTCCTTCAGGACATCCTCGCACCCTGTCAGCGTTGCACCGGCAAGAAGAGTGATTGCCAAAGTCTTTAAAAATTTCATATCGTTAGTCCTATTTTTTATTAGAATTGAACGTTAACATTAAAGTTGAAACTGCGGAGCGAAGGAACGCTGTAGTTGTCGATACCCATAGAACCCATACCGTAAGATGCCGAGGGCATAACCTGAGGATCTGAACCGGTATATTTTGTCAGGAGGAAGAGGTTACGACCGGTGAGCGAGCATTTCAGGCCCTTGATGGGGTTGCTGCTGCCGAGTTTCTTCATCAGTCGGCCGAAGTCGTAAGCGACTGTGAGGTGACTCAGACGGATGTATGAACCATCTTCTACGAAGTTTGAAGAAACGTTGTAGATGTAGTTGTTGATTGTCTGCTGGTCAAGGATGATGGGGGTGGTGTTGGGGATGTATGATCCATCGGGCTGTTCTACCACGCCGTTGAAGATTGCCTCGCGGTTACGGTAGTTCTCGAGGATGTAGGCCTGACCGTTGGAAAGGAGTCCGCGGCCTGTGATGTTGGCAACGTCACCACCTTTACGTCCGTCAAACAGGAATGATACGGAGAGGTCTTTCCATGTGAAGGTTGAACCGATACCGAGAAGGAAGTCAGGTTCGCGATTACCGATGAGGTTACCTTTCGAGGGGTTGATCATGGGATATCCGTTTTCATCACAGATGATCTGACCATCCTCGGTGCGGAGATAATCCTTACCGGAGAGTGCGGTGGTTGATGCACCCAGATATGCTGACGGGAAAATGTCACCGTACTGAGTACCCTGAATTTCAGTCATATCCTCGGGGAGTGAGCGGAGACGTCCGCGGTTGAGCGAGAAGTTGACGTTTGCGGTCCACTGGATATCCTTGGTTGTGATGATGTCCTGTGAAAGTGTTGCCTCGACACCGTAGTTTTCAACAGTACCCTCGTTACGGGTCTGGAGGATTGTACCTGACGCGGGAGACACACGCACTGTCACGATCTGGTTGTCAGCGGTGGTTGAATAGTAAGCGAGGTCAAGACGGGTACGTGAGTTGAAGAAGCGGAGGTCAGCACCGATTTCCCATGTTTTGATGAACTCGGGCTCGAGCAATGGGTCAGCCACAGAGGTGGTGGGGTCGATAGAGAAACCACCGTCAGGGAAGGTTGTCCATTCTTTATAAGAAGGAGTGAAGAGGTTTGCAGCACAGTCCTTACCGACTTTTGCCCAGTTACCGCGGATCTTACCGTAGGAGAACCATTCGTTCTGGAGTTTGAACACTTCGGAGAAGATCACACCGGCGGTGATTGAGGGGTAGAAGTAACTGTTTTTGGGAGCCTGACGCAGACGTGAAGTGGTGTCGATACGCCCGGTTACTGACAACTGTGCCATTCCTTTGTAATCGGCACGGATTTCACCGAAGTAGCCGTATTTGTTCCATGATGAGTGGCTGAGGGTTACATTTTTCTTTGAGAGCCACTCGTCGTTAATGTTGTTGAAAGAGAAGTAGTCTCCGCCGAGAACGAATTCCTGACCGTCCATTGAAACGGAGTAGCCGTTGGATTCCTGATATTCACCACCGAAGAATGCTGAGAGGTTCAGGTCCTGGTTGATGTCGATGTTGTAGTTGACAAGTCCCTGGACAACGGTGCGGTCGGCCTGCGAGGGCTGGAAGGTGTATGTACCCATACGTGATGCGTATGATTCATATAGACCTGAGCCTTTGATTTCTTCAACAGGCACTGTGAATTCATCACCCTTGAAACGGGGACGGGTGTAGGAGTCGTAGTAAGAGTCACCCTTATCATAAGAGATCTTACCGGTGAAGATAAGGTTCTTGATGGGTTCCCATGAGAGTGATCCGTTGACAATCACACGTCCGCTCTTGGTTTTGGAATTGTCCATGTAGCGTCCGTACCAGGGAGAAACTGTAGCGTTGATGCGCTGGCTGTCAGTTAGTTCATCCCATGCATCGTAGCGGTTGGCCCAGTTGGGATATCCGTCAACAGTGCGGTAGTCTGACATGTCGCGGTTGATTGCCCATCCGTAGATTGTGCTCATTGAGTTACCGAAACCGCGTGACTTGGTGTCGATGTAGTTCATTGAAAGCATGGCTTTCACGGTGTTTGAGGGTTTGAACTCACCCTTGATGAACACACCTATTTTCTTGCGGTAGTCATTCTTTACGATACCTTCGGCATCCTGATAGTTCACTGATGCATAGGCGTTGAATTTTTCAGAACCTCCGGATATTGCAAAGTCATATTTCTGCATGAAACCTGTACCGAGGAAGTTACCTACGTTATCATAGATTTCCTCATCGCTGCCTACGCGGGGACCCCAGCCACCTGATGCGTTGGTGGTGTAGAATCCGCTGCCACCGGGGCCGTAGACGCTCTGCAGGTGGGGAGTGTTGAGGGCGTTGGAGATTTCCCAGCCGCCTGATGCGGTGACTTTTACTTCGCCGGCCTTACCGCTCTTGGTTGTGATAAGGATCACACCGTTGGCACCTTCAGTACCGTAGAGTGCAGATGCGGCCGCACCTTTCAGCACGCTCATGCTTTCGATATCGTTGGGGTTGATGTCGGCCATTGAAGAAGCGGCACCACGGACAGCCATACCGTCGATAACGAAGAGGGGCTCATTGTTCTGAGAAGTGTTGACAGAGGAAATGGAGCGGACGATGATCTGTGAAGCGGAGTTGGGCGAACCACCCGCCATTGAAACCTGAACACCGGCAACCTTACCCTGGAGAGAGTTTACGAAGTTTGTGCTCTGACCGGCAGTAATCTCGTCGCTGTTAAGAGCCTGCACGGCATAGTTAAGTTTTTTCTTTTCCTGAACCTGTCCCATTGCGGTTACGACCACTTCGTCAAGGACAGTGGAGTTTTCCTGCAGGACAACATCAATGACAGAGCGGGAACCCACCTTGATGGTCTGGGTGTCCATACCGATATACTGGAAAATCAGTTCGGCATTGTCATTGCTGATTTCGATTGAATATTTTCCATCAATGTCAGTCTGTACACCGTGTGATGTACCCTTGACCATTACAGAGGCACCGATAACAACGTCACCGTCACTGGCCTGTGTTACAGTACCCGTGACAGTACGTCCCATCATAAGACCTACCGAAACGACAGAAAATAACAGAAACAATAACTGTTTTTTCATAATTAATTTTTCATTTAGTTTTATAGGGTTGGTTTATAAAAGTCTGATTCAGACTGAAAATTAGTTTTTCGCAAGAGAATGTAATTTGTTTTGTTTTTAAGGGTCAGTGATTAAATAATTTATGGTTTACAATATGAAAATTATCTGATTTATTATAGTGTTTCTATCTTTTTGCTATAATTGCCGAAAGTAAGCAAGGATTCTTTCAGTTACTCCTTACCTATTCTTTACAAAACTAACATTTTTTTTTGGTTCGGGAATATTTTAAAGTATAGAATTAACTCTTTTTAAATATCTTAAACAGATATTCACATTAAGTTGTTTTTTATGTAACTATCTGAAGTATGCTAAATTTGTCCTCCTCAATCGGCGGATTGAAATTTACAGTTTTAAAAAGATTCCCGGATAGAATAGTATCAGTTAAGCAAGAAGTGTACAGGTCATAGGTAGAGCCTGAGGGTTTTTCAGTGACATACGATCAAGAAAAGGTGTGCGGTTTAATAGGAATCTCAAGCCGGAGCACTTAACGAACGGTGACTCCGGCTTGAGTTTATTTTATATTGTGCCTCTGTTCCCATGAAGGAAATCCGTCACGCGCGTACATATAATTAATAATATATGAGACCGCTCCACGTGATTAAGGCGTAAAAGTGTTATACGAGGTTTTCCTGTAAGTGAAACAACTCCTTTCTAAATTGTCTATGAAAAGAATAGACTTTAATTGGTTTGACTTACGGATTACTCTTCAACAGAGCGAAGTTTCTGCACGTAAACGGCTTTCATCATTTTCTTGCGGTTAGCCACAGAGGGTTTTTCAAATGCCTGGCGGCTGCGCAGTTCTTTAACGATACCGGTTTTTTCAAATTTGCGTTTGAATTTCTTAAGTGCTTTTTCGATGTTTTCGCCTTCTTTTACTTGTACAATAATCATTTTTCTTTGTTTGGATTTGTTTTGTTTATAAGATTCTTTTTTAGCGGGGCAAAGTTAGTAAAACTTTTTGATAATGCAAAATAAATTCTTCAGTTTCAGTTATTTTTCCGTTTCCGGGGTTTGTTCTTCAGGTGTTTCATACCACTTGGAGTACATCAGATAGTTTTTGGCTATCTTGATGTTCATCTCTTTTGCCTTTTCAGGCTCTACCATCTTGATAAATTTGGCCGGTGCGCCTCCCCAAAGTTCGTGAGGACCAATTTTTGTGCGGCTCAGCACTACTGAACCGGCAGCAACCAGAGCACCTTCACCAACTTCGGCATCATCCATAACAACGGCACCCATGCCTATCAGCGCGTAGTCACGGATTTTGGCTCCATGAACGGTGACGTTGTGTCCGATGGAGACATCGTTACCGATTTCAATGGTTGATTTCTGATACAGGGTGTGGAGAACCGAGCCGTCCTGGATGTTCACACGGTCGCCTATGCGGATGGAGTTCACGTCGCCGCGAAGCACGGTGTTGAACCAGATGGAACAGTCTTTGCCGATGACGGTGTCACCGATGATAGTGGCATTTTCAGCCAGGAAGCAGCCTTCTCCAATCTCGGGAGTGAAGCCGCGTACGGGAATAATCAGTGCCATAATCAGAGTTCGCGTGTTTTTTCGGTTAGCCATTCGCGGTCCGCGGCATCTGTAAGCATGGGGAGCAGACTTTCGCGTACGCGCTTATGATAGTTGTTGAGCCAAAGGATTTCGGCAGGTGACATCAGAGAGGTGTCGAACAGGCGTAGATCAAACGGGAACAGAGTCAGGGTCTCGAACTTGTAGAAGTTACCGAAGTTGTTGGTCACCGCAGGCACAGTAAGCACAAGGTTCTCGCATCGTATGCCATGGAGTCCTTCAATATATAAACCGGGCTCGTTTGAGGTGATCATGCCGGGGAGCAGAGGAACGTTGACGTGGTTCAGGCGTATGCTCTGGGGACCTTCGTGCACATTGAGGAAAAACCCTACACCGTGACCTGTCCCATGGAGATAACTCATACCTTCGTTCCAGAGGAACTGACGTGCAAGAGCATCGAGTTGGTCTCCGCGGGTTCCTTCGGGGAACATCTGTGAGCCGAGGGCAATGTGTCCTTTCATCACCAGAGTGAAATGACGTTTCTGTTCGGCGGTAGGTTCACCCAGGGCTATTGTGCGGGTGATGTCGGTGGTGCCGTCAAGATATTGTGCACCTGAGTCTATGAGCAGCAGTGAGTCGGTTCCTATCTCCACGCTTGACTCCTCGGTTGCGGAATAGTGCACTATGGCACCGTGGGGACCGTATCCGGCGATGGTCTCGAAAGATTCGTCGAAATAAAGAGGCTGTTTGGACCTATGTTTTGTGAGAATATCTGCAACATCAAGTTCCGTTGTAGTAACCCCTGACGCCACACGCTCCTCAATCTCACGGAAAGCCCCTACCAGAGCGGCGCCGTCCTTGAGCATAGCAGAGTGTACGCCCTGAATCTGCACATCATTCTTGATGGTTTTCATCATTGCCACGGGAGAGGGTGCAATAACGCTGTCAGCAAGGAGGTCCTTGACGCGCACTGCGGTTTTTACCTTATCAATAAGAACAGAATAGGTTTTGGCACCGGCCAGGAATGAACCCACGGAGGCGTATGGTTCAACGGTCACCCCACGTTCTGCAAGATATGCGGTCACGTGGTCATCGACCTTGACGGGATTGGTAAACAATATTTTTTTGTCATCAGAGAGGAAAAGAAACGCTGTGGCCACCGGGTTGCAGTTGACGTCGCATGAACGGATGTTGAGGGTCCACGCAATGTCGTCAAGTGCGGAGATGAAGATTGAGTCAGCGCCGGTTTCCTTCACCTTGGCCATTATACGCTCCATTTTCCGGGCGGCATCCTCACCTGCATATTTATTCTCATGGATAAAGATTTTGTCATCCGGGAGTTCGGGACGATCAGTCCAGATATCATCGGTAACATCAAAATCGGTCACCACCTCTATATCGCTCCCCACACCGTCAGCGAGCAAGCCGGTTTCTGAGATTGAGAAAATCCAGCCGTCAACACCAACCTTATCACCTTTGGAGAGGTTTTCCCTCAGAAATGCAGGAATGGAGGGGGTCTCAGGCAGTCCGTCTTTCATCAGCACCACGGGTGTACCCTCGAGTTGCTGTGCGGCCTGGAGAAAATAGCGTGAATCAGTCCACAGATATGCGGCGTCACGGAGCACCACCAGCGAACCGGCAGAACCGGTAAATCCGCTGAGGAAACGGCGCACCTGCCAGTGTGATGCAATATATTCACTTTGATGGGGATCAGTCTGGGGAATGATGACAGCGGCAACTCCCTTTTCACGGAGCCTGTTCTGCACCATGCCGATGCGTTCTGAAATTACTGTGTTCATATTCTTGGGTTTTATGTTTTCTTTGTCAGGTTGTAAGTGTTCGCCAGCGCTCTATCATCTTTGTCATATCCTCCGGCACTTCGGATTCAAAGAACATCTCTTTTCCGGTGACGGGGTGCACGAATCCGAGCGTACGGGCATGTAGAGCCTGCCGGGGGCATATATCAAAACAATTCTGGACGAACTGGCGGTATTTGGCTGAAGTTGTGCCACGCAGGATCTTGTCGCCCCCATAGCGGGAGTCATTGAGCAGCGGGTGGCCTATGTGTTTCATGTGAACGCGGATCTGATGCGTGCGTCCGGTTTCAAGAACACATTTCACCACGCTGACATATCCCAGTTTTTCAAGTACGGCGTAATGGGTTACGGCATGTTTGCCATAGTCACCTCCCACGGGAAACACCTCCATCTGCAGGCGGTCGCGCAACGAACGACCTATGTTTCCCTCAATCCTGCCGTTGTCAGGAGAAGGTATTCCCCACACCACCGCCACATACTCACGTTTGGTGGTCTTGTTGAAGAACTGCTTTCCCAGATGGGTTTTGGCATCAGGAGTCTTTGCCACCACAAGCAAACCGGATGTGTCCTTGTCTATGCGGTGAACAAGCCCCATGCGAGGGTCATTGACATCATAGTCGGGGTTGTTGCGGAAATGATACGCCAGCGCATTCACAAGCGTTCCGGAATAATTTCCATGACCGGGATGCACCACCAACCCCGGAGGCTTGTTAACCACCAGCAGGGCGTCATCTTCATAAACTATGTCAAGAGGGATATCCTCAGGTATGATTTCAAGTTCATACTTAGGGCGGTCCATGACGATTGAAACAACATCGTCAGGCTTCACCCTATAGTTGCTCTTTACCGGCCGGCCGTTCACAAGGATACATCCCGCTTCGGCAGCCTGCTGAATGCGGTTGCGCGAAGATTTCTGCATCTTTGCCACCAGAAACTTGTCTACCCGTAGCAGTGCCTGCCCTTTATCAGCCACAAACCGGAAATGCTCATACATTCCCGTGCCGTCGATCTCGCCGTCAAGTTCACCGGCTTCATCGGAGGCTTCGATGGCGACATCAAGGTCCGCGTCGTCAATATAATCGTCAGTCGGCATTGAAATAATCTTTTATATAGTCAGCGATAGATGGGTCGGTGGCTGTTGAATCAGACTCCTGCACGGTGTAGCCGCTACCTACCTCCAGGGTAATAACGGCTGACTGCGGCACACGCTGTCCCGCCCTGAGAGACGTAGCGTTGGCTTTCGCACCGAGCACAAGATCCTTGTACTCTGACTCCACCTCAACTACCCTGACCTCCTTGAAACCCAAACCCTCGAACATTGCCCGTCCCTCGCGCACCGAAACGTTCATGAACGGGGGAACGGTCACCAGACGCGGCGCGAAAGCAACTATGGTAAGATAAACCATACGTCCGGGCTTGACATTGGCATTCGCACGCGGCGACTGCTCAACCACGGTTCCCGGAGGATAACTGCGGTCATAGATCGAGTCAGTCAACTCATAGTTCATCCCATTCTCTTTGAGCACCTTGCCGGCCTCATCAAGCGTAAGCCCCTTGACCATCGGCACCACGGCAACCTCGCCATGGCGCGTCCAACTGTCAAGGAAAAACATTGCCGCAACCAAAATCACCCAGCCGGTGATGCAGATGATCACTAAATTCCTGATAATGGGATGGTTCTTAAAAAATTCAATTATCTTTTGGAGGTATTTCACGTTCGTTTTTTTTTATAAAACACAAAGATAATAATTTATTCCGAGACTTTGTATGCAAAGTGCAGAACATTTTCAAGTCCGGGGGTAAGAGGTGAATTTGCTTTAGCCGCCTCTTTTTCTTCTTCGGTATTATTTGACCAAACAATTCCAAGTTTTGCAAGTTCCACCAAAAATTTGGATGAATTTTCCGGTGTTGGATTCTCATTATATTTCTGGACAGCGTCAGTAACTTTGATACGCTGTTCTATATCTTTATCAGTTTGATTCATTATTATCTTACTATTGTATTCGTGTTTTATGCGTCAGCAAACAAATCATCGGCTGTTATTTGCGAATGGATGCTGTTCATTGAATAGGAGTTCTTCACAAGTCCGGAACTTGTTATCATGGTCAGGGCGATTCCTTTGCGTGTCTTTGTCAGTTGGCGGAATAGTGATGCTTTATTGCGCAGATTCTCCATATATTTCTTGTCAATGGTATATGGGCCGTCGGAATATTTTATTTCGCAAAGGTTTATTGCCTTGTCACTGCGGTCAATTAACAGATCAATCTGCGCTCCGGGATGCTCATCATTAGCAGCGGTACGCCATGAGTATTCGTTTGTGATTACACCGCTTATTCCAAGAGCCTTCTTTATCTGCTCTGAATGCAAAAGACATACACGCTCGAACGCGAGTCCACACCAGTTGTGATATGTAGGCGCAGTCTGTATCTTAGACCAGTAATTAGTATCAGTATTCTTGCGACCTTCCATAAACTTGAAGTAGAACAGAGTGAAGTTATCTATAAGTTGATAGAGAGAGTTCTTTGTTTTAGAGCCTATTGCCTGATACTTACGGATAAAACCGCAATTCTCTAAATCTTCCAAATACTTGGTCAACTGTCCGTTTGTAATCAGGTTTGAGTTTTCTATTATCTCTTCGCGGGTCATTCCGACCTTCTTTTTGGCTAATACAGTTATGATATCCAGATATGGCTCGGGCTGTTTGAATAATGATGAATATAACTCATTAAACTCATTCCCCAGTTTAGGAGTCTTCCCAAAGAACAATGCGTCTACATTCTGTGGCAAACTTAACGACTTGTTGAGTAGCGACCAATAAAATGGTATGCCACCCAAAATCATATAAGCCTCCATAATTTCTTGCCGTTCCATTGGGAGATTTATACTTTTAACATATAACTCACACTCATGCAGATTAAACGGCTGTAAGTGAATTTGATTGTTCAGTCTGTTATGCAAGCCACCTCTATTCTTTAGTATCTTCTTAACCATCCAAGAGGTTGCTGATCCACATACAATAAGGAGTATGTCTTTTCTCGCGGATGCCCATGCATTCCAAAAATTCTCAAAGGCAGTCATAAAACTTGATTTAGGACCATCCATCCAAGGCAATTCATCCAAGAACACAACCTTTTTCTTATCGGGAAGACCCTTAAGATACTGCTCTAACATATAAAATGCCTCTATCCAGTTGTTCGGATATGAGCCGCCTTTGAATCCACGATCTTTAAGAGTGAGATAAAATCGTTGCAATTGTTCCTTTGTCGAAGCCTGAGCCATTCCAGAATAAGTAAATGCAAAGTTATCTTGAAAGACTTCCCTGACAAGATAGGTCTTACCAATTCTACGGCGTCCAAATACAGCGACAAACTTAGACTCGTCTGAATCGTAGGCCTGTCGAAGTTCCTGTATCTCTTTTTCTCTTCCTATCAGCATATAAGATATCATTTAGACTGCAAAAATACAAAATTTTTCTTACATCACATAGCCAAATCTTATATTTTTACACCACATTTGGCTGCGTGATGTAAGTAACCCAAAGACGATCGTACTCATTGTTCAATGACACAACAACGATATTTACTTACATCAGGCAGCCAAATCTCATAATTTTATACCACATTTGGCTGGTTTATGTAATAAGAGAGGTCTTCCCCGTTTATAAACATGTCACTTGTCGGAGACAATAACGGATACATGTCGGAGATAGAACTTACTGTACGTCAGTAGAAAAAACTTAACCACATAAAAATGTCTCCGACAGTAACCGTACATCAAAAGTCGGAGAGTCAGTTCGGTTTGGTTCGGGCTATGTAAACGCCCGATGAATCAAACTGAAGAGTGCGATAATATATCTTTTTGTGAGGTTTTTTTGCTTATATATTTTGATAATTCAGATTATCACGCTAAATTTGCAATGAAATTCAGATGTGCGGCAGTGGCTCAGTTGGTAGAGCATCGGCTTCCCAAGCCGAGGGTCGCGGGTTCGAGCCCCGTTTGCCGCTCTATTGAACATCTGACAATTAACTCCGGTTTTTTGTCAGTTTTTTATTAGTTGACATTGATGTGGAAGTTCTACAACCTACTTACGGGAGCAAACAAGAGCAATTACATTGATAGTTTTCTTGACCGCTCTCTTAATGCCACTGAAATGGCTTTAGGTATCAACTCCGCTCTTCATGGCGATAACCGTTATGCTTGGTTTATCGACTAACACGAATCAGGGGGACATTCAGCAATGTGTGTCCCTCTTCCCTTTTAATCTTTAAAATATGGCAAATAAAGACATTCAAAATTATTGAATTGGCGGGATAGGATTCGCTCTATTTTTTATTATTGGCATCTGCATCGCCCCATTGGTGACATTTAGCATAGTTTGGCTAATATTCATACTGATTTCATACATCAAATGAATCTATTTCACAATCATGCAAAAAAAACTTCTGAAACAGCCCCAACAATAATATTATTTCGTAACTTTGCACTTGATTTAGAGCCAAAGAGTTGGCTTGACAAATCAACATAATAACGAAAGGTGTTATTGAAATTATCTTCTTAGTTCAAATCTCGCAAATTTGATATGCAGTGAAGATGATTGGCAATAGCACCTACACTGATTGCATATACCCAGCCGTGAGTGGCGGAATATAGCAAAATCGGTGTGGGGCTATTGTTTTATCCACTGCATAGGCAATGCGAGAGCCTGAACTAAGGATAAAGCAAATACAATCCTCACACCTTTTTTGTAAAGTAACTGTTCCTTAGAGGGTTGAGGAACAACAGAACAATTAATAAAAAATGAAGAAATTAAAATTTCTTGCAGTGGTACTTTTTACAGTGCTTACTTGTATTAACTTCGCTTCATGTAGCAATGATGACGATGAGATTTATGACGATTCAATTGTCGGTAAATGGATTGAAAAAGGTGTTGATGATGGAGATGTCTATGAAAACATCTATATTTTTAATGCGGATGGGACAGGTGCTACATTATGGAAAGGAGCGAATGGATGGTATGGAGAGAATGGCGATAGTTTCCATTATGTTTACACTAAACCCGTGTTAACTATCAAATGGAATTTTGGCGAAACCGAAATCTTATCTGTTGAATGGAAAAATAAGAATACTATTCGACTTTATGATAACGATGGTGAAGATTTCACTATATCACGCCAATAACAACCAAACATAATTTATTATTTTCATAAACAGCACCCGAGATTAGGGTGTTGCTTTACACCGCTTCGCGGCGTAAAGGCGTAGCAACTCAACTCTTCCCAAGTTGAGGGTCGCGGGTTTGAGCCCCGTTTGCCGCTCCCTCGCAAAAAGACTGTTGACACCCTGATGTCCGCAGTCTTTTTTATATTCATTCAAGAAACTTGCCAAAAATATCTTTAAATCCAAACACACTCTTAATTTTTATCTCATAAATTTAAATGGTTTCTAAAATAATTCTGTTATCTTTGCTTTGATAAATACATTTTCCAATGAAAACATTTTTTGCTATATTGTCCGTGGTTGCCACCCTGTTGCTTTCCGCATGCGGAGGGGGTGATACCTTCCGTATCAACGGTGAAGTGGAGGGAATGGGCACCCGTTCCCTGAAATTATATTACTACGACGGTGACCGGCTCAAGACCGGTATGGCTACGGCACTTGACGGCAAGTTCCAGTATGAGGGCCGGGCGTCACGTCCGGTGTTGATAGCCGTCTCCACAAACCAGGGCACACCCATCGGTTACCTGATGGCTGAGAACGGTGATGCCATAACGGTGAAATTTTTTTCCGGACGTCCGGTGATGATGGAAGTCTCGGGGAATGCGGCAAGCGAGAAATATGCATCGTTCGTCAAGGAAAACTACAATCTTGTGGCTGCCGGAGCGTCCGACTCACTTAATATGGCTGTAGAAAAGTTCATGGCAGGAAATAACCGGGATATGGCCTCGGCCATGGTTCTGGCTTTACATTATGACCTGAAAAATTGTCCTCAGCGCGCCGACTCTCTGCTTGCCACTCTTGACCCCAAGGCCCGTCCATCGCAGATCACTGCCGGATATACCGCCATGCTGCAACGTGCGGTCACTGACACCATCAATCTCATCAAGCCGCTGCAGATGTACACCCCCGGTGACTCTATGACCACCGTGAATCCGGCCAACTATGACGCCACGCTGATCATGTTCTATGACAACCGCGATTTTTTCACTGCTGCGGTCAAGGACTCGCTCAACAGCATTGCCGCTGACAGGAAACAGAAGGTTGCCATACTGAACGTGTCGCTTGCCGTTGACACAGCCAAATGGAAAAAGCCGCTGGCTGACAGCGACATTAAGGGGAAAGAGTTGTGGATGCCGGGATCAGTCAGTTCCCCCGCCCTGCGGCAGTTCGGACTGGAGGAGGTGCCCGCAGTGGTGCTCCTTGATTCTCTGGGTACAGTGATATATAAAGGGAATTCATTCGATAACGCCATAAAAACACTGCGTGAGTCATGCTTGTAAAGACCTACGGGGCGGCGGTCCAGGGGATTGACGCTATTGAAGTTACCATTGAGGTATCTGTTGACAAAGGAATCGGCGTGGCCATAGTCGGACTCCCTGACGCGGCTGTAAAGGAGAGTCAGGAACGCGTGCGCAGTGCGCTGAAGCAATTAGGAATGGAGTTTCCGCGCCACCACGTGGTGGTGAACATGTCGCCGGCTGATGTACGCAAAGAAGGCTCCGCCTATGACCTCCCCATAGCCGTAGGTATTTCCGTGGCTTCCGGACTGGTCACCGTACCCACCCTCGAAGGGTATCTGCTTATGGGTGAACTTGCGCTCGACGGTTCCGTACTCCCCGTCAGAGGTGCGCTCCCAATGGCCATAATGGCTCGCGCAAAAGGCTACAAGGGAATGATTCTCCCGGCAGCGAACGTCCGTGAGGCGGCCGTAGTCAACCGTCTGGATGTGTACGGAGTGAGCCATCTGCAGGAGGTGTTTGAAATACTCACGGGAGAAGGCACTGTCAAACCCACCGTTATTGACACACGCGCTGAATTTGAGAAAGGAGATGATATTGCCGGGCTCGATTTCTCTGATGTCAAAGGACAGGAAACGGTCAAACGTGCGCTGGAAGTGGCATGCGCCGGCGGTCATAACATACTGCTTGTAGGTCCTCCCGGGGCAGGTAAGTCCATGATGGCCAAACGTGTGCCCACCATACTGCCCCCCTTCACGCTTGCCGAGGCACTTGAAACCACTAAAATCCATTCCGTGGCAGGCAAACTTCAGCGTGGCTCCATGCTGATGACGCGCCGTCCGTTCCGGTCGCCTCACCACACCATCTCGCCGGTGGCACTCGTAGGAGGTGGCACAGACCCGATGCCGGGTGAGATTTCACTGGCCCACAACGGGGTGCTTTTCCTTGATGAGTTTCCGGAATTCAGCCGTGGCGTCCTGGAAGTTATGCGTCAGCCGTTGGAGGATCGTCACATAACCATCTCACGCGCCAAATACACCATTGATTACCCTGCCGGATTCATGCTCGTGGCCTCAATGAACCCCTGTCCCTGCGGTTATTATAATCATCCCACGAAACATTGCAACTGTCCTCCGGGAGCGGTACAGAAATACCTCAACCGCATTTCCGGCCCACTTCTTGACCGCATAGACCTTCAGGTGGAGATTTTCCCGGTACCGTTCAAGGAACTCTCTGATACCGAACCGGCCGAAGCCAGCGAAAGCATACGCCGCAGAGTCATTGCAGCACGCAAAATACAGCAGGAACGGTTTGCCTCATGCAGGGATGTTCACTGCAACGCCATGATGACGCCGGCCATGCTCCGTCAATTTGCCATGCCCGATGCCGAGGGGATGCAACGCCTGGAAGCAGCCATAAAGAAATTCGATCTCTCCGCACGTGCCTACGACCGCATTCTCAAGGTGGCCCGCACCATTGCCGACCTCGACGGGGTTGAAACCGTGGGAAAAGAGCAGATAATGGAAGCGATATCCTACCGCAACCTTGACCGCTCCACCTGGGGCACAATATAAAATTATGATCTGATTTGAAATGAATATACAAAGGATCACTTCACTTGATGACCCACGGGTAGCCATCTTTGCCACTCTCACGGAGGCTCAGTTACGCAACAGGCTGGAGCCGGAAAAGGGTATATTCATTGCCGAAAGTCCGAAGGTGATCAGGGTGGCACTGCAGGCAGGATATGTTCCTGTGGCACTTCTCTGCGAGGAGAAGCATATCTCCGGTGATGCCGCAGATATTATTGAAAGTTTGCCGGAGAATGTGGAGGTATTCACGGGTGACCGCGAACTGCTCGCCTCCCTGACCGGCTACACACTGACCCGTGGTGTGCTATGTGCCATGCGTCGCCCGGCGCCTCCCCAACCTGAGGTGATTTGCAGGGACGCCCGGCGCATAGTGGTGATTGATTCTGTTGTAGACACCACCAATATCGGGGCTATCTTTCGCTCGGCCGCCGCGCTTGGAATTGATGCCGTATTGCTCACACGCAGTTCCTGCGACCCTCTTAACCGCCGCTCCATACGCGTTTCCATGGGATCGGTTTTTCTGGTGCCCTGGACCTGGATAGATGACCCTAACGATGATATGCGCCGCAACGGTTTCCGTACGGCTGCCATGGCCCTGCGCACTGACTCCGTCAATATCGATGATCCCGCTCTGCGCAATGAACCGAAACTCGCCCTGATAATGGGAACCGAGGGTGATGGGCTTGCTGACAGCGTCATCAGCGGCGCAGACTACACGGTTTGCATACCAATGGCCCACTCCGTTGATTCACTCAATGTGGCGGCAGCGGCTGCCGTAGCATGCTGGGAAATCACCAAAAGGTAATTTTACCTTGACAAAACCATATTTTTGTTGTATATTTGCAACATGAAAGATAACAACCAGCAAGCAATTATAGGAAGGATAAGGTATCTGATCAAACTCAGCGGCAAATCCCAGGCCGAATTTGCCCGCATGCTGTCGATAGACCCTTCAAACCTGTCGAAACACCTCAGTGGCAAACTGGCTGTGTCAGACTCACTTATCAACCGTATTGTAGTAGATATGGGTGTGAGCAAGCAGTGGCTACGTGACGGTGATGACGTGCCTTTCAGCAAGAATGCCGGGATGGTGCTTCCGGTGATGGACCAGCCTGCCGAACAGGGCAGACCCAACGGAGGCATACCGGTTTATGACATCGATGTCACTGCCGGTTGCACACCTCTTGAAATGCAGTTGACCGCCGACCGTATAACCGGATATGTGTCGCTTCCTCGCTTATCTCCGGACACTCTTATAGTACGCGTCAGCGGCGACAGCATGACCCCCGACATCATTGACGGAGGCATGATTGCACTACGTCCCGTGGTAAACACCGATACCATTTTCTGGGGACAGATCTATGTTGTGGTAACCGATGATTTCCGGATGGTAAAGTATGTCAGACGTCATCCTGAGTTACGCGAAAAGGTTGTGCTGCACAGCGCCAACCCCAATTATGACGATATGGAGGTTGACCGCTCCGACATCCGCGCAATGTTCAGGGTAGAAGCGATTATCAACTGCCGTATCTGCGGCTGAAATTTCTGAGAACCATTTTATGAAAACTATCAATTACATTACCACCGGCACATGCTCGCGCCGGATCGACATTGTGGTGAACGATGACAACTCCGTGGAATCAGTGATTTTCCATGGCGGTTGCAACGGCAATACCCAAGGTATCAGCATGCTGGTGAAAGGTATGCAGGTGAATGAAGTCATTGAACGGCTTGAAGGTATCACATGCGGCAACAAATCCACCTCATGCCCTGACCAACTGGCGGCCGCACTCAAGCAACTTTCATAGACGATCACATATTTATGACACTGAACAGCGATTTCATATCACTTATCACCGGAACCCTTTCGGACATCACCGATCCGGCAAAACTGCTGGATGCCATCACCGCCACTGACCCGGTGGTGTCGCTTCGCGTTAATCCTCGCAAACCAGCCGTTGTGCCATGGGAAGGTGCGGAACCGGTGGCCTGGTGTGAAAACGGTGTGTATCTGCCGGTGCGTCCGCTGTTCACTCTTGCACCTGAACTTCATCAGGGAAGAATCTACGTGCAGGATGCATCGTCGATGTTCATACATCTTGTCATCAGGCAACTGTGTCAATCCTCAGCACCGCTGACCTACATGGATGCATGTGCCGCCCCCGGAGGAAAAACCACTGCAGCAATTGACGCTCTCCCTGCCGGATCCCTTGTGGTGGCAAACGAGTTTGACCCCCGGCGAGCCGGTGTACTACGTGAAAATCTCGTGAAATGGGGATATCCCGACATTATCGTCACTCAAGGCGACACCGCAGCGTTCCGCAGAATTGACGGGATGTTTGATATTGTGGCGGCCGATGTGCCTTGCTCCGGCGAAGGGATGATGAGAAAAGACCCTGAAGCCGTTTCGCAATGGTCTCCCGGTTTAGTGGACGAATGTGTTGAACGTCAGCGGCAAATTGTCAGCAATCTCATGGCATCACTGAAACCCGGCGGATACTTTATCTACTCCACATGCACCTTCAACAAGGAAGAGAATGAACGTATGGTGGAATGGATGGCGGATAACTACGGCATGGAATCGGTTTCTGTGGATTTACCCGAAGAGTCAGGAATACTCGTCAGCCGCCCACGCAACGGAATGGAGTGTTACCGCTTTATGCCACATCTGGTGCGGGGCGAAGGACTTTTTATGGCGGTGATGCGTAAACCGGGTGATATCACTGAACACTCTTCGCTGAATGACAATAAGAAAAAGAAGGAGAAAACCCGTTCAAACACCCGTCCTGACAAAATAACAGCCCAATGTGAACAGTGGATTTCCGAACCGCATAACTACATGCTTACTGTCAATAACGATCTGATTACGGCTTTCCCAAAACATTATCTTCCACAACTTGACATCATCCGTCGGCATTGCCGTGTGATTCAGGCCGGTGTGGCCGTTGCTACGGTGAAAGGGAAGGATCTGATTCCGGAGCATGCGCTCGCAATGTCGCCGTTGTTATCTAAGGATGCTTTCCCCGGGGTTGAACTGACATTGGAGGATGCGCTGACATACCTGCGGCGTGACTCCATAAAACTTCCTGATAACACTGACCGGGGATTCGTCACGGTCAACTACGGAGGCTTTCCGCTCGGTTTTGTGAAAAATCTCGGAAACCGCAGCAATAATCTCTACCCGCAAGGATGGCGGATTCTTAGACCCGCTTGATCATCTGCCGCCTGAGAGAACCGCTGTCAATTTCGGTGCAAATCTCCTCATGAGCAGATACAACAGCAGCGCTACCGCAACATCAACCGAGAATATCATCAGATAACATAGCAGTGATGTTAGGTTTCCTGCAGGGTTGATGATGCCCGCCACCGCTGACCTGACAACGGAGGCATAAAGACCATGGCAGGCATATACAAAGAAAAGTGAGGTGGTGATGACTTGCGGCCAACGGAATCCTTTTTCAACAAACCATCCGCCCACGGATATGAAGAAAAATATCCCCGCCACGGTTGCCGCTGCCTCCATCCAGGCAGTTCCGGCCAAATACTGCCCGCATATACAGATAATCCACACCGCAAGAACAAGGCCCGTATGCCTCACAATGGTCTGAAGGTCAGGAATCAGCAGGGCGCAATAACCGCCGATACTGAAAAACATGAATCCCGCACCGATGGAATAGTACTCGAACTCCCACCACCATCCAATGGCTATTATGACAATAAGTCCCATGAATCTCAGATACCGGAACATATAGCCTATCACCGGGGTGAAGGGGAGAATAATCAGGAGGTTACGGATAAACCAAAGGACAAAATCATAAGGTCCCACGGCATCTTCCACGGGAAGGATATAGAACCCTTTCAACAACGTGACAAGGTCAACATGCATGTCAGAATAGAGCGGAAACCGCCACTCCAGTGCAGGGGTTTTCTTTAACAGAAACAGCAGCAGTCCTGCTATATTCCATAGCAGGTATGGAATGAGCAGTGAGTGAATCCGGCGCTTCCACTTGGCCATGTAACCGCCGGTATCCGGAACGCCGTCACGGAAGAAAAGATAACCTGAAATGAAGTAAAACAGCGGCACCGCAACGGAATAGATGTTGCGCTGCAGAAACTCAAGAAGGATATTGAACTGCGGTGCATGCCGCAATGCAGCGGAATAATGATCCTCCGTGAAATTACAATGAATGAGAATGACCGTCATCAAGGCCGGAACCTTGACGAAATCAATAATGGCGATATGGCGGGATTTCTCAATCATATCAGACTGAAGTTGGAAACACAGACTGGAGGCATGATTGATTGCATCCGCTGAGAATCCGTGTTAATTCCTGGTCTGAATCTCCTTGCGCAGGAATATCTCAGTAGGGAAGTGGTCAGAATATCCGTTAAGGAACACACCTGAGGCAAAGGTACGCAGCGGATAACCTTCACGGGTACCTTTGGTATCCTTGAGGAAATCGAAATTGAGCACCTGACACTTCCAGTATTCCAGACTGTTGGAGTCTTTAGGCTGATTGTCCGGCAGGAGTTGACCTGACACAATTATCTGGTCAAAAAGATTCCATGAACTCTTGTAGGCAAGAGTGCCTATACCTTTGTCAAGCACACGCCAGAATGGATTGTAGAATCCGTGCAGTTCAGCATCTTTCTGATCACGTTTCGCTCCTAACACCTTGGCGCATGACTTGTCCTGAGGGTCATCATTGAGGTCACCCATTATAATGACAGGTTGTGATGGATGTGAAGCCCAAATCTCTTCCGATGTTTTCTTGCACAGGGCCGCTGCAGCCTCACGGTTGGGTGATGACTGTTCCTGACCGCCCAGACGTGAGGGCCAGTGGTTTACTATCACATTGATTGTGTCACCGGCAAGCACACCGTTGACACACAACTGGTCACGGGTGGGGAAACCTATGTCAAGACGGGCGTTGGATACACCTAAAACGCGGAACTGACGTGGATTGTATAGCATACCCACATCCACACCGCGGCGGTCAGGCGAGTCATGGTGAACAATCTGAAGTCCCCATGGCTTCTTTCCGTTGCTGACAAGATATTCGTCAACCGCTTTCACCAGATCCTCAAGCACGGAGCGGTTTTCTATTTCAGACACACCTATGATGGCCGGACCGTTAGGAGTGGTGGAGGTTGTCATCGAACCTATGCAACGTGCCAGATTGGCCAGTTTTGAGCGATATTTGGTTCCGTTCCACTGACGCGCACCCTGAGGTGAGAACTCCAGGTCATACTTCCCGTTGTTGTTGATGGTATCGAAGAGGTTTTCAAGATTGTAGAAAGCCACTCCACGGACTATATACTTTTTTGAATCGGACTTCTGGGCTGACAGGCTGAATGTGCCCGCAAAAACCATCAGAATTGCAATCAGCAGAAACTTGACAGAATGATTTTTCATGAAAAATAAACTTAAGCGGTTGATTTTATGCGGTAAAGTTACTCAAACTTTTTTAAATTACAACGCTTCCGGCACGTTTTTGTCTCGGTCCGACGCTGCATTTGTCAAAAGTTACAGAGATTCTTTCTCTGTTTTGATTTCCTCGTTATCCACCGGATCCGGTTGGTCATTGTGTTCATGGTGGACATTAGGATTGATCTTGACTTTCATCTCATCAAAACCTTTGCCATACACACCGTTCACATTTGCCTGTGTGACCAGCGCGTTACGGTCTATGCTTTTGATTATTCGGTAGATTGTAACTGACTCAATCTTGCGGCACATGACAATCAGCATCTTAACCTCATGCTTGCTGTACCATCCCATTCCGTTGATTACAGTGCATCCGCGGTTGGCCTCGTTGTTGATTGCGGTTGCTATCTCCTGCCAGTATTTTGAGAAGATGGTGAACTGCACGGCCTGACGGTTGGTGTTGATCATATAGTCGGCCACTCCTGATACAATGAATATGGTGACATATCCGAACACCACATTCTCGAAATCGGCATCCGGAACAATCAGAAGTATGGCGGTGACGATGAAGAAGTCAGTATACTGAATCATGCGGCCTATGCTGACATTGGTTTTCTTTGACACCATTGCAGCGACTATATCCGTTCCGGCTGTAGAACCGTTATGCACGAACGCCATTCCTATACCAACACCACAAAGTATACCTCCGAGGATGACACTGAGGAACTTCTGACCGTGAACCAGCGGTTCGGGAAAGAATGGTACCATCAGACCAATCATGAGCGATATGACGGTCGCTCCGAAAACCGTGCGGATAACAAACTGTTTTCCAACTATTTTATATGCGAAGGCAAGGAGGGTAAGATTAACCACATACATTGTTATGGCAACCGGAACACCCCAGCCGAACAAACGTAATGTGAGATAATATATGTCCTGTCCCAATCCGGCCATGCCGCCTATGACCACACCCTCCGGATTAAGGAATGCCGAGAATCCGAATCCGTAAAGGAATATTCCGAACACTATGAAAAAATAATCACGTATGTTAAGCCATAGATCCTTCGTTAACTTTGTCATTGCATGATGATTAGAATGGTAAACAAGATATTGATGCAGGGTTGTTTCATCAGCATTTTCCTGCTTCCGGAACGTTTGTCCGCCACTGAAGCGGAGGCATTTCCTCACAGTCTCAATCTGACTGACCTTTTTCTTCCGCAAAATTACATATTTTTTAGTTGTTAAATAAGTTTATCCCCATTTTTTTTGTAAACGATATGAAATTGCACTCCACATATCCTGAACCAACACCCTGTTACTGATGTTATCATAGTATATTCACACTATTATGTTTATGAAGAGGGAAATTTGTTTGTTAATGGCGACAGCACTTTTTTTTCCCCGGATGGCAGCATCCGGGGGAATAGAAAGTGTGATTGATTCCTTGTCAGCAGCACGGAACTATCATTCCGGAGCAACCGTGACAGTGCAACTTCCGCAAGGGGGCGATGACATTGTATATAATCTTGAACTCTGGAGCACTCCTTCAGTCAACGGTGACACACTTAATGTTTGTAACTATCTGATTGACTGGAATCTGACCACTGACAACGGCACATCAAAAGGTTTCACCGCCTATCACGACGGAAATTTCTACCGCAATAATGACGAACGGCTGCAGGAGAACCACTTCCGGTGGGATTCAATCCCGTTTCTGATGCGTCATCCCGTCCAGAGCAGTTCGCAGTTCACTGATATGCTTCCGCAGATGCTCGCCCGTGAATTGCAGACGGTGGCTTCGGATTCGACATGGAGTTACACATTCTCACCCGACACCCTTTACCGCGGAAAAAGTTCCGCTGTGATAAAGGCCCGACAGAGAATTCACGGGATCAATGCCAGGAATGTTCTTTATGTGCTTGATCCACTGACCTTCATGCCTGTACAGATAGAGCGTGAGAATAATCCGGGAAGCATATCAGAGCAGATGCTCATCATACGCTTTACCGGCACTGACAAGGCTGAACCGCAGGGAATGACTGAGGATGCCCTGATAGCACGCTATCCCACGGTATTCGAGAAATTCCGCGAAAGCAATTTCAGCCTGGAATCCATGCGTGGCAAATATCTTCCCGGGTTCTCCCTCCCTACCCTTTCCAACCACCGCTATTCACGAGGACGCACAGATCGCTTCCAGGTCCCCGTTGTAGTGGCCTTCATCGACCCGTCTGTCGCAACCGCGTCGCAGACCATATCTGAAATAAGGAAGGCTCAGCAGATGATGCCCAGGAGTATCGACGTCATATTCGCATTCATAGGTTCCGACCGTGAGGGGGTACGTGAACTCACCGGACAAAGTGCTGCAGGTGAGCAAGTTCTGATGTCGGCACAATCGCTGGCACGTGACTGCGGCGTAACCTCAACCCCCTCATTCATAATAGTGGGTGAGGATGGAATTGTAAAAGATATCATCATTGGATTCAACAAAGCGCTATCCACAGTTGTTATAGAGAAAACATCGGTTCTGTAACGGGCGTAACGGATATGCTCCCCCACCCTGCTGCTGAACGCAACTTTTTCTGAATAAAAAAACAACAATATATGGAAACAATCTATTTTAAAGGAACACCTTGCCACACCTACGGCTCCATGCCTGCGGTTGGCACCAAAGCACCCTGTTACCATCTGGTCGGTGCCGATCTGAAAGATATAACCTGCGCCGACTATGAAGGAAAGCGTGTGGTACTCAATATATTCCCCAGTCTTGACACAGCCATCTGCGCAATGTCAGTCCGCCGCTTCAATGAAGAGGCTGCCTCACTTGACAACACCGTTGTGCTTTGTGTTTCAATGGATCTTCCTTTTGCCATGAGCCGTTTCTGCACCACTGAAGGAATAAAGAACGTTGTGCCGGCATCGGCTTTCCGTTCACCCACCTTCGCACAACAATTCGGACTCCAGATGGTCGACGGACCGCTCGCCGGACTGCTTGCCCGCGCGGTGATTGTGCTTGACACTGACAGAAAGATCATTTATGAGGAACTTGTAAACGAAATAACCCATGAACCTGACTATGACGCTGCCATACGCGTGTTGAAAGGTTCATACTGATTCGATAATTAAATAAGCGGAAAAGGCTGTCACGTGGGTTGTGGCAGCCTTTTTTTACATTATAAATATGTGGTTACGTCAGATCATGCGTAAAGCCATCAACTGGTTCTCTATCTCTTCATGATCCATGGAACGTTTGTGCAGCAGATCCGAAGCAAATGAATGGATAACCTTCTGGACACCGGAGTGGGAGAACACACGATGCAGGTGGGTATAGCCGGACGTGAACATGGTGTCGATTTCATCATCGTCAAGTTGGCAGGTGTCATGTCCCTCCTCCACAATTATCCGGCGCAAGAGATTTTTCTCAAACGGATCAATGGAGTTGACATGCCGGTGGACAAGTGCGCGGCAAAGATAGTTCGACATTGTCATCGCCACCATCATCCTGTACTGGCTAAGCAGATTGTTCCATACTATTTTCGCCGACATCTGCGGATTACCGGAGAAATAGTGTTCCGATGCAAGGACCACCGCCTCATCAGGGTCGGCATTGTCAAGTGACAGTCCAAGCAGATGGTCATCACACTCATAGACAAGCATACCTACGGCTGTTCCAACCAGTCCGTAACATTTGTCATCCTCATCTATATACTTCAGGGTTACGTTCATCTCACTATCATTATTTTTGTTACCACGGCATTGCTGCCTGACTCGCCTGACTGCGATGCATAGACGTAGTAGACGCCGGTGCGGACACGTTCACCGTTGAAATTACATCCGTCCCAGGTGTACATTCCTCCCTCGGAATTGCCCTGGCTTACTATGTTACCTGCCGAGTCGGCAATCTTAACCAGCGAATCACTCATAAGACCTTTTACTGTTATCCAGCCCGTGTAGTCCGGACGCACAGGATTGGGATAGGCGATCACATTTGAGTAGTCATCCTCGGCCGGAGCAGTGTCAGAACGGTATTCGAACAAACCGTTTTCTGTTCCTATATACACCACATTGCTTACCGGACTACATTCCACGCTCAACACCTTATTGGATGGAAGGGGTGAATTCTCAGTAGTGAAATTCTTGAGTATAGTGCGTCCGTCAGGGCTGACATGGAACAGACCTCCTTCCTGGGTGGCTATCCATTTGTTGTTTGATGCATCTTTGGCTATATCCATCACCATCTGGCTTCCCATGAGGTAATCGGCCTGACCTGTTCCGTCGTTACGGGGTACTTTCAGTCGGTTGACACGTCCCTCTCCTATCATTGATGAGGGATTTGGTATTTCAAACACACCGTCGTCCGTACCAACCCATAGTTTGCCGTTCTCAACCTCAACAACACATGTGGTGTAGAGCGGTGAGAACTGTTTTCCGTCCTGGTCGATGTAGGAGGTATAGCGTTGCTGACGGTCATCCGATGTGTCGGTGGTGCCTCGGGTGTCATAGAAAACAATGCCACCTTCCTGATCACCGTTACTTGAGAAAAGACATACAATGTTGCTTTCCTTGCATGCGGTCACCATAGGGTCCAGACCTATGAAGATTTCTGTTTCTATGGCTTTCCAGTCATCAATGGTTGTTTCATCCTTGTCAACCTTGTCAGCGGGGAGCATGATAAGATTGATGTTCTTGCTTTCCTTGCCACTGTTGACGAACTGGCTCACCCACAGGTTACCCTTACCGTCAAAATCACACTGTCCGACGTAGGACTGCCAGCCATCCCACAGCACTTTGCTGTTTTCAGGAGTATAGATTTGCTTGAAACCCTCGCTTACGGATATTTTATATAATCCGTCGTAGCGGTTGCCTGCAAACATTATGTCGGGATTCTTTGGATGTGGACACACACTTGATCCCATACTCATTCTGCCTGACCCTGATTTTGGCTCAAAACTCGTAAATCTGTTTGTGGAATATGGGTTGGGCAGATTCTCAGGCGTCACATCCTTTATATTGCCGTCAGTGTCAATGATGTTTATGTTGGTTGCTTTACGATAAGGCTGTTCTGTGTTTGGCTCGTAGTAAACACTGTTTTTACGCGTGATACTGACCGAAGTTGCTAACACACGTCCGAAGTTGTCGGATATCAGAACATCAATCGGACGGACGGTGAAGTCACCCAAAGTAAAATAATCGGTCAGATAGGTGAGTTCATTGTCATCATCCCATCTTACGTTAGCCACTCCTTCCACACATGATGTCCATATATTGTCAGGACTGCTCCAGAACCCAAGTTGCTGACGATAGAGTTTTGAGTCGGCAGGTACATATCTCAACGAGGTCTCGTCCGTTGTCTTGTCATACACGGCAACGGTAGTGCCGTTGGAGAAATAATATCCGTCGGCATATTTTCCGACAGGATTCGTGTAGGCGTAACTTTTGCCGAACGATGTTTCCACATTCATTTTACCGTTATCAAAATCAAAATTGGCAACAGATAAGTCATAGGACGGACGGAGCAATCCGCGGTTGTTTTCCAGCGGGACAATCTCGTTGTAGACTCTATCGTTAATTTTGGTGAAGTTGCCCAGATTGTTTATCCTGACATTATCCTTGGCATAGAAAAGACCGTCGCCGTTGGCTATCACATAGTGGTCGCCTACTTTTGTGAATGAGTTGATTTTCTTGTTGTAAATTCCTGATTCTTTGACGGTGTGGGTTTTATCATCATAAATGACTGCACCGAACTCCGTCGCCACATAGATTTTTCCATCAACGAAACTCACGCCGTTTATGGTTTTAAGTGTTGTCAGCACGGCATCTTTTATATCGCTCATGTTGACTACACGGTCATTGTCATAGAGAATGTCAATGTTACCGTTAGTGTAGGCAATGAACAGATATTTCCCGTCGGGATTATAATAGATCTGCCCCACCCCGGTGTCGCTGAGTTTGTTGGAGGGGGTGTAAGCATAGGTTTCCTGCTCCTCTTTGTCGTAGGAGAATAAAGAACCCTGTGTAACGAAATACACTTTCGACGGTGTGTCAACTATTGAGTTGACCAGACTGAAAGGTGTGTGGAAATTCCAACTGCCCACCTGTATCTGAGCCGACAGGATGAACGGAAGGAAAACGGAGAGAAAAATAATGACTTTTTTATACATTCTGCAAGTGATTGATTAGTTTTACTGTGGCTCGGCCACGGTGGCTGACAGCATTTTTTTCATCGGCCGAAAGTTGGGCGAAAGTGCGGTGATCGTTTTCCGGAATGAATACCGGATCATAACCGAAACCTCCGTCACCGGCCGGTGTATCCGCTATCTGTCCCTCACATACACCTTCAAAGGTTGTCAGAGTATCCCCTTCTATCAGTGCTATCACCGTTTTGAAACGTGCCCTGCGGTCTGTTTCATCTTTCATGTTTTCCAAAAGCAGGCGCATGTTGGCTTCCGAGTCATGACCATCACCGGGTGCATATCTTGCCGAGTGTACTCCCGGTGCGCCGTCAAGCGCATCCACCTCCAGACCGGTGTCATCGGCGAAACAGTCGTAACCGTACTTTTCTTTTACCCAACGGGCTTTGGCTATGGCGTTTCCAAGGAGTGTGTTTTCATTTTCCGGAATATCGTCATGACATCCTATTTCTTTGAGTGACATAACTGCGAAGGATTCGCCGAGGATACGGCGAATCTCTTCCAGTTTATGTGAATTATTAGTAGCAAATACCAGTTGTCTCACTGTAATGTATAACGTAAGATTACTCCTTTTTATTATATTTATGAGAAAAATTTATCCTACAACTATATTGACAATCTTTCCGGGAACAACAATCACTTTTCTGACTGTCTTTCCCTCGGTCCATTTTGCTGCACCTTCATGGGCAAGTGCCACTTTCTCTACTTCGGCAGCGGGCATATCGGCCGGAACCTCGATTGTGTAGCGTGCCTTGCCGTTGAACGACACTGCCATCTTCACTGATGATTCCTTTACATATTCCTCGTTGAACTCGGGCCATGCAGCATCGCAGATTGTGGTGGTGTTACCCATGGCATGCCACAGTTCTTCGGCTATATGGGGAGCGAAGGGTGCCAGCAGGATGAGATATTGTTCCAGTACCTGACGCGAGGTGCATTTCTGCTGCGACAGTTCGCTCAGGGCTATCATGAACGCACTGATGGAGGTGTTGTAGGAGAAGTTCTCTATGTCGGTGCTTACCTTCTTTATCAGTTTATGCAGGGTTTTGAGATTCTCCGCTGTGGGCTCGGCATCGGTTACTGTGAGTTGATCGTTTTTATAGAACAGTCCCCAGAGTTTTTTCAGATAGCGGTTCACGCCGTCAATACCGTTGGTATCCCAGGGCTTGCTCTGTTCAAGCGGACCGAGGAACATCTCGTACAGGCGGAGGGTATCGGCACCGTAACGCTCAACAATATCATCGGGATTAACCACATTGAACATCGATTTTGACATTTTCTCAACAGCATATCCACACACATATTTGCCATCTTCCAAAATGAATTCGGCAGTGGCGAATTCCGGACGCCATGCACGGAACTTATCCAGGTCAAGGATATCGTTCGATACTATGTTGACATCCACATGGATGGGAGTTACATCATACTGATCTTTCAGTCCGGCTGAAACAAAAGTGTTGGTGTCCTTGATGCGGTAAACAAAGTTACTGCGACCCTGTATCATACCCTGGTTGATAAGTTTGCTGAACGGTTCAGCCTCGCACACCTTACCCAAATCATAGAGGAACTTGTTCCAGAAACGGCTGTAGATCAGGTGACCGGTTGCATGTTCCGTTCCTCCTATGTAAAGGTCTACGTTGCGCCAGTACTTGTCGGCTTCCTCGCTAACCAGTGCGCTGTCATTGTGGGGATCCATGTAGCGCAGGTAATAGGCCGACGAACCTGCGAAACCGGGCATGGTGTTCAGTTCAATGGGATATCCCTCGGGAGTTTTCCAGTTTTCGGCACGACCCAACGGAGGTTCGCCTGACTCAGTGGGGAGATATTTGTCAACTTCAGGAAGAAGCAGAGGAAGATCCTCAAGTTTCATCATCGTGGGTATACCATCTTTATAATATACGGGGAACGGCTCACCCCAGTAGCGCTGACGTGAGAAGATGGCATCGCGCAGACGATAGTTGACCTTTACCTTACCTATACCTTTTTCTTCAATGAATTTTTTTGTACGGGCAATGGCATCCTTCACTTCAAGTCCGTTGAGATTAAGTTCAGGACCTTCGGAATTTATCATCTTACCCTCTTTCGCATCGAATGATTGCTCGGAAACATCAGCACCTTCAATAAGAGGTATGACCGGAAGATTGAAGTGACGTGCGAAAGCATAGTCACGGCTGTCATGTGCGGGAACAGCCATGATGGCTCCTGTTCCGTAGCCGGCAAGTACGTAATCGCTCACCCACACCGGTATTTTCTTTCCGCTGAGCGGATTGATGGCATACGCGCCGGTGAACACTCCGGTCACTTTCTTGTCAATCATTCGCTCACGCTCGGTTTTATGCTTTATGGAATCAATATACTCCTTCACCGCCTCTTTCTGTTCGGGGGTGGTGATCATATCAACATATTTGCTTTCGGGGGCAAGCACCATGAAGGTAACCCCGAAAACAGTGTCGGCACGTGTGGTGAATATCTCCAGATCTATGTCAGTGTTGTCTATGTGGAAACGCATCTCCGCACCCTCTGATCTCCCTATCCAGTTGCGCTGGGTTTCCTTCAGGGAGTCAGTCCAGTCAAGTTTTTCAAGTCCGTCGAGCAGACGCTGAGCGTAGGCCGACACTCGCAGACACCACTGATACATCAGTTTCTGTTCCACGGGATAGCCTCCGCGAACCGACACTCCTTCGCTTACCTCATCATTGGCAAGAACCGTACCTAAAGCCGGACACCAGTTGACCATGGTGTTTCCAAGATAGGCTATGCGGTAGTTCATCAGCGTGTCGCTCTTCTCCTTGTCAGTCATGGAGTTCCACTCTTCAGCCGTGAAACTGAGTTCTTTTGAGCACACCGCCTTAACACCTTTTGAGCCTTCTTTCTCAAAATATTTCACCAGATCTGCAATGGGAAGAGCCTTGTCGGCTGCAGTATCGTAATAATGGTTGAACATTTCCATGAATGCCCATTGGGTCCATTTGTAGAATTCAGGATCACAGGTCTTTATTTCTCTTGACCAGTCGTAACTGAACCCTATCTTGTCAAGTTGCGAGCGATAACGTTCTATATTCTTGCGGGTTGTCACCTCAGGATGCTGCCCCGTCTGTATGGCATACTGTTCCGCGGGCAATCCATAGGCGTCATACCCCATGGGATGGAGCACATTGAAACCTTTCAGACGTTTGTAGCGTGAATAAATGTCAGATGCTATGTAGCCTAAGGGATGACCTACGTGCAGACCTGCTCCGGAGGGATAAGGAAACATGTCCAGTACGTAGAACTTTGGACGACTCATATCAATCTCACACTTATAAACATTATTATCTTTCCAGTACTGTTGCCATCTGGCTTCAATTTCTCTATGGTTGTATTCCATCTATATTATATCTTTTATTTATTTACAATGATGTTTATAACTTGTCAACAACGTTGGATTATGATAAATCATTTACTCATTTCCAACATTTTCTTTATGGGGCGCAGGGCTTTGGCTGCCACCTCCGGGTCAACATGAATTTCAGGCTGCTCGGTCAGGAGGGCTTTGTAGAGTTTCTCCAGTGTGTTGAGTTTCATGAAGTTACACTCGTTGCATGCACATGTGGAGTCATTCGGAGGAGCGGGAATGAATGTTTTGTCGGGACAACCTTTTTTCATTTCATGCAGTATACCGCTTTCGGTGGCCACAATAAATTCCGATGCATCGGAATTGCGTGCGTAGTCAAGCAGTGCGGCTGTAGAACCAACCTTGTCAGCAAGGACCACCACAGGTTGCTTACATTCCGGATGAACAAGAACCTTGGCTTTCGGATGCTTCTTTTTCAGTTCAATTATCTTTTCAACAGAGAACTGTTCATGAACATGACATGCTCCGTTCCATAGAAGCATATTGCGTCCGGTGACGCTGTTGATGTAGTTGCCCAGATTTCTGTCCGGACCGAATATAATTTTACTGTCGGCGGGTAGTGAATCCACTATTTTACGTGCGTTGGAAGAAGTGACCACTATATCCGTCAATGCTTTCACCGCAGCGGAGGTGTTGACATAACTTATCACCAGATGGTCAGGATGCTGAGCCTTGAATGAAGCGAATTCAGCGGGGTCGCAACTGTCGGCAAGCGAACAGCCCGCGGCAAGGTCAGGCACCAGAACCTTTTTGTCAGGGCAGATGATCTTTGCCGTCTCACCCATGAAATGCACGCCGCAGAGAACAATGATGTCAGCCGTCAGGGTTTCCGCTATCTGCGCCAGAGCAAGCGAATCCCCTATGTAATCGGCTATATCCTGGATGTCACCCGTCTGATAATAATGAGCCAGCACCACGGCGTTTTTTTCTTTCTTCAAACGCTCTATTTCCTTTTTCAGAAATTCAGCATCAGGCATTGGCTTTTCAGCGGTGTTATTTTCAACATTCATTTTATATATTTTGAAAAATTTTTTTTGAAAAGAAATCAAAATAATATCAATAACGGATGTTGATAACCTCTATAACTTTTCATCTTAAAATTTGCTTTTTAAGTTATTATTTGAAGAAAACGGACAATTAACATATAATCAACATCATTATCCTCTGAGAAATAACAGATTAAAGCAGTTATCAACATTCTGTTTATAAAGTGCAAAGTTAATAAATTACAATGAAAAATTGAGGAGAAAAATGAATAAAAGTGCATCATAACCACTCATTAAAATTTAAAAACTATTTTTGGTTGATACCATATTTAGTGTATATGCCATGTAGAAGGGAATTTTCCAAATCTTTTTATTATTTTTTTGTGATGGAGTTATCAACGGTTGTTGACAGGTTATTGACATGGTAATTTTATTAATTCGGCGTCCGCCGGAAGTTTTTTCTTCTTATTACAGATGTCTATGGCTGGGGGGCGTCCCCTGGGACGCCGATTAAAGCATGCAAGTACTTCATACACCCAGTCAGACCAGTCAGACTCGTCAGACCAGTCAGACTCGTCAGACCAGTCAGACTCGTCAGACTCGTCAGACCAGTCAGACCAGTCAGACTCTGTCTGACTCTGTCCGCCATCTCTGACTATGGCAGGGGGCGTCCCAGGGGACGCCGATTTTTCGTAACCCCCTACGCCGTTAGGCGTGGGGGGTAAAGCGGCACCTTTCAAGGTTGGCGTCCGGAGCGACGCCGATTAAAATACAAGTTCCTATTCCTAACCACTACCCCTGTTGAAATTATTTTCAACACAATGTTGATAACAATCCTATCTTTTTAATTTTCAGAAAATTATAATGTTTATAACCATGTTGATATCCTGATAAAAGAAATGTAATTATTATTTCTATAAAAAGGAAACCTCACTGTTATCAACATGCTGTTGAATAATGTTGTTAACATAATGTTTATAATATTATTAATATGCTGACTGACAATGATTTGATATGTTTATAAAATGATTATAACAATGTAAGGATAATATCATATTCTTATAATTTTTTTTTAGAATAAAATAGTTAATACAAGAAAAATTCCATTAATAATATATCAAATAGTTGCATATTATAATATTAAACCTTATATTTGCAAAAAAATATTAATAAATAGGTGCATAAATATAATTTTCCAATAGAATTATCCAATAGGAATTTTTTTTCTACCAATTCATTATAACATGAAATTTTCTAATTTAATTCTTTCAACTTTGGCTGCGTCAGCGCTGTTGATCCCTGCCGACGCCTTAGCCAAAAAAGGTGCGCCGCACACTTTTTCGGTGACACCTAATTTTTCTACATTGAATGTAAAGTGGGCCGATCCCACCACTGACAAGGAACTCAAATGGCACAATGACTATGACTATGACGGTGACGCAGGTGAACAGGCCTCATCACAGGCACCCGCTGTCATTTTTGTGGCTGCTGAATTCACTCCCGCTGATCTCGCTCTTGTGAAAGGTGAGAAAATTGAATCTCTCAATTATTTTGAATACCGTCCTGTGGTTGGTGTGACAGCCATCATCTGGGAAGATGGTAAAATTGTACGTCAGCAGGAAGGTAATATGGCTGATCCTGCCTACAAGGCAAACCAGTGGAGAACCATCAAGTTCGACCAGCCCTACGAAATATCCGGTGACAAAACAATCCGTATAGGATTCAAGATCAGCCACGGTTCTAACATGAATTTCGTGGCTATCATGAACAATATTGCGAACAGCAAAGGCGACCTCCGTTCCTACGACGGAAAGTCATGGGTACACAACGGACGCGGCACTTATCTCATCACCGCTAACCTGGCTAACGATGTTGACGAGGCTCCAAGTTATTATAATGTGTATGTCGATGGTGTGAAGGTAAACAAAATGCCTGTAAAAACAACATCTACAAGCATCAGCAAGCAGACCGACGGCTCCCACAAGGTGAAAGTGGAGGCTGTTTACACAAATAACGAATCATTCTCATCTCCCGAGGCTGATGTCACTGTGAAAGGTGCTGACAGTTACTTCCCACCTGTTGCCGGTGCATCCGCTCTCACCGATGGAGTAAACGGAATAGTTGAATGGGAGTCTCCCCTGCTCCGTTCCGGAAATGAACTCACCTGGTCAAGCAAGGTGCAGGGTATCAAAGTTGATAATGAAGGAAACACTTCTGTCTGGTCTATTGGCGGTACCGCTTCTTCCAACACCAAACTTTGGATAAAGAACGAATTCACTGCAAATGACCTCCTGCAGTTCAAAGGAGCGAAAATAAAAGCGATAAACGCTCACTTCACTGAAGCAGCAGTGCTTGGCATGACCCTGTTCGTTATGAAAGATGGCGAATTCGTCTCCTATGAGGCTGTGCCTGAGGATGTCATTGCAACTGTCAAGGCCGGAGAATGGACTAAATTTACTTTGACCGAACCGGTGGAAATTGAAGAAGGAAGTTCCTACACCTACGGTTACTATCTCCTCCAGACTCCCAAAACACACCCCGTTTCAGTGGATAACACCATCCCTATGACAGGCAAAGGCAACAGTTTCTCTACCTCTTCTCCTAACTCCACTGACTTCACCAAGTCAAAACCCTCATGGAAAACCCTCGCGTCAGGAAGTATACCCGGTCAGTGGATGATGACGGCTGACATTGAAGGTGGCGAAATTCCCGGAACTACCGTGGCTTCTTATAACATCTACCGAAATGGCGATAAGATTGCCGAAGGGGTGAAAACCGCCGCTTTCGAAGATGAAGTGCCCGCTCCCGGTGTCTACACCTACGGCATCGAGGCAGTTGGTTCTGATGCAAAAACTTCTGACCTCTACGCCGTCAAAGCAAATTACAAACTCCCCGACTCATACCGCGCTCCACTCATTGTTTCAACAGACTTCAACAAGGAGGAGCAGACTTTTGAACTAAAATGGGGCATGGATCTGGAGATGAAACACTATCAGACCGCTACCTACAAGGTAGGTTTTGACGAAGATATGGCCCTTTCCTACGGTACAAAATTCGCTGCTCAGGAACTCATGGACTATGAAGGCTACACCATTAACGCGCTCAGTTTCGTTGTAGGTTGTGATATTGAGAACGGCTTCACTCTTCAGATCACAAACGGTGCAGGAAAAACTCTCTGGTCACAGGAAATTCCTGCCGGTGTGGTCCAGCCACTGGCATTTTACACCTTCCCGCTTGAAGAACCTGTCACAATAACCGGTCAGGAAGATCTCTATTTTTCTTATAGCGCTACCCTTAAAGGTGGAACAAGCCCCATCGTTCTTGATGGCGGACCACTTGCTGAAGGTGGTGCCATGGTTAAATTCGCAGGCACATCATCATGGATGAAACTCGGAACACTCAACCCCACTTATAACGGTTATAATATTGTTATCGGCGCTCTGGTTTCAGAACCTGCCGAAACCGAGGCTGAGACTCAGATGAAGATGATAGGTTCAGACTACCTCTCAACTCTCCCCCTCATCTCCTCTAAGGAAGCGATAAAAGGTTTCGGAATTGAAGGAACTGCAACCCTCCGCTCACGTGCGCCGCGTGCCCTCAAGCCCGCTCAGTTCAATGTTTACCGTAACGGTGAAATGATAGGTTCTACTTCAAACAAGAATTATGTTGACAACCTGCCCGATTATGACACTTTCACCTACACCGTTTCCGCTGTTTATCCCAACGGCTGGGAATCAGCCAAATCCGATGCTGTTGTAATTGAAAACAACATCCGTCAGGCCGCTCCCGCTCCTTACGACCTCACTTCCGACGGCAAGACCCTCTCATGGAAGGCTCCCGAAACCGCTCCCGTCCTCACCTATGCTGCTGACGGTGCAAGTTACGGCGTGGGTATGACCGGATCAGGCACACTTACATCTTATATAGTGAACAAGTTCGAGCCTGAGGCACTCAAGGATTATGTTGGCAAAGTGATCAGCCACATCAAGTTCGCCCTCTACACCAATGAAATCAACACTGCTTCCGTAGTTGTCATCAAGGACTTCAACATCATCTACGAGCAGCCCGTAAACGTTGACGACATTGTTGCCATTTCAACCGGTTACAACGATATCCGTCTCAACAAACCTGTTGCCATCGAACCTGATGCAACCTACATGATTGGATATGTGCTCACTTACCCCAACGGCATCAAACCCATGCTGTTCGATGCAGGTCCCGCTGTTGACGGTTATGGAAACCTCCTTTCTTCAACTGCAAGCCACACTTCATGGAAATCTCTCAAGAGCATGAACAAATCGCTCGACGGCAACTGGCGAATCTACGCTACCCTCGCTTCTCCCGCCGGTAAGCACACTCTCAAGGCTGAAGGTCTCACCTACAACATCTATCTTGACGGTAAACCCTTCAAGACAGGTATCACCACCGAATCCTACACCCACAGTGAAACTCTCCCCGAAGGAGAATACACCGTTACAGCCGGTGAAGGTGAAAACGAAACCGCTCCCTCAAACCCCTTCCGCGTTGAAAGTTCAGGTGTTGAAGGAATTGCCGCTGACAACAACGGCGAGGCAGCCGAATACTTCAACCTCCAGGGTGTGAAAGTGGATGCAGCAAACATCGTTCCCGGTGTATACATCCGCCACAGCGCAACAAAAGATGAAAAAGTAGTGGTGAAATAAACCCTCACACTCTAACCCCTTAAAAACGGGCACCCACAACAGGGTAGCCCGTTTTTTTTATTTCAGTCCGCCCAAAAGTTACGACCGGGCCACACAAGAGCAGAGCGTCCGGAGGACGCTGATTTTTCGTAGCCCGGTACGCCGACAGGCGTGCCGGGGATAGTGTCCACCACACGGTTGGCGTCCTGTCAAGGACGCCGATTAAATCAAATTTATGATTCCAGTCCGGCTGAGGAAAGCATGTCAGTGTATTCCATTTCAAACGAAATTCCGGCGTGATGCATTTTCTGATTAAGTATATAGTTTATTACTTTATCACGTGCTGAGGGACTAACTGTAAAAGCACCATAACCTTCACCCCACCCTCTCCAAAATCGGAAATTAGGGTTAATACGCATGAATTTACTTGACTCACTCTTTATTATTTTGACAATCTGTGAAACAGAAAGTGTGGGTTTTATGTCACAAAGGATATGTATATGATCCTGCATTCCACCTATACAGCGTATAGTAACTCCCTGTGAGGTTGCAATGGAATAGATGAAAGAGTAGAGTTCTCTTTCATGTTCCGGAAGAATAACTTTTTCTCTGGCATAGGTTACAAATACTAAATGATATGATAGACTGGTGTGACTCATGGTTACAAAGATAGTAATTTGTTAGTTTAATTTATAAATAATCCATCAAAAAAATAATCAACTTTCGGCTACAGGACGTCGAAAATCATATATGCTTTGCTATGTAGGCAAGCCTGGAAGATCTTGTATGGGTTGCCTATCCCTGCACACTCGCTGCATGTCATTAAAGCATGAAATGTCAGGCTGGGGCGTCCTTCAAGGACGCCGATTTTTCGTAACCCCCTACGCCGTCAGGCGTGGGGGGTAAGTCCGTAAAGAATAAGGTTGGCGTCCGGAGCGACGCCGATTAAACCGGGCAGGCTTACAAAGAAACACCTATATGTTTTAATCGGCGTCCTATGACCGGACGCCATACCTTGCATGAGTTCCTATCCCTGCACGCTTTGCTACGCTGCAGCGTACAGGGTTACTGATAATCAACGTCCTCCGGACGTTTTTCCTTCTTATGACAGATGACTATGGGTTGGGGCGTCCTATTCAGGAGGCCGATTTATCGTAACCTCCTACACCGACAGGCGTGCCGGGGATAGCGTCCACCACACAGTATGGCATCCCGGCTCACCATCCCTGCAAAAAGTTAAAATAGTTAAAAATCTTAAAACTGTATTTATATACAGGGAAATTCTTGCCTTTCATACCTAAATATTGTAATTTTGTGATTGGAAACTGTTTATCTTTTCTTTATTGGAATAACTGAAGACTTTTCCGTTCATAACAATCGATTATTATCAACTAACCAATCTCATATTTTTATGAAAAAATTATTACTCTTTTTTGCTGCCGTCATGATATGTTTCATGGCTAAGGCTCAAGTATCTATTACTTTGTCCAACCAAGGTTATAGTAATACACAAGTAGTAACTGAACTTACTCAGGGTGTTGTTACTATTGATTTCGCACAAGGAACTGGTTCAGATTCTCCTGCTTATTATACTTCCGGCAGTGCATTGCGTACTTACGCTTATAACACAATCAATGTTTCAGTTCCCGCAGGTTATCGTATCACTGAAATTATTTTTACCTGTACCGGTAACAATAATGTATTTACTGGTTCTTGTTCAACCGGTGAGTATACATCAAACGGAGCCATTTCTACTTGGTCAGGTAATGCAGAAAGTATTAAATTTACCAATAGTTCCAATAAAAGTAGTGCTCAATTACGTATTAAAAAAATTGATGTTACCTATACATCTCCCGCTCCCACAACCAACTATACTACACTTTCCGCTCTCCTTGCCAATATTAAAACTAAAGCCGGGCAGACTGTAAGTGTTGAAACACCTATGAGCGTGATTTACGAAAGCAACGCTTACCGAATGTTGACTGATGGAACCAGAAACATGCTTATCCAGGGATTTGACGAAGGTGATTATCCCGTTGGTACTAAAGTTTCAAAAGTGACAGGTAGAGTGACAAACCATGAATCTCACTACGAACTTACCAGCGTTGACCTTGTAGAAGGTGGTGAAGGTGCATCCATCGAAGCCGAAGAGGTTACATCTCTCAACGACATCAACCATCAGGATAACATCTATGACCTGATTGTTCTCAAAGGCTGCTCTATCTCTGACTTCGACGGTTCTAATGGTCTCATCACTTTCAACGGTGAGGTTGTCGAACTCAACAACGCTTTCGAATATCAGGATATTGAAAATCGTGAAAACGTAACTCTTACCGGTTTCATTATCCGTTGGAATGAGGAAATGAACATCATTCCCATTGACTTCGTGGCTGATCCTGTTGCTTACGTTCTTCCCGACACTGATCTCTCCATCCCCGCAAACGAAACTATTGATATTCCTTTAGGAAAAAAATACCCTTCGGTTATCACTTATAAATCAAATAACGAAGATATAGTAACTGTTGATGAAGATGGCAATATCACCGGTGTCGCTCCAGGCAAAGCAACCGTCACATTGACTTGGGAGGCTGACAAAAACTTCACTGCAGGCACCGCAGATATCAAGGTTACCGTTACGGAAGCCCTCAGCACCGCCGTTCTCTGCCACTCAGAATGCGGTTACGAAGGTGATATAGAAGAGCAGTTTGTTGTTAAATCAAAAACTGATCCTTCCTACGTGCCTGACGTACTGACTCTCACTCACACTGATGGTTCATTCGTTAAGGAATTCCGTTTCGTCGCAAATTCAAAATTCACTATCACCCCCGCTCAGGATGTCACCATCAACAAAATTATTTTCAGAGACATTAATACCGGTTCTCCTGAAATTACAGTAAACAACGGTGAAATCACCAACGAAGGACGTGTCTACACATGGAAAGGTTCCGCTGACCAGCCCATAGTATTCTCTACAACCGCTATGGTTCATGTTTACTTCTTCGAGGTTTACTATTCTGTTGAACCTCTCGATGCTTCAAAAACTCCTGTAAACATGACCTGGAGCGAGACCACTGTCAATGTGACCAAAGGAAAGGAATACACTCTTCCCGAACTCACTCTTGACAACGAAGATGCACGTTCTGCTGTCCGTTACAAATCAGAAAACAAAGACGCTGCAACAATTGATGAACGGACCGGTGAGGTTACTCTCGTTGGTGACGGTGTGACACTTATCCGCGCTTACATCCCCGAAGATAACGAAACCTACGCTGCATCACGCACTTCTTATCTGCTCACTGTTGTAGACGAGACTAAATCTGTTATCAATGTTGAATTCCTTGGTAATACATCAACAGCATACGACCTTGATGAAAAAACAGATAACATGGGAGTTGTTTATCAGGCTGTTTTTTCAGTTAATGGTGAATATATAGCGTTTAATACAAGTAACAAGAAAGGTGGTAAATCAAGTGCTCTGATTGTTAAGGACAACACCCGTAACGGTCATATCATCAAATCTGTAACTATCAATTTCGGTGATCCGAAAAATGGTGTTGACATTTATGCTCAGGATAAGAACTTTGCTTCTCTTGAAAACACTTACAGTTCTAAGGAAAATGTGAGTACAGCACCCGATTTGGGCGATGCACAGAAAATTACTACTCTGAAGGCTAACGGACGTGTTGAAATCAATAAGGCTGCTTTCGCAATCGTTCCTGCCGCAAGTGGTATGATTACGATTTCTTCAATCACAGTTCAGTATTCTGATGACAAAGTCTGCATGCTCACTCCGGAAGAACTTACCCCCGAACATCCCGCAAACCTTACCCTCGCTGCAGACGGAACAGGTGTAATGCAGTTCAATGTTAACAAAAACCATGGTATGACTCTCCACTTCAAGCATGAACCCAAAGCAGATCCTGCAAGCATCATCAGCACTATGGAACATGAAGGATTCACCCAGGCTACTATAACCGAAGGTGATGGTGACACTGACCTCCACGAATTCCAGGTTCCCTCTGCCGGTAAAGTGACTTACTACGGCTACCACACCGCTACCGGAACAAAGGGTGTTGAACGTACTGTAACCGCTGACATCCCCACCGGTGTTGAAGGTGTTGCCGCTGACGCTGCTGCCGACGCTGTCTACTTCAACCTCCAGGGTGTGAAAGTTGACTCTGAAAACCTCGTTCCCGGCATCTACGTTCGTCGTGCAGGTGACAAGGCTGAAAAAGTCGTTGTGAAATAATCCACATCCCAAACAAAATACAAAAAGCGGGCACCCCCCAACAGGGTAGCCCGCTTTTTTTTGATGGAATCCCCCTGTCTGACCAGTCCGACCAGTCCGACCAGTCCGACCAGTCTGACTGTGATAAAAAAAGCAGGGAGGGTGTTGCAGAACCCTATTTTTAGCGATATTCCAGCAAATATTGTATCTGATAATCAATCAATTACAAAATTGATTTTCTTGATTTTGGAGGTTCTACAACACCCTCTCCTTTGCCTTGATATTGTCCAGGGATGGAGCGGAGGGCTCCGGCCTCCGCAATACTACTCCAGGTAATCGTTTGAGGGGATGGCGGAAGCCGGAGACTTCCGCTCCTTTGCCATGATATTGTCCAGGGATGGAGCGGAGGGCTCCGGCCTCCGCAAT
>CAMWNP010000013.1 GCA_947175645.1 uncultured Porphyromonadaceae bacterium
AACGTATCCTTTTGATCCTTTGATATAATTAACTTTTTTATCCCGAACTCGCGTTGAAAGTTAAGCCCGTCAGCCAGCGAACATGCACTGACAAGGTCAAAAATCTTCGATGGAACAACGTTCACCAATGACGAACTCACCCTTCGCCGCATCTCGCTCTTATTACCTGTCACGACTACCTGATCAAGCAGAAAAGCATCCTGACTCAGAGTGAAATCAACCGTTGCCGACTCTCCATCGCTAACGGTTACCTGCTGCTGTTCCACCTTATATTCTATGAATGAAGCCTCCAACCTGTATGTTCCCGGCTTTATGTTTTCGAATACGTAAAATCCGGCGGTATCGGTGGCCACGGCCCGGTCTTGCCCTATCAGTTTCACTGTGGCATAACCTATCGGTTCTCCGTTTTGGCTATCCCTTACCCATCCTTTTATTTGAGTAGGTGATGAGGCTGAGTATAATATACCTATTGAAAAAGTTATAACAGTTGAAAGAATTTTGCAAAGCATGACGTTTTTTTACCTGATTTTCATGCTGCAAAATTAGTTAATCATCAGAGTTATAACAAATTGTGCTCATAAAGTAAAATACTCATATTTGAGTATTGCGGATATTTAAAGAGATGAATCAGAACCGTTTTACCCTCACGGGAATTCACAATACTTAACATTAATTGTGTAATTTTCGCTTTCCGAAAAATCTTGCAGTTGAAACCACAAACAGAACCGAGCCAGCAACCTGCACACAGGCCACCATAATGAATGCTGTAACATACCCGGTGTACTGAGCGACAAATCCACCCAGCAAGATTCCAAGGCCCATACCCAGATCCCATGAAATCAATATAGAGGAATTGGCAGTTCCACGCTGATCATGCCGGGCAACCTGTATAAACATATTCAGGAACGCCGGATACATCTGCCCATTACCCAGACCCACGAACAGTGCTGAAAGATAATAACTCCATGCTCCCAGATACATGGACATTGCGAACAGCGTGTACCCGATGCTTGACAATGCGACACCCACCGTGCAACTCTGCGTTATCTGACCTGAACGCAACTGCCTGCGCCCAATAACACGGGCCGCCATAAGTCCCCCCGACAAAATCATAAAGAACATGCCGGTCCCATCAGTGATGTCAAGCATTTCCTGACCATAGATGGCGACATAGTTTCCAAGAACACCCCAGCAAAGGCCAAACAAAGAGATGTTGACAGCCATAAGCCATGCCCTCGACAAGAAGAAATGGTCAAGACTCATCACCGGTTTGTTGGCCACAATCTCACGCTGAGGAATCTTCACCCAGGTGGTGAAAAGGAATCCCACCATAGCAATAGCCAGGGAAATCCAGAAAAGCAGAGTGAAGTTATCTGTCAATGAATATATCCATATACCCGTACTCGGCGCGATAGCCATGGCAAGATTATTGCTCAATCCGTAGAACCCTATACCTTCGTTACGCCTCGAAGAGGGCAACACATCAATGGCAACCGTACTGTTAGCCACCGTGGAAGCACCGAACGGAACACCGTGTACAGTCCTGACAATGGCGAACATCAGGAGCGTGCCCGCGCCAATATATCCGGCAAAAACGATAAAAAAGATAAAGAAACAGATTGTGAGAACCTTCCTGCGGTTGAAACTATCAACGATGAAACCGCTGAACGGACGAACAAGCAAGGTTGCCACAACATAGCCCGAGAGGACAAGCCCTATCACATCCTTATCTGCATGAAACTGTGCGTCGAGATAAATTGGCAGAAGCGGCGTCAACAGATAAAAGGCAAAAAAGAGCAGGAAATTACAGGTGAGCACCTTCAGATAATTGCTGTTCCATAATTTTTCATCCTTTGCATCAGTCATAATTCAGATCATTTTGATAACGGCAGCGCAAAATTACAAAATTTCCTCCTTACAAAGAGTGCAAATAGGGCTTAAAGTTTTGTCGTATGAAAAAAATTAGTTAACTTTGCACCCGATTTCGTAATCTCTGACGGGACGAGTGGAGCCCGTGAATATTGCGAGTAATGTTAACATTAAATTATCTATAGAAAATGGACTTGATTAAAATTGCTGAAGAAGCATTTGCTACCGGCAAACAACACCCTGATTTCCAGCCCGGCGATACAATCACCGTTGCTTACCGAATCAAAGAAGGTAACAAAGAACGTATCCAGCAGTATCGTGGCGTGGTTATCCGCATCTCAGGCGAAGGTAACAAAAAACGTTTCACCGTACGCAAAATGAGCGATAACATTGGTGTTGAGCGTATCTTCCCCATTGAATCACCCTTTATTGATTCAATCACCATCAACAAATATGGTAAGGTACGTCGCGCAAAACTTTACTATCTGCGTGGCCTGACCGGTAAGAAAGCCCGTATCAAAGAACGTCGCGTAGTCAACAAATAATTGTTGATACCAACAGTTTTAGAGCATACTCTTCGGGGTGTGCTCTTTTTTTATCTTTAGTATATGCAATAAAAATGCGGTTGTCGGACAAATGTCGCGACAACCGCATTTTTATCAGTTACTCATAATTTTGGTCAGGCTTTCTTCATCAGGATTGACTGAAACTATCCTGCCTGAAGGATCAATGAGATAACTTTTTAACCCATTGTTCAGATTGTAAGCCTTTGAAATTTGCTTGATCTCATTTTCATTTACATAATACTGTGAGTCCGGGTCAAGATTGTCGTAACGTACGAGTTCCTTGAAAAGAACATGATTCTTGTCAAAGTTGACAGCCACGAACTCAATCTTGTTCTGCATATCCTCTTCGTTCGAAAAACGCTTGAATAAGGAATCATATTGATTACATTTCACCCGTGAATGACCATCCTGCGATGACCAGAACGTAAGAAGCATATACTTTCCTCTGAAGTCCTCAGTTGTAGACGGCTCAACACCGTTTTCCATTTTTACCTTGGGAGCATATTTACCAATTGCGGCCACAGTGCCCTCTACAGAGAATGAGGTGGAAAAGAACAGCAGAATCACCACGCTCACAAAGAGCATAATTGTTTTCTTCATTACCTTAGTTTAATGTTATCAATAAGAACTGAGGGAAAGATGAGTGAACACCTAACCCAGGTCGCACTCTCATTTCATTCTTCAGTCCTTCGCCGTGTTTCGGCTTCACAATGACTCTTCATTGCGGGTTCCCTCTGAAACCGCTGCAAAGATACTGAAATATATCGTGTATGACAAATATTATCTGTTAATTTAACCAAACCGGGGAGGTTCCCATTGGTTAATTTATCAAAATGTGATGCCATAGTGTTTCGCATAATTGTAATGTGTTTGTAATGATTTTCATTTGTTTAACAGATATAAACCAAAAAAGGTTTAAATTGTATGAATTTTTTGTTACATTTTTATTACATCGCGCTATTTTTATTAGCATAAACCAATCGGAACAAACCTTTTTAAGGGTGCAAATAAAGATAGCGATTAAAAAATAATGTAAAGCATACTTGTCATTTTGTAAATATTTATTTACCTTTGCAGTGAAAAAAATCAAAAAACTTTTTATCATGCATAACTTACTGTTTCCACATCGATTCCAACTCATAGGATGGATTCTGTTCATTCCGGCATTGATATGCGGAGTATTTGCATACTATGAGACTCCTGCCTTACCCGACTGGGCTTTCACAGCAGTCAATGACATTATTATAATAGGCATAACCCTGGGTTCAGTTTTCATCGTATGCTCAAAAGAGCGTGACGAGGATGAGATGATAAGCGCCATACGCCTGTCATCGCTTCTGAACTCAGTTTACATCTATACCGCCATACTGATTACCGGCACACTGCTTGTCAACGGGTCGGAATTTATAAAATTCATGATGTTCAACATGGTGCTTATGCCTATCATATTCGTAATTAACTTCAGATTGGAAATTCGCCGCCACCACAAACAGGCTGAAGATGAAGAATAGGATAAAAGTAGAAAGGGCGGAAATGGGGGTTACCCAGCAACAACTTGCCGATGCCGTTGGGGTGAGCCGACAGACTATTGTGGCTATTGAGAAAGGTCACTTTCTTCCATCCACGCCGCTGGCATTGAAAATAGCACGGCATTTCAACAAAAGTGTAGAATCAATATTCATTCTTGAAGATAACGACTAAATACAATTATAATGAAAAGTAAAGTAAAATTCAGTGTGTTAAGCATAGGACTGACAGTATTTACAATAGGTATAATAGCCGTAGGAATAATATGCTCATGGGGAAATCCTGAAAAGGTGACCATAGGGAGCGTGATACTTACCGGGATATTATTATCAGGAATGTTCTATGCGCCGATAAGCATAGAAGCCACATCAGGAGGAGTGGTAATACACCGTATACTCAAGAAAAAACGTATAGTCTGCACCGATATAGCCAAAGTAGAAAGATGTTACCCCTCAGGAGGAGGGATCCGATTGTGCGGCAGTGGCGGATTCATGGGCTACTGGGGATATTTCCATGACATTGTAATAGGCACGTATTTCGGCTTTTACGGCGATCGCAGCCAGTGCATACTGCTTAAACTGAAAAGCGGTAAACAATATGTTATCAGTTGCGAGAAGCCTGATGAGATGCTGGTGGAGATTGAGAAGAATATAAACTAATCTGTAAAAATCAGAAAAACAATCGCGATCAGTCAGTGACTCTCTTTATGGCAATCTGATTTTCCCTATTTACATCAATCCTGTATAATGATCACAATGTAGCCTTTACGAAAAATGTCAGGTGTTGTCTCAAATTATTATTCTGTATATTCATCAATGTCAGCAACCATTTCATCGTTGATGTTGTCGAGTTTTTTCATGATGACAATAACAACAATCAGCGCCGCGATGACTGATACTCCTACAATTATTGAAAATGCAATATTGAAGACATCATCATTGAAATTGAACAGATTCCCGAGGTGGAACCATTCATAATAAGCCCATATCAGCCACAGGATTACAACTACGGATGAAATAATTGTCTGAATCCTGCGCAATTTCTTTTGCCTGACAATGAACTGTTTAAGTTCAATGAGCGTGTATTCGCTCATCTTCCGCGCTCCAATCCTGATGGTTTTGAAGTCCGCGAGAGTGTCAGCGGTAGCCAGAAGCAGGAAACACCATGCCACCCAAAAACTGCTGTGGAAAATGTAACATAACCCTAAAATCATCAGAAACAAGAACGGAAGCGACACACATTCCCAAAACACAATACGGTTAAGCGCGGTTGCCTTACCTTTCATTATTTTCATCATCAGTTTTTTGCTGACAATCTGTGACTTATCAAGACTCTCTTTCATAGCCGCCATTTGACGGCGCATTTCGTTAAGTTCATCCATAGGTTATTCAGGATTAGAGATTTTCTTCAACTTTTCTTTAATTCTCACAAGGCGCACACCTATAGCCTTGGCACTCATGCCAACAATAGCACCTATTTCATCATACGGGAGATTCTCGAGCCAGAGGAGTATGATTGCACGATCCATAGGCCCGAGTTGATATATCCGGTCATGCAGCATCTTGTTCTGCCGTCCTTCGGCACTCTCCTCGCTGAAAGCCTCCGGAGAGATATCTACAGGCACTGTACGGACACGCTTCTTGCGTTTATACGATATGCAGGTATTAAGCGTGACGCGGTAAATCCAGGATTTCAGACTGCTTTCGCCACGGAACCTGTCACATCCCTGCCATAGGTTGATCAGCGCTTCCTGGAAAAGGTCATCAGCCTCATCACGGTTTTCCGCGAACATATAGCACACCGAATAGATAGTGCTCTTATTCTCCTTTACAAGAATCTCGAAGGCTTGTTGCGGTCCATTCATTTTCAGACAAATTAGTTATCGTTCTGAGTATATGACGCAACAACCGCCATGAAAACTACAGCGCGGTTGAAAATTTTTTCAGTGTTTTTCTTCACACTCGTTTTTCCTTTCATTGGGTTCCATGTGTATATTCACAAACGAGGAGTGCACGAACTTTTTGTGAAGTTCAATCTCAATTGCAGTTGCTATGCTATGAGCCTCCCGGAGTGAAATATCGCCGTTCATCTTCACATGGAAATCCATGGCTACGTTGTTGCCTATACGACGCGTGCGGAGATTGTGTATTTGCTCCGCTCCATTGACCCCGAGGACAATACGGTGAATCTCCTCCTCTTCCTCCTTGCTCAGAGAACCCTCGAGAAGTTCGTTTATACAGGGCCGCATGATGTCCCAACCGCTTTTAATGATGAACAGGCTGACAAGGATGGCGGCGATAGGGTCGAGAATACGCCATCGTTCACCAAGAAACATGGCTCCGGCAACACCTATCAGTGTTCCGGCTGAAGATATGGCATCACTCCGGTGATGCCAGGCATTGGCACACACCGCCTGACTTTTCACCTCGTTGCCTATCCTTAACGTCACCCTGTAAAGAATTTCCTTGGAAACTATTGAAACAACGGCTATTATCAACGCAAGCATAGTAGGTCGTTCCAGACTCTCGCCATGCAGGCTGCGCCATACATGTTCCCCACCCTCTATCATCAAACCAATGCCGGCGGCGGCAAGCAGTGCTCCAATTATAAATGTTGCAAAGGTTTCATACTTTCCGTGACCATATTCATGATCTGAATCCCGCGGTTTGCCTGAAATTTTTACAAAAATCACGACAATCACATCCGTAGCGAAGTCCGTCAGAGAATGGACGGCATCTGCAAGCATTGCGCTACTCTTACCGAAAATTCCCGCAAGGAATTTCAGCACAATCAACACCAGATTAACTACTGATCCGGCAAGTGTAATCCTGTAAATCCTCTTCTCACGCAAATCTGTCATAAGAAATAACTTTCATAATTTTATTATGCCGACAAATTTAACGAAATTTCGTTTAAATCCATACCATGATTAAAAAAGAATTACTATTTTTGCATAGTATTATCAACAATTTTTTACCCTAAACCTACCATGTTACGATTTTCAACTACCATCATATCCTTTTTTTGCATTTTCTCCCTTTACCCCTGCACCTCTGCCATTGTAAGCGGAGAACTGACCCGCGACGGACGTCCCATGATGTGGAAGCACCGTGACACAGGCACGGAACACAACTTCATAACGCGAGTTGAACCTCATGACACACTCATGGGCTACATAGCACTCTTCAACGGTGGAGACTCTCTTCTTACCGAGGCATGGACAGGTTTGAACGATGCAGGTTTCGCCATAATGAATACAGCATCATACAACCTCATGCCCGACACTTGTAAACTCGCTGACCGTGAAGGAGAACTCATGAAACTTGCATTGGAAAGGTGTCGCACCCTTTCTGATTTCGAGCAACTGCTTGAGAGCCATCCCAAACCAATGGGTGTTCAGACTAATTTCGGAGTGATTGACTGCAACGGGGAAGCCGCATATTACGAAACCGATGACCACACCTTCCGTCGCTTTCTTCTTGCCGATGAGCCGTCAGGGATTCTTTTCCGTGCCAACTATTCAACATGTGGCGAGGAAGGTTGTGGCTACGGATACATCCGCGAAAAGAACGCTCGTCAGCAACTCGCTGAAGCCATAGCGGCAAAGGAGATCACGCCTGAGATGTTCACCGAGAAACTGTCATGCAACTTCTATCATTCCCTGCTCGGGCATGACTACACTGAAAGTGATGAACAATGGCTCATCGACCAGGACTTCATACCACGCCGCAGTTCAGCCGCATCAATAGTGATCGAGGGTAGGAAACCGGGAGAACCGGTTGAGGCCATCACAATGTGGACGGTGCTTGGATATCCTCCGGTGTCACATGTTGTTCCTGCAACCATAAACAATATACCTGTTGAACTGCAGCCCACCGAAGATGGCATGCGTGCCAGGGCATGTAATGAGGCTATAGCACGCAAACAAGAGGTATTTCCTCTTTCCTATGGTAACGGAAGTCACTACATTTATCTCCCCGCAGTCAAAAAATTCGCTTCAGATCAACGTCGACAAAGCAGAGAATCCTACGCAGAACGCAGAATTCAAAGAGATAGCAAAATTTAAGAGTTCATCGGAGCAAAGTCAGGAGTTCAGCCACAAACCGTTTTTTCACTTCCGCCATATCAACTTCCCCGCCAACCTCTTTCTTGATTGAGGTAACACCTTTGTCAACAAACCCGCAGGGGTTGATAAGACCGAATTTTGACAGGTCTGTGTTAACATTCAGAGCCAATCCGTGCATGGTGATGTACCGGCTGCAACGGATTCCTATGGCACAAATTTTCCGCTCTGCCGTCGTCCCCTTCCCAATCCACACACCGGTGGCATCATCAACCCTTTCACCGTTAATATTCCAGTGGGCAAGCGTGCGTATCACTGCCTCTTCAAGCGTCGCTACATAGTCTTTGACACCCATGGAGCGACGTGACAGGTCTATGATGGGATACACCACAAGTTGTCCCGGTCCGTGATATGTGACATCACCGCCACGTTCAATCTCTACAGTGGGAATACCTTCATGCTGCAGGAACGCTGAGGAAGCAAGAATATTACCATGACGGGCATGTCGTCCAAGTGTTATGACATCAGGATGTTCAACAAGGAGCAGATATTCCTCTGATATAGGCTTGCCCGCACGCTTACATGCGACAAGCGCTTCAAAAAGATCACGCTGACGGATAAGCATGGACTCATAGTCAACCATGCCGCAGTCGCTTACCACAATATTCGGTTCAGAGCACATGTTTCTCCGCATGATAACTTGATCGCACCAACGGAGCGCTCTCAATGTGACGGAAGCCCTTCTCCTTACCAATTTGCGCATACTCCGCAAAAACTTCAGGAGTGATATAATCCTGTACAGGATAATGATTTTCTGTTGGCTGAAGATACTGTCCGATTGTCATCACCTGACACCCCACGGAAAGCAGATCGTCCATGGTCTGCAGAATTTCGTCACGCGTCTCGCCCAAACCGAGCATTATTCCGGATTTAGAGCGGATTCCTGACGCAGCAATATGCCGGATTACTTCGAGCGAAGTGTCATAAGTGGCAACAGAACGGACCATTGGAGTAAGCCGTCGGACGGTTTCAAGATTATGGGAAATCACATCAGGCTTCTCGGCTATAACCCTATCCACAAGGTCAAGACGTCCGCGAAAATCCGGTATGAGGACTTCCATGGTTACTCCCGGACAATTCAAGTGTAGTTCAGAAATCATACGGGCCCAGTGTGATGCACCTCCGTCAGTCAGGTCATCGCGGTCAACCGAAGTTATCACAACATGTCTGAGCCCCAGTTCTTTAACTGATTTGACAATATCGTCAATCTCGGCATTATCAAGTGACGCAGGCCGGCCGGTCTTAACATTGCAGAATCGGCAATTTCGGGTACAGACATCGCCTCCTATCATAAACGTGGCTGTTCCCCGTCCCCAACACTCACCTTTATTAGGACACATTCCGCTTGAACAGATAGTGTGGAGACAATGCTCATTAAGCAGACCAACAACATGGGCAGCCTTGACCCCACGCGGCAATTTTATCTTCAGCCAGTCAGGCTTACGACGGAAATCTGCGCCCATTTATCCAAATTTTGAAATCTTGCGTAACATAGGTTCGTTCAGAATCTTTATTCTTCGACCATCTACGGTGATGATTTTCTCTGTCACGAAACCCGAGAGCGTACGTATGGCGTTCGAGGTGGTCATATTCGACAAGTTGGCAAGATCTTCACGAGCCATAAATATGTTCAGAGTGGAGTTATCATCCTCATACCCGTAATTGTCACGAAGCAGAATCAATGCTTCAGCCAAGCGTCCGCGAATATGTTTTTGAGTAAGGTTAATGATCTTAGTGTCAGAACTACCGAGATTCCTGGAGAGTTCGTGGATGAAGAACCATGCCAACTGATTGTTGTTTGTAATCATTTCAGATACGAGCGACATGGGGAGACAACCGAGTGTTGAAGGTTCAAATGCGGCAGCGGAAGAAACATAAGGCTCATCAGCGAAATAGGCACGGTAACCGAAATACTGCACCGGACGAATCAGGCGTAGAATCTGAGGACGACCGCCCAGCCCATCCTTATAGAGTTTAACCTTACCTTTGAGAAGACACCACAGATGTTCCGGAGCCTCCTTTTCGGCATAGATTATCTGGTTTTTCTTGAAATTCTGCAATGTAAATGCATCAACAATCCTGCGTTTCTCATCAGAATCAAGAATCTTCCAGATTCCTGCCATATCATCACTGATTACCCTCTCTATTACACTCTTAATCATCCTGTTCTAAACTATTAGGTGGAAGGTAAACAATTCAAATAAAACCGTGAGAAATTGCTTAAAACATCCACGTATAATTATGTTTTACAACACAAAGTTATAAAAAATTTAATAGTATAAAAAATTTTTTGCGATTTTTGTGGATTAAACCTATAAAATATAAAAGGGGGGCTTCTCACAAAGTCCCCTTTCAGTTTCCAATAGGTACAATTTCTAAGGTAAAAAAGATTGTTTTAGGTTTGCGATACAAAGTTCCTAAATAATTTTTGCTCTACCAAATATTTTTTTATGTTATGCAACATAATTTTATAATATCTTTTGGATTATTTTGGCCATCTTATCACACAACTCATTATCAATCAATGACATACAAGACCAGCCAACCTCCTGTTTTTTACTTACAATTTGTAAGTAATCAATTTTATTTGTAGAATTGAAGGGTCAATGTTCCATTTGAATAGCGTGCATAAGAGAAAAGGGATATCCAGTCGCCTAACACCAGCACCCTGGCCGATGCATTCTTAACATATTGATCCACAGCAATATGCCGGTGCCCGAATATAAAATAGTCAACTTTTTCCGTGCAGTTAACCTCATTGTACTCAACTGCGAACTTAACAAATATATCATCGGATGGATCAAATGGCTGTTCGGGTTCTCCGGTGGCACGGCTGTGACTTGACCATTTATGTGCGAAAGGCACAGTCCAGCGAGGATGTATCGCTGAAAAAAGCATCTGGCAGAATCTGTTCCTGAAGACACTTCTGATGATGCGGAATCCGGTCGGCAACTTACCCACAGCATCACCATGGGCCAAGTAGAAGCGCTGTTCGCCTATGGCTGTGACATAATCACCGTCAATAACCTCAATCCCGATCTCATCACGGAGATAATCAAACAACCAGATATCATGATTGCCTGTCAGCCAGGTGATTCTGACTCCCGCATCGACCAGTTCCGAAAGCACCCCGAAAAACCTTATATGTCCCCTGGGTACCACAGTCCGATACTCATACCAGTAGTCAAGCACATCACCCAGCAGGAAAACCTGCGATGCCGTATGCTTCAATGACCTCAGGAACTCCACAACCTTACGTTCATGCTTACGCCGGTCCGTGATATAGGAGGCTCCTAAGTGCAGGTCTGAAAGGAAATAAGTATCTTTCATTCAGGAACGGGTTAATCTGTCAAAGAAATCCGAGTTCAAGTTTTGCTTCTTCACTCATCATATCTTTAGTCCATTCAGGCTCGAATACAATATTAATAGTAACTGAGTTCAATTCTTTAATGGATTCAAGTTTGATACGCGCATCATCCACGATGAAGTCCGCCATGGGACAGTTAGGAGCAGTCATGGTCATGTCAACCACAAGGTCGGCATTGTCGTTTATGTCAATCTTGTATACGAGTCCGAGGCTATAGATGTCAACAGGTATTTCCGGGTCGAACACCGTCTTAAGCATTTCAACAACCTTTTCCTCAAGTTTGAGTTTCTCTTCAGCAGTCATTATTCTACAGGGAGTTTATTGAGTGATTCAATGTAGTCAAGCAATTCTATCCGTCCGCGCTTATCCTCGCTGGATGTCTTGAATATCGGAGGTAGTTCATCCCAGGATTCCAGAAGGAAATCACAATATACCTGAATGGACTTCTTCGCCGCTCCGGAAGTAAGTTTATCAAGTTTAGTGAACACAATGGCAAACGGAACGGAGTTCTCACCCAGCCAGTTCATAAACTCGATATCAATCTTCTGTGGCTTGTGACGAACGTCAATAAGCAGAAAAAGATTGGTCATCTGCGGACGTTCAAGAATATATGATCTGATTATACGGTCAATTTCAACACGAGCCTCTTTACCGCGACGTGCATATCCATACCCCGGCAAATCCACTATATACCATTCATCATTAATCAGGAAGTGATTGATAAGCAGGGTTTTACCGGGAGTAGATGAGGTCTTGGCAAGGTCTTTCTTACCGGTTAGCATATTAATCAGCGAGGATTTGCCCACGTTGCTTCGCCCTATGAAGGCATATTCATGCTTTTTATCATCAGGGCATTTCTTTACGTCAGTATTGCTGACCACGAATCGTGCTGCATTGACTATCATAGATTCAGAGTTTTAGTTACCTAACTGATGCTCAGTCCTTTAAAAAACGTTTTGTAAGTCCGGAATATGCGTCGATACGGCGATCGCGCAGAAATGGCCACCATCTTCTGACCTGTTCCGAACGGTTCATATCTATGTCTATAACAACCGTCTCCTCAGAACTGTTTGACGCTTTATAAAGGATTTCACCCTGAGGACCTGCAACAAAGGAGTTACCCCAGAACAGGATGCCGTTGGTCATTCCTGAAGGATCAGGTTCATGCCCCACTCTGTTGACCGAAACCACAGGCAGCCCGTTAGCCACTGCATGACCGCGCTGCACGGTTTCCCATGCCTGCAACTGGCGTTGTTTCTCACTTTCAGTGTCACTGCTCTCCCACCCTATTGCAGTTGGATAAATCAGCAATTCGGCTCCTCGGAGAGCCATCAGCCTGGCTGCTTCCGGGAACCATTGGTCCCAGCAAACAAGAACCCCCAGGGTTCCCACTGACGTTTTAACAGGCTCGAACCCTATATCACCGGGAGTGAAATAGAACTTCTCGTAATAGGCCGGATCATCAGGAATATGCATTTTCCGGTATACTCCTGCCACCGATCCGTCGTTCTCATATACTACGGCAGTATTATGATAAAGCCCGGGGGCACGGTGCTCGAAAACGGATGTGACCAACACCACACCAAGTTCGGCTGCCAGACTGCTGTAAATTTGATTTGATTCCGAGTCAAGGGGTAAAGCGAGATTACAGTTGTCGACAGACTCAACCTGACAGAAATAGAGGGAGTCATGCAACTCCTGATTGACTATCAGTTGGGCTCCGTCTGCCGCAAGTTGACGCATTTTTTCAATCAGACGACGACGGTTGTCCGCAATGTCAGCGGTGTTGTGCTGTTGAATAAATCCAACCTTTAAAGTTCTTTCCATAACAGAGATAATATGACGGTGTGTCATAATAAGCCATCTGCGGCGTTGCTTTCGGTATTCGGCTTCGGTCACATACTTAGGTATGCTCCCATCAGCCTCATCCTCAGAGCCTTGCATCTGACCCATTCTGACAAACCTTAAGAGGGTGTGTCAAAATTAAATTTCGACACACCCTTAGAAATTTGGTTAAAGTTGTGATTCAGGATCGAGGTTGTTTTTTTCGATATCCTTGAAATAGCGGTAGGTTGAAACCTTCAGTTCCATACATGCATTCTCGTCAGCGACAATGATAGCCTTGGGATGCATCTGCAGGGCGGAGATAGTCCACATCTGAGAGATGCCACCTTCCACACCATGTTTCAAGGCACGCGCCTTGTTGTAGCCGTTCACAATGAGGAGGACGCTTTTGGCAGCCATTACTGTGCCAACGCCAACGGTGAGAGCGGTTTTGGGAACCAGGTCCACGTTATTCTCAAAAAAACGTGAGTTTGCGATGATGGTGTCCTGAGTGAGGGTTTTCATGCGGGTTTTGGATGTAAGGGAAGATCCCGGTTCATTGAACGCAATGTGACCGTCAGGACCAACGCCACCCATGAAAAGATCTATGCCGCCGTAAGATTCTATCTTGGCTTCGTAACGCGCACATTCCTCTTCAGGATTTTCAGCATTACCGTTGAGAATGTTCACATTTTCAGGAAGTATATCAATCTGGTTGAAGAAATTCGTCCACATGAAGGTGTGGTAACTCTGCTCATGGTCACGGGGTATACCGCAGTATTCATCCATATTGAAAGTTACTACATTGCGGAACGACACTTTACCCTCCTTGTTCAGACGGATGAGTTCACGGTACATTCCTAAAGGGGAACTACCTGTGGGACAACCGAGCACGAAAGGATGTTCGGGAGTGGGATTTGCCTCATTGATGCGGGCTGCAACATAGTGAGCCGCCCAGCGTGAAACATTTTCGTAGTCCGGTTCGATAATTAATCTCATAGAAATTGTTTTTGGGGTTATTATGTAAGAAGATGTTAAATTTATTTGCAAAAATAATGAAAAAACGGTAAACAAGCAAGAAAAAAAAGAAAGACCTTGCCAAATGTAAGGCAAAGTCTTTGAATGTTTATTATGGGAACTGCTTTATTTCTGCTTGCGCTCCGGTTTCACCTGACGGTCGCCGTCGCCCTTGCGTCGGTCATCTTTTTTGAACCCTTTGTGATCTTTGTGACCACGCTTGTCCATTTTGGCTGACTTATTGTGTCCGGCGGGAGAATTCACCACCATGTTTTCAAGGAATGAAACATACTGTTCAGGAGTAAGAATTTCCTTTACCTGATTAAGGTAGTCACGCTTGGCCTGCTTACGCTGCTTTATGAGTTCCTCACGGCTTGGACGGTTCGCTTTGTCATCTTTGTTCACCTCTGATTTCTGCTTACGATCCATCTTGCAGTTTTGTTTCAGTGCGTCAAGTTTGGTCTGCTGCTCCTGAGTCAGTTGAATACCTTCAAAAGGATTGAATGCCGCACACTGCTGTTTGCTCTCACATTTTCTTTCTTTATCACCCTTGCAACATTTTTCAGTTTTCACTTTATCGCACTGCTTCTGATCCTGCTGTTGAGCAAAAGCGCTGAATCCGAAAAGTGTTACTAATGCCATTGATAAGGTTACGATTGATTTCTTCATAGTCAATTATTGTTTTAAAGTTTTTGAATAAATCCGTTTTCTAATATTGTTTGTATCTATGACACCTGAAAAAGTCAAAAGTTTAAACAGAGAACCTCTAATTAACTTAATTTAAATAATTATAATCATTCTCACTCCAGCGTAGTGGTTTAAAGTTTAGATAACGATTCATGAGATTGATGGCAATCAACAAACAGTAATTCCGGCGCGTCTGCCCCCACCACTTTCCTTACGATAGTCGTGCCAATTCACGAAACAAGACAGCATAAAAAAAAAGGTGTAATCAAAAAAATTTTGACACACCCTAAAATGTAATTCTATTATTTTCAGTCTATCATATTTTACAACAATTTTTTCACAAGATTTTCCCTGACGGATAATATACATTCCTGGCGCAAGATTTTCTGTAATATCACTTACCTTAATGCCATAAAATTATATATTTCCTTGGGAAAGTTCGAATAATCCTGACTATCAGCTATCACATCTTCAACACCGGACTCAACAAAGAAGAACTCCTTCTACTGATCTGCCGCCCTATAGTCATCTAAACTATGCTCGGGCACTAACAATTTGCATTCCCACTTGTTGATATCATACAGTGCTTGAGATCCGCATGTTGGTGGTGTTGCAGCCAATGATGTAAAAGAGGTGAGTGCAGTGCAATCCGAGAAAGCCTCTTTCCCTATTGATTTCACCTCCGTGCCTGACGTATAAGACCCAATCGAAGAGCAGCCTGCCAACGCGAATATTTCGATATTTTGTAAATTATCAGGTATAAAACTCATTAAACAATTACAATTCTTTGAAACAGTAGATACTCAAAATGATGAATGATTCCGTCGTCAACGGGGTTAAAATTATCTTTGCAGTCGTATTCAAACTATCATGATTCAACCTCGCTGGGATTTCTTCTTATTATCTATATTTGTAAGCATGAGGAATTCAATTATCTTGCCCATCACTTGACGGCAATAGGAGCCTCCGGGGCTTCACGGGGGTGGAATGAGTTACTTATGAGCATACAGTAGATAATTTTTAAGATTTTATAGTGTTATTTGTATTATTTTGTGGATTCCGATTTCGGTATCTCAAAAATAATCCTTATCTTTGTAAATGGATAATTATGAATTGTCCGGACCTGCTGATAAAGCAGGAGTTATATTAATCCACAGGTTATTTATTGATTGCAAAATACAATACCAATCAGAATCAATTACTATATGAAATATCATACACTTCTATTAAAAATGCCCATAATTTGCTGTATGCTGTGTTTCTATGCATGCAGTTCCGACTCCGATTACGAGCAGGAGGCTGACAGGGGTATAGAAATGTCGTTTGACGTGCCATCCGAGTCACGTGCGATAACGACATCTATTGACGAATTTTCGGTTTATGGTGACATGAAATTACTCTCAGGCGTGCAAGATCCAATCGTGATTTTCAATAAAACTACAGTTGTCAATCGTGATGGAGCCTGGTGTTATGACGGAACCCAATATTGGTTTCCGAAGCATGAGCATTCTTTTGTTGCAGTAAGTCCGTCATCAGCGCTTGAGTCAGAAGTTTCGCCACAATATTATGGTTCAGAACTTTCCTTCGCTTATACGTTCCCGACGTACTCAGACAAGGAAATGCAGGAAACTCAAGACAAAAGTGATATTATTGATATTGTCGCAGCTACTCATCGGCGGTCATATAACGAAGATGATAAGGTTGATGTAATATCTTTAAGATTCGGACACCTGTTGTCTATGATAAATTTCGCTCCCAAACTTGACGACAAAACCATAAGGGGCGATGATTACATACAGTTTCACAAATTAGAAATTTCAGGATTAAGAAAAAAGGCTAGGATCGCTGTCACTCCGGCTCCGTTAATGGAGAATCCGCGGACCGATGACCGCCTGATAGAATTTTCCGAGTATGAGGGCAATGACAATCTGACTATTACCTTCAACAGTTCTAAAACTGTTTATAACGGTCAGCAAATCAACATCTTTGCCAATGACGACGCCATCGTAATGCTCCCCCAGTTCTTTGAGGCTTCATCAGAGGCAACTGTCAGATTCACATATTCATTTAAGGATGATCCCGAGAATCTGAGAGTGGGGACCCTCTCTCTAAGAGGTCAGGAGTGGAAGCCCGCAACCGCGTACACCTACAATTTTACAGTGGATAAAATAGGTCTGAATTTAGTAACAACTACCATCAAAAAATGGGATTCAGTGTATATTTCCGATATTATTTGGACGGTTGAGTAATCACGAACGAATATCCATTCGATAAAATGCGCAAATTAAAAGAATCGAATATGAAGAAATACAATAAATATATATTACGGACAATCAAAGTGCTGATGCTTTCAGTCTTTGTCGCGTCATGCTCGCAGGATGACGTTGAACAGAGCATGCCATTGCCTGACGGACAATATCCGCTGGATCTTACAGTTTCCGTCGAAGGAATGAAGAGCCGTGCCGGCGGTAAGGATAACTGGAAAGATGGTGATGAAATTGGAGTTCGGATAGGGTCTGATAAGGAGATAGGACGTTATACCTTGAATCCTGACGGCAGTGTAAATATTGAAGAATCAGCTAATCTCCTTCATTGGAGGACAACCTCACCCGCCACCGTGCAGGCCTGGTTTCCGTTTGAACCGCAGACCGATGTTTCAATTGCTGACCAGTCTGAACTCTCAGATTTCTCCTCAATCGACTATCTGGCAGCCACCGCTGAAAATCAGAACTACAAGAATACGGTAGGATTGACTTTCAAGCACCAGATGGCTAAAGTAATATGTGTGCTCAGAACCTTAGATTCTAGTGTCATATCCGACGAAGAACTGCACAATGCTACCGTTACCTTCAACGGCTATACCGTAGCCACATTTGCCGAGGGAGAACTCTCCGGTGATGTTTTCGGTAAAATTGTCCCCATCAAAAACGACCGCACCCATGAGGCCCTCCTTGTGCCTGCAGATATGGCGGGCCAGGAACTGTTCCATATCGATTTCAATGTGGGTGGCTATGACAAAAGTTTCAGTTACATCCCGGGGGCCAATTGTGAAAACCTGCAGCCGGGCAAATCGTATACTTTCTACGTAACTTTGAGACGAGATAAGGTGGTTGTCAATGAAATCTCTGCCTCATGGGATGGCGAAGCAGAAGAAATATTCTCCGAGGCGATACCCTTGAACGTATATTTCTCTGATGATTTACCTGAAGGATTTTTTGATGGCTATGCCGAATTTAGCGAGAGTTTTCAGGGTTGGGATGATGAAGACGAGTGTTATAAAGTAAAGGGCAACACCTTCACCATCAGCCTCACGCTTGATGAGGACGGAGGAAACTTTATGAAGGGTTTTACCGTGACAGAAGGTATAGCATCGGTCAACCGCGTCAGGATTGAGAACCGTCATGTGTTCATATTCAAGGTGAATACCGAGAGTGTGCGTCTTGAATATGGCGATTACATGCAGGTGGGAGATTTTCTATACACCAACGGGAAGTGGCGCCCTGACATATATAATAACACAAACGTCATTGGGGGCGGCGATGTAGAAGACCCCGAAGTAAGCGACAGCGATTTAGTAGATCTCAATAAGAACCCCAACTTCGGCTATGGCTACGATGACAATGGTGAAATATGGGAATGTATCGGCGTCATTTTCAAGGTTGGCCCTGGCAATGGTGATTCGGTAGAGAATTATGGCGGACGTCTTAAAACTATCCACGGCTATGCAGTGGCCCTTCACGACGTTTCAGTCCCTGCCGAAATCGGCAATTGGGGAGGAGGTTTTGATTTTTTAGATGAAGAAATGAAGTTCGGAGTATATGATAGTTATGTCTATGTTTACGATGGCTATACGAATACTCAGAACATGTTGCCAATCGCAATCGCAAATAAGACACTAAATGATAGACAAGGTGAGGAGGCTTATTGGGCATTTAACAGGTTGAATAAATATAATGAGACTGTGAAAGTGCCCGACTACTTCAGCACATGGTATATACCTTCCATCGGACAGCTCTCCGACCTGTATAAATTCGTCGGGCGACGCGATCGTCTCGTCATGGCAGGCGGCGAGGAACTCATATTGAGTGACGTGGGTATTTTTCCTTCCAACTCGGTAAGATTTGACTCATTCGGCGCAAAATACTGGTCATCGACTCAGGCATCAAGGGATGCTGTATGGGTTTTTAGATTTCAGACCGGACAAGCTGCACATTCAAACAAACTTGGGGTGTCTATAAGTAGCCGAAGCAGCCTAAGTCGTATGCGTGCGGTTTTGACATTCTAAAAAAATTTAAATATGAACAGACTGATTTTACCATATATTTTTATCCTTTCCTGCATTCTATGTGCGTGTCAAGATATAGATGACATTCCCACACAGGCAGGTAAAGTCGATGCAGACATTATTTCACTCAACGTCACTGTTGCCGACAATATTACCTCAGGCAATCCGGCCTCCCGTACTATAAATCACGGCAAGTCAACATTCTTTGAGCCGGGCGACTCGGTCGGTGTCATCGTTCTCGACAAAGACGGCAATTTTATCGTGAATAATGCCTTGTTTTTTTTAAATGACAATTACAAATGGACATTCCAGGGTGAAAATGTTCCCCTCTACGACAGCGAGATGCAAACATACATCGTCTACTTCCCCTACCACGAGTCAGTAACTGCGAAAGAGTGCAAGAGTGCTGAGGAAATCTTGTCCTTGCCTGCCTTCAATCACCATGAGGACCAAACGTCTAAAGCCGCATACCGCAACTCCGACGTTATGGCATGGGAGTCGTCTGATGGCCCTTTTAAGGATATTAAAGCCGAACTGCGGCATCTGCGCAACTGCGTATCGCTCGACATTACCGTCCAGTGGGAACTTCTCACCGGTGAGAAAATCACCTTTAAGAATCCCAACGAGGCTGCCATTAGAGATAATGAAGGTAAACTCCTCAAGACTTATCAGGCAGAAGACGGAACCTTCCGATACATTCTTCCCGATGGATATGAGGGTGATATAGCCTACTTCTACAACTATCGTGAGTCGATGTTCAAAGGACTATTCAATGTTCAATCCTCTGAGACCGGCATACTCTATTCCAGATTCGAGACTGTAGATATGAATGTTTACACCTTTGACAAGGTGATTGTCGGTGATTTTTATTGTAAGAATTCCGAAAATTACGGCTTTATTCTCCCTTACGAGGCTACCGAATATTTGGATGATGATAACCACCGTTGTATAGGACTGGTGTTCTTCATCGGTCAAAATGAAAACGATGGAGTCGAATATGAGGGAAGTTATGACTACAGTGAGACAGGTATAGAAGATAGTAGTTGCCATGGTTATGTCTTGGCACTGACCGATGTTCAAAACGACCTTAACAACATGTTTGAGTGGGAGTTGGATAATAACTACGATCCGTATGAGGGAGAAGAGATACGAACGCGGATGGGTGCCAATGTATACTCCGGCGATTGGGGCGGATATCATAATACTCTTAAGATTCTGGATACTTGCAAGGATAACGAGTGGTACAAGAATTTTTATCCGGCTGCATACGCTGCATACTATTACGGCAATCTTGCCACCGGGACAGTTGAAGTCACGTACGAAGAGAATGTTACGGTCAAAAAAACTATTCTATTCAATAGCCGTGACAATACGCCGAGCGACGGAGTACGGGATGAACTCAATCCCTACGAATGGCAGGAACCTCTGCAGGCTCCTGATAATACCTCCGGCTGGTACCTGCCGGGTAACGGCATGCTTCTCGAGATTCGGCAACATCAATTCCTTTTTGAGCAGCGCTATGAAGAGATAAAAAGGAAACTGGCTGACGAGGTTCCCTACAAGGAACACATAGGTTGGATAAAATATGTCCACAATTATCGCGGCGCTCCCTATTACTGGTCTTCCACTGAGAGTAATTATGAGGGACGAGCGCTATCACATGAATACTCCATCGAAAACAATACTTATCCTTCCCACAAATCAAAAGCATTCGCTGTGCGGGCAGTACTTTCCTACTGATTCATGTAGTCTGTACCTCATGTCAGTCAACGATAATGCACATTATCCGTGACTGACATAATTGCGACGATTCTCAGTAATAAAGGGAGTTTCAAGCACGCAGTCGGTAACCAAAAATAATCCGGAAATGCAGTACCGATTGTATGTAAGTTGGCGAATCAGCATAATGCGCAGCACTCCTTCTCAGTTTGCTGACGAAAAAATCCGCCTTTTTTTGGCGAAAATACCACGCCGGACAAAAACTTCATTTTCCCTTCGGTGAATTATGGCTAACCGTAGGGTAGATTAGGATACCACATGAGGGTGTGTCAAAACAAAAATTTTGGCACACCCTCTTAAGGTGTGTTAGAATAGGTCAGATGTTAGGCGCTGAAGATGAGGACAATAGGAGCATACTTAAGTATGTGACTGAGTCCGAATTCAGAAAGCAACGACACAGATGGCCTATTATGACACACCGCCATGCTATCCGTCAAGTCTGACACCAACCATACAAAGTCGGGGTAGACCGATAAAGTGTATCCTTACAATTCCACCCTTGGCAAATTTACGGGAGGTAGGAAGAGTATGTAGAATAACTCTCCGGCTTAGGCGAGGAACATAACTTAAAGAACTAATTTTCCCGGAACCTCCGGTGGATCCTGTACTGCAAAAAGACGGTCCGGACGCCGAATCACTCGGCATCATGGACAGTGAGGGAGGCGAGTTTGTGCTCTAGATCGGCTGAGGACAATCGGGTAATAATCTTGCCACGGTTGGCTATGGATATATTTCCGGTTTCTTCCGAGACTACCACCGCTACCGCATCTGTGGCTTGAGAGATGCCGAGCGCTGAGCGGTGACGCAGACCCATGGAACGGGGAATGTTGGTGTCATGACTGACCGGGAGAATGCATCCGGCTGCAACTATCTTGCCGTGGGCAATGATCATGGCACCGTCATGAAGTGGTGAGTTTTTGAAAAAAATATTCTCTATGAGTCGGGAATTTATGGTGGCGTTGATGAGATCGCCGGTCTTTTCATAGGATTCCAGCGGGACATTCCGCTCAATTACAATCAGCGCGCCGGTCTTTGATTTAGACATGTTCATGCACGCATATACGATCGGCATGATCCATTGATGCCGTTCCTCATGTGCGTCTGATTTCTTGTGGTGGAAAATATCTTTAATGAATTTCCAACGTTTCTGCGATCCCAGTTCCACAAGGAATCTCTTTAACTGATCCTGAAATATGATGACGAGAATAAGCAGACCTATGCTCATGAACTTATCAAGAATGGTTCCGAGCATTTTCATCTCAAGAATTTCGGAAGTCACCACCCACACCACAATGAACGCCAGCACACCGAAGAAAATGTTAATGGTGCCTGACTCCTTCATAATGCGATAGAGGTAATACAGCATTATAGCAACCAGGATGATGTCGATGATGTCCTTTATTCCGAATGAGAGCATTGTTCAGGATTTGAGGATGTTACAATAAAGATCAGCGGCCTGACGTGCCTCTTTTACGTCATGCACCCGGAGAATGTCGGCACCCCGGTCAAGTGCATAGGCATTTAGTGCTGTTGTGGCAGCCAATGCTTGGTCAGTGGCGATACCGAGCGTACGTGTAATCATTGACTTGCGCGACATTCCTACAAGCAGCGGCATACGCAATTCACGGAACACCCCAAGGTCACGCATAAGTGTGAAATTCTGTTCAGGAGTTTTGGCGAATCCGAAACCGGGGTCTATGATAACATCGTTGACACCCAAAAGTGCCAGTTGGTTAAGCCGGCATGCAAGGTCGTCAAGCACAGAGGCCGTCACTCCCCGGGGACCATAATCCGTGAACTGTTGCATGGTTTCGGGAGTGCCGCGAGTGTGCATCAATATGTATGGCACATTGAGGTCAGCAACCGTTTCAAACATTTCCTTGTCAAGCGAACCACCGGAAATGTCATTTATGATATTGACAGTGTGGTTACGGACAAGTTCACGGGCGACATCGGCACGGAAGGTGTCCACACTGAGCGGTACGTCAGGCGCTACGGAGCGCAGAGCCTCTATGGCCGGTTCAAGTCTTCGCAGTTCCTCAGCAGGTGACACGGACTGTGAGCCGGGTCGGGTGGAACAGGCACCGATATCGATTATATCCACCCCATTCTCAAGCATATCGCGCACTACAGCAGTCACCTCGCCACGATTGCAACAACGTGACCCGGAATAAAACGAATCCGGAGTAACATTCAGGATTCCCATTACCACTGGACGTGTGTAACAGACGAGCCTGCCGTTGATATTGAGCGAGAAAGGGGTCATAATAAAAATAAGAGGAGGAGAGCACACGGGCGCAACTCCTCCTATAAAAATCAGTTATTATCAGGCTTTGATACGTTCAACGTAAGAACCGTCACGAGTGTCGACTTTCACCTTGTCGCCGATGTTGCAGAACAGGGGAACACGAATTTCAGCACCTGTTTCCAGAGTAGCGGGCTTGAGGGTGTTGGTTGCGGTATCGCCTTTGATTCCGGGTTCGGTATAGGTGATTTCAAGGACAACGTTAACGGGCATCTCGCAAGTGAGGATGGTGTCAGAAGCAGCGTGAACCATTGCTTCACAGATGTCACCTTCCTTGAGGAACTGTACACCTTCGATACCTTCGCCGGGGATAGCCACCTGTTCGAATGTTTCGGTATGCATGAAGTTGTAGCCCATATCATCTTTGTAAAGATACTGGTAGGGACGGCGTTCGATGCGTACTTCATCGACTTTCACACCAGAGTTCCATGTCTTATCAAGGATACGTCCGGTTTTAACATTTTTGAGTTTGGTGCGAACGAAAGCCGGACCTTTACCGGGTTTAACGTGAAGGAATTCCACGATGAAATAGTACTGGCCGTCGATGTCAAGGCACATGCCGTTCTTAAAATCTGCTGTAGTTGCCATAAATGGTTTATAAGATGTTTATTTTATTGATATTCTGATTGTTATAGTGTACCCTTCCGAATAACTTTGCAAAGTTACTAATTTTGGATGAATCTGCAAAGTGTTGTTCCGGTATTTTAAGACCCGGTGCTTGATCCGGCGATTATTTTATACGGAACATATAGCCTAAAGTGACGGCTATGCTTACGTTGCGTGATGCGCTGAAGGTATCTTTCTTCGTTGATGGGAAGATATTGCCGAGTCCGTAATAGAAACGAGCCTCAATCATAACGGAGTGACGGCGACGGATGATTCCTTCACATCCCAGTCCGGCTGTTATTCCGTAGTCAAATTTATTCTTTACAGGCATCGCCAACTGTTCGGTCATGCGGAATGTAGTCGGAAAAGAAGGATTGGAGGTTGGATCCTCATAGTTGAAATTGGAGGAAATACTGCTCCCGATCATATAACTTATCTGCGGGCCAAGGTTGATGAATCCCTTGAAATTGCGTCCGCCGAAGAAAATATGTGTCATCACAGGCAGGTCCACGTAGTTGAGCGTGCGTGAATAATTCAAAGGTGATTCCTCGAATTTCTCAGCCCATCCTCTTTGTGAGAAGTTCAATTCCGCTATCAGTCCCACATGACGTTCCTCGGCATATCTTATAGCCACGCCGGCCGTGATTCCTTGCGTGAATTTTTGTTTCACCGAGGGGGCGAATGACATTTCGGACATGGTTATACCCGCATGTCCCCCCACATGCACATGTGACTCATAATGTTTCTGTGCATGAGTGGCAAAAATCCAGGGAGCAAGTATCAGGAATAACAGGAATTTCTTCATAGGCGTTTTTTTGCGAGGTTTCCTCCCGGGAGGTATTCAATCAGGTAGAGGTTTTCATTGACAAGACCGCCCCCGGGAATATCCTCGAGAGAGTAGCCCATCTGCACTCCATCGTAGTCCATAGAACTGTCAGAGAAGCGTCCGTCATTATTCCTGAGTGAAGTTATGACAAAGCGTGCGGTGTCGTAGCCAATGAGAGCCTGCATAGGCACGGCTTCCTCCATTTCTTCTCCATATAGCCTTTTATATGTGGCCGCGGCTTCTTTAACTTCCGGGAACTCGGGGAGTGATAGATAGCGGGAGTAGATCGTGGTGTTCAGATTATGAAGCAACTCCTGGTTATCGCCTCGTAATATAATATATTCAGGGTAACCGTAGAGAACGACATTGTCATGAATGAGTGCGGAATTACGCAGATTTTTCAGCGCCGGAGCAAACTTTGTGAATTCCTGACGGCTGCCACTGCCCGGAACAAAAACGTAGGCCAGAGAGTCAGGGTTAATATCCTCAAGATTGTCACGACCAAGGAAATTCTTGAAGTTTATCTCCTTATATTCACGACCGAGTGCTGACAGACGTGCTTTCAGCGAATCAGTAAACTCGATTTTCTCACCACTACCTCCGACTCGTGAAATGAAAACAGGTATGCGGTCGGAATAACGTTCCACAAAAGAGTCTATTGCCTTACGATACATGGCAGGGTGCGGGATATTTGCCTGGATAACAGATGGATTGGTCAGGTAACTGTCATCCTTGACCGCAAAAATGTTCAACAGATACGAATCATCGTTCTGCTTCGCATGCTCGGCCATAAGGTTCAACTGTTGCTGATTATCAGGAGCAATGATAATGTTTACATGCTCAAGTTCCGGCTTTCCGAGCAGGTCTGAAACATTTTCCTCAGAGTCACGTGTATCGAACACGCTGATATTGACCGGTGTACCATTATGACTCATTTCTTCCGCTCCCATAAGGAAGCCACGGTAGAACTCTGTGTATAACTGTGCCATTCTTGAAGGTTCTTCCACATCAAGCATAAAGGGGAACATAATGGCAATTGAGAGAGGTTGTTCAAGTTGTTCCTGCTCGTAGGGAAGAATGTTTCGGATTTCGGTTGAATCAGAAATCTGTTCCTTAATCTCCATCACTTCATCCTGTGGAACTACTGTTTCCGGAAGGTCTTCCTGAACCAGAGATTCGGAGACTGCGTGAACCTTTCCAATACGTTTCTCTGAAGGTTCAAGCGACTGAATCTGAGGAACAAACACCATTTCCCCTACTTCAAGATGATCAAAATCCGTGTCAGGATTCACCTGCTGTATCGACTCCGGAGTAACATCATGATTGAGTGCGATTTTGGACAAAGTGTCTCCAACCTTAACAAGATATGGGAAGCATCCGGCGGGAATCGGTTTATTTGTATTTCCGGTAACTGTCTCGTGAACAGAGGGAACAACCTCGGATGTCACCTCATCAGCCTTATGCAAAGGAATTGTCAGTGTCATACCCTTTATTCCCGTTTTAGCAGCGGGATTGAAACTTATGAGCAGATCAAGCGGAACTTTGAACATATTCGCAACTCCATAAATCGACTCATTATTATCCACCTTATAATCAGTCACATAATAGCCATCCTTAACCGTAGCATCAATAGTAACAGGAAAGGTTATAACCGTTCCGGGTATAATGCCATCGGCTATCTGAGGATTATATTCAACCAATTGTGAGCGTGTAACCCCTATCCGTTCGGCAAGGTTATTGAGTTTGTCCCCCCTGACGGTGGTGTAATAATAGAGAATTTGACCATGGATATTCTTTACCGGCAGATTCAAGGCATCTGCAGTTGTGGAAGAGAGTAACATGGCCACCCCACTCAAAAGATATAAGAGGCTCTTCTTCATAATTATATATTTAGATGAACTCGGCAAAGTTACGAAATAATTTTCAATTTCCTTTCAAATCAGAGATAATGTGTGATGCTGTGGTTTGCGCGGCATCGGTCTCGCCTATGATCTGACGCAATTCTTCATACTGTTTCTGCTGAGCCTCACGTCCCTCCCCTCCGGGCAAGAGCCGCTTCAGTTCCCGACAGATATTATCCGGGGTACACTGATGCAGGAGAAGTTCGGGAACTATCATTCTGTCCATTATGAGATTAGGCAACGAAACATATTTTACCTTAAGGATATGTTTGAAAATGTTATATACCAGTCTGGAACCCACGGCACGATATGTGACAATCTGAGGAGTGCCAATTAATGCGGCCTCCAAAGTAGCAGTGCCGCTCGTCACAAGAGCAACCACGGAATGGTATTCCAGAGCAAAAGTATCAGTACAAAGAGCAACTCCTGGTGCGATGGCTGCATATAATTCAGCAGGAACAGCAGGGGCAGCGGCTATCACAGGCTGATAATTTCCTGATTCTTTCAATGCCTCCATCATGACCGGCAGATTTTTCTTTATCTCAGATATTCTGCTGCCGGGCACGAGTGCGATAATCGGTTGTTCTCCCAATCCGAAGGTTTTAAGAAACGTTTCACGGTCTGTCATTTCCTTCAACTTTCTATCAACCTCATTCTTTGACGGATTTCCAACGTAAGTCACATCATAGTCATGTTTTTTGAACCAGTCTACCTCAAAAGGAAGAATGGAATAGACTTTGCGGACTACCTTCTTCATTTTCTTTACCCTATGTTCTTTCCAGGCCCACACCTTGGGCGAGATGTAGTAGAACACGGGGATACCTCTTTTATGTGCGAACTCGGCAAGTTTAAGGTTGAATGAAGGATAATCAACCAAAATAAGTGCATCCGGTTGAAAATCCGTTATGCCCTGTTTGGCCGTTTTAAGATTTCCCAGAACTGTGCGAAGATTCATCAGAACATCGACGAATCCCATAAAAGCCATCTGTTTGTAATGAACCAATGGTTTTCTGTCCGCGCTTATTTCCATGAGATCACCCCCGAGGAAGCAAAATTCGGCTTCCGGGTCCTTTGTTCTCAGGGCTGAAATGAGGAAAGACGCATGGAGATCACCTGAGGCTTCCCCCGCAGAAATGAAATATTTCATAGAGGTAATACATTCATGCAGTCAATAATTGCATGATTTGTTCCCAGGTTCATATTTTCATCAGAATGCAGGAACTCGATGGTTACCAGATGATCACCTTCTGTAAGTTTCATGTGGAGTGAATTGGTCTGACCCCAGTCGTTCCAGTTACCGACTCCTCGCTGTGGCATCACAATTGAACCTATACGTTTGCCGTCAACCAGAACTGAGCGGATAGCGCACTTGTTCTCGGTGTTGACCGGACCGTTACCATTGGCATAGGTGAAATTGACGGCGTATTCTCCGGTTTTATCGACAGAGAATGGAATGACAACCGGAGAAGTTGAGTGATCAAGTTCAAGGAAACCGCCTGAGAATCCTTCAACAGGTGACTCAGGTGCGTAGGCAACTTCGGATGAAGTCATTACTGTTTTCTCATCAGGCATTTGAACCGTTACTTTTGGCGATACGTTGCGCGGTTCGGATGCAAAGGATTGTATGCCGTCTGCTGATACGCCTATCACCTGATATTCACCGGAAGTTACGGGGTAGCGTGTCTGACGGGTTTCAGCCACCGGCTTTCCGTTGTTGAGGACAATATAATGACCGATGTATTCAATCGGGTTCCATCGCAGGAAACCATCTTCAACCCATGTTATAGGAGTCAGGGGAGCCTTTTTGTTGGGCTGACGGTTAACCGTCAGATCATGTTGGAATGAGTCATTGAGGGTGATTGTCACATTGTAAGTCTCCCCTTTCTTCAGACCGGATGCATTGATGAACGGTTCGGATTTTTTACCGTTAATCTCACATGCGGCCACTTTGTCGCCATAGCCGTTGACAGTAATATTCAGAATTGCATCACGATAGGGGAAGTTTTCAAGTGTTCGAGATCCGGCAAGTGCGCGTGGTACAAAGGGTTCAAACCGGAGGCCGTCTGCTTCAAATTCTATACCGAAAAGGATTCGTGTGGTTATGGCTATGTTTCCTGCCAGACACCACAACATATTCGAAGAGTTGAGTTCTGTGGCGATATCGCCATTGTCAAGATTAAGATTCTCCTTGTTCGTACAGAACAGAGCCGCCGGACGGAACACGGAACCGATAGCATCAAGCACACCTTGCTCGTTGCCGGCCTTTTTATTGGCAATAGCCCAGTAGGCTGCAACCCAAGGCCACAATCCATTGTTGTGGTAAGATGGCATGTCGCTTATCTGCGGGTAGAAGATTGCAGAACCGAAGGGTGTAACAGGATTGGACTCAGTAATCCGTCGTGCCTTCTGATCGTCGGCGATACCATAAATTACTGCGAGAGATTCACCGAGAGTTTCAGCCCGAGGGTTAAGAATGGGGAAGTCACGTCCGTAGAGATACATTCCGTAGTATCCCTTGTCATCCATCCAGAATTTCTCGTTTATTGCATGTTTAAGATCATCGGCCTTCGCTGAATATTTCTTTGAAGCCGCATTATCGCCTAATTCACCGGCCATCTCTGCAAGCATGTCAAGTGCAACGGCATGAACCATGGCGGTATTCATGGCCTCGCTGTTATAGATATCCGCGGTCTGCATCCATTTGGGATAACTTTGTTCACGCCAGTCGATAAATGATGTCTCACCTTTCACGAGTCCTGATTCCCTGTCATAGACTGTGGCGAAATCATCCTCAAAAGAATCGCGTATCACCGGGTAGATGTACTCAAGCCACTGACGGTCGCCGGTAACTTTATACAGTTCGTAAGCGGCAACAGCCCATATCATGCGGTCAGAACTTACAGGCCAAGCGCCGCCTGATCCGGTGTCCTGAATAATTCTGCCGTTCGGGTTCACCTTCTTCATCAATGAGACTTTTGATGCCAGCGGCTGCATATAAGCCATCGATCCTATAATAGAATAACTTACATCGCGTGTCCAGACACCGGCCCACTCCTTGCCTGTACGGAGTGTAGTATCCGGCTCCACGGCATTAACCATTTCATCAAGCGCCATATTATAAAGGGCGGTATGAAGTTTATTGTCAGTTGTAAGACGGGGGTAAGCGGATATGTCGTTCTTCAGCATCCATTCCTTTTCAATGGGCATAAAATAGTGCGGCTGGGCTGCATAGTCCGAAACAATATGTGTCGGGGATTCGGCATAAGCCTTGTATGGGCCCTGAATGATAGAGTCATTTGACCAACGGTAAACCGAGTTTTCGTAGATATTGCCGGCTACAACAGTTGAAGCGGCGGAAAGACACAGAAGCGTCAGCAGTTTCATAATCAGTATCTGGAAAAGTTTATGTAAGATGATGAGTCCAAAATTAATACAATTTATTTGAATATGCAAATTTGAAATCATAGGGGCATTAATGGAACTTTCCGGAAGGTTTGCACAATAATAAAAAAAAACGTAAATTTGCGTAAAAATAGAAGTATGGCCCAGATAGGAGATAAAGTAAGATATTTGAACAGTGTGGGAGGTGGAGAAATAACCCGCATTGAAGGTAACATAGCATACGTAGAGGATGAAGATGGCTTTGAGTCGCCCGTTCTCGTAAAGGAACTTGTTGTTGTAGGTCATGCCGCCCCCAAAGAGCAGAAGAAAGGACCAGAAGCGGTTCGGCAGACATCACAGAATACCGCAGTGGGAAAACCCGAGGTGCATAGCGCTGCCGCTCCTGCCAATGAGGAACCGCTGAATATTTCAGAGACAGAAGATGGCGACAAACTTAATGTCGTACTGGCGTACGAGCCTATTGACATCAAGCAGATAAGCCACACAGGCTATGACACTTATCTGGTCAATGACTCCAATTATTACCTCTATTTCACTTACCTCTCCCGGACCGATGAGGAGAAAGAGTGGACCGCACGATATACCGGTGTGGTGGAACCTAACATCCAACTTTTCCTCGGAGAGATTGCTCCGGAGGAAGTGGCTTTGCTGGACAATGTTGCCATTCAGTATGTTGCATTCAAGCAAGACAAGATTTTCAGTTTGAAAAAGCCCGGAGACGTGCAACACCATATAGACACAACCAAGTTCTTTAAACTTCATTGCTTCCGCGACTCACTTTATTTTGACGCTCCGGTACTTGAATTTGAGATTGTACATAATGATGTCCCTTATCTCCGTCAGTCGCTAAAGAATAAGGAGGAACTCCGAAAAGAGGAACAGCGCAAACGCAACTTCGACAGAAAACCGGTGCGAAAGCCCGTAATGAAAAAAGCGCGTAAGAACGGAGATGTAATCGAAGTAGACCTCCATATAGCGGAACTGATCGATAACACCCGAGGTCTGTCGGCTGCCGATATGCTTAACCTGCAGGTCGACCACTTCCGGCAGGTAATGGATGAGAATCTGAAGAACCACGGTCAGAAGATTGTGTTCATTCATGGTAAGGGCGAGGGTGTGCTCCGTAACGCACTTATGAAAGAATTGAACTACCGCTACAAAGGGCATGACGTGCAGGATGCATCGTTCAGGGAATATGGCTTCGGAGCAACGCAAGTTACCATAAGATGATTATATTTTTCAGCGGTACAGGCAACAGCCGACATGTTGCCCAAGCCTTAGGTAAAGAATTAGGGGAGAGCAACATCGTTGAACTGACAGGTGACTTTCTGCGTTATCCCGAGCAATTGCGACTGGAAAGCGAAGAGGGCGGACGCGTGATATGGGTATTCCCCACTTACTCATGGGGAGTGCCACCCGTTGTGGCGGAGGTCATCTCCAAAGTAAATATTGACGGAGGCGAACGGGCGGATCACTACATGGTGACGACCTGTGGTGACGACATAGGTAAATGTCACATGCAGTGGCGCAACCTTATATCAGGCCGCCGTTGGAAACCGTTAGCGACGTTCTCTGTTCAGATGCCCAACACCTACGTGTGCATGAAAGGATTTGACGTTGATCCGGAGCAAGTCGCCATGGAGAAAATCCATGAGTCGGTGATGCGTGTTCATTCCATAGCGGAGTTCATAAAACAACGTTATAAGATTGATGATGTTGTTGAAGGAAGATGGCCGAAAATAAAGACCCGTTACATTTACCCTTATTTCAAGAAACATTACATGAATCCTTCAGGATTCCACGTAAGTGAAACCACATGCATTTCATGCGGCAAGTGCTCGCGCAACTGCCCTATGGATAACATTGAACTCAAAGGGAAATTTCCTGTATGGGGAGCGGTATGTGCGTTCTGTCTGCGTTGCTATCACGGATGTCCTGTGCATGCCATAGAGTACGGGAACAGTACAGTGGGTAAAGGTCAGTATATGTTCCCGAAAAAAGAGAAATAGATTAGTGAAATGATAGTTTTGCGCCGAGTATTACCCTTTAGCCAGTCTACTCAGCAGTTGCACGTAGAATTTCGCGCTTGCCGCACGGGGGTCCGGGCAAACGTTCCACAGTAAAGCCGGCCGACTGTAAGCGGCGGCGAATTATCCCTTTTGCACAATAGGTTGAAAGAACGCCTCTATCAATCATGTGTGAGCGGATTCTTTCAATGCAACCACTACTCCACATCTCCGGCTGTTTTTCCGGTGCGAAAGCGTCATAATACACCGCATTGATTCCATCAGGAAGATTCATGGTTAGGAAATTGTCAGCAAGTTTTATCAGAATGAAATAAGGGTGGATTTCAACCGGTATCCCCCACTCCGCTTTTATGATTTCAGCATGGAACGGAGTGTGTGAACTATAGTCAAGTGCACTGATAACGGAAGGATTCAACGGGTGGAGTTCCGCTGAAAAATACACGGTGGGGATTTTTTCATTGAATGCTACGGCTGCTGTAAGAGCGGCATTGAGTCCGGTTCCGAATCCTACTTCAAACAGACGGACTTGTCCGAATTCAACTGCTGCTTTCCGCCAACAAGTGTCAATGTAGACATGGTTGCTTTCCGCCAGTGCACCCTTTATGGAATGATAATGTTCGTCAATTGACGGTATGTACAGGGTATGCGACCCATCGGCCGTGGCTTCTATCAGAATCTCTTCCTGCTTATCCATCAGGTCAGTCCATATTAAGAAGAGCCGATGTGGAATCAATATGGTCAATAGCGTTCTGATTCACTCGCGCCGGGACAATCGTGGCAAAGTTCCGGTCAAGCCAGTAGAGATCTGTGTCAGAAGCCTCAGGTTCCTCATTGATAATCTTTCCTTTCAGCCAATAGAAAGGTTTGCCGTGCGGGTCAAGATATTCCTGATATTCCTCAGTCCAGTGACTTGTGGCAGCCCTCACAACCTTTATTCCCTCAATTTTTACTTTGGCAGGAAAGTTTACGTTCAGGCATATTCCGGCCGGCAGACCGTTCTTCAGAACTATTGAGGTTATGTGCTTGATGAAAGGCTCAGTTTCAGAGAAGTCGGCCGAGGGTGAATGTGAAAGGAGTGAATAGCCTACAGCGGGTACGCCAACCGTAGTTGCTTCCATCACCGCCCCCATCGTACCGGAATAAATTATTGAATTACCTGCATTGGAGCCATGGTTTATGCCACATAGCATTATGTCAGGGACTCGTGGAAGAATAGTGTGGTAGGCAAGTTTAACACAATCTACCGGAGTTCCGGTTACGGCAAACATTCTTGCTGAATTATAGTCAGGTTTACTGATGATGCGGAGCGGAGCATTCACTGTCATTGCTGATGACTGTCCGGAGTGAGGTTTATCAGGTGCGACAACCCACACCTCTCCGAAATCCTTTACATAGTCAACCAGACGGTGAATCCCCGCGGACTCGATACCATCATCGTTACTGATCAGTATTATTGGCTTTCCCATGAGGTCAGTCAACGAGTTCCATCCCTTTCAAAAGGGCTTGTTCATTAGCGGGAAGGAGATGGTGATGACGCTCCGGAAGCACTTTTTTCAGGCCTTTCAGAACATCATCAACCGACACTGTGGGAGCAGCCTTGATCAGTGCTCCAAGCAGTATCATATTGTAACTTTTGGCATTACCCATTTCAATGGTTTTATCCATCGCATTCACAGGGATTATGCGTATGTCGGTACGTTCGGGCATTCGGTGTATTCCGTAAGGATCGAAAATCAGGATACCTCCCGGACGAACGGCATGTTCAAACTTGTCGAGACTCTGCTGATTAAGAATTACGGCCACATCAAACGTATCAACGATGGGCGAACTGATTTCCTGATCGCTGATTACCACTGTTACGTTTGCTGTTCCTCCACGCTGCTCCGGACCATAGGAGGGCATCCAGGTAACCTCAAGATTATCCATGAGAGCGGCGTAAGCGAGAATCTTACCCATTGAGAGGACACCTTGCCCTCCGAAACCTGCTATAATGATTTCCTGTTTCATTCCTCTATGTTTTTTAAATCACCGACCGGATATTTTTCCTTCATGTGTTCCTCCATCCAGAGGTTTGACTGGTGGGGGGTCATTTTCCAGCCGGAACTGCATGTGCCAAGAATTTCCACCACCGAACAACCCCTTCGGTTAACAGAGTTCTCAAAGGCACGGCGAATGGCTTTCTTGGCCTGACGGACGGCAGCAGGTTTATGAACCGACTGACGTGTCACATAGCATGTGCCGTCAAGTTGCGCCAGAAGTTTTGTTATATCAAGGGGATACCCGTTCAGTTCAACGTTACGTCCGTAGGGAGTTGTGGCTGTTTTCATTCCTTCGAGAGTGGTGGGAGCCATCTGACCTCCGGTCATACCGTAAATTCCGTTGTTAATGAAAATTATGGCGATATTCTCACCTCGGTTCGCTGCATGGATTGATTCTGCGGTACCTATGGCAGCGAAATCACCGTCACCCTGATATGTGAACACCAGACGGTCAGGGTTCAGACGTTTGGCAGCAGTTGCAAGAGCAGGAGCACGTCCGTGAGCGGCTTCTATCCAGTCAACATCGATATATTTATAGGCGAACACAGCGCACCCGACGGGGGCGATGCCTATGGCATTGTGTTCCAACCCCATTTCATCAATTACCTCGGCAACAAGTTTATGTACCACACCATGGCTGCAACCGGGGCAGTAGTGCATGGTTGAATCATTGAGCAGACGGGGTGATGAGTAAACCTTGTTTTCCGGTTTGATAATATCTTGAATATCCATTTTGCAATTATGATTCGTGGTTCATTAACCGGTTAAGTGCCGCTGAAATCTCGGATGGATTGGGAACTATACCGCCCATACGTCCGAAGTGCCGTATATCCATGGTGGGATCAGCCACAGCCAGACGCACATCCTCTATCATCTGACCGGCATTGAGTTCAACAACAAGTATTCCTTTTGTATGTCGGGAAGCCTCCCGGATTGCATCATAGGGGAAAGGCCAGAGGGTAATGGGACGTATCAGACCAACCTTGATACCCTTTTCCCTGGCATCCTCAATGGCTTTAAGGCATATTCGTGCTATGGAGCCGAAAGCCACTACGAGATATTCAGCGTCTTCTATATGATAAGCCTGATAGCGGACCTCATTCTTTTCAATCAGCCTGTAAGTTTCCTGGAAACGCTCGTTATTTTTTTCCATAAGAGCGGAATCAAGTTCAAGGGATGTCACCACATTCGGCTTTCTGCCTTTTGAATGACCGGTGGCCGCCCAAGGACATTCACGCGCGATCTGTTCCTCAGTACGGCGCGGACGTTGTTCCGGAAGAACAACTTTTTCCATCATCTGTCCAACTACACCGTCGGCAAGAATCATGGCCGGTGTGCGGTATTTGAACGCCAGGTCAAAACCGAGGCCCACGAAGTCAGCCATTTCCTGCACTGAGGATGGAGCAAGGACTATCAGATGATAATCGCCGTGACCGCCTCCCTTGGTAGCCTGGAAATAGTCACTCTGTGATGGATGTATAGTACCCAGACCGGGACCTCCGCGCATTACATTGACAATAAGTGCCGGAAGTTCAGAAGCAGCGAGATATGATATACCTTCCTGCATAAGACTTATGCCGGGGCTTGAGGATGATGTCATAACCGCTTTACCGGTGGCGGCGCCTCCGTAAACCATGTTTATGGAAGAGACTTCACTTTCAGCCTGAAGAACAACCATTCCGGTTGTTTTCCAAGGCATCTCTGCCTCAAGCGTTTCCAATACTTCAGACTGCGGGGTGATAGGGTAGCCGAAGTAGCCGTCAACTCCGTAGAGGATAGCGGCATGGGCTATTGCCTCATTACCCTTCATCAGTTTAACTTCTTGACTCATAATCAAATCATTACTTTAAAAACCTCAATGCATGCGTCAGGACAGACAAGAGCGCATGAGGCGCAACCTATACAGTTTTCAGGGGCAATGACATGGGCGAATCTGTAACCACGGTTGTTTACCTCCTTTTTCTGCAGTTCAAGGCAGTCTGTAGGACAAGCCACAACACACAGGTCACAACCTTTGCATCTTTCCGTGTCAATGATAACAGCACCTTTAGGCTTAGGCATATCTGTAAATATTATTGCGTTAAATGTTACATTAAACCAGATGACAAGTGATAGCGAGATGACCGCATCGGACGGTTTCGTACGTAAATAACGCTATCACAATGAGGCGACACCTGATTTTTCTACAAAAATAGTAAAAATTCCATTTACTGCAATGAAATTTCACTACATTAACTTATTGCACATGGGGGAAAATATGAGCAAAATAAGGCTATTTAACTGATATATTAATACTTACGGGATTGTGCAGATTACATTATCAGCACAATCCCGGTTAATGCGATGAAAGAAAGAGAGGGGTTAAGCCTATCTGTGAATATGTGCAGGCTTATTTTCTGCGACGTACAGAGCGTACGGCGTTGCCACTGGATTTTGCGGAAGATTTGGGTTTGGACTGCTTAACCTGCTTGGGTTTGCGTGAGCCACGGGTAGAGCGTTTTGCCGCAGGTTTTTCCTGTTCGGCGGCAGTAACGGCGGTTTCACCATTGTCATCGCGTGATTCCACGGTGATATTGTCACCTCGCTGTTCAGCCTCCCGTTTTTCCCTGGCCGCTATAACTTCTTCACGTGTGGGTACCCAAAGTTTATCATTGAATGTTTCCAGACGGTTCTGAATGCTGTCCTGAGCACGTTTCAGATCATCCGGATCAGGATAGAGTTGCATCAGTGATTTGTTCCTGAGATTTCGGGTTTTGTAAATATCCCCCTTGTACATAGCCATCCGGAAGAAATCATCATAAGTGTATTTTGCCAGATTATTGTCATCATCAGTGAAGATTGACTGCTGTGCAAGATAGGGACGGAGAGCGTCAAGTTTAATCCAGAACATGGGATAACGTACGGCCTCACCCCCGAAGTCACCTGCCCTATGAAGAACAGGACAGATTGCTTCTACAACCGGACGCGCTTTGTTTTCACGGGTATCGAATTCCCAGCGCTCAAGGATGTAATATGAAAGGACCTCGTTTGCAGGCACATCACTCTCCTCGATGGTGAATTTTGGATTCTTTTCAGTAGAACCTTTGGCATCAGAATAAAGGATGTGGAAACGGTCAAGCATATCCTTGACCTTTATTTTATAATCATCCGTGAAAATTTCGCGTCCATCAAGATACTCATAAGCCGGCACCTGATTAGATGCGAGCAGACGCATGATTATCCGGAAGAGATTCTCCTGACCTTCAGCCGGTTCTTCAGGGAAATACAATGGAGCGTTCTTGACATCCTCAAGATCAAGTTGACGATAAATTACCCTCATCCACTGCAGATCGGCGTCGTGCGACGGGTCTTCCTCATAGAACGACTGCATACGTTGTGTGACACCGGTTGCCTTCTCGGTGTTACGTTCGTTTTTGTCGCGCTTACGGATCACTGAGGATGACTGAGAGTCATTCTGTGAAAAGGCCGGAATAGCGGTTGCTGCAACCAGAACGGCAGAAAGTAGATATTTTGATATAAGTTTCATCTTTTAGATGTTGGTTTGTTCTTTATTGACAGGAAAAATCAAGTGTGTCTGCCATCAGTTTACGATGACTTCAAGTGGAGCGAGTTCTCGGGTAATTCCATCAGGTCCTACCGCCTTGACACGTGAAATGTAGAAACGCTTGCCACGTTGCAAACGACGGAATGAGTCTTTCTGACGTTGCGAGAAATTTGCTCCGTCACTCACCTCCGGAATGGCGTTACCCATTGAATCGAAGAAAACGGTTTCAAAACTCAGTACCTTGAATGATATGTTGAGAAGTTCATCATCGATGGCAGCCTCTATACCGGGTGACTGGAGCAGCAATGTCTTTGCCAACGGACGTCCTCCTTTGTATCGGTCGGTATTCCCTTTGCTGTCCTTGAACGGTATGAAAGGTGAGGGGTCAGGGAGTTTGCGCACACGGAATTTGGTTGATGCCACCTCCTGGCGGCGACCGTCAATTTCCGCTGTCACGGTTACTGTGGCTTCCTCGCCAACTTTGGCAGGACGTGCTATCCATTTATCACCGTTTCGTGTGAGAGTTCCATTGGTCATTGTGGCCGTCACGGAACCGGGAGAAACGCCGGGAACTGAAATACTCATAGGGTTGTCGATTCCGGCATACAGAACATTCATCATGGTAGCCGAAACTGTAGCGGAGGGTTCGATAACGGTGTAGGAGGAGGTGAAATCCTGTCGGGTCATGGAACCATCTCCACGAGGCACTTCAATGTATCCGGAGTAATCGAACGTACCTACAGAGGATGCAGGAGTCTCGAAAAGCCCCCGGTCATTATCAAGTTGATGACCGTTGATAAATACAACGGGACGCTGAGTGGTGTCCACCGCCGCCATTACAATGTTTGCCTGGTATTTACCACCACGCATGACCAATCGGCTTTGTGGAATTACGAATGCATTCAGTTCATTCACCCTTACGTCGTGAGCGTCCACATTGTCAAGGATAGAAGTGAGCACCTCACCTTCAGCATAACGGATATCACTCTGAAGTTTGGTGAGCAGAGTCACCGCCGCCACAACAGGTTTATTGTCGAAATTCATCTCTTCCCACGATGATTCGCCGAGTGAGCCATCTTTTCGCAGAGGCTGAGTCGACAAGGCCGTCTCAACGCTGTTACGACGGACTGAATCGGGCATGAGGGACGCTATGAAATTACGGTAGTCATCAATGGCACCACGCAGTTTTTCACCACCCCTGTTTGTAGGAGACAGCATTATAACGGATGCCGCCTCAAGATCATCGCGGCTCTGGATATTGTCGACATCGCCATTTGCACCGTCGGCCTTGATAACGATCTCTTTCTTGAAGGAATCCACGAGTGCATAAATATTTTCGGTTGCATTACGCACTTCGAGCGCCTTCCGGTACCAGGCCTCTCCCTTATCGGGGTTCTGCTGGCTGAAGTCACGCAGAGTAGTCAGTATAGCCGAGTTACGCTGCTCCACATTACCGTTTGAGCGAGTGAGACCGTCCTCCACCTGCGTGAAGCCGTCAAGTACGTCGCTCGAAACGTTAAGCGCGAGCATCGCTGTCAGGACGATATACATAAGGTTTATCATCTTCTGACGTGGTGAAAGGCGGTTGTTGTTTGAACTCATATCAGTTATTATCAGCGTGGAATTTGATATATGGGGTCAATAAAGAGAACCCTGTTTACCCCACGGTGTTGTTACTTAATTATTCTTTTGATGAGTCGGAGGGATTACCCACGTTGGCACCTCCACCCATCATAGGGTTATACATGTTGATTGTCATGGCCGTAATCATCTTTTCATAAACAGCGTTCAACTGTTGCATGTAGCGAGCCATGCGCTCTGTTTCCTCGGCGTAACGTGCAGACTGTACCGAACTTTTCTCATACATGTCGCGGATATCCTTTATACCCCGGTTGACACGGTCAATGGAATCAAGTTGAGATGAAATGCTCTTTAACTGGATTTCATAGATAGTGTTCAGACCGCCTATGTTACGGCTTAGATTCTGCATTTCATCAGCATAGCCTGATGCAGCCTTGGAAATAGTTTCGGAGTTATCAGTTATGGCTTTGTAACTGTTAAGGAGCACATCACTGACCTGATTGAGTTGATTCGTTGTTTCGCGTAGATGGGTCATTTCCTGTGCGATACCGGCCATCTGGTCAAGATAAGTCTGTGTGGCGGAAGTCAGTTCAGCCATACGTGCCAACTGGTCGCTTGCGGCAGCCATTTTGGCTATGCTTTCAGAGAGAGAACGTGTGTCCTCCTCGGAAAGATTGATGTTGTCAGGCACACCGGCTGCCTTACGGGCCTGCGATTCCGATACCTGATGACGTGCTGAAACCGATGAGCCTCCGGCAAATCCTCCTCCGGCAAAATTTGACCCTGTTATACCCTCTTCATCAGGATTATCAAGAGCCGGAAACACATTCTCCCAGTTATAAGTTCTTGGAGGACGGTCAAAAGCAGTGAGGACGAACATGAGCACCTCGGTTCCCATACCGATCGAGAGCAGCATGTTACCTCCCGGAAGGTGAAGGATTTTGAAGAGGGCACCCCAGATTACTATAGCGGCGCCGATACTATATGCAAAGTTGAAGAACCGCTGTCCGTTGTCACTTGCAATGAAGCGTGAGACAGCATTACGGTATCCTTTGATTTTTCCCATTGTTCAATTATTCTTGACTGTTTAATCTATGGTGATGGTGTGCTTGGATTTACTTCCCTGCTTTCTGTCCTTTGGCAAAACCAACCTGAGAGCGGACGCATCGGAAGCCGATGTAACTGCGCTGTTCATTCTGATATTCCCACATGCGGATGTCAGAACGTATGTTGTGGGCGACATCTTTCCATGAACCGCCACGAACAATCTTACGCTTCATCTTGTAGGGATCCTCCTCCGCGGCATTGTAACGGTATTCAGGATTCATGTCAGATGTCAGTCGGTCAATACTTTCGGTGAAAGCGGTGGATGTCCACTCGCTTACGTTACCAGCCATGTCATAAAGACCGAAATCATTGGGAGCATAAGTACCTACACGTGACGTGATCAGGTGACCATCCTTGACATAGTTTCCGTCGTTAGGTTTAAAGTTGGCATAGAAGCATCCCTTGTCATCGCTGAGAGTGAGATCACCTTCCCAGGGATACATATTTTCATTCACACCTGCACGTGCGGCAAACTCCCACTCAGCCTCAGTTGGCAGACGATATGGTTCAACGTACACGCCCTCACGTCCGATTGAACGACGCAGAAAATCGGTACGCCAGTTTGCAAAGGCGGTGGCCTGTTCCCAACTTACTCCGACAACAGGATAGTCGTTGTAGCCGCCATGAGAGAAGTACAGGCGCACATAGGGTTCATTATAAGCATTGTCAAAATCATTGATCCATGCAGTGGTGTCGGGGTAGACATTAACAATGTATGTATTGACAAAGTCGTAGTCACCGGTGAGTCCGCGTGTTATAGTCTGACGGATGATTTCACCGTCATCGTTGATGAAAGCCGTATCCTTTGATATCACCGGAATATCTGTGGGGACGGGCTTATCAGTGTTGTACTCACGACGTTTGGGATTAAGGCGGTATTTGCGTTTTGCCGCGTCAGTGTGGTTATACACCTCGTAGCGGTAGTTCAACTGCTCCGGGTCAAGTTCACGCGCACCGGTAATGGGGTTAGTGCGGTAGAGACTTTCAATGGCGCGTGCCTCATCCTCATTTGGATTTCGCCAGGGAATCGGTTTATTCCAGTTGAGATGGGGCGTGATGGGGTTACCGTCACGGTCCTCCTCAATCTTATATTCCTCGTTACCACCGTAAGCCGGGTCAGCAAGACGTTCACGGATAATGGAGTCACGTACCCAGAACACGAATTGTTTGTACTTAGAATTGGTGATTTCTGTTTCATCCATCCAGAAAGCGTCAACTGACATTCCTCTGGGTGAAGCGGCCAGATTCCATACGCTGTCGGCTTTCTGAGGTCCGGTCTGCATGGATCCACGTGAAACCAGAACCATACCGTAGGGAGTAGGTTCAGACCAGGAGGATGCACTGATGCCGGTTACTTCACCACCGGCAGAACTATGACCTCCGGAGGCACATGAAACGGCTGCCAGACCGAGGGCTAATGACAATGGTAAGGTATATAATGATTTTGTCTTCATAATCACATTATTCTAATGCTCTTGTGTTTGTTTTTATTTTTTTCAGAGAGATCTAATTTAAGAGCGTAGCCGAGAAAAATTTCGTGGCTACCAGAAGAAGCCTTGGCTATGTCACTTACGGGATAATCGTAACTGTACCCAAGGTAGAAGTTTTTGAATTCGGCTCCGATAATGGCGGTCACCGCATCCTTGTATCTGTACCCTACTCCGGCGTAAAGAAACTTGTTATATCGCAAGCGGGCATCAATTTCACCGGTAGTGAAAGTAAAGTCGGTCCTTGCCATGAAAGAGGGTATCACTTCAAATAACGTATTTTTTATTGGAATATTGCACCCCCCCATAAAATATAAGGTTCTTCCGGCCTTGAATTCATAGTTTTTTTCGTTGGTACCCGCTCCGCTCTCGGCATTGAAAGTAATTACCGGGCTGTTGAGATGTCGGCCGGAAATCCCTAACCAGAAGAGTTTGTGAGTGTAATAAATTCCTAATCCGAGGTCAAGCGATGTGCCGTTCAGATCCTGCGTGGGAATTGCATCATCCGTTCCTTCATGATAGTCATCATCATCCGGGATGAACACTTCTGAACCCTTGAATGACTCATTGATAAATCCGACTTCGGCTCCAACAGAGAAAACTCCCTTAAAGAGTTTAAGTTTATAGGATATCTGTGCGTCAAGATTCAGATTTTTGTACAAACCCATGCTCTCCTGCTGAATCACCAAACCTGTTCCGAAGCGTTTATTCATGAGTTTGAACGGCATGTCACCCGTAGCCACGAATGTTTTGGGAGCATTATCTATTCCCACCCATTGCAGCCTGGCGCCGCCACGGATTCGTATGTTATCTGTGGCTCCGGTGGCTCCGGCATTGTAATAGGTAGGCACCGCCCAGTACTGCGAGAACTGGGCATCGACCTGTGCGTTAACGCGCAAAACAGACAGTGAGCCAAGCAATGCAGCAACAATCAGCGGCAGGTAGTATTTCAGGAATCGTGGTGTCATCTGAATTATATCATTCGAAATAGAATGTGAGTACCACCATTGAGGAAGTGGCTTTCTTGAGAGATTGGGTGAACTTAAGTTTCGATGGGTCATCGGCCAGATCAGGGCGGTTATGACCGATTACATCAGTTAGTCCGAAGCAGAATTTCAGTTCAGGAATGAGTTTGAAATAAGGGAGATAAAAATCGCAGCCAAGCCCTATGGTCAGGTAGAAATCCGTGGGGTTGAGTTTAAGAATCTCATTACGTTTTTTGGTCACATCAAATGCCGGCATCACACCTCCGATCATGTAGGGACGAGCGTTGCGGTAGCGAAGTGCGGAATATTTCAATTCCACCGGAAGCACCACGAATGCCGACTTGATATTCTGTTTCTCGGTATTTTCTCCTGACGTATTGACCATCTTAATCAAACGGTTTCCGAAATACATTCCGGGAGTCACACGGAGGTTGAAATAATTGTTCAGACGCAAGTCAAACAGACCGTTGACACAAAATCCGGGAGAGAAGTCGGGCTGATCCATGAACCATGTCTCACCATCTTCCGTCACAAAACCATTGTGAGTAAACTGAAGGTCCTGTACATGCAGACCCACACCGAAACCGAGATGCCAACTGCGGAGATCGGCATACGGGCGGTTCATCAGTTTATCATTCATCTGCTGGCCCGTCACGGTTATCGACAGGGCAAAGAAGAAAGTCAGAAATATGAGTATTTTGGCTGGTACAATTTTCATTATTATATATAACGCGGTACTTAGTCCAATATTGTGTATGTGAGAAAATATTCCTAACTTTGCCCTCCTAACCTTCAACTCAAGGTGATGAAAAAAATATTGCTGATAATAAACCCTATTGCCGGAACGGGCAGAAAAGATGACATTGCTTTTCTGACTAAGTCGCGCCTTGAAGCGGCAGGAGCCTCTGTTGACGTCCGTCTGACTGAAAAAAAAGGTGACGCCACAGACTTTGCCGAATCGGCTGTGAGAGAGGGATATTACGGGGTTGTAGCGGCCGGCGGCGACGGCACTATAAATGAAACGGCAATGGCTTTATGTGAGACGGATGTGGTCTTGGGAATCATCCCCTGCGGGTCAGGAAACGGACTTGCAAGACACTTCGGCATACATGTCGACACGGAAGCGGCCATAGATGTTATTTCGCATGACAATATTATGGAGGTGGATTACGGGACAGTGAACAAACGTCCTTTTTTCTGCACATGCGGAGTAGGTTTTGACGCCGCTGTAAGCGACCGGTTCGCGCGACAGAATCATCGGGGTATGCTGATGTATATCAAAAGTGCCATAGAAGCGTATCTTCACTTCAAGCCAACGGACTACGTGATTTATGCCAACGGTAAGGCCCTGACGGAACGTGCTTTTCTTGTGGCATGCTGCAACACAACACAATATGGGAACAATGCCTATATAGCACCCAAGGCCGACATTACCGACGGATTACTTGATGTCACCATAATGCATGCGGGAAACATCTTCCAGGATGCCATAGCAGGGATTGACCTGATGTCGGGTCAGATAGACAACAACATCAAGATTGACACATTCAAGGCTTCGGAGATAAGGATAGTAAGGAAAAATGATGGTCCTGCACATATTGACGGGGAGCCGGTGGACTTGACTGACGACCTGAACGTTAAATGTCATCACAAAGGGCTCAAGGTGTTTACACCGCTCTACATAGAGCCTGTGATGCCGTTTGTCACACCGATTATGAGCCGCTGGGAAGAATTTGTAACCTCCATAAACCATTTGTTGAGATGAATTGTTAAATCATTAAATTAAAATGACTTAAATATGTTCATCGCATCAGAAAAAAGAAAGCAAAACATAGCGGAGTATCTGCTTTACATGTGGCAGATAGAAGATATCATACGTGCCAACGCCCTTGACCTTGACAAACTTGAGGAGAATGTCATCAGAAAATTCAATCTGGATCCCGAGCCACACAAACAGATGCACGAATGGTATGAAAGCCTTATCGACATGATGCGGCGCGAAGGGGTAGCCGAACATGGCCACCTGCAAATCAACAAAAATACGCTCTCTCAGTTAGTGGACCTGCACCAGGAACTGCTTAAAGATCCCAAGTATGCCGATTACAGTGCGGAATTCTACAAAACTCTCCCCTACATAGTGGAACTCCGAGCCAAAGCAGCAGAAAATGCCGTCGGTGAGATAGAAACCTGTTTTACTGCACTTTATGGCTATCTCATGCTCCGTCTGGCCGGGAAAGAAATCAATCCGGAAACGGAAAAAGCAATGAAACAAATTTCGCGTTTCGTGGCACTCCTGGCTCACTACTATAAGGTAAAACAAGAGGAAGAAGAACAGGTTATAAACGGTTAACCATTAATTTAGATGAAGAAAAGTGTAACTTTGGGTATTCTGACCCTTCTCATAGGGTTATGCTCGTTGAATGCAGTTGCCTCAGGAAAGATAAAGAATGAAAATATAAAATACCGGGTGATGTACAAATGGGGGCTTATCAACAAACGGGCCGGAACTGTAACCGTCAACACACGGCATAATGCTGATGGGACATTTTCATCCACATTAATAGGTCATTCGGCGAAATGGGCGGACAAATTCTATGCCGTCCGTGACACACTCCGCGGAACTATAATCAGCGAAGGCATCCATCCTCTGTTCTATGAAAAAATCTCACACGAAGGGGGTGATTTCAAACATGACATCATCAGATATGAACGTCATGAAGGTGATAATGTTATCGCTTTCTGCGACAGGTATCGCCGGAAAAAAAAATCAGACAGTATTGATTTTTCCCAAAAGGAACTGCAGGCGAGCGGATACACTGTCGACATGCTCAGCGCATTCTATTACATGCGCTATATGGATTTTGACAAAATGAAAGTGGGTGAACACAAAACAATGAACATATTCTCCGGAAAACGAAAGGAGATTTTGAAAATCACATATCAAGGAACTGAAGATGTGAATGTTGACGGCAAGTCATACCACTGTTATCACATTACATTTTCATTCACTTCCGACGGAAAAAAGAAATCATCTGACGACCTTCAGGCATGGATTGAGACAGGTGGAAGCAGAATTCCTGTCAAGATGGAAGGAAAACTTCCCGTGGGGTCAGTCAAATGTTTCTATGAGCCATAAAGGGGCGGAGTTTGCCCCCAAACTCCGTAAAAACATAGAGTGGAGTGATCTTGCCTCCACTTTTTTTGTATGTTGTCATATTCCTCGGTCACGGAGCGGAGGTCTCCGGCCTCCGCCATTATAGGGCTGGTTTCGATTGCTGATGTGGCGGAGCCCGGAGAACTCCGCTCCATAATTCCACGGAGGATGAGGACATCCTCCGTCCCGTGGGGTGGCAGCGTCCCGCTGCCTTATGTAATAATGGATGCAGGCTGCCTCCACTCCATAATAAAAGGAGGCAGCCCGGGGTGCGGGATGCCTCCTTTGTATCTTATTATGAGGGGTATTAGAGTTTGTTGGTGGTGATGAAATCAACACCCATCTCGGTGAGATTGGCAGCGGTTTCAGGCGAGTCAATGGTCCATACGTTGACTTTCAGCCCCATGTCATGAAGCATGGCCACATCCTCAGGTTGTACGGCAGTCCATATAAGGTCAACGTCAATGTTCTGATCTTTTATCCAGTCAAGACTATCCTTCCACTTGGCGCCACCCAGGAACTGACGTTTCACATGTGGAAAGTCACGACCGATGACTTCCAGACATTTTTTCATTGAGGTCAACATGATTACATTCTCGGTCATCCCGGCCTTATCTATTTCCGCCATAAGAGCGGGTATCATTGACTGGTCATCATTGTTCACACCCGGAGTCCATTTCATCTCAACCACACATCCCACTCCGGCATCCTTACACTGTTGGAGATATTCCGCTAAGGTACTGATCTGTCCTACGTATACAATATCACCACGGGTCTGAATGTATTGTTCTGCTTTAAGGTCTGCAAGGGGAGTCTGTGCGATAACTTTGCCGCCTCCCAGACGCTCGGTATTTTCATCATGAGATATAACGAATACAGAGTCAGCGGTAAGACGTACGTCACATTCAATCAGAGGATAGCGTTTCACGCCGTTTGCGAACGCAGCGCGTGTGTTCTCCACACCCCATATTGAACCACGGTGTCCCACCTTGACCGGTTCGGTGGCTGATAGTGAAAATACTGCAAACAAAGCAGTAACAAGTGATAATGCTGTTTTCATCTTAAGAATTAGATTTAAATTGTTGATGTTAGTGTCCTGATTCAAACCATGCCGTCAAACGATGCGGGTACGGGAGTAGTGAAATTCATATCCTTACCTGTAATAGGATGTACGAACCGGAGAGTCTGAGCGTGGAGAGCCAACCTATGGATTGGACTTGACTTCGCACCATAACGACGGTCTCCCGCTATGGGGTGACCCAGATCCTTCATGTGAACACGGATCTGATTCTTACGTCCGGTATCAAGCGAAACCTCCATCAAGGTATAACCCTTCCGTGAACGGATCTTACGCCATCGGGTCACGGCGAGTTGTCCTTCCTTGGGATTGTCTGTGGAATACACCTCATGCTGAGAATTTTCAGCAAGATATGAGCGGACAGTACCCTCATCCTCATCAACCTTTCCCTCTACAACTGCCAGGTACTTACGCTCCATAACCATATTGTTCCAGTTATGCTGCATCCTTTCCTTAGCCTCGATTGATTTAGCAAACATCATCAGGCCGGAGGTGTCGCGGTCAAGGCGATGTATGATGAAAATTTTGTTTCGGGGATCTTTCCATTTAAGGTACTCGCGCAGGATGGAATAAGCGGTTCCCTCCTTTACCCTGTCAGTGCCCATGGAAAGTAACCCATATCCTTTTTCCACCACTATGATGTCATCATCCTCGTAGACGAGTTTCATTCTCCGGTTGTAGAACACCGGGAACTCACGCGTGAGGTTTACCTTTACTTCATCACCCGGTTCCAATGGGAGGTTGAACTGCGTGGTTACAGTTCCGTTAACCATCACCTGATTATGACCAAGGAGTTCCTTGATGTTAGTGCGTTTGCGATGAGGCATCACTGCAATCAGAAACTCGAGCAACCCTGAGGGTTCGGTAACGGTATAGTTTTCTATCACGTCAGGGCGGAACGAACGACGTTCCGCCCCGGGTTTTGCTTTAAATTGCTTTGCCATATTTTTATGAATCCGTGTTCAAGGAAGCATCACTTGCGCGCTGACTTCCCTTTTCGCGGAGTTTTCTTAGGTTTTTCTTCCTGCGATTTCACTATTTCCATACACTCGGCGTAGGTAAGTGCTGCGGGGTCAGAAACTGTTTTAGGAATTTTGAAGTTATCTTTTTTGTAAGATATATAGACCCCATACCTGCCGTTGAGAATCTGCATATCGGAATCCTCGCTGAAGGTTTTGACCACACGCTGCTTCTCCTGACTGCGCTTCTCGTCAATCAATTTAATCGCTTCTTCAAGAGTTATCTCCGTTGGAGCGATATCCTTGGGTATGGAAACGAATTTGTTCTGATGTCTTATATAAGGGCCGAACCTACCTACGGCTACCGTAACATCCGCTCCCTCATACTCACCTATGCATCTGGGAAGTTCAAAAAGTTTCAGTGCTTCCTCCAATGTTATGGTTCCAACGGACTGACCCTTCAGAAGAGATGCAAACTGTGGTTTCACTTCACTGTCTGTTTCGCCAAGTTGCACCATAGGACCGTACCGACCGATCTTAACCGAAACAGGCTTGCCGGAAACAGGATCTGTGCCAAGTGAACGTTCCCCAACCCTACGCTCCAGACGTACCTGCAGCGCATTTTCAACCGATGGATGGAACTGTCCGTAAAACTCCTTTATCTGATCGTTCCAGCCAAGTTCACCTTCGGCTATTGCATCAAACTGTTCCTCAACGTTTGCTGTGAAATTCAAATCAAGAATTTCGGGGAAATATTCAGTGAGATAAGTATTTACAATAACACCTATGTCAGTGGGAGCGAGTTTACCCTTATCTCCCCCTACTGTCTCAGTTTTGGTTGTCTTCTTAATCTTACCTTTGGCGAGCGTGAGTATGGAATAGTTTCGCTTCACCCCTTCCTTCTCGGTTTTCACAACGTAATCACGCTGCTGGATGGTAGATATCGTAGGAGCATAAGTGGAAGGACGCCCTATTCCAAGTTCCTCCATTTTCTTCACAAGAGAAGCCTCGGAATAGCGTGGGGGATGCTGAGTATAACGTTGAGTGGCGGTAATCTCCTTCATGGCAAGCATATCATTCTTGCTCACTGCGGGAAGAAGGGTGTCATTGTTTTCCACATCTGCCACATCATCCTGACCCTCGATATACAGTTTCAGGAAACCGTCGAACTTTATTACCTCACCTGTTGCTACAAAATATTCCTGTCGATCCGAAACGGAAATGTCAACCGTAGTTTTTTCAAGTTGTGCATCAGCCATCTGTGAAGCCACCGTACGTTTCCAAATCAGATTATACAGACGTTTTTCCTGTGCGGTACCTTCAATACTATGCTTATTCAGATATGTGGGACGAATAGCCTCGTGCGCTTCCTGGGCTCCTTTCGAAGATGTGTGGTAATGGCGTATCTTAAGATATTCTTCACCCATCTGTTCACGAATTTCTTTAGATATTGCACCCAAAGCGAGTTGCGACAGGTTGACCGAGTCAGTACGCATGTAAGTTATGTGTCCTTCTTCATAAAGACGCTGTGCAACCATCATGGTCTGCGACACGGTCATTCCGAGTTTGCGGGCGGCTTCCTGCTGAAGTGTGGAGGTAGTGAAAGGTGGTGCAGGAGTCTTCACTGTAGGACGAACATTCACTTCCGCCACCTTAAACTCCGCTTTCCTGCATGCTTCAAGAAACTCGGCAGCATCCTTTTCAGAGCCGATCCTCTTATTGAGTTCGGCGCGCATCTGCACTGAATCGCCATGCTCGAAAGTCCCGGCAATCCTGAAATATTCCTCCGGAACAAAATTATTTATTTCCTCCTCGCGGTCCACAATCAGTCGCACGGCAACTGACTGTACTCGTCCGGCGGAAAGCGATGGCTTGATTTTTTTCCATAGCACAGGCGAGAGTTCAAATCCCACTATTCGGTCAAGCACACGGCGGGCCTGCTGCGCATCCACTCTGTTAAGGTCAATTCCACGTGGATTTTCTATTGCATTGAGAATGGCAGGTTTGGTAATTTCGTGGAAAACAATCCTTCTTGTATTCTCAGGCTTCAGACCGAGAACCTCGTAAAGATGCCATGCGATAGCCTCCCCTTCGCGGTCCTCATCGGAAGCGAGCCAGACCATATCGGCTTTATCGGCCGCCTGACGTAAATCATCAACCAATTGCTGCTTGTCATCAGGAATTTCATATATGGGTTCAAAATTGTTTTCAACGTCAATACTGAAGTTCTTTGAGCGCAGGTCGCGGATATGACCGTAACTTGACATGACCTTATAGTCCTTCCCCAGGAATTTTTCTATCGTCTTAGCCTTTGCCGGGGATTCCACAATCACCAGATTCTTCAGTTTTCCACTCATTATATAATAGGTATTATCAGTTGTATTCTTGTTTTGCGCCACAAAAGTAGTAAAATTATTTCCGTATGATAAAACAATTAACAAATTTTTTTAGTTGATGATTTAAAGAATTTTTAACCCTGATATGTTCCACTACACAAATATTGAGTAAATTTGCATGGAAAAACCAAGAAGAAAGGCATGAATATATATTTAAGTTTATTCACCACATTTTTTAAGATAGGGCTGTTCACTTTCGGTGGCGGATGGGCCATGATTTCAATCATAGAACGTGAAATTGTCGACAAGCACAAATGGATTGACCGTAACGACTTTCTTGATCTTCTCGCCGTTGCCCAATCACTGCCCGGAATACTTGCAGTTAACATCTCTGTTGCCATTGGCGACCGTCTCAAGGGTGTCAAAGGGAGCATGGCTGCGGCTACAGGCACCATCCTGCCTTCGTTTCTGATAATTCTTGCAATAGCAATATTCCTGACACCTGACGTGATAAAAGAGAACGCAGTGGTAAGCGCTATCTTCAAAGGAATACGTCCTGCAGTTGTCGCGCTGATTGTGGCACCGGTAATCAGTAGTGCGCGTGCAGCGAAAATTGGCTGGAAAACATTCTGGATACCGGTGGCGGTGGCCCTGCTTATATGGAGTAAGATTCCTGTGGTGTCAAATCCCATTATCTATATCGTTCTCGGTGGCTTGGGAGGCTACTTTTGGTATGTAAACCGGGTGATTAAAACTAAAACGGAAGATAACAGATTGGGAAGAAAGGAGGATAAACGATGATTTATCTTAAACTTATATGGAGTTATCTGAAAATAGGGCTGTTCGGATTTGGAGGAGGTTACGCCATGCTCGCTCTCATTGAACGTGAAATCGTAGGTTCCGGATGGATTACGGAACAGATTTTCACCGATATTGTCGCAATCTCACAAATGACTCCCGGACCTATCGGCATAAACTCAGCGACCTACATAGGCTATGTGGCCCCCGGACTTGCAGGATTCCAAGGTGTTTTATGGGGATTGTTAGGTTCCGTTTTATGCACTTTAGCGGTTGTCCTGCCACCCTACGTCCTTTGTCTTTATGCAAGTCACTTCATAAGCCGCCATAAGGAAAGCGCATACGTCAAGGGGGTGTTCAGCGGACTACGTCCGGTGGTAGTAGGATTGATAGCATCGGCAGCACTTCTGTTGATGAACTCCGCCAATTTCGGAACGGAATCACGTGATGTTATTATAAGCATCGCCATTTGCATAGCATCGTTCTGCACTGTTTATTTCACGAAAATTCACCCTATTGCGGTTATTATAGCCGCCGGCATAGCAGGGTTTTGCCTATTCTGAACATGAACTACAAAGATGCCATAACCTTCCTCTATAATCAGACTCCGCAGTTTGAGAAAATAGGAGCAGCCGCATATAAACCCGGACTATCCACCACTCACAGACTGGATGATTCCTTCGGCAATCCTCACACTCGTTATAAAACCATTCATATAGCGGGGACAAACGGGAAGGGTTCTACCGCCCACACTTTAGCGGCAATCCTGCAGGAAGCGGGATACAAAACGGGACTCTATACTTCTCCTCACCTTGTTTCTTTCCGTGAAAGGATGAGAGTCAACGGCACGATGATTTCGGAGGATGAGGTGGTAGACTTCCTTAAACGTTACGAAGAACTCGGTTTTGATGGCAAGCCCTCGTTCTTTGAACTGACAACCATCATGGCATTTGACTTCTTTGCCCGGCATAATGTTGATGTGGCAGTTATCGAAACGGGTTTGGGAGGTAGACTTGACAGCACTAACATTATCGATCCCGTGTTATCCGTAATCACCAACATCTCCAAGGACCATACAGCCCAGTTAGGTGAGACTCTCCGGCAAATTGCTGCTGAGAAAGCCGGGATAATCAAGACGGGAAAACCTGTGGTATTGGGCGGCATAAACGAAGATCTGCGTGTCATTTTCCGGAGGAATGCCGATGAGTGCCGATCAGAGTTACGCACCTCAGATGAGGTATTCAATCATCTGGTATATAAGAATATAACCAGGGGTGGCAAAACATACGCCGAGTATAAAAACACACCTTACGGCACCCTTCTCAGCGAACTCACCGGCATTTATCAGCCTGAAAACATGGCCACCGTTCTAACCGCTGTTGTCACTCTCAATGAATTAGGGTGGCGGATTCCCGCCGGGGCGGTCGGAAAAGGAATGGAGAATGTATGCTCAATTACCGGATTGGCAGGACGTTGGATGACTGTTCCCGGAACTCCGTCATTAATATTGGACACCGGACATAACCTTGGAGGATGGGAGAAAATCTCTGAACAAATTGCCGGTATCAAGGACATTATCATAGGATTCGTCAAGGATAAGGATGTCAGGGCCATACTGGAACTTCTTCCTAAGGATCATCGTTACTACTTCACCGCCCCGTCAATACCACGCGGACTGCCTGCTCAAGAACTGGCAGTCATGGGCTCCGAGGTAGGTCTGAACGGTATAATTTGTCCAAATGTCAGAGATGCTATCGCTGCTGCTCTTCTGAACGGAAGAGATGAAAAAAGCGTATTCCTGGGGGGAAGCAACTATCTTGTGGGAGAAGCACTTGAGTATCTGTCAGACACCACTGAAGGATGAAAATTATTAGAAACCGTTTCGTTCCCTTCGGGAAGTTCTCGGCTATCAATCTTCTCGGCATCATGTTTGTAAAGAGTGATGTCAGCATCACTCCACGATTGATAAATCACGAAAGCATCCACACAGCCCAGATGCGGGAACTGTTCTATATACCTTTCTACGTCTTGTATCTGGTTGAATGGGTAATACGCCTGCTTCAGACCGGAAATTTCCTTAAGGCATATTATGCCGTTTCATTTGAAAAAGAAGCGTATGAAAACGACGGGAACCGCGACTATCTCTCCATAAGAAAGCCCTATGCACAGTGGCGGCGTGATCAACGGTGAACAGGATAAGGATATGTAACACTGTGGAGAAACAGTGCATGCGCCGGCATGGATGTACCTGCGGCACAACGATCCTTCTTTTCTATGATTTTCCTGAACTCATCGATAGATATTTTGCCGCGACCGACGTCAACGAGCGTACCGACGACAGCACGGACCATATTCCTGAGGAAACGATCGGCAGTGATTACAAACACCCACGTGTCTTCCCCGTCACGCACCCATCTTGCCTCGGTCACCTTGCATATATTGGTCTTTACATCAGTATGGAGTTTTGAAAAGGATGTGAAGTCACTCGTTTCAAGCAGAACAGCGGCGGCCTCATTCATTTTGTCAAAGTCAAGAGAAGTTGGAGCCTGCCAACTGAGGGGGTAACTGAAAGGCGATTTTACGGTGTGCGCATGATAATGATACGTTCGGCTCGTCGCATCGAACCTGGCATGAGCGGTGTCATGGACGGGAAAAATATCATACACGGCTATATTCCTACCTAACAATGAGTTAAGGCCACGGATAATGTCTGACGGGTCATCCGGAAGAGGTTCGGCAATATCAAAATGCGCCATCATCTGCGAGGCATTCACCCCTGTGTCTGTCCGCCCCGCACCTACAACCGGGACCACTCCACACCGCAGAATCTTGCCAAGAGCCTCCTCAACTGTCTGCTGGACCGAAACATCATGAGGCTGCCGTTGCCATCCATGGAACGGCTCACCCCTGTATGCGAGCGTCATGAAGTAACGCATTATTCCTTTTCCAGATATGTATACCCATAAAGACCTGACCGGTAATTGCTGACAAACTCCCTACCCTCTTCAGGCGAGATAATTCCGGCTTTCATGGATGAAGTAACCCAGGTCTCCACATTTTTGACCATCTTCTTGGGATTGAACTGCACGTAGTCAAGGACATCGGCCACTGACTCGCCGTCGTAAACCTGATCAATTTCATAATGGTCCTTGTATACACTGATATGAACGGCATTGGTATCACCGAAAAGATTGTGCATGTCACCGAGAATCTCCTGATAGGCCCCCACAAGGAACACACCAATATAATATGGCTCACCCGGGCGCAACTGATGAACCGGAAGTGAAGGCTGTGCCCCATGGTCCGATATAAACATTGATATCTTTCCGTCAGAGTCACAGGTGATATCCTGAATGGTACAGGTGCGCGTGGGTTTCTCGTCAAGGCGCTGAATGGGTATTATGGGGAAAATCTGATCGATTGCCCATGAGTCAGGAAGCGACTGGAAAAGGGAGAAATTGCAGAAATATTTATCAGGAATCATCTTACTTATCTTGCGCATTTCCTCCGGCGGATGCTTCATTGTGTCGGCTATCTCACCAACCTCACGTGCAATAGACCAGAAGAGTTTCTCCATTATTGCGCGTGAACGCAGGTCAAACAGACCCAGACTGAACAAGTCGAGAGCCTCCTCACGAATCTGAAGAGCATCATGCCAACTCTCAAACAGACGTTGCTGATCAAGTTTATCCCAGATGTCGTAAAGTTCACGGATAAGTTCATGCTCATTCTCCTGTATTTCTTCATTGTCCTTGAACAAAGGAAGTGACGAGGATGCAAGGACATCCAGAATAAGCAGCGAGTGGTGGGCCGTAAGCGATCGCCCGCTCTCATTGATTATATTGGGTTGTTTCAGGCCATTCTTCTCACAAGCATCAACCAGTGTTGAAACGGCATCATTGGCATATTCCTGGATTGAATAGTTCATGGAACTTTCATTGGCGGAGTTGCGGGTACCGTCATAGTCCACCCCTAATCCGCCTCCAATGTCCACGAAGTCAATGTTAAAGCCGAGTTTCGACAACTGAACATAGAACTGCATGGCCTCACGCAAGGCATTCTTGATTCTGCGTATCTTGGTGATCTGACTGCCTATGTGGAAATGGATAAGTTTCAGACAATCTGTCATGTCACGCTTCTTGAGGTGATCGATAGCCTCAAGGAGTTCACTGGAGTTCAAGCCGAACTTCGACTGATCGCCGCCCGACATCTCCCATTTTCCTGAACCTGAACTTGCAATTTTAATCCGGAAGCCAATATTAGGCTTGATTTTCAAGCGTTTGGCAATGTCAGAAATCAAACGGAGTTCATTAGGTTTCTCAACCACGAGATAAATACGGCGTCCCATTTTCTGGGCGAGCAATGCCAGTTCAATGTAGTTGGCATCCTTGTAGCCGTTACAAATTATTATGGCGTTGGCGGCAATATTGGTTGCGAGCACTGCGTGGAGTTCCGGCTTTGAACCCGCTTCCAGTCCTATGTTGAATTTCTTGCCATGGCTGACAATTTCCTCGACAACCGGACGCATCTGATTGACCTTTATGGGATAAATGATGAAGTTTTCACCCTTATAGCCATACTGGTCCGAGGCAATCTTGAAACATCTGGAAATCTTTTCAACACGGTTGTCAAGGATATCAGGGAAACGCAACAGCACGGGACATGTTATGTCACGAACCTGGAGTTCATCCACAACCTCCTTCAGGTCAACGGGAAAAGAATCCTCACGTGGGGTCACTATCACATGCCCCTTGTCATTAATGGAGAAATATTTCATTCCCCATCCATTGATGTTATACAGTTCGGCACTGTCTTCAACTCGCCATTTTCTCATTTTTAAAACATATCGTTAATTTTTGACGCTACAAATTTAATCAAAACTTTTTATTATTCTTTTTCTTATTGCAATTATCTTTTAATTCGCAGGAACAACACTCTCCGTCGCGCATGTTTCTGCGTATTCTTCTGACTGCATACGCCACTGCCAACGCAATCACCACTCCCACCGTTATCCATTGTATGATATCATAAACCATCATTTCGAGAGTTTTTTAAGTTGTGATGCAAGACGAGCAGGCGTGAGATCGGCTGGATATTTGTCAAAGGTAAAAAGCACTTTGCAGCCTGATGCATATTCACTGCATCCGAAAGCCGTCTTTCCTTTTACGATATGCCCCTTTCCACATGCCGGACACACAATCTGGTCGAATGATTTTATGGACACTCTTTTTTTCTTCTCCACTCCCGTGGCCGGTTTGCTCTTTCGGTCTCCTGATTTTTTTGGGGATTGTTTATTCTCCTCCTGATGCGTTTCAATCCGTCGGGCATTGTTATCCTTAAGCACAGTTGTAACAATTTCCGTAATCTGGCTTTTCAGTTCCGATATAAACTCTGCCGCCGAGTAGTCACCACGTTCAATTCTGCGGAGTTTGTTTTCCCAGATACCCGTCAGACGCGCACTCTTCAGCAGTTCTTCGTGAATTGTAGCGATAAGGTCAATTCCGGCCTGGGCAGCCATGATATTCTTGCGCTCGCGGTAAATGTAACGACGTTTGAAAAGGGTTTCAATAATTGCAGCGCGTGTTGAAGGACGTCCTATGCCGTTTTCCTTCATGGCATCACGCAAGTCCTCATCGTCAATATTTTTCCCGGCTGTTTCCATTGCGCGGAGCAGCGTACCCTCAGTGTAATACTTGGGGGGCTGCGTGGTTTTGGTGACGAGCGATGGTGTATGTTCGCCGGATTCTCCCACTGTGAATGGAGGGAGAATGCTGTCATCAGGGTCACGTTCCCCACTTTCCGTATTGTTATTTTCCGGCTGAAGCACCTTGCGCCATCCCGGATCAGTTATGACTTTACCGGTTGCCTTGAATTCCTGTTTCTCAACCTTGCCCAAAACGGTTGTCTGCATGAACTGACAATCCGGGTAAAAGGCTGCTATAAAACGTGTTGCAATCAGATGATAGAGTTTACGTTCATCCCCGACAAGATTCGACGGTGATTCCCCTGTGGGAATTATGGCATGGTGGTCGGTGACCTTGCTATTGTCAAACACCTTCTTGCTCTTAGGTATCTTCGCTGCCAGAACCGGAGCGGTAAGTGCGGCATACGGGGTCATCTTTTTCAGTATGGCAGGTACCTTCGGGTAGATATCATCACTCAGATAAGTTGTATCTACGCGTGGATAAGTCGTCACTTTCTTCTCATAAAGCGACTGAATCAGGCGGAGCGTCTCTTCCGCCGTCATACCCCAACGTTTGTTACATTCCACCTGCAATGAAGTGAGGTCAAACAGGCGCGGAGGTGCCTCTCGTCCTTTTTTTTCCGTCACATCAGTAATTACAAACGGCTTACCTGCAACTTCCTCAAGAGCCTGCCGTGCGTTCTCTATATCTTTGTAACGGCCAGAAGTGGCATTGAAAGTGACGTCACGATACACTGTTTTAAGTTCCCAGAAGTTTTCAGGAACGAAATTGGCTATCTCATGATGACGCTGAACAATAAGTGCAAGAGTGGGAGTCTGCACTCGTCCTATTGACAGAACATTTCCACTCAATCCATATTTGAGGGTATATAATCGGGTGGCATTCATCCCGAGAATCCAGTCACCCATGGCTCGGGCCAGCCCCGCATGATAAAGATTGTTGAAATCTGACTCCGGCTTAAGTTCGCTGAACCCTTTGCGAATCGATTCATCGGTCAGAGAGGAAATCCATAACCGTTTAACAGGGCACTTCACTCCGGCTTTCTGCATCACCCACCGCTGGATCAATTCACCCTCCTGTCCGGCATCTCCGCAGTTTATAACCTCAGAAGCCTGGTTTATCAGACTTTCTATCACGGAGAACTGATGCTCGATACTTTTTTCAGGAATCAGTTTGATACCGAACTTCGGTGGAAGCATGGGAAGCGAGCCGAGCGACCATCGCTGCCATAAGGGGGTATAGTCCGCAGGCTCCTTAAGCGTGCACAAATGACCGAATGTCCACGTGATTCTATAGTCGCCTCCTTCAAAATATCCGTCTCGACGAACATTCGCACCGAGTATGGCTGCTATATCCTTCGCCACACTGGGTTTCTCAGTGATACATACAATCACTTTCTCTTTCCTCCGTTAACTTTACCTGTGAAATCACCGTATACAGTGTGGAATATAACCCTTGCTCCTTTCGTACTTTTCTGTAGAGGGAAGTCAACATCCACACTGATTTTGCCTTCATCCTCCCACTGAAAGTAGCGTTTGAAGTCAATGCCGTCGATGTCACCTGCAAGATAACGGTGACCATCGCGGGTCACGAGAGTAACGGAGTCAACACGTGAGGATGTATTTGGCAGACTTACAAGGTTAACCGATATGCGGGTTACACCATCTGTGTTGGTGTTGTTCACTCCGGTCACATCCACAGTTACGGGGTGTGGCTGACGCCTGACGGTCTGCTGGGCATTCATTGTCATCACAAAAATGACTGTCAATGACAATGAAACTAATATTGACAGAATTTTTTTCATCGGAATCTCAAGGGTTTATGCTGACACCCGGTGTCTACCGGCATCAGAGACTCAGTTTCTTTGCTTCGGTCCAGAGCGCATCCATTTCAGCCAGAGTAAGGTCGCGGAGATTGCGTCCTGCCTCCTTGGCCTTACGTTCTATGTAGTTAAAACGGGCTATAAACTTCTTATTTGTTCTCTCAAGGGCATTCTCCGGATTGATTTTATACAGACGTGCGGCATTGACAAGCGCGAAGAAAAGATCACCCATCTCCTCCTCCATCCTCCCATGATCCATATTGTTGAGTTCGGCAGAGAATTCTGCTATTTCCTCCTGCACCTTACTCCAGACGTCGGCAGGTGTTTCCCAGTCAAAACCCACATTGGCTGCCTTTTCCTGGATTCGTTCCGCTTTGATCAGCGCGGGGAGTGCCGAGGGCACGCCGGATAGAACCGTTTTATTTCCGTCTTTCTCTTTCAGTTTGATCTGTTCCCAATTCAGTTCAACCTCGTGGGAATCCTTGACATTAACCTCACCGAAAACGTGAGGATGACGGAAAATCAGTTTGTTGTTGAGCGCATCGCATACGTCAGCAATATCAAACGACTGCTTCTCCTCACCGATTTTGGAATAAAACAGCACGTGAAGCAGAACATCGCCCAGTTCTTTCTTAATGTTCGCATCATCAGAATTTATCAGTGCGTCGCAGAGTTCGTAAACCTCTTCGATAGTATTCGGACGAAGCGATTCATTCGTTTGCTTGGCATCCCACGGACATTTCACGCGCAGAATGTCAAGAGTGTCTATTACTCTGCCGAGTGCCTCAATCTTTTCTTCTCTGGAATGACTCATTTTTCAGAATATTTTTGCATACCATCCTGTAACCACAGGACAAACTCAGTGAGATTCTCATTGTAAGACCTTGACGGAGTGAGTGCATTGCCTTCATTGTCAAGAATTACGTAAAGGGGCTGGATATTGCCATGGAACTTGCTGCGTTCAAGGTAACTCCACTTGTCACCTATGGTTTCCAGGATAATTGTCTTACCGTTTTCAGTCACAGTCTCAGGCTGTGGCAGATACTTCTTATCGTCAACCATCAGACGGATCATAACAAAGTTTTCCTTGATTGTTCTCTCAACTTCCGGAGTGTCAAAAACCGCACCTTCCATCTTGCGGCAGTTGACACAACCGTATCCTGAGAAATCAATCAGCACCGGACGATGATTGTTACGTGCATACTCCATGCCGGCTTCATAGTCCTCAAACTCCTCGAAGTCTCCGCCGGCATACAGATTGAAATCCTGAGTGTAGAGCGGGGGCACGAATGCACTTACTCCTTTGAGCGGTGCACCCCACAGACCGGGCAAAAGATATAACGCAAAACTGATTGAGGCGAGCGAAAGGAAGAATCGGGGAATTGACACAGTCTCCAGCGGTGAATCATGGCTGAACCGTATCTTACCAAGCAGATAAAGACCGAGCATCAGGAAGATCACCACCCACAGCGCCACGAAAACCTCACGATCAAGTATTCCCCATCCGTATGCAAGGTCAGCAACCGAGAGGAACTTGAGCGACAGCGCCAGTTCAAGGAATCCGAGGACCACTTTCACAGAGTTGAGCCAGCCTCCGGAACGTGGCATCTCCTTGAGCCATGATGGGAAGATAGCAAACAGAGTGAATGGCAACGCCAACGCTATGGCGAAACCGGCCATACCCACTGCCGGCCCTATCTTGTCACCGCTTGTGGCGGCTTCAACAAGAAGCGTTCCGATGATGGGTCCGGTGCAGGAGAAAGAAACCAGTGCCAGAGTGAACGCCATGAAGAATATACTTATCATACCGGATGTGCTCACGGCCTGATTATCAACCTTGTTTCGCCAACTTTCGGGCAAGTCAATTGTGAACGCGCCGAAGAATGATACGGCGAACACAACCAGAAGAACGAAGAAAGCAAGATTGAATATGGCATTAGTTGCGAGTTCGTTCAACTTGCCGGCGCCATATATTCCTGTAATGGCAAGACCCAGAATAAGGTATATCACAACGATAGACACACCGTAGATGAAGGCATCACGGATTGAGCGCGCCTTGTTGTTGTTCTTCTTCAGGAAGAAACTTACGGTCATGGGTATAAGGGGCCACACACAGGGAGTGAGCAGTGCTATGAGTCCGCCTGCAAATCCCATTGCGAAGATATACCACCAAGGCTGTGCCACCACTGACACTATTGCATTGTCATCAGATTCAGGATAAGTTACCGGAGCCCACAGGTCAACAGTTGAACCGGTCACCACCTCAACAGGCTTGGATTCAGGCTGCCGCACGTCTGCCTCATGGTTCTCATCAACCGGAGCCGGAGCACCTGCTATTGCAACCGAGAACGGCTCCTTCGAGGGGGCGATACATGTCTCATCGTTACACCCCTGGAAAGTTATTGTTCCTGAGATAGGACCGGGGTTGGACGATGTAACCTTATACGGGGCGCTGAAACTGACATCACTGTTCCACCAACTTAATTTCAGATGGAATACCATGTCGACCTTTTCAATGGGCTTTCGCGAAGGTGTGATATCTCCTATCTCCACGCCGTCTGACGGATTAAACTGTATGGCAGTAGGACGCGGACCTCCCGCAGGAAGCGAAAGTCCGTAGAGATGCCACCCGTCCTCGATTGAGGCATCGAAGTGAACCAGCCCTTCGGTGTCACTGATCTTCTCAAGGCGAACGTTCCAGGTGATTGGGTCAACCATCTGGGCCGATGCACTTAAAACCAGTGTTATCAAAAGCGCAAACAGCAATAATATTCTTTTCATATCATGTGGAATGATTAATTTGTCATATTTAACATACAAAGTTACGCATTTTGACGCTATCGGCAAAATTCTTTTTCAAACATCCCGTTTTTTTGCTACCTTTGCATCAAAACATGGGCATGGAATCTATTAATTACAGAAATGTTGAAATTCTCCGGAAGGAACTTGTGGTGCTGAAGCATGTCAACCTCAACGTGAACAGCGGTGAATTCGTGTACCTGATCGGCAAAGTCGGGAGTGGTAAAAGCAGCCTTATGAAATCAATGTATGCCGAGATTCCGGTGTTTGACGGGCAGGCGCATGTTCTCGGATATGATCTGATTGGTATCAAACGGTCAGATATACCGATGTTGCGCCGGAAAATTGGCATAGTGTTCCAGGATTTCCAATTGCTCACTGACCGCAATGTCTATGAAAACCTCCGGTTTGTTCTTGATGCAACCGGATGGAAAAACGCTGCGGATATGGATTCCAGGATAGAGGAAGTCCTCAAGCAGGTGGGGATGGTCAACAAGTCCTATAAAATGCCTCATGAACTTTCAGGGGGTGAACAGCAACGTATAGTAATAGCCAGGGCTTTGCTCAATAAACCCACTCTGATTCTCGCTGACGAACCCACTGGAAACCTTGACCCTGAAACAGGTGACAAAATCGTCGCACTCCTTCATGAGATTTCCGGACAAGGCACCGCAGTGGTCATGGCCACTCACAATCACTCGTTCTCATCGCGCTTCCCAGGGCGCGTGATAATATGTGAGAACAAGCAGGTGACAGAAGTCTGAAAATTTATTGGTGCCTGTTATATTTAGACCCGGTTCTCAGAATCTCACCACAAGTTCCGCGGTAAGCATGTTGTCATAATATTTTTTGTATGGAGTGCCTGAATGATAGAAATATTTTTCATAGTTCAGGCGTACATCAGCGTGTACCCTTTTATAAAAATATGATAGCGTTCCACCTACGGTGATTCTGTTGGCCGCCGCATCGGAATAGGTTATCAATCCTTCAGCATCAGGTCTACCGTTGCTGTTGTTGGACATTCCGTCGTATCGCCCCTGAACCGAAGCACGGTTGAACATTGCCCATTTCACAGGAAAATGATAATCAGTGAACAGTACCCACGCATGTGTGTCACTTAACTGCGGAGCGCAACAATAATGCTTGAACATATATTCTCCCTGAACCCACCATCTTCCTGATTTCCAACCTACGGTGAGGTCAGCATTATTCATTCTCACGGCATACGGGGCTATGGTTTCAAATCCGGCGGTGACAGTGGTGTTGCTCAAATTTATTTTGCCCTGCGCTGAATAAGACAGATGCTTTGACCACACGGTGTGGTCCTCCATAGTGGCGGAATTGAATGCTCCGAGGTCAAAACTCAGAGGCATCTTCGGGAGGGTATATGAAAATTTGACTCCGGTGCCACGGAAATTACACACCTGCTTCCCTATGAACGATCGGTTATTGAAAACATACGTAGCGGGAGCGAACACCGGTTCAACACCGAACGGAATAGTAAACTGACCCGCCTGAACATAAAATTCCTTAGTGAAATTCAGTCGGCCCCATACATCCAGAAACTGAATCTTCCCCTGGTTACATGCATCAATCTGCACGTAATATACAATGGCCGGAGCAATATTTCCGTCAACCGTCAGACGGGTGTTTCTTACTTGAAAGCGTGATGCGTCATTATCTAAATCAGCCTCATATCTGGCCCTCACTACACCATGAATATTTGGAAGATAATCTATCTTCTCCTCTGCACGAATCAGAAAAGCACAACCGAGGGTAAAAAGAATAAGAAGAGAAATTTTTCTTAATGACATGATCATGTGATAGGTGAGGATAACGTGATGAAAAAATTGCCAGCCGAAGAAACAAAATTAAAAAAGAAGGCATGCCGGAGCAGACCTTCTTTTTTATACGTGCTGTTTTTTTTAAATTTCCGGGAGGAATTAAGCCTTTACAGAGTCTTCTGCAACTTCTACTGCTTCTACAACTTCTGCAGAGTCAGGAGTTTCAGCAACAACTTCTTCAACTGCTTCAACTACTTCAGCAGCATTTTCTTCAGCGGCTGCTTCTTTGTTTTCTGCATTGTTGCAAGCAACGAAAGAAAGACCTGCGAGAACAGCAAGAGATAAAACAAACTTTTTCATTTTCTTGTGAATTAAATAATAAAACAATAATTGAGTTTCAAAAACGCTACAAAGGTAAGATAAAAAATACAATTCATCAAATTTTTTATAGTTTTTTTTCACTCTTACCTTAATTTTCTTTATTATTACCCTTTTTCCGCTATTGAATTGGCCATTTTCACCGCTCCGCTGATATGGTCACAGATATGATCTGTTCCTATCAGGTGCTCGATGTTGGCGTTGATAAGAGATTGTCTTACGTTGGGGCGAACACCTGAAAGTACAACCTGAATTCCCTCGCTTTGCGATGACTTGATGAGGATTTCAAGGTTGTGGATTGCAGTGGAGTCAATGAACGGAACCTTACGCATACGAATAATCCTGACCTTGGGTTTGCTCTGGAGTGTGCTTCGCATCATCTCATCGAATTTTGTTGCTATACCGAAGAAGAACGGTCCGTCTATCTCATACACCGATACTCCTTTGGCCACCTTAAGCACCTCATGCTGACTCAGATCCGTGCCTTCGGCTGCATCAAGTTGCTCTCCGTAAACCTTGACCTCCGAATTCTCCATTACTCGGCGCAAGAACAGAACCACGGCAAGCAGCAGTCCGATTTCTATTGCTATGGTAAGATCAAAAATCACTGTCAGAAAGAAGGTCACAAGCAATACCGACACATCGCTCTTGGGTGCGCGGAATATCCCTACAACGGTTCGCCATCCACTCATATTATACGCCACAACCATAAGAACTGCCGCCAGACATGCCATTGGCACAAGATTGATCAGCGGCATCATGAACATAAATATGAGCAACAGCACAACAGAATGTACAATGCCGGCAACAGGAGTGCGGCCTCCGTTGGTAATATTGGTCATTGTACGCGCAATCGCACCTGTAACCGGTATACCTCCGAACAAAGGAACTGTTATGTTCGCTATCCCCTGCCCTATCAGTTCGGTGTTGCTGTTTGTGCGTGAACCGGTCACACCGTCAGCCACAGTTGCTGACAGAAGTGACTCTATGGCACCCAGCACGGCTATGGTAAACGCCGATGGAAGCAGGTTATTGATAGTAGTCATGTTGAATTCGAGCCCATGGGGCATAGGGAGGTCGGTGGGCATGTCTCCGAAACGCTTGCCTATGGTCTCCACTCCGAATCCCGGCATGAAAATTCCAAGAACATAAACTCCAAGTGTTACAATTATGATGGCGATGAGTGTACCGGGAAGTTTGGGAGAAATCTTTGGAATTAATATTATTATGATTAGCGAAATCAATCCCACGGCGAGCGTAGGCAGATCGATATTCCCGAAATTGCTGATATACATTCCCCACTTTGGCAAGAACTCTCCCGGAACATTCTTCAGTCCGAGTCCGAAGAAATCGTTTATCTGGGTGGAGAAAATCGTCAGTGCGATACCGGCGGTGAAACCTACCACTATAGGATACGGAATGAATTTGATGACTGTTCCCAGATGAAACAGTCCCATGATAACGAGAATCACACCGGCCATACAGGTGGCTATTGCCAGTCCTGTCAGTCCGAACTGTGCGATGATGTTATAAACTATCACTATGAATGCTCCGGTGGGTCCGCCTATCTGAACTGAATTTCCGCCTAATGCGGAAACCATGAAACCACCGATAATTGCCGTTATCAAACCTATTGTGGGACTGACACCTGACGCTATACCGAAAGCGATGGCCAACGGAAGAGCCACAATTCCAACCACAATACCGGCTATAAGATCCGCCTTGAATTTTGCCATTGTGTAATGGCGGAGAGCCGAAAATGATTTTGGATGAAAATCAATTGTACCTGAAAATTTCATAACCTTTTTTACTTAGTATACTTTGGACCATTAGAAACAGGGTGCAAAGTTACACACTTTTTAGCAATTCAGGCATTATATTGACATATTTTTTCAAATATTCACTCTTAATTTGAACTTTTACCCTCCCACACTTGTTTTTCGGTTCAGAATAAACTATCTTTGCAGAAATCAAATATCAACATTCAATCCATTCGCATTATGAAAATTGCAAAAAGAATCATCCTCGTTATCGCCCTTGTTGCATCTTTTGCAACCGCACAGGCTCAGTTCCGTTTCGGTGTAAAAGCCGGTGTGGCTATCAACGAACTCAAATTCAATGAAAATGTAATGAATTCAAGCAACCGCGCAGGCTTCACAGGCGGTGTTATGGCTGAGTTCACTGTGCCCATCATCGGTGTTGGCTGCGATGCATCTGTAATGTACGCACGTCGCTCGTTTGAAACTACAACCCAGTCCGTAACTTCCTCATTCAGCCGTGATTATATCAACATTCCCGTAAACCTGAAGTACAAAATCCAGGTTCCTGTCATCAGCAAGATCGTTACCCCCTTCATAACAACAGGTCCTGACTTCTCTATCCTTGTTTCCAAAAAGAACATTGAGGATGCCTGGAACAACAAGAAGTATGATACCGCCTGGACTGTAGGCGCAGGTGTTCAATTCGTTAACCACGTTCAGATTGCCGCCACTTACGGCTGGGGACTCTCAAAATCTTCATCCAGCGACTCAAATGTTGCCCTTTATGGTAAAAACCGCTGCTGGACTGTAACCGCTGCCTACCTCTTCTGATAACGTAGAATACGGAATAAAATCAAGAGGGTGTGTCGAAATGGAAAATTTTGACACATCCTCTTAAGTTTTGTCATAATAGGTCAGATGCAAGGCTCTGAGGATGAGGCTGACGGGAGCATACCTAAGTATGTGGTAACCATCCGAAACTATCCGTCTTTTGAATGTCTTTAATGATAGCGAACTT
>CAMWNP010000014.1 GCA_947175645.1 uncultured Porphyromonadaceae bacterium
GGTACTGCGAAAGTGGGAGAGTAGGTAACCGCCCCCTATCCGAAACCGGACGAGAAGAATTTCTCGCCCGGTTTTTTATTTTATTATATGCATACATGAAACTTCTTTCTGCTTTTCGCTCAATATTATATTGTAAAAGTTTGGCAGATAATAGATTTTTTGAGAAATTTGTAAAATAGTTTTAATTTTGCAATTTATGAGAAAGAATCTTTTTGTATTAGCGTTTTTGCTTACAATTACTAATCTGTTTGGACAAGAAGTTAAGGAGATTGTGGATGTCATCAAGAGCAGTGACTTTGAGGGAAGCGGTATTGAGGATTTCTATATAGGAGAGGCTCATTATACTCTGCAATATAATATTCGTGCCAGACTTGATGATGAAACCAATGCACAGAGTTTCTTTTTTTATAATCCGGATTTCCTGGGAGGTCTGCTTATTTCCACTGATAAGAGTGAGGTTACAAATTTGGAAATTAAATGGAACGACTCTGACGGACTTTATGGTAGTGATATGTGGATGTATGTGTCGGGAAGCAATTCTCCGTGGGAAAGTATTCAGGCTGTAATGGATGCAAAACCGGAATCTAATCCTCAAAAGTTCCGTTACTATGCCTATGATTCCAGATACGACTTTTATGGCGATGAGCCAATAACGGTTGTTATACCCGAAAAATCCTGTAAACACTACGCTATTACTCCCGGATATATTGGTGTCACTCAGGTTAAGAACTATCTGTTTGAGTTCATAATCACTCGTCAGATAACAGTAGAATCAAATAAGGGATTTGCTTATCTATCAGAAGTTGACCTTTCTGACGATGCCGATTATAAGTTTGTTCTGTCAACCCCGAAAGGGAAAGTTCTGACTATTGATGAGGGTGTAGTCTCACATCGTAATGTGGATGTCACCGCGGATAAAGAGATTTACGAATCAGACCAACTGTCAAAATTTGTTCTTTCGTCAGTGAACAATGGAAAATTCCAACTTCTGGATTCAGAAAATAACAAATATCTCGGACGTGACAACACCGGGAAACTGACACTTGGTGAAATTGGTGTAAACTTCACTCTCACGGATGGGATGCTAAAGGATGAGAATGATGCAACGCTTATCCATGACGGCTCTAATTATGTTTTTCAGTCAATTTCACGGTCCATGGTAAATAAGAATGAACCTGTGAATCTTTATCGCTCATCCCAAACCAATGGTTCAGCGATTATCCAAACTATTACTGATTACGGTCAAGATTTACCAACCGAATACTTCACTACTGACGGTATCCGCCTATCTGGCGAGCCTTCCGTACCAGGAATTTATCTGCAACGCAAGGGCGGTGAAGTAAAAAAGATTCTTTTCAATCGTAGATATGTGCATTAAGCGTGAATTTCAACAATTGAATCATAAAAATTGATACACAGTGAGAAGAATTTGTTTAGATTCGGAAAATTATTTTACGTAAATTTGTATTATTGAAATTACAAATTCTTATGAAACGACCCATTATCTTTTTATTTCTTCTGACATTAACTTTAAATATTATGGCACAACAGAAAATCGTGCAGACAGCAGGAAGAACTCAGTTGGGTGAGTTTGCACCGGAGTTCGCTCACTTGAATGATGATATTCTTTTTGGAGAAGTGTGGAGCAGAAATGATCTGCTTTCGTTACGTGACCGTAGCCTTGTTACAATCACTGCATTGATCAGTCAGGGTATAACTGACAGTTCTCTCAGTTATCATCTTCAGGAAGCGAAAAAGAATGGAATCACCCGTACAGAGATTGCAGAGATAATAACTCACATTGCGTTTTATGCAGGTTGGCCAAAGGCTTGGGCAGCCTTCAATCAGGCTAAGACTATATGGAGTGATGATATTACATCCGGCAGTGCCAAAGATGAGTTCCAGAAGCAGATGATTTTCCCGATAGGAGAACCCAATGATGCATATTCTAAATTTTTCATCGGGCAGAGTTATCTCGCTCCGGTGTCAACCGAACAGATCAAACTGTTTAACGTCACCTTTGAACCCGGATGTCGCAATAACTGGCATATTCACAAGGCTACTAAAGGTGGAGGACAGATGCTTATTGGAGTCGCCGGACGGGGATGGTATCAGGAAGAAGGAAAGGCTGCTGTAGAGATCCTTCCCGGAACAGTTATCCATATTCCTGCCAATGTGAAACACTGGCATGGTGCCGCAGCAGATGGTTGGTTTTCTCATCTCGCATTTGAAATTGATGGTGAAAACTGTTCTAATGAATGGCTTGAACCTGTGAATGATGAGCAATATAACAAATTAAAGTAGACTTATCACAAGGAAATTAAAACCATTGTTTCGTTCAGTTTGTTATATTTGTAAACTGAAAGACTATGGATTATATTACAGAAAGAGATAGAATCTATGCAAAATCCCCGGAGGGAGAGGTGATAGCCGAGGTGACATTTCCTGCGGTTGACGGTGTAAATGTGATTAACCACACTTTCGTTCATGAATCTTTAAGGGGTAAAGGAATTGCAGGTGAGTTGGTAAAGTTGGCGGCTGACAGTATATTGTCAGACGGCAGAAAGATTGGAGTCACATGTCCTTATGCGGTTGAGTGGTTCAAACGGCACCCGGAATATGTGGTGATTCATCCCGGCTCGGCAACATGTAGGATTGACGGCAGAAGATAGGGCAATTATTTTCCTGCATAACATAATACTATTTGTAGAGGGTATGTCAAAACGAAATATTGACATATCCTCTTAAGTTTTGTTAGAATAGAAGTCAGGTGCTGAATCCGTAAAAACATAACCCGACAGTCTGTCGTCAATACCGGGATATTCTATATTGATGTTATTTTTTGGGAATTTATTTATATATTTGCAGATAAATGTATCAGAAACTTGCAAAATGGCCTGCTCAACAGATTTTATAGAGTCTTTGTGTGACACTCTTGTACCCCTTGGTGAAGTTCGTTACCGTAAGATGATGGGAGACTATGTCATTTATTTAAATGATAAGTGTGTCATCACGGCTTGCGACAATATCGCATTCGTAAAGAAACTTCCTTGCATAGAACAGTTATTGAAGGATGCAGAAACCGGATTTCCTTACGCCGGTGCAAAAGAGGCATTTATTCTAGACCTATCCAATCCTATGAGATTATTAGAGGTGATAAGTGTATTATGGGAGCATCTTCCATTCCCGAAGTCAAAGAAAAGGAACTCTTAGACTCCGAATATTATAGTCCGCTTAAAAGTTTTAGAAAACAGAGTTTTTAATTAAGATGCGTTGCGGCAACGGTGCAGACGCTGATATTGATGTTGCTTACAGATTTCGCAAGTGCTTCCGAGCAATGGAGCAGGGTAGAGCCTGTGGTGATGACATCATCAATAAGCATTACGTGTTTCCCCTCGAGAAGATCCGTTTTACGGACCGAATAGATTCCTTTGGTGTTTTCCCATCGCATTTTTGCAGTCCTGTGAGTTTGTGTTCCATGTTTACGCGCTGCTTTCAGGTAGTTCCTTACCGGGATACCTGTAACCTTACTTATTCCTCTTGCAATCTCCTCACTCTGGTTATATCCTCTGCGAAGTTTCTTCCACCAATGCATAGGAACGGGCAAGAGCATGTCAACTCCATTGAAGAAACCATATTGGTCCGCTTCACGAGCCAACATCATTCCAAGTTTCTCTCCAATATCGGGACGATTACGGTATTTCATGGTAAGGATAACTTCGGCGTACTCATCATGCCTGTGATAAGCATAAAGAGCGGCCGCCTTGTCAATATGCGAGTGTGTACTGAAAAGCCGGTGGTGGATATCGTTAAATTTGTTCGTGAATAGGTTCAGGCGTGGCATTGCATGCAGACAGTGGGAACACAGAAGCATCTCACCCGGAACCAATGTACTTCCGCAAATCTCGCACACGTCAGGAAAAATCACACTGAGCAGCGGATCTATCCACTCCTTCAGTGATTTCAGTCGTTCTCCCATATCTCATTTTCTGCGATGAATGAGGTAATAAGGGATGACTCATAACCTCTTGAAGCAACAGACCGGAACAATTTTGTTCTCCCTTCAAAACTGTTTCCTTCACGGATTGATCGGGCCTTGGATCGCATTACGGAGAACAGAATTTCTATATATTCCTCATTGTCAATCTCATTCAATGCAGCGTTAATTGATTGTTTATCAATATGTTTCTGCATCAGTGCAAGCATAATCTTCCTGCGTCCCCACTTGCTGAAACGATATTTGTCACGTACGAAGGCCACTGCATATCTTTCATCCGACACAAATTTCCTTTGTATAAGGCTGGAAAGGATTTTTTCAGCATCATTCCGGTCAATTCCCCATCTGATAAGTTTCTGAGAAATTTCGTGTGTACACTGTTCCGATGTTGCGCATAACGACTCCAGTCTGGCCATTGCCTGTTGGGGAGATATAGGTTTCCGGGAAATGGGACTCATAACAACTAAATCATCAGCATTGGGTGGCAATCAAGAATCGATACTGTTTCTGCATATCACGTTCAATAAATACATCATCCCAGTTCTCATTCTTCATGAAATTGACCAGTTCGGATGCATATAAAGGATTGATTTCAAAATACAATTTCCCGCCTTGATTGAGCGCTTGCTTTGCAAATACGGAAATTGCTTTATAGAAGACAAGAGGATTTGAATCCGGGACGAAAAGTGCACCATGAGGTTCATGTTCCAGAACGTTGGGTTCCATGAAGGCAGCCTCCGAGTCGGCAATATATGGTGGATTACTTACTATGATGTCGTACAACGGATTCACCGGTGGCAACATTGCGAAAATATCTTTTTTTTCAAAAATCACCTTTGACCTTAGTCTTTCCGCATTTTCACGCGCTACTAAAAGAGCCTTATCAGAAATGTCGACAGCAGTGACATTGGAAAACGGGAGATTCCGGGCAAGTGCAATGGCTATGCAACCTGAACCGGTACCCAAGTCAAGAATGTTAAGATCCTGACGGTTGCTCCATTCCTTGACAATGATGTCAACAAGTTGTGCTGTCTCTTGCCGTGGAATAAGAGTGTCGGGAGTGACATTGAAGTTCATTCCATAGAAATGAGCCGATCCAAAAATATATTGGATTGGCTCATCTGCAAGTATTCTGTCAACTGCCTGATCTGCTTTACGGACAATGTAATCCGTCACTTCACGGTTACTGTTAACAAGAGTATCTGTTACATTCCACCCTTTGAGATTCTCAAAAATTATGCTTACCATCTCACGCACTTCAGAGGGAGGGAATTTCCCTGACAGACGTTGACGCAGATGTGTGGAAAGTTCTTGTACCAGCATACGATAAAGTTATCTCTTCTCGTAACCTGGAATATCAACAAGTTTGATGCTGAATTTCAAAGCACTGTAAGGAGGAATGGAAGCCGATCCGGCTGTACCGTAGGCGGCGAAATAGGGTATTACAACATCTACGGAATCCCCCACGTGCATATACTGGAGTGCAATCTGCCAACCTTCGATAACATTCGTAAGTTTGGTTGTGTAAAGTGAATCCACTCTTGTATATGAAGAGTCGAAGGGCACACTGTTGTAAAGTTCACCTTTGTATTTTACGGTGACGGTACTTGACATAAGTGGAACAAGGTTGCCTTCCGTTACGGCCGGGTCAGAGAAATTGTGCATGAGAACGTAGACTCCTGGATTCCAGGATGGAACTATGCGCTTGTAATAAGCCTTACCGGACGGATCAGAGAGAGCAGCCTGCTGCGTCAGCCAGGCATCGTTTTTCTCACGCCAATCCTTGTAGTCGTTCCAGATGTCGGAATTGTCATCATCGCTGCATGAAGTGCTTATTCCGGCGATAAATAACGGAAAGAAAAATATAAGATATACTAATTTTCTCATTTCTTAGTTTAATTAGAATTCCACCTTGGGTGCTGACTCAGCACCTGCCTCAGCACGGAACTGAGCACGTGTCGAAAATCCGAAGATACCGGCGAAAATCGCACCGGGGAAACGGCGGACCTTGATATTATAATCGTTGACCAACTCATTGTAGCGGGTACGTTCGGCGGCGATACGGTTTTCAGTACCTTCAAGTTGAGTCATCAGGTCAAGGAATGTCTTATCGGCTTTCAGTTCAGGATATGCTTCGTGAACAGCATTGACATATATGCCAAGCGCCGACTGCAATTTCTCCTGAGCCTGCTGGAATTGCCGGAGCGAAGCCTCATCAACGTTTGCAATCTCGCTGTTTACTGATTCCGCGTTTTCGTATGCTTTCTGCAAACCGGAACGTGCCTCGGCCAGACCTACGTAGGTTGACTGCTCATGTTGTGCGTATCCTTTAACGGAAGCAACCAGGTTTGGAATAAGGTCGAGACGACGCTGATACTGGTTCTCTACATTCGCCCAACCGGTATTAACCTTTTCATCCATAGTCACTATGCTGTTGTATTGAGAGAATCCCGTAACAACAAGCACCACCACTACGATTATTACTGCTATAAGTCCTAAGGATAAACCTTTGTTCTTCATTTTTTGCGGAATTATGAGAGTTTACGGAGAAGAGAATTCAGAGAAACGCGTCCATGAATAATCTTGTGAAGATCGGCAATGGCTACTCGTTCCTGTTCCATGCTGTCGCGGTGACGCAGAGTGACCGTATTGTCCTCAAGTGTCTGATGGTCAACGGTTATACAGTAGGGAGTTCCTATTGCATCCTGACGGCGATAACGTTTGCCTATCGAATCCTTTTCATCGTAGTGTGTTGCAAAATCAAACTTGAGGTCATTAACAATCTCGCGTGCTTTTTCGGGCAGACCATCCTTGCGTACGAGAGGAAGAACCGCACATTTGACAGGAGCAAGAGCATCGGGCAAATGAAGAACCACGCGGCTTTCGCCACCTTCAAGTTGCTGTTCCTCATAACTTGAACAGAGAACGGAAAGAAACATTCGGTCAACGCCAATCGATGTCTCGATTACATATGGCACATAACTTTCATTAAGTTCAGGATCGAAGTACTGGATTTTCTTGCCTGAGAACTTTTCGTGCTGAGAAAGGTCGAAATTTGTGCGTGAATGAATACCTTCCACCTCCTTGAATCCGAAAGGCATCTCAAACTCTATATCAGTGGCGGCGTTCGCATAATGCGCCAATTTTTCATGATCATGATAACGATACTTGTCGTCTCCCAGTCCGAGAGCCTTGTGCCAGCGGAGTCGGGTCTGTTTCCAGAATTCAAACCATTTAAGTTCCTCACCCGGACGAACAAAGAACTGCATTTCCATCTGTTCAAACTCACGCATGCGGAAAATGAACTGACGTGCGACGATCTCGTTACGGAACGCCTTGCCTATCTGTGCAATACCGAAGGGAAGACGCATACGACCGGTTTTCTGTACGTTAAGATAGTTGACAAATATACCCTGGGCAGTTTCGGGCCGGAGATATACAGTCATTGCACCGTCGGCGGTTGAACCCATCTCGGTTTTGAACATCAGATTGAACTGGCGGACATCTGTCCAGTTGCGTGTTCCGCTGATTGGGCACACAATTTCCTCATCGATAATAATTTGTTTCAGTTCATCAAGATCGTTTGCATTCATGGCGTCGGAGAATCGTTGATGAAGTGCTTCACGATGTTTGATATGTTCCTGAACACGCGGGTTTGTCTCGCAGAACATTGCCTCATCAAAAGCCTCGCCAAAACGTTTTCTGGCTTTCGCAACCTCTTTGTTGATTTTGTCGTCAATCTTAGCAATGGCTTCTTCAATGAGGACATCCGCGCGATAACGTTTTTTAGAGTCGCGGTTGTCAATCAAGGGGTCATTGAACGCATCAACGTGCCCTGAGGCTTTCCATATTGTCGGGTGCATGAAGATTGCGGAGTCTATACCCACGATATTTTCGTGGAGCAGTGTCATTGCATCCCACCAGTAACGTTTTATATTATTTTTAAGTTCAACACCGTTCTGACCGTAGTCGTAAACAGCCGCTAAACCGTCATATATTTCACTTGATTGAAAAACAAAACCGTATTCCTTGGCATGTGAAACGATTTTTTTGAAAACATCTTCTTGTTGAGCCATTTTTATATTTAGTTTAATTCAATTCCGGAACTTCCGGAAATAATATGCAAAGGTAATATAATTTATTATATGTGGCAATATCACCTAATGGCTTAATAATAAATAACTGTTAAAAAAACGGAAAGAAGAGATTGGAAGATGCCGCTGTATAAAAAGTAAAGGCGGTGTGTCATAATAGGCCATCTGCGTCGTTGCTTTCGGAAGCGGCTTCGGTCACATACTTATGTATGCTCCTATCGTCCTAATCCTCAGTGCCTAACATCTGACCTATTTTAACACACCTTAAAACGGTGTGTCATAATAAGCCATCTGCGTCGTTGCTTTCGGAAGCGGCTTCGGTCACATACTTAGGTATGCTCCCATCAGCCTCATCCTCAGCGCCTTGCATCTGACCTATTCTAACACACCTTAAGAGGCTGTGCCAAAATTTTTGAATTTTGACACAGCCTCCTCACCATGATTATGAAGTTGTTTGTTACATTGCCGGCAGTATGAACGCGGCTACATCAGTGTCACCGGCCAAATCGGCAAATGTCAACCATAATATCAATAATATAATAAGGACCACGGCGCCTATGGCAACCCAAATGCTCGTTTTTCCTTTACGTGGTCTGCTTTCTTCTCTTTCTTCTTCAAAGTAATGTCTGTTGCTCATAATTGTAAGTTTTAATGTTTGATATTATAACAACAGTATTAATAAAATAGTTTTCAGGATATTCAAAATTTGCTATCTTTGCAGGAAATATGTCACCATACACTGTGGTGAACTGATTTAACATTTTTATGTTAATAATATTTATTGTATTCACATCATAAATCTATGCTGACAAAAATCTATTCCAATCAGAATCCAAAGAAAAGAAGGATTATAAGAATAATCACTACATCAGTCATAGCCCTTTTGCTCGGCATTGCAGCGTGGCTTATTTTCCACAAAAAAGATGCGCCCGCACCTTTCCGTCCTACAGTAACCGTTGCTCCTGTCATTTCTGACGATGTTGAGATTTACGGAGAATACGTAGGTAGCGTCAAGGCCCAGCAGTTTGTTGAAATCAGGGCACGTGTGGAAGGATATCTCGAGAAGATGCTTTTCGCCGAAGGAAAATACATAAGTAAAGGACAATTACTTTTCGTTATCAATCAAGAACAATACAGAGCCAAGGTCAACAGAGCAAAAGCGCAACTTGCAAAAGATGAGGCGCTGGCGCTTAAATCCAAGAGAGATCTGGAACGCATCCGTCCTCTATATGAACAGAACGCGGCAAGCCGTCTTGATCTTGACAACGCACAGGCTGCTTTTGAAACAGCCAAAGCGCAGGTTGAAATGAGCAAGGCAGACCTGGCTCAAGCCCAACTTGAACTTGGCTACACCGAGGTGCGTTCACCAATATCAGGATATATCTCCGAACGTAATGTTGACCTTGGGACACTCGTCGGTCCGGGTGCCAAATCACTCCTTGCAACTATCGTTAAAAGTGACACCGTTCTTGTTGATTTCAATCTTACAACACTTGACTACCTCAGATCAAAGGAACGAAACGTGGATCTCAACCGGAATGATGCCACACGCAAGTGGCAACCTAATGTGTCAGTCACTCTTGCCGACAACTCAACATATCCATATAAAGGTCTGCTTGACTTTGCCGAACAGCAGGTAGACCCTAATACCGGAACATTTTCAGTTCGTGCAAAACTTCCAAATCCGGAAAGTGCCCTGTTGCCCGGTCAGTTCACAAAAGTGAAACTGCTGCTGGATGTACGCGAAGGTGCTACAGTTGTTCCTCAGCGGGCGGTGAGCCGTGAAAAGGGTGGGGCACATATTTTTATCATGCATCCCGATTCCGTTGTAGAAAAGCGGTTCGTGGAACTCGGGCCCGAACGGGGGAACGATGTGGTTGTGGAACGAGGTCTCGCACCTGATGAGATAGTTGTAGTCGAGGGTTTTCACAAACTCACACCGGGAATGAAAGTTATCCCGGTAACTGTTAATGATGAATCATCTGATCTAACTGCTGACAATAATGAAGGTTAGTTTTTTTATTGACCGACCGGTGTTCTCGGCTGTTATATCGGTGGTGATTGTCATCATCGGTATTATTGGTCTTACTATGCTTCCAATTGACCAGTATCCCCAGATTACACCCCCCGTTGTCAAAATTTCCGCATCGTATCCGGGAGCGAGCGCACTGACTGTATCTCAGGCTGTTGCCACACCTATAGAACAGGAACTTAATGGTACGCCGGGTATGATCTATATGGAAAGTTCAAGTACGAACAGCGGCTCCTTTTCCGCTACTGTTACATTTGACATATCCGCTAATCCAGACCTCTCGGCAGTGGAGATTCAGAACCGTGTTAAACTTGCTGAATCACGTTTGCCTGCAGAAGTTGTCCAGAACGGAATTTCCGTTGAAAAGCAGTCTCCGAGCCAGTTGCTCACGATATGCCTGACCTCATCTGACCCGAAGTTCGATGAAATTTACCTCAGTAATTATGCAACACTGAACGTGCTTGACATGTTGCGGCGTGTGCCGGGAGTAGGCCGGGTCTCCAACATAGGCTCTCGATACTATGCCATGCAGATTTGGGTGGAACCGGATAAAATGGCAAATCTGGGAATAACGGTTGCAGACCTTCAGAAGGCTCTCAAAGACCAGAACCGAGAGTCGGCTGCAGGAGTTCTTGGACAACAGCCGGTCGCAGGACTGGATATTACAGTTCCTATTACAACCCAGGGGCGACTATCAACCGTGCAGGAGTTTGAAAATATTGTTGTAAGAGCAACTGCCGAGGGGGCGATCATACGTCTGCGCGATGTCGCACGCATATCTCTTGAAGCACAGAGTTACAATACCGAAAGTGCCATAAACGGAGAGAATGCCGCAGTTATGGCAATATATATGCTTCCAGGAGCCAACGCAATGGAAGTAGCGAAAAATGTCAAGGAGGAGATGAAGCAGATTAGCCGTAATTTCCCCGACGGTCTGACCTACAATATCCCGTTCGACATGACCACATACATCTCGGAATCAATCCATGAGGTGTACAAAACCCTGTTTGAGGCTCTCTTTCTTGTAATCTTCGTGGTATTCCTTTCGCTTCAAAACTGGCGGGCCACCATTATTCCGTTAGTTGCCGTCCCTATTTCCCTGATAGGTACATTCGGGTTTATGCTCATCATGGGATTCTCCCTGAATATGTTGACTCTGCTCGGACTTGTGCTTGCCATTGGTATTGTTGTCGATGATGCCATAGTGGTAGTGGAGAATGTGGAACGAATAATGGAGGAAGAACAACTTTCCCCTTACGAAGCGACCAAGAAAGCGATGCAAGGACTGACAAGTGCCATTATTGCAACTTCACTTGTTCTGGCAGCCGTTTTCGTTCCTGTTTGTTTTCTGGGAGGTATAACCGGTCAGTTATATCGTCAGTTTGCAGTAACCATTGTGGTGTCAGTTTTACTCTCAGCCGTAGTGGCTCTCACACTGAGTCCGGTTATGTGTTCGTTTATTCTGCGTCCTGCTGATTCCACTCACCCGAAGAATATAGTCTTCAGAAAAATCAACGAATGGATAGAATCCGGCAATACAAAATATATCGGCATAGTCAAATGGTGCTTCAGTCACAGAAGACGAGTGATGGCATGGTTCGGAATGTCAATAATTATCATATTCGTCATCAACCGTTTGATGCCTTCAAGTTTTCTCCCCTCGGAAGACCAGGGCTATTTCAAGATTGAGATAGAATTGCCTGAGGGTGCTACTCTGGAAAGGACTCGTGCGGTCACAGAGCGTGCCGTGGATGCTCTTGTAGCGAATCCGGCGGTGGAGTATGTCCAGAGTGTGGCCGGAAGCAGCGACAGGGTTGGAAGCAGTCAGTCAAGGTCTTCCTTAACGGTGATTCTCAAACCATGGGAAGAAAGGGATTCCGAGACCATCGAGGATATCATGGCAGAGGTTCGCTCCCAGATGGAGGTATACCCTGAATGTAAAATCTACCTGTCACGACCTCCGGTAATTCCGGGGCTCGGCAATTCCGGCGGTTTTGAAATGCAACTTGAAGCGCGAGGTGATGCGACCATTGAGGATTTACAGTCGGCGGTGGATACCCTCATGTTTTATGCCGCGAGGGAAAAATGCATAGGCTCTATTTCATCATCTCTGCAGAATGATATTCCACAGTTATACTTTGATGTGGACCGCGACAAAGTAAAATTCTCAGGAGTACCCCTTGCCGATATATTTTCCACAATGAAGGCATATACAGGGTCGGTGTATGTAAATGACTTCAACATGTTCAACCGTGTATACAGGGTTTACATTCAGGCGGAGTCACCCTATCGTGAACACCGCGACAATCTGAACCTGTTTTATGTGCGAGGAAATAACGGAGCCATGATTCCGCTGACTGCACTCGGAACTACCTCTTATACAACCGGACCGGGAAGTATTAAACGTTTCAATATGTTTAACAGTTCCCTTATCAACGGGGAACCTGCAAGGGGTTACAGTACAGGACAGGCACTTGAGAAACTTGAGGAAATAGCCATAGAGCACCTTCCTGACAATATAGGCGTAGAATGGAGCGGATTAAGTTACCAGGAGATGAAAGCCGGCGGAAAAACATGGGTTGTGCTGTCGCTGGTGTTCATTTTCGTTTTTCTTTTCCTGGCTGCACTATATGAAAGTTGGACTATTCCATGTTCCGTACTTCTCTCACTCCCGATAGCAGCATTAGGTGCATACCTTGGTGAATGGATCTGTGGACTTGACAATGATGTCTATTTCCAGATAGGTCTGGTGATGCTGATAGGTATGGCCGCGAAGAACGGTATCCTTATTGTGGAATTCGCGCGGGAACAGACTGATAAAGGGATTGACCCGGTCACTGCTGCCCTTCATGCCTCACAACTCCGATTCCGCCCCATCCTGATGACTTCGCTGGCTTTTATCCTGGGCATGTTGCCAATGGTCATTGCATCAGGACCGGGGTCTGCAAGCCGTCAGTCAATAGGCACGGGAGTTTTCTTCGGCATGATTTTCGCCGTGATTTTCGGCATTATGCTCGTACCCTTCTTCTTCGTGCTGATTCACAAAATGTTATCACGCAAACGTAAACGCTCATGAAGAAACTGATTTTTATTCCTGCATTAATCCTGCTTGCACTGACATCCTGTAAGTTAGGACACAAATTTGCTCCGGTTGACACCCGCATCCCCGGAGAGTACAAAGAAAAGGGTGGCAATGACAGTTTCTCTATGGCTGATGTCGACTGGTGGAGAATATACACTGATCCCACAATGCGGAGTATTATAGAACGAACTCTGAAGAATAATCTTGATTTGAAAATCGCAGACGCGAGAATACGTGAAGTTGCTTCACTGAAGCGTATATCCACCGCGGCTTTATTTCCGGAGGTTACCGCAAATGCCTATGGTCAGAAGGAAGGTCTTAACTACGGGGGTGACAATTTTAGTCCTGATCCTGAGATTGGAATAAAAGCATCCGCTTCGTGGGAAATTGATCTTTGGGGAAACCTCAGGTGGTTGCGTGATAAATCGATCGCTGACTATCTGGCTTCAGTTGAGAGCCGACGTGCTTTGCAGGTGAGCCTCGTTGCCCAGACGGCACAGGCTTATTGCGAACTGATGTCTATGGACAATGAACTAAGGATAGTTCAACATACCCTTACTGCACGACGAGAGCAGGAACGCCTTGCAAAACTTCGTTTTGAGGGTGGTCTTACATCAGAGATCCCTTACCAGCAGGCAAAAGTGGAGGTGGAGCGAACTGCCACCCGGGTGCCGGTACTGAAACGTAACATAGCAATGAAGGAACACCAGATTTCACTTCTGATGGGGGAATTCCCTGGAGAAATAATCCGCCGAGGCGACACCAGAAACCTGCAACTCCCTGAGGAAATTCCGGTTGGACTTCCTTCGCATCTGCTTGAACGACGTCCGGATATCCGCATGGCTGAACAACAACTCATAGCCGCCAATGCCGCTATGGGAGTTGCTTACACAAACCGATTTCCACGGCTCACGCTAACTGCTGTCGGTGGTGTGGAAAGCGATGAGTTCTCCGGCTTTCTCAAGTCGCCCATGTACTTTCTCAGCGGTTCAATACTCGGTCCTTTGTTTGATGCCGGTAAACGCCAGGCACAATACCGATCCAAGCAGGCTGCCTACGAACAGGCGATTCTGACATACGAAAAAACGGTAATGAATGCGTTCAACGAAGTGATGAACGCCATAGTGGAATTTAATCGTGTGAAGGAAATATACAATTCGGCTTATCAGTTGGAACGTTCAGCCAGAACAACTATGGAGAAAGCCCAACTTCAATATATTAACGGCATGATAGTATATCTGGATGTGCTGGATGCTCAACGTATTTATTTCGATGCACAGGTAGGTCTCAGTAATGCCATGCTTGCCAAACAACTGTGCATAATCCGTTTGTATTCGGCTTTAGGAGGGGGGTGGTAAGGCTTTGAAAAAAATATATGTCGCCGGTGGCTATGGTAGTGCGGATGATCCTACGATTGCTTTGCTGGAGTTTGACACCGACACAGGGTTGCTACGCAAAATCAGTTCATTAAGTGGCATTCCAAATGCATCATTTATCGCACAGAAACAAACTTGTCTTTTGTCCATTAATGAAAGTGGTCCTGACTCATCGCTAACAGTGGTGGAGTTAAGGGATGGCATTTTTGGAGAAACGGTCAAAATCCCGTTCCCGGGTATTGATCCTTGCCATATTTCCACATCTAAGGTCAATGACGAGATTGCGGTGGCCGATTATAGTAGCGGAGACGTGGCGATCTTCAAAAATTTGGATGCTTTCAAATCCGGAATCAGTCAAATAATAAATTTTGAGGGAAGCGGACCTGATGGTCGCCGACAGAAGTCATCACATGCGCATTGTGCGTTATTCTCGCATGATGGAACCAAAATTTATGTTTGTGACCTTGGTTCCGACAGAATTCATATACTTTCGAAAAAGGAAGGAACTTTTGTACATGAGGTATCTGTGGTTGTGCCTCCGGGCTCCGGGCCACGGATGATGGTTCTTGATGCCGACGGGAAAACGGGATACGTGATTTGTGAATTGTCAGGCAAAGTTCTTGTTTTAGATTTGAGTGAACCCGTGCCCATGATTACTCAGGAAGTAACGGCTGACAGATGGACGTCACATGGTGCCGGCGATGTCAGACTTTCCCCTGACGGCAGATATCTTTATGCTTCGGTACGACTCAAAAACGATGGGATAGCCATTTTCTCGGTTGATTCGAAATCAGGATTTCTTTCTGAAGTCGGCTATCAACCTACAGGGAAGCACCCGCGTAATTTTCAAATTACTTCTGACGGCGGATACATGTTGGTAGCATGCCGTGATTCAGACTCTATTGAAGTTTACCGACGTAATCCCTCAACCGGCCTGTTATTTCCGGTTAGCGTTTGTGAGGGAATACCTCGGGTTGTATGTTTAACGGAACTTAAAGATTCTAAGGATTACAAAATAATTTGCGCATGTTGAAAGTTATTACTACCTTTGACATGGTAAAAAATAATAATCCTAATAATTCAGCATGACACTACAATTCATACCCTTGTTTCTTGGTAATATCCGTGGATGGGAATGGCTCATAATTCTTGTAATAGTTCTTTTACTTTTCGGGGGAAAGAAAATTCCCGAACTGATGAAAGGTGTTGGAAAAGGCATATCATCTTTCAGGGAAGGTCTTAACGATGCCAAGAAGGAAATAGAAGAAGAGGTTAAGAAATCAGATAACCCTGACAAAAACACGGATAGCAAATAAATAATATTGTTGTTTTAGGGCTCATGCTCTGAAATACTTGATTTCCCCTGGACAAAGGCATATTTGGCCATTCAGGGTTTTCTTGTGTACTGAAAAATGTCAGACGAGGATCGTTCGGAAATGTCAATCTGGGCACATCTTGATGAACTACGCAAGGTGCTTTTCAGAATAGGTGCAGTGGTTGTTGTAGCGGCTGTTGTGCTGTTTATTTTCATGCCCTGGCTTTTTGACAATGTGATAATGGCACCGGCACGCCCCGGTTTTCCCCTTTACCGATTGTTTGACATATTGCAGATTCCGGGTACGGTTGAGGAAACTGATGCTCCGTTCTCTATAAGTCTGATTAATACTGAACTTTCGGCACAGTTGTTCACTCACATGTCACTAAGCGGATGGCTTGCTTTAGTGGTAACTTTCCCGGTGATCATTTATCTGCTATGGACTTTTATCAGTCCTGCACTGTATGAAAATGAGAAGCGTAACGCAACCACCGCATTCCTTTTCGGCAACATCATGTTCTATATAGGAGTAGCGGTCGGTTACTTTCTGGTTTTCCCTTTGACACTCAGGTTTTTGGCCACATACAGATTAAGTGACCTGATTGATAATACCTTCACTCTGGAATCCTATATGGATAATTTCACAGGTATATGCCTGATAATGGGGGCGGTATTTGAACTACCTCTTGTAGCATGGTTGATGGGAAAAATGGGGATTCTGCACCGCAGTTTCTTTCACAAGTATCGCCGTCACGCGATAGTTGCATTACTTATTGTTGCCGCGTTGATAACCCCCACGGGTGATCCATTCACTCTTTTTGTGGTATTTTTCCCCCTTTACATGCTCTGGGAATTCAGCGCCTGGATTGTTCCTAAGGATGCCCCTGCTGCGTCATCATAAGGAATTACATAATGAAGGATTCCCTCAGAAAATGATCCGGCTTCGTAGGGCTGATATGAGAATATGATTCCATTATTGGTCAGTGCGGGGCGCGGATAATATCTGTCATTGAACTTCTCTTTGAGCACAGAAGATATATTGGTGTAGAGATCCTCTTCACCTAACGACACAGGATAAGTCTCTTCAAGTTCCATGAAAGATTCCTTATAATTGTTCAACTGCCGTCCGACCTCGGCGATAGCCTTTTGGAAATCCTCCTGACTGAATAAATCGTTCCAGCCGAGTAATTTACCTGATACGGCATTGAATGTGAGGAAATATTCCTCAGGCATGCCGTGGGCTCCCATAATATAACTGAATGAGTGGAAACGGTAGGTTATAAGCGTGGTGTCAGCATTAACCCACACAGGTGTGATTGTCAGCATATAGTCATATTTAGGACCCATACCCGCAGGATTGGCATCATTGTTTTTATACTCTTTAGCGTAAAGACGGCTGTCCATGCGGGCATAGTATGCCGCTATGTTCTCCGTTGTGGTTCCGGAAATGTCTAAGCCGTCAATAGTTTTTCCCTCCAGAAGACCATAATAATTGCTCAGGGTTTTATCCCGGCGGCGGTTACTGTATAATCCGGTTACGTCAGCATTTAGTATTGTGGCAATAAACTGCTTTGTCCAAAGGGGAACAGGGCGGGGCAGATATGCCTGGAAATAGAATTCGCATGTGAAAGAAGAGTCGCTCAGTGCGAAGTCATAGCGATAGGCGCACCGTTTGAACCCCTTGACCATCAGTGATTTTACCGGATCTATTGTTTTCGGTAGTTTTCGCATATCAAGCCTCAGTGTATCTGCCCCAACGTTAACAAGCAAGTGGTTTCCGTTAATCCTGAGGTTAGAATAAGTACCAATGATACAGGTATCGGTTGGAATACTGTCGGTTAGGGTTATCAGTATTGTTCCATCAGTAGATTGTACTCCATCACCCGGAATAGCACCTCCGTATTTCATGCAGACCGTATGGTTGCCATATTGGAAGAGAGTGTCGCCATAATAATGTTCCCAGTCTATAGTCGGACCTGATATGTCTTCGGAAAATTCCTCTTCAATATCTTCCACTTCCTCTGTAATCTCTCTTTCATCGCTACGGGTGGTCATATAAATTGTTAAAATCACTCCACCGGCAATTATCGCCAGTACAATAATTGCTGCTGTTATTTTTTTCATGGTGTCTGCTATTTTATGTTATGGTTATGAAATGTTACCTGTCAGTGGCATGTATTGCCTCCATAAATCTTCTTACGGTTTCAATGTTTCCCGTGTATTTCCCTTTATCCTCGCTCATCTTGCATGTATCGCAGAAAAATGGCCATGACTCGGTGATCTTAACCGCAATAAGTTTAATCACTATGTTCATAGGTTTGACGGCAGTAAAATCATTTGTGAAGTGAGTGCCGATGCCGTAAGAAGGGAGGCACTTTCCTTCAACCTTTTTCTGGAGAGCAATAGCCGAATCTGTACTCAGAGCATTAGAGAAAATTATCTGTTTTGTGCGTGGATCAATGTTAAGGGAGTTATATTTGTCGGTTATCAACTTGAACTGCTCAAGGTTGTCTCCGCTATCAACTCTTAGTCCCTTGAACATATTGGCGAAATCTTCGGAGAAGTTTAGTGAAAATATCTGCCAACCGTAAGTATCATAAAGAAATGTTCCGAGTGCACCGCGATAGGTCTTAGACCATGTTTCCATTGCAAGATGGTTTGCCATCTGCGGTCCGTACATTCCGGCAATCGCACAAACCAATTCATGAGCCATTGTTCCGATGGGAGTAAGATCATACTTCATTGCGAGATACACGTTGCTCGTTCCGGTTAACCGGCCCGGTCCTGACATTGATACGGATTTATCTGACAGCGCTCTTACTGCTGTGTCCTGGGCTTCAAACGATGCCCGACGTCTTGTACCGAATTCACTGAAGTAGCATCCGGCTTCAATGAGACGCTCCGCCTTGTGTGCGGTGCGGTGGTAATAATCGTCGTAATCAAGAAGCACATCCTGACCGGTCATTATATAATACAGTTCTGAAATGATCGCCAATACCTTGACTTCCAATAATATGGTATTGCTCCATTCCCCCTGGAATTCTATATGCAGATGGCCTTCTTCATCCTGATTAACGGTTACTGCAGATGCGTCATACCTGTATCCCTTGAGGAAACTGTAAAACCAGTTTGGAATGTAGGGACAACGGCGTCGCATGAAGGAAATTTCTTCTTCCGTGATACGTAATCCTTCAAGCAATTTGATCTGTTTAAGCAGTTCTACATCGAATCCCGGAGGATAGACCAGATTGGAACGGTCGGTGAACCGGTATTTTACCTGAGTACGGGGAAAATTGTCAATCACCGCACAACACATGGTAAACTTATAAAGATCATCGTCAGTGAAATGCTCGATTATCTGTTTCATGGCTTTAAGGATATACGAGTGAGATATTGTCAATCCAAAGGTTAAGTCCGAGGGTTCCTATATACGCTGTTCCACTGCCGGCAGAGGCCATCACAAGCATGTGGGTGGGGGTAGCGTCAGGGGAATCCCATCCAACCTCTTTAACAGGAACCATTTTCCCGTTGGAGTTACGTGCATAGTATGATTTATCGTCAGATAGGAGTCCCATATAAGGTTTGTAATCGGGTCTGCCGGTGATATCACCATACCAGACAGGTATTCTGTATTTGTTTTTCCAACCTTCTGTAGATTTAGTAAGATGGCGGCGACCTGTGCCAACCCGTTTGGCATAAATATTTCCGTCCTTATCTTCCCATCGTCTTTGCAGGATAATATAGACCTCGGCACAGTCACTGCCGTCATAAGTTTTTTTCTTTCCGAATCCGCTTGAATAGGTTCTCGTGTTACTATCAGGAATTTCCAGCCGGTAATCGAACTGCAGTGCTGTCGGACGACCGGTAAACGGAACTCCCATCTCCATCTTAGAGTAGGGTTCTGACGTACTCTTTACTGGCTCCATAAACTCACCGAGAAAAATTGACCCGGCCACAACCACGTCAACATTTATTATGCCGATTGCCTTACAATGCTCCATGATACATGACAGGCGAGCACATTTATTACCTTCATCGCGTTTGTCAGGGAAAACGGCATTTGAGCCTTTTACTACCCCCATCACATTAGCAAGAATATTTGAGGTAGCCCATTGTGAACCTCCCATGTTTTTATATGGCTTATTACCTTCAATGGTTGTGGTGGGGGCTATTTCGTAAAGATTTTTTTTATGACCTCCCAGAATTCGTGATTCAGGAATCACACGGGTTACCCAGTTTTCAAAGTTCCCGTATTTTATTGGCTCAACATGTTCGGCATGTAGAGAAAGTCCTAATAATGAAACTATAAACAGTGATGAAATAAATACTCTCATAAAATGAACAATCTTTGTCACAGGTGAGGTTTTCACATTTGTTCCGGTGCATATTTACAGTGCGGAATAAAAGTGAAATAACTTTCCCGAATATTTGAAACTGACCTTATTTAATCACTTTCCTTCTGCAAAGTTAATATTTTTTCATATAACGTCCAACTGTCATCTAAAGTTGAGGTATTTGGGAGAATTTTGCCCCCAAATTCACCAAATAATATAACAGATGGTAAGTGTGACATAGCCGGAATTTTTCCGATCAAACACTATCTCATCATCAGAAAATCTAATAATGGCGAATCGGAGAGTGGTCAACGGCTGTTTTGACTTCCAAGCCTTAAGGATATTTTGAGATTGTACAAATACTGGGGAAGAGTCTATATCTATGTAAGTTCTTTGGGCAGAACCGGCATTGCTCCTTTCTTTGAGCAGACAAATGCCGATGTCCTTACAGCAAGGGAATGTGCCTCCGCTACGTTTTTCCCTTTTAGAATGGCGGCTATGAACGCGGCAGTAAAAGAGTCACCGGCACCAACAGTATCGTCAACGTCAACCTTTGGGGTCGGTTGGAATGAAGTTTCTCTCTGAGTAAATACGTAACTGCCGTTTATTCCACAGGTTAGGATAAGAATAGCCAGATTGAATTTATTCATCAGTATACGGCATTTTTCCTGAATATCTGTTCCGGGAAATCCGAGTAAACGACTTAAGGAGATCAGTTCCTCATCATTGATTTTCAGTATGTTGCAACGCTCCATCGAGTCACAGAGAATTTCTTTGTCGTAGAAATCCTGCCGCAGATTGACGTCGAATACAATCAAAGGATTGTTCTCAGAGGGAATGGCGTTTAAAAAGCGACTGATGGTGTTGCGTGAAACAACACTGCGCTGCCCGAGTGATCCGAAGCAGAATGCATCGGTGTTATTTGCGAGTTGCTCAAGTGCTGGTGTAAAAGGAATGTTGTCCCACGCTACATTTTTCTTGATATCATATCGAGGAATTCCGACCTGATCTATTTCAACCTGAACTGTTCCCGTAGGATATGGAACTACTGCAAGAATGTTATTTAGTCCCTTAGAAATAAAGGTTTCTTCTATTTCCTTACCCAAGTTGTCATCACCTATGGCACTCACAACGCAACTCGGTAACCCGAACTGCGATACATGATATGCAAAATTCGCGGGGGCACCGCCTATTTTCTTTCCCTCCGGGAGAATATCCCAAAGTGCTTCTCCCATTCCTACAACTGTTCCTTTCATGATACGCTTTAAAAACCTACTGACTGCTGCAATTTGTGAATCCTGTTGTGCGCCTCTATGATGCGGGACTCTTCAATTTTTCCATCTTTAACTGCATTGGCTATTATTCCAATGATTTTTTCCGGCCGGTCAGACTCATATCCAGTGTTGATGTTGTTACCCATTATCATCATGTCGGCACCTGCGTTTATCGCCATGATTATTGCCTGCTCAATGCTGTAATTGTCAATGATACCTTTCATATACATATCATCTGTTATGATAACACCGTCAAAGCCTAATTTTTCACGTAAAAGTCCGGTCAGGATCTTTTTTGACAATGTGGCTGGAAGTTCCTCATCAATATTACGGTTGAAAATGTGTGCCGTCATTATAGCCTTGAGGTCGCCTGAATCAATCAGATTCTTGAAAGGAATAAGTTCTTCCTCATTCCATGTGGAAGTAACATCAGTCAGTCCGTAATGGGAGTCGGAAACAGCACTGCCATGACCGGGAAAATGTTTTCCTACGGAAACAATCCCCTTGTCAGCCAGTGTGCGGATGGTTATTCCTGAATGTAGAGCCACACTGTCAGGTGAAGATGAATATGCTCTGTCAAGTTTTCCTATTACCGGGCAATCTGACCTGTGGATATCAAGTTCAGGCGCAAGATTCATGTTGACTCCGGCCTCCCTTAGTTGCCCTGCCATGACTTCAGCATAGTGTAAAGTAGAATCCGGATTGTTGATTTCCGTTCCTAAATGTAGTGCCGAGGGTAACGACTCATATCCATATCTTGGCTTTAGACGCTGAACAAGTCCGCCTTCCTGATCTACGGCAATAAGTAAAGGGTAATCAGCCGCTTTTTTCATTTCAGCCGTAAGGTGTGCTACTTGCTCCCGCGATCTGATGTTTCTCGTTCCAAGACCTCCTCCTGATGTAAGGTCAATGTCAAAAAGGATAATTCCTCCGGGCCGTATATCTTTTAAATAGTGTAGTGCGTCCGGATCAGTTTCAAGAGAGTCTCCGCGAAATCCTATTATAAGCATTTCTGCGGCGTATCTTCTTATAAGACTATCAGGGAGCGTAGTGGCTGAAATATGGGCTATCGCAATAACTGCAATGCAAGTCAGGATCAGACGTAGTTTCATGGTATTGATATGGTTTAGGAAAATGGTCGCTCCTGAAGTTATGAAGCGACCATGTTTGAGACAGCAGATTGAGTGTTATAAATTATATGAACGAATTAAAGATTGTCAAGTCGGGTTTTGATTGAATTGAAAATTGAATCGACCGAACCGGATCCCTGAATGGGATGATACAATCCTTTGTCAATGTAATACTCCCTGAGTGGTGTGGTCTGATGGTGGTAAACATCCAGACGTTTTTTTACAGTCTCCAGATTGTCATCGGCACGGTGGGTTTCCTGACCTCGTTTCAGAATCCTGTCAATGAGTTCGTTTTCATTTACCTCAAGACCAACAACTGCATCTACTTTCATATTTCGTTTATCCATCAGTGTGGTCAGTGCCTCTGCCTGTGGAATGGTTCGGGGAAATCCATCAAATATCACACCCTTGGTTGTGAGATGACTGTTCTTGTCAAGAACATCGTCAAGAATGGAAATCATCAGGTCATCAGGAATAAGTTGACCTTGCGAAATATATTTATCGGCAATTTTCCCAAGTTCTGTTCCACGCGCAATGTGGTCACGAAGAACTTCTCCTGTTGATATATGATACAAGCCGTAGTTGTCAATAATCTTTTCGCTCTGGGTGCCTTTGCCACTTCCGGGAGCACCAAAAATAATCAAATTAAGCATTTTCTTTCAGTTGATATACATCTTCAAGATTGCGGGCCATTCCATCAAGATCAAGTCCGAAACCTATAACAAATTTCTTCGGGATTTCAAAACCCACATAATCGGGCTTAACATCGCAAACAAGCGCTTCCGGCTTAAACAGGAGAGTGGCTATCTTTAACTCTGCCGGTTCTTTCTTTTTGAGATCCTCAATCAGTCGGTGAATGGTTTTGCCGGTGTCAACGATATCCTCAACAATTATCACTGTGCGATCCTTGATATTTTCGCTCAGTCCAATAACCTCCTTGACAACACCGGTTGATGACATACCTTCATAACTTTTCAGGCGGATGAAGGTGATTTCCGCATCCATGTCTACGGCGCGGAACAAGTCTGCAGCAAATGGGAATGCACCATTCAGTACACAGATGAAAAGTGGAACCTTACCTTCACAATCTTTCTTTATCTGGTCCGCAAGTTCTTTAACGCGAGCCGCGATCCTCTCTTTTTCAATGTATGGCTCAAATGTGAGACCATTGTATTGTACTTCCTTCATCAGATAGATGTTTTAATTAGTTTTTCGTTCAGGCTCTTACCTTTCTTTTCCTCATATTTCACCCTTACAGACGTAATATGAGTTACCTTAGTAAAATTGTGCAAAGTTAATCATTATATTTCAAATATCTTATATTTCTATCTTACAACATAAATAATTTTTCTGCATTTGACACACTTTTTAACAGTTGACGGACCTCCTTTCACAACGATTATCCGTTTATCTCGTCATAACGTTTTTGAGAAAGAGTAATCCTGAGAAAGGTTTTTTCCTGCGAACAAAGATAAATTATTCCTGAAAAATGCCTAAATTTGCGTAACAAAACATGAAACATTATCATAAACGGCAAATTCATTTAATAAAGGAGAATGCTTACAACAGGAAAATGGCAATGCAGAGAAGTGATAAATCTCCTGGTGGAATACGGAGTAAGGAATATTGTTTTGTGTCCCGGAACACGTAACACACCTCTTATTATTGCTGCTGTTCGTAATCCCCGGGTTTCGGTACACACTGTTGTAGATGAGCGTTCTGCATCATTTATTGCTTATGGAATGAGTAAGCAGTCAGGAGAACCTGTCGCAGTGGTGTGTACATCCGGATCTGCTGTTCTTAACCTTACTCCGGCTATTTCGGAAGCATATTACGCTCATGTGCCTTTGATAGCAGTAACTGCTGACCGACCTTCAGAATGGATTGATCAGGATGACAGCCAGACCATGCGTCAGAAAAGTGTAATGAAGGATTTCACTGTTGACTCAGTTAACGTTTCGTGCCATTGTGAATCCCCCGAACTTCGGGCTGCCATAAGCAGGGATCTTAACGTTGCGTTGACAAAATGCGTAAATAGTTTCCGAGGACCGGTTCATATTAATGTTGAGGTAGACGAACCGATATCCGAGGAGGTTGAAATCTCTGATAATGAGGCATTTTCATGTAGAAAAATAAATATTCATTGTGGTCACGGACTTGCTGCAGATGGGAAAAAACATATAGTTGACAGACTCTCCAAAGCAGAACGGATAATGCTGGTAGGAGGATTCTCATGCTCACTGACTGACCATGAAAAGAATATTCTGAATTCATTTGCCTTACGCCCTAATGTTGTTTTCCTGTCAGAAACCATCGGTAACTACAATTCCTCAGGTTCAATAACCATGATTGATGAGGCTCTTGTGTTTATCAGGAATCGCAAGCAGGAGTATTATCCGGATGTTATCATCACCTTCGGAGGAGCATTGGTAAGCCGTGCATTGAAGGATTTTTTGAGGGATTCGAAAGCGGAACACTGGATGGTAGGACATCATCAGTCTTATCCTGACTGTTATTCTCGGCTGACCGAGGTATATCCAGAGGCAGATGACTTTATTAACACATTGAACGATGTTTCTATTATTGACTCTGAATACTCTTTGAAGTGGAAGAGGGTTAATAATGAGATAAAGATTATTCGGAAGAAATATATGACCGATGCCCCATGGAGTGATTTGGTTGCCATAGATATGTTATGCCGTAATCTGCCAATAGACTGGAATCTTCAGTTATCTAATGGTATGACGGTCCGATATGCCTTGGGTGTAAGCGGTTCAAATGCAGCGACAATAAGTTGTAATAGAGGAATCAGTGGCATTGACGGCTCCTTCTCTACAGCGGTAGGCGCGGCTTCGGTAAGTGACAGAAACACCTTGCTCATTACCGGTGACATGAGTGCCCAATATGATATGGGCGCTATGGCTTCAATATTGATTGACAGTAGATTACGAGTAGCGGTGATGATGAATGACGGAGGGGAGATATTCCGTTTCATACGAACAACCTGCTCTCTGCCCGAACTTGACGATTACATTGCCACTCATGCCAACTTCCCGGCTGAAAAACTTGCCGAGGGGTTCGGGTTCAGGTATCTCAAGTCATCATCAGAGGATGAACTCACCGAAGTTTTACCTGAATTTTTCGGAGAATCAGACCGTCCTGTTCTTCTTGCAATTTACACTGACGGCACCGAATCAGCACGAATTTTCCACGATTACTTCAAAATATACAAAAACTATACTATATAATATATGTCAACACGAATTTGGAAAAAAATAAAGGATTACCAGGATATCCTTTTTGAGTTTCATGAAGGTATAGCAAAAATCACCATCAACCGTCCTGAAGTATACAATGCTTTCCGTCCGCAGACAAACTTTGAGATGCTTGATGCGATGAACTATTGCCGCGAAACCCCCGAGGTGGGTGTGGTAATCCTTACCGGTACAGGAGACAAATCATTCTGTTCCGGAGGTGACCAGAAGGTGAAAGGTATAGGAGGCTACATTGATGAAAATGGTGTACCCCGCCTGAATGTGCTTGATTTGCACAAGGCGATACGATCACTTCCCAAGCCTGTAATAGCCATGGTCAACGGCTATGCGGTAGGTGGAGGAAATGTTCTTCAGGTGGTGTGTGACCTCACTATCGCATCGGACAACGCCAAATTCGGACAGACCGGTCCGAAAGTGGGCAGTTTCGATGCCGGGTTCGGTTCGTCATATCTCGCCCGTTGCGTTGGTCAGAAAAAAGCACGCGAAATATGGTTCCTTTGTAAACTCTACACCGCCCAGGAAGCACTCGAAATGGGTATGATCAACAAGGTGGTTCCTTTTGAGCGCCTTGAGGATGAGACAGTTGAATGGTGCAAGATTATGCTGCAGCGTTCACCCATGGCCCTGCGTATGATCAAGCGCGGACTTAACGCGGAACTTGACGGACAGCGCGGTCTGATGGAATTTGCGGGTGATGCCACACTGATGTATTATCTGATGGCAGAGGCTCAGGAAGGTAAAAACGCATTCCTTGAGAAACGTGATCCCGACTTCGGTCAGTTCCCTAAATTCCCCTGATGAAACATCCGGAATATTCCCGATATGACCTGGTCTTCAAAGAGCCCGCTATAACTTCACGCTCCACAATGCTGCATAAGGAGACATATTTCATCAGGATATTTGATGAAACTGTCCCCGAGGGTAGCGTTGTGGGTGAGGTACCCCTGTTTCGCGGACTCAGTGCCGAGGATACGCCGGGTTTTGAACAGTCGCTGCGTGAGTATTGCAGCGGTTATCCCGACGCCGGTTATCCTTCAATGAGTTCGTTGGCTTTTGGAATTGACTCTGTCAAACAGCAAATTTCGTTACTGAATAATCCGGATGAGGATGAAATTCGGATACCGATAAACGGGCTGGTGTGGATGGGTGACAAACGGACCATGTCAGGCAGGATACGGCAGAAACTTGATGCGGGATTCCGCTGTGTAAAATTGAAAATCGGATGTATAAAGTTTGAAGATGAACTTGATTTGCTGCGATATATTCGCAATGAATTCAGTCCGTCCGACCTCGAACTGAGAGTTGATGCCAATGGTGCATTCACGCCTGCCGAGGCTCCGGAGAAACTCAAGCGATTGAGTGAGTTCTCTCTACATTCCATTGAACAGCCGATACGGCAGGGGCAATGGGAGAGGATGAGAAAATTGTGTGAAACATCCCCCATCCCGATTGCGCTCGATGAGGAACTGATAGGACCCTGGTGTGCTCGATCAGATGAGGAGATGGACAATCTTCTTGAATCCATTCGCCCTCAGTACATCATTCTGAAGCCCTCACTTTGCGGAGGTTTCAAGGCTGCCGACCGATGGATATCAAGAGCAGAGAAACTTGGCATAGGGTGGTGGGCTACTTCAGCGTTGGAGTCAAATATAGGACTGACGGCTATAGCGCACTGGGTCAAGAAACATAATCCCGTTATACCACAGGGACTTGGAACAGGTGCTCTGTATACCAATAATTTTCCTTCACCCCTGCGCATGGAGGGAGATGAACTGGTTTTAGCCCTCACGGCTGAGTATATTATTCCCGAACTTGACTGGAAATGAAATTAACCCAAACGACTCCTGAAACTGAGGATTTCCTCAAAGAGTGGTATTCCGACAGTGAATATGTGACAGCACATACATCCGGTTCTACAGGTGTTCCAAAAGAGATTAAGTTGCTGAAGCAGGATATGATAGCCTCCGCTTCGGCAACAAATCGTTTTTTTAATATAACCGAATCTTCCCGACTCGTATCGCCACTTTCAGCATCATATATTGCCGGTAAGATGATGATAGTCAGAACGGTTCTCGCGGGGGCTACCTTGGAGATGCTTACTCCGTCCAATCAGTTGAATCTGCATGGCAGGATAACGCTTCTACCTATCGTGCCGTCGCAGATTGAATCGTTGATGACTTATGCGGACAGTGACGTGAAGATAGATAATGTGATTGTGGGGGGAGCGCCGATGACACCCGACATGGAGTGTAAACTCGAATCTTTTCCTGCAAACTGCTATGCCACATACGGAATGACCGAGACCTGCAGCCACGTTGCAATTCGTAAGGTAGGCTCGCCATACTTTCGTGCTCTTCCGGGTGTAAGATTTGAAGTGGACACATCATCGAGATTACTGCTCCGCCTGCGCAATTTCAGTTTTGATGTACTGCAAACCAATGATGTGGTGGAGTTGCGGAGCCACGACTCATTCCGCTGGCTCGGTAGGTTTGATAATGTAGTGAACAGTGGAGGAGTGAAACTGTTCCCGGAGGAGATAGAGCAGGAGATTGCCCCATACATAAAGGGAGAGTTTTATCTCGGCGCTATGTCTCACGCAAAGTGGGGAGAACAGTTGGTTTTATGTGTGACACCTTCCACGGTGGTTGATAGCGAGGCTATGCAAATGGCAGTACCGCATATTAAACTACCCAAGAAAACTGTAATTCTTGAAAAGTTTGAATATACATCAAACGGTAAAATCAAACGTCTGATTCCCGCCCGATTCAAGGAGTAGGAGTTTTTTCTTTATTTCAATTCCGGGAGTATAGCCACCCAGACCGTGAGCCGCCACAATTCTGTGGCACGGTATGAAAAGGGGTAGGGGATTACGGCCTACTGCTTGTCCTACAGCACGTGCATGAGAGTTTACGCGGCGTGCCAATTCACCGTATGTTATCAATTTACCGCGTTTCAATTTCATCAGTTCGTTCCAAACCTTCTGTTGAAAAGGAGTGCCTTCAGGAGCCAGAGGAGGAGGTGTACCCGGATCTTCGCCTGAAAAATATCTGTCAAGCCAAATCTTGGCATCTCTCAATATATCAGTGTGTTGATATGATTCTCCATTGAAGGAGTCAACAAATTTCAGTTGCTTGAGGACGTTCTCGTCGCACGTCACCTCAATCAGTCCTATTGGTGAAGAATAATTCAGAGAATACAACATAAGTTAAATATTAAACTATAATTTAGGAGAAACGTTTTAGAGGTATAATCTAAAACTTAATTACTATGGAAACGATTTTTGAACTTAACAAGCCTGCGAAAATCAATTCAGTAGCAGACTATGTGGAAGGGAAAGTTACAGGTGAAGCAATCTTCAAAACTCTTAACGGCAGCGTTACTCTTGTAGCCGTAACAAAAGGCACAGACATTAAGGAGCACACCGCTGACACCGATATTATGGTGCAGATGATTGAGGGTGAGATAATCTTTAACGTCAACGGCAATGATAATAAGATGGAATCAGGAGATTTTATTCTTGTGAAGAAAGAAACACCTCATTCAGTGAAGGCTTTGAGTAACGCCAAATTTACCATATCAAGAATTAAGGAATAGTTTTTGCCTCCAAGTTGAGGCGTTCATTGATTGTTTAAGTAAGGGAGGGTGTGTCGAAATTCAATTTTGACACATCCTCCTAAGGTTTGTCAGAATGTGAATGACGCCATGAGGTTAGCACGATGTGCTGCCCGTCCCACTCCAGATATGTTTCTGCGATAGCCGTAGTCAAGTTCAGCCGCAACAGTCACACGTGGAAGAATGCTCCAGAATATGTTAGCACAGCCGAAGATGCCATATTTGTACTCATCCGGATTCGTACCATCCTTAGGGAGAAAGCGTGTCTCGCTCGCCGAAATAGTGGCGAATAGATTAGGACGGAAATTATATTGAACTCCGACATTCCATCCGTAGGAGGTAGGTGCGTAGAGTTTGGTCGGGTCTCCGGGAGTGACCACCAGGTCGTATGCTCCATAAAGCAGATCTCCTCCAAGTCCGGCATATCCTTTGCCATAGTTTGCAGTCAGATAGGTGGTTATTCGGTCATGGGGATGTGCTACGGAACTTAACTGTACGCCCCAGCCTGCAAGGTTGTGGTTGGTTGAAGTCACCATGTCGCGGTAGGACAGAGATCTTACAATTCCGCTCAGTCTCACATGTTGTCCTTGTTGCCATTCATACTGAACAAGTGCAGCAAAATCGGGGAGCCACTCGCTGACGGGTCGGGTGTTCTGATTATCTGCCGCAACCATTGTCGATGGGGTTTCGGCTGATACTCCGACATACCAATGCTGTTTGAACTGAGGCATATATCTTACGAGAACAGATGTGGCGGAAAACTTATTGTTCGGACCGGCGGCATCTACTACCGGCGGCAGTGCCGAGGGGTCGGAAAATGTTGAAGCGGCATAACCGAATGTGAAATCATGAACCGTAGCGTATGCTTTTTTCAGTTTGAAGTCACGACCCTGATAGCCTGTGAAGTCACTTTCGATATATAATTGATACTCACCGAATACGCTGTTTTTGCCTATAACCCTGAAAAAGAGATAAGTGCCGGAAGGTACTGTGGCAAAGTGGCGCATTCTCGCAGGATCGGCGGGGATAGGTATGGTGTAAGGTGCGAAGGCACTGGATGGAACAGCACCGCCCCAGTCATAATAGGCTCGCATACGCACACCTCCACCAATACCCATTGAAAAATTGTTATCCTTGCTCATGAAAAGGAAGTAGGGTGCGTCAGGATCCATGAAGTGACGGAATTGATCATAGTAAAACATTGTCACTTTCCTGCGTATGGAATCAATATCATTCTGACGTAAGGTTTCCGATTCCGGACGCCCGTCAATATATACAATCTTAGTTGATGCCGCTTTCTCACTGATCTGTGAGTCAGGCATACTCTGTGATACTCCTTGCAAGCATGTAAAGAAGGCAAATGTAGTTGCCAACAGTGATGACTTCATAATGTGATTATTTTAGAGGTATTATGTATTTAACAATCATTAAAACAGTATGGTTCATGCATGGTTATTAAAGTTGTATGGCAATTTTATTTAAAAAAGATTTAAAAAAGATACACCACTTCAAAAATGAAAGATCCGTGAGAAAAACTTCAAATAATTCAATATATCTATTGTGGAATAAAAAAATAATACTAACTTTGCACTATAAATTTTAGAAAAGAATTAATGTACTCCCGATTTTGCAAATATTATTACTTTTATTATTTTATTTGTAATAAATAAAATCGGGAACTAACGCAGTAAAAATTATATTTCATATTAATATAAATCCCGGTTGCTTCCGGGATTTTTTTGTGACTAATACTTAAATATGACAAGTCAGAACTCATATAAGGTGGCCATTCAGGGTATCGCAGGATGTTTCCATGATGCCGCTGCGCGTAACTTTTTCGGGGAAAGAATGAGTGATGCTGTTCCTTGTGACACTTTCCACCATTTGTTCGATGCCTTGGCTGCCGATGCGTCGCTGCTGGGGATTGTGGCTATCGAGAATACTATTGCAGGCTCGTTGCTTCAGAATCATGAGATGCTCAGGCAGAGCAATCAGGTGATAGTGGGTGAATACAAGATGCGAATTTCACATGTGCTCTGCGCCCTTCCGGGTGAAACCCTCGAAACTCTATCTGAGGTTAACTCGCATCCTATGGCTCTTATGCAGTGCGAGCAATATCTGATGCGGCATCCGCAGTTGAAAATGATTGAGAAGTTTGACACTGCCGGCAGTGCTATGGAAATAGCCCGGGATAAACTTACAGGACATGCTGCCGTGTGTGGCGAGTATGCTGCAAATCTTTACGGACTTGACATTCTTGAAAAAGGGATTGAAACAAATAAGCGAAATTTTACCCGTTTCCTGATTCTGGCTGACCCGCTGATGGCCCAGGAACTGACTCCTCGACAGGAGTTGCTTAACAAGGCTTCGCTTGTTTTTACTCTCCCGCACACCAATGGTGCCCTATCAAAGGTTCTGACAATTTTCTCATTTTACGATATTAATCTTTCAAAAATTCAGTCTCTTCCTATTGTGGGCAGGGAGTGGGAATACCGTTTTTATATAGATGTCACATTTGACAGTTATATACGCTATCATCAGGCCATTCAGGCGGTCCGTCCCTTAATGAATGACTTCAAAATTTTAGGTGAATATGTTGAATTCCAATAAGAAAATAAAGCCGGCACGCCGTCTGGACTCGGTTCAGGAATATTACTTCTCAAAGAAGTTGCGTGAGGTCGCGTCACTGAATGCCAAAGGTATGGATATAATTTCTCTTGGTATCGGAGGTCCGGATCTGCCTCCTCATTCATCTGTGATAGAGACAATGGTTGAGGAAACCGTTAAGCCGGACGCTCATAGTTATCAACCTTTCATGGGGCTGCCGGAACTTCGCCAGGGGTTTGCCGACTGGTATAAGATGCACTATGGTGTTACGCTTGACCCGGCGTCGGAAATACTGCCGCTGATAGGCTCAAAGGAGGGTATACTCCACATCTCGCTCGCTTTCCTTAATCCCGGCGATGGTGTGCTGCTACCCAATCCCGGCTATCCTACCTATACATCAGTGAGCCGTCTGGTTGAGGCTCAGACATACTACTATGATCTGAAGGAGGAAAATGGCTGGTTGCCTGATTTTGACCAGTTGGAGTCAATGCCTCTGGAGAAAATAAAACTAATGTGGATAAATTATCCTCACATGCCAACAGGAACACCGGCCTCAATGAATCTGTTTCAGAAAATTGTGGCGTTTGGTAAAAAGCATGGCATTGTGATAGCACATGACAATCCCTACAGTTTCATTCTGAATGACAATCCTATCAGTCTGTTGCAGGTGCCGGGGGCGATGGATATTGCTATTGAGATGAACTCACTTAGCAAGAGCCACAACATGGCAGGATGGCGTATGGCAATGCTCGCAACTAATCCGGAGTTCCTCAATTGGATTGTCAAAGTAAAGTCAAATGTTGATTCCGGCCGCTTCAAACCTGTCATGAAAGCCGCTGCTAAGGCTCTCTCTTTACCGGATCAATGGTATAAGGATTTGAATGTCACATACGCTTCCCGACGAAAAATCGCCGAGCAGATCATGACAGCATTAGGGTGTTCTTTCCTTCCGTCTCAGAAGGGTATGTTCCTGTGGGGACGTATACCCGATGATAAGGAGAGTGCCGAACAAATGGCTGATGACATCCTGTATAATGCCAGAGTGTTCATCACTCCGGGATTCATTTTCGGATCAAACGGCGAACGCTACATACGTATTTCACTTTGCGCATCAGAAGAGAATCTGAAACGCGCTTTAAAACGAATAGAAGAATATAATCATGAATAACTTGCAACCACTTGCATTTGATGGCGTAGAACTTGAAAAACCCATCATCATTGCCGGCCCATGCTCGGCAGAAACAGAAGAACAGGTACTGACCACTGCACGCGAACTCGCTTCATACGGGATTAAACTTTTTCGTGCCGGAATATGGAAACCCCGAACCAAGCCGGGTGGCTTTGAGGGCGTTGGCGAAGTTGGTCTGGAATGGCTGAAGAAAGTTAAGGAAGAAACAGGAATGAGGGTTTCTACCGAAGTGGCTAACCGAGGTCATGTTGAGGCTGCTCTGGGTGCCGGAGTTGATCTTCTCTGGATTGGCGCCCGAACCTCGGCAAATCCGTTTGCCATGCAGGAAATAGCCGATGCAATAGGCGAGATCAGTCCGGACACTCCTGTTCTGGTCAAAAATCCGGTGAACCCTGATCTGGAACTTTGGATAGGCGCGCTTGAGCGACTTCATAATGCAGGTGTCACACGTCTGGGTGCTATTCACAGAGGGTTTACCGCCTATGGAAAACACCTGTACAGAAATATGCCTCAGTGGCATATCCCTGCGGAACTCCGCCGTCGTATTCCTCAAATTCCCATTATTTCTGACCCTTCACACATAGGTGGCAAGCGCGAACTTGTAGCACCTCTTGCCCAGCAGGCATTTGATATGGGTTTTGACGGACTGATCGTGGAATCACACTGCAATCCGGACTGCGCTTGGAGTGACAAAACACAGCAGGTGTCACCCGATGTGCTTAATTATATACTTAACACAATATCACTGCGCAACGAAAAATGCACTACGGAAAACATTACTCTTCTGCGTCAGGAAATTGACAGGCTTGACAATGACCTGCTTGAGGTTCTGAACAAACGTATGCGTGTATGTCGTGAGATCGGTCAATACAAAAAGGAGCATAACATGCAGGTACTCCAGACCGGACGATTTGACTCAATCATCCAGTCACGTGTGAAACTGGCTAACGAGATGGGTATGAGCACTGAATTCATGCGTACCGTACTTATGGCTATTCATGAGGAATCAGTGCGTCAGCAGTTGGAAATTTTCAATAAACGATAATTGAAGACAAAATGAAAATACTTATTCTCGGTGCAGGTAAAATGGGGTCATTTTTTTCTGACCTTCTATCCTTTGATCACGAGGTAGCCGTATTTGATGTTGACCGACACCGTCTGCGCTACTCCTTTAATGCGTTGCGGTTCACCTCATTGGAGGAGATTAAGGAGTTTGAACCCGAACTTGTCATCAATGCGGTGACAGTCAAATATACCATCCCTGCCTTTGGACAGGTTCTTCCATATATTCCCGCCAACGCCATCATCAGCGACATAGCATCCGTGAAAACCGGATTACCGGAGTTTTATGAAAAGTGCGGACATCCGTTTGTGTCTACACATCCCATGTTTGGTCCGACCTTTGCATCACTGAGTAACCTTGCTCAGGAAAATGCTATCATCATCACTGAGAGCAGCCATCTTGGAAAAACATTTTTCCGTGACCTTTATAACTCCCTGCATCTTCATGTAGAAGAATATTCTTTTGAGGAACATGACCAAACCATAGCCTATTCTCTTTCCATTCCTTTTGCTTCAACTCTGGTATTTGGATCGATAATGAAACATCAGGATGCTCCGGGAACAACATTTAAACGTCACATGGCTATTGCACAGGGATTGATGAGTGAAGATGATTTCTTGTTGAGTGAAATCCTTTTTAACCCGAATACTCCAGGTCAACTCAAGCAAATTCAGCAAAAACTTGACGAACTCAGAGAAATTGTTGAGAAGCGTGATTCAGAGGCCATGAAGAATTTCCTGGAAAAAGTAAGACATAATATAAAATAACCATTTGGGTATAACAATTTATTGGGGCTGTCTAACAACAAAAGTAAGGCAGCCCCAATGACACGTACCTATTGCGGAGCAAGGTCGAGAGTTGGCTGCCACGTGTTCTTTCTACGAAAGCGCCAGAGGCGATGAAACTAAAGCGTGGCGGTAGTATCGCAACCTATCTGTATAACAGACTTTTCTGAAGATTAATGGTGTTTTTCTCACCGTTGACAGTTAGTGTAACTTTACAGTCTTTGAAAAAGGTGAGTCGTTTGAACTTCAGTTTGTAGGTTGCTACTCCGTTTACCACGTCGCATCTGATTTGTTTTGCAGGGTACTCGCTACCGTTATTTGATAAAACGGCATCGGTGATTTTGACTGTTTGCGGTGCTTTATCATCCACCAATACGACGTTAGTTCCTTTGATGTTATCCAGACTCTTGAACTTGATTTCAGCAGAAGCCCCTAAAACTGTAAGGCTGAATACTGCAATTAAAAAGAATTTTTTCATGTGATATTTTTTTGAATTTGACACCGCAAAATTAGCATCGGCATTTATTCTGCCCAAGAAATATCACAAAATAATAGTCCTCATTATGGCGTCTAATCATCTGATAATCAGAATGAAGAATAATTGGAAATTCCTCATTGTGAGAACCAGCCTGTTAAGACTACATTTTAGACACGAAAAATTCTTTATCCTTTGCGTTAGATTCGAGGATGCGTTCTTTGAGTCGGCTTCGACGGTTGTAAAAATTCTTAATCTTTATATCGGTAAAAATACAAACTGCCCGCGGCGAGAAACCGGCATAAAGATAAGTGAGGAATATCAAATCTTTTCCGGTAAGTTCGGGCAACTGCTCACGAACCTTTGCGAGAATATTGTCCATGTATTTATTAACAATGGTTTCAAGTTCTGCAATCCTTTTGGTATCTCGTAAAGCCAATATCTGTTTTTCAACCTCATTATATAGCGAAAGTTTCACCTTCTCGGAATCACTTTTTTCAAAATACTCATTACATAGCATATTCAGGGTATCAAGCCGACTGCTATATAGAGAATTAACCTGAGTCTCCAGTTCATAATTGCGATTGGCTCTCTCCGAAATAAGCATTGAAAGTTCTTCAATCTCTCTCTGCTTTCGTGTCAGTCTTCGCTTGACAACAATTAAAATGATTGTACCAATGACAATAACAGACGCCAACGTAACAAATAAAAGTATCCATGTATTCCGCACACTCATTTTCGCATTCTCATAGTCGTTGCGTAGAAGATCCATCTCTACTCTAAGTTTTCCGGTAATAAATGTAGGACATTTTATAATTCCTTTATCAGTGTTTAGAATTAAAACATCACCATCATCAAATGTATCAGAAAATGGAAAATCAAGAGAGATGTGCCATTCGGTGTTTTTCCCGGACACCTCATTAGTCTGCGCAATCAGTGAGAAAGGTTCGGATGGGACAAGTGTTGTGTCACAATTCACCCATCTTGCATCATAAATAGTAAAAGGTACATTGGCACTTTTCAATTTAAAAGAGATTGTGACCTTATCATCCCCATTTGAAAAACGCTCTAATTCCATATTAAGTTTCTCTGAAGTTAGGTCTATACTATCTGAAACAACATAGGTGACAATATTGGTTGCATTACTTGTAGAGAAATTAAATAAAGTGACTATAACAATGAACAACCAAAGTTTAGAAAAGTCTTTCATAACATACATTTCAGTGTTAGCCAACTATAATAATAGGCTGACCAAAAAATGAGGATAGCGCTCCAAGCGTAGCAATAGTAAAGTTATGTTGGCCGCTAAGCCACTTTGTTACTTCACAAGGGCGTTTACCGAGAGCATCTGCAAACTGCTTTTTAGACAGACCGCGTTCCTGCATAAGCACATAGATACGGTCAGAAATCTGAAAAGAAAGTTCGGTTTCCTTCTGCAGACTGTCAGGAATAGTTCCTACCAGTTCAGTGAAAGATTTTGCAGTCCGTTTCATAACTCATCATCCTACTCATAGCCTCTTATTTGAAAATTCGGATTCTTAACTGAAACGGATTATTCCGTATAAAATAGAATCAATTCTGTTATCGCTTTACGGCATGCAGGACAGAAACCTTCGGCAGTGTTATTTCTCATACGGCATACATCAGCAGGACGGTAAATCCCTTTTGATGAATACCCTCCACCTTCGTACAGCCCAACCGGATAAGTTGTTGACAAGTCGGTCGGGGTAGGCACCGGGAGTTTGTCGGGAAGGAGCGACTTCCATTTGCCCGTGAAGTCTACTAATGTGGTGATATTCTGTTCCCATGGTTCAATATCAAGCGGATAAGAGTCAGTCATCACATCATTGTCATAAAAATATTCGTCGGCCAGTCCACCGAAACTGTGACCGAACTCGTGAACTACCACCGGACGGAACATTTTGTGGCGTGCGGTAGTGAGAGTATAACTATTGTATATTCCACCACCACCATATTCATCAGTATTTGCAAGTATAATGATATGTTCGTATGGAATACCGGTCAGAAGGTCATGGACGCCATGTACCTTATTGGTGGTCAGATATCTGTCAGAATAAAAAGTACTGAAATTTGAACCACAGGCAGTATTTTTCCAGTCGGAAAAACGGGGTACGCTTACGCCGGAGTCATTGGATGGCGATGCCACGGCAATAAAGTTAAACCGATCAGAATAGGTCTTAAACGGTTCATGGGCAAGAATTGATTCTACAGCAACAGAAGCATGGCGGAAAAAACTATCCATCTCAGCCACTGTATAACCTTCAGCAAGAATTGCCACATCGATAGCATTCGATTGATCCTTTGCTGTATGGATATATTTATGTGGCTGAGGAGTAGTTCCGGTTTTATCAATAATCAACACATCATCCGGCCGATATAAATGAGACATCTCTGCAATGGTCTGGTGTCTGGAATCCAGAAGTTTTATGTGAATTTTTGCACTTCTTCTGGGCAGTGGTATCAGGTAACTGTTTTCAAAAGATGATGGAGTTGTTTCCGCTTCCGGAGTAGAGAGCCATTCAGAAAACAGTGACGAAAACGAACTCCGGTAGATTGTGTCGCCGAGTTCGGCATCTGTAACAGTAATAATTCCGGTTCCTTGTAACGGCAATTCCTTTAAGTTATTTTTCCTACCTGCCCAACCTTTCAATTTATTTTGTTTTGAAAGCATTATGTGGCTTCCGGAGGAATCTGCTCCGAAAATGTAGTCAACTCTTAAAGTTGAATCACAGAAGTTGTCAGAGAACACCGAGGCATAAGACAGACTGAAAACGCTGGTGAATAAAATGGCAATTATAAGTCTATTCATCTTTTTTACATGTTAAAATCAGTTACAAAAATACTAAACAGAAAGGTAAATAACAAAAATTGTGGAAAATTATTGTGGTATTGAAAAAAAGTCATTACCTTTGCACTCGCAAACGGAAGTTTATGGCTTCTTTCGGGGCGTAGCGCAGTCCGGTTAGCGCACCTGCTTTGGGAGCAGGGGGTCGAAGGTTCGAATCCTTTCACCCCGACAAATGGATAAAAAGTTGATGGTCAATGGTTTACATAATGCTGTTACCCTCAACTTTTCTTTTTATGTCTACATTGTATCGGATATTATTAACTGTTTGCCATTATTTTTTTATGAAAAGAATATCGTTTGGTATAATTATACTGCTTGTCCTGGTATGTGATGCCTGTAAAAAACATCCGAAGGATAATCTTACCGATATGGATAGATTACACCCAATAATACGGGTAGACAGTTATCTAATTAATAATCAGGAATCCTCATTGCCGGATTCTATGAGTGAAGTTTCAGATTTTATAGACTATCTTGTTCATCGAACGGTAACAGGAGATTCACTTTCAATCGAAAAATATAGGACTTCGGCATCTTTCTCGATTTTCGCTTCTGATGTCAGTGACCGATTCACAAAGCAGGACTCATTAGAGAAAGTCCTTGGTAAGATAGACTCCGGACTCCGTAAACTTTCAGGAGATACTCTTGGCTTAGGTAAAGTGTATGGTTTAATTATTCCGTATAGTGTTCCGGTTGTGACAACAGACAGTGCTGTAATCGTTGGTCTTAACCATTATCTGGGTACTGATTATCCCGGATATAGCGGATTCGATAACTATATTCTAAGAGCAAAACGTCCGGAGCATCTTCCCTATGATGTAGCAGAGGGTAGGATAGTGGCATCATACCCAATGATTTCTAATGAAAACGCCACATTAGTGAATGCCATGTTATATTGGGGAGCGGTTGCGAATCTGGTTGAGGAGATCATGCCTGATGCAGATCCTAAAGAAATTTTTAATCTTGACAAAGAAGAATTAGAATGGCTTGAAAGTAATAAGGAAAATGTATGGAATGCAATGATTGAGAAGCAGTTGCTATATTCATCGAATCCTGATTTCGCTGACAGGTTGCTCTTTCCGTCTCCAAAAAGTTTTATAATCAATCAGGATGCACCGGGTATGACAGGAAGATTTATGGGCTATCTGATTGTCAAATCATATTTGAAAAATAACCCCGGAACGTCGGCTTTTGATATGTTGAATCCATCAATCTATAATTCTGATCAGACTTTGATTAAGTCTGGATTTACCGGAAAATAAGTACGTTGAAGATTCTGGACTTTTTTTAAACGTAGCGTTCTGAATTCGGTATTTCCCGTTCCGGCAAATCAAGAGGCTGTGTAAAATTATCAATGTTTTGATTCTTTGACACAGCCTCGAGAATGATATCTTTCAGTGATTAAACTTTAAGCGCACCTATCAATTCATTGATGCTGCAAACGCCATGTCGTTTGCAGTAGTCTGCAAGATAGTCAATTATTTCCATGGTTACCCTTGGATTGAAAAAGTTTGCTGTGCCTACCTGAATGGCCGATGCTCCTGCAAGAATGAATTCCATAGCATCAGCACCGCAAGAAATGCCGCCAAGACCGATGACGGGTATTTTTACGGCATGTGAAACTTGCCATACCATCCTCACTGCTACGGGTTTTACTGCAGGCCCGGATAGACCGCCGGTAACTGTTGAAAGTATTGGACGTTGACGTTCCACATCGACAGCCATACCGAGTAGAGTGTTGATGAGAGATACGGAGTCGGCTCCTTCAGATTCAACCGCACGGGCTATTTCTGTAATATCGGTTACGTTAGGAGAAAGTTTCACAATCAATGTCTTTGGATAAACCTGACGTATTGCTTTTGTTACCTCTGATGCTCCTGAAGTAGTTGTGCCAAAAGCCATTCCTCCTTGTTTAACGTTGGGACATGAAATATTAACTTCTATCGCATTAATCTTATCAAGAGTCGCTATTTTTTCCGCTACCGCAACGTAGTCCGCTACAGACGCACCCGAAACATTGACAATAATTTGAGAGTCAATATCTTTAATCTCAGGATAAATATGATTTATAAAGTAGTCGACACCTTTATTCTGGAGACCTACAGCATTGAGCATACCCATAGGGGTTTCTGCCATGCGTGGATAATCGTTACCTTCCCTATGATGCAAGGTGGTGCCTTTAACAACAAATCCGCCCAGACGGTTCAGATCAATGAAATCTGCAAATTCCGAGCCGTAACCGAATGTGCCGGATGCAGTCATCACGGGGTTCTTTAATTCAAGTTCCCCAATTTTCACGTTCAAATCTACCATGTTAAATCTTTTATATCAAATACCGGACCCTCGGAACAAACACAAACATTACCCCTGACGGTTTTCTCAACACAGCACAGACATGCGCCGAGTCCGCATGCCATCATATTTTCAAGAGACACCTCACATGGAACTTGTTTTTCTTTGCATAGAGCAGCCACTGCTTTCATCATTGGTGAAGGACCACAGCAGTACACATGATCCCATGGCTGATTCCATATTCCTGAATTGACAACAAAACCTTTATCACCTTCAGAACCGTCATCAGTGGTAATCGCTACAGGGGCAACTTTTTTCATTGCATCAACCAACAGTAATTCAGCAGATGATTTCGCACCTGTAAGAAACGTGACAGTCGCACCATTTTCTTTAAGTTTTTTACCCAGATATAGCATTGGTGCGGTACCAACCCCTCCACCTACAAGAAGTGTCCTCACTCCCGGTTTGAATGATATGCCATTTGTAGAAAATCCATTTCCGAGAGGAAGCATGATATTAACTTTTGACCCTACGGGGAGATGAAGCAGTCGGGATGTCCCTTTACCGGCATTCCTTACAAGCAGAAACAGAATATTATTTTCATAATCAACATCGCAGACCGATATTGGTCGCCGTAGCATCACTGCGTCTATGCTTAATTCCACAAATTGTCCGGGAACAATTTCCGGCAAAGTGTCATTTATAGGTTTAAGTGCAATCAGACCACATGAAGGAGTCTGCATCACGGTTGATGTGATGATAAAATCAATGAGTTGTTTTTTCATAACCAATTACATTTGTCAATGAATCAGATTCTGATGATAGGACAGTTATGAAACTGTCAATGTAGGCATCGGCTGCTTTTGAGTGTCCGTCCTTTCTTAATTCATATTCATTACTCATTATAGTGAGCAATCTGTTTTGCATATCAATTTCTGAGAGGGGCATATCCTCAATCAGTTCATGGGCTGCCTGAGCGCCCTCCTTTTCTGCACGGGAGATTATAGCGGATTCCTCAGAATCACAAGCATAAAGAAAAGATATAAATATTATTGAGAGAACGGGCAGAAATTTTGAACAGAAGTGAAAATGTCGTTTCATAAGATAGTAATGGCAATTTTTGCACATGCTTCAGCATCGGCAAGTGCATTGTGATGATTATTGAATGGGATAGCAAGCGCCTCACATACATAGGGTAGGGAATAGGATCTGCAGAATGATCTTGGAATCTTTCTACGAGAGGCCTGGAGTGTACAAAGAAAAGTGTAGTCAGGATAATCCATCTGATAAACTCTGTGTGCGCAACGGATACATTTTTCATCAAACGCCTTGTTATGCGCAACCAATGGGAGTTTCCCAATGAATTCGGATACACGCTTCCAAACCTTGTCGAACGTTTCAGCATTTTCAGTATCAGTAATTCCTATACCGTGAATATGGTTGGTAAAACGTGAGATATAATACTCAGGTTCAGGTTTCACGAGTTCGTAAAATGAGTCAACAATTACTCCGTCAATCACCTTTACAGCACCTATAGAACAGATGCTCTCAGGGTTGTAGTTTGCAGTTTCAACGTCGATCGCTACGAAGTTATCCATTGTTTTGAGTATATAACTCTTTTACACGGTTTGAAACCTGCTCCATAAGCCAACGCGGAGTGGATGTTGCTCCACACACACCTATTGATCTGACATCTTTAAGCCAATGGGAATCAATTTCTTCTGCGTTGGAAATCAGATATGTGACAGGATTCACCTCTTTACATTCGTGGAACAGAACCTTTCCGTTACTGCTCTTTTTCCCACTGACAAAAAGCACAAGATCATGCCGACCGGCGAATTCCCGGAGATGAGCCACTCGGTTCGATACCTGACGACAGATTGTGTCATAACTATGAAAAGAGGTATTGGGCGCTTTGCGCCTGTTTATCTCACTTATCATATCATTGAACCCTTCAAGTGACTTTGTGGTTTGTGAATAAAATTCAATGTCGCGGTTAAAATCAATCTTGTCAAGTTCTTCAACATCTTGAATAACAATGGCTTTCCCATCAGTCTGTCCGACGAGTCCGTTTACTTCAGCATGACCGTGCTTACCATAAATCACTATCTGTGCTGATCCGTCAGGGTCAGATGCTTTTGTCTTTATCCTTTTTTGTAGTTGAAGAACCACCGGGCAGGTTGCATCAATAATTTCTATGTTGTTTTCCCGGGCAATATTATATGTTGAAGGAGGTTCACCGTGGGCACGAAGCAGAACCTTTACGTTTTTGAGATTAGTCAGGTCTTCGTGAGTGATCGTTATCAGACCCTTATCACGAAGTCGTTGCACTTCATCACTATTATGAACAATGTCTCCCAGACAGTAGAGTTTTCCACTGCTTTTGAGTTCTTCCTCAGCCTTTTTGATTGCTGTGACAACTCCGAAACAGAAGCCTGAGGCTTCATCTATTTCAATTATTGGAGTCACTTGAACCTGTGAGTTTATTAAATAAGTCAAGCAAAAGATTGTTCTGCTCTACGGGAGTCATGTTTGAATTGTCAATTTTTATGGCGTCATCAGCACATCTGAGGGGACTTTCCTCACGGGTGCGGTCAAGATGATCACGTTTGACTACATTCGCAAGCACTTCCTCATAGGTTGTGGCTATACCTTTATCAGAAAGTTCCTTGTAACGACGTGTTGCGCGGGTTTCCGGCGATGCATCAACAAATATCTTCATTTCAGCATCGGGAAATACAGTTGTGCCTATGTCACGACCATCCATTACAATCCCTTTTTCTTTACCAAGTTCCTGTTGCTTAGCAACAAGATCATGACGAACTTCCGGAATGGCAGCAATGATGGACACGAGGTTTGAAACCTCCATTCGGCGAATTTCCCCTTCAACAATTTCTCCATTGAGAACAGTGAGTTGTTTTCCGTCCGTTACCTTGAAATCAATTTTAATGTCGTTGAGAGAATTATTCAGAGATAACTTGTCAACAGAACCGTCTGGTGTAATGAGATTATGGCGGATGGCGTATAGGGTAACGGCGCGATACATAGCACCGGAATCAATATATCTATATCCTATTTCGGCGGCAAGGCTACGAGCCATGGTACTTTTGCCGGAAGAAGAATAACCGTCGATTGCAATTATGATTTTATCTTTATGCATACCGTTTTCTTTAATTTCTCTCATCATTGTATAAAATCATTGATGTCAAGTGTAAGATTGAGCATGAAAGTGGAGGCACTTTTATGAGGTTGCGCAAATGCAAATCCAATATTGAATTTTTTTACGTCCAATCCTGCACCAAGTGACCATCCTGAAAGAAAGTTTCTGTTATAGGTGCTCATGTCAGTGCGTGTTTTGTAATTGTACGCTATTGAGACATAGAATTTTTCAGAGGGAGTGAAGTCTGCTCCGAATATCAGATGACGGAAAAGATTACTTGAGAAACTATCTTTGAGTTCCGGTTCATCGGATGTTGTTCCATCGCCGGTATGATAGTAGGGCAGATGCCATTTTGTCAGATTCCATGCTGTTATGGAAAAACGAACAGGGAGAGAACCGAAAGACTGCGACCAACCTAAACGCACGTCAACGGGAAGACGATCATACGAGTCATTGAATTTCTTCACCTGTCCGCCAAGATTAGCCACAACTGCAGAAAGAGATAAGTCCCTGTCAGGATCATAGTAATTAATACCGAGATCAGTAGCAAGTGCCAGAGCGTTATATTGCTCATAATTGCTATAAAGCAGTTTCACTTTGAAACCTCCCCGGAGATTGTGCGCGAGATCATGAGTATAGCCTGCTGCAAATGACAAATCCTGTGGTGAAAAATCACCTAAGATGACACCTGATTCATCGGTATGCTTCATTGAACCATAACCGAAATATTGAATGGATGCTTGCCATGCAGCCTGCTCACCGGCAGATCTGGAATAAGTTATACCTGCAAAATTGCTGTCACCAACATAACGCATGTAGTTGACCGCAATCTGGTTACTCATTTCCGGGCCAAGAAGTCCGGGGTTCTGGTCAACTGTAGTGATGTTATCCTCTACGGTTGAGATATTGACACCTCCTAATCCAAAAATTCTGGCAGAGGAGGTGATATTCATGAAATTGTATGCGGTACTGCCATCCTGAGCCATCATGGCAACAGGAAGAACCAGCATGGAAATGAGTATTTTAACGGATAATTTCATTGTAACAAATGGATGATGCCCATAATATTTTTAACGGACATCATCCATTTTTATTGTGTGGATTACATAAAAGCGTTGGCTACAGCCTCACGCAGTTCATCGTCATACTTGTCACGTGCCACTATCGTTCCATCAGGTCCGAAGAGGATTATACAGGGTATTCCTGAAATCCCATAAATGTCAGTGGGGATTTTCTGTGCATTAAGTACGTTCTGCCATGGAAGTTCATAAGTTTCTATGGCCTCTTTTGTATTATCGGGTTCATCCCATACTGCAACTCCCAACACCTTGAGTCCTTTGGGTTCATATTCTTTATAGATATCTTTAATTACAGCAGTTTCACGGATACAGGGACCGCACCAACTTGCCCAGAAATCTACCAGAACATATTGACCTTTCCCAACGATATCACTAAGATGGAAAACTTCACCGCTGTCAACAGGCACCGCAAAATCCTTAAACATTTTTCCTTCGCTTGTTTCTGATTTTTTTACCTTCGCGTCCTTCAGATCTTTGATTCGTGCGTAATCGCCAAGTGAGGGTGTGTTGGCTACGGCCTTGTTAAATTCATCAAGAGACATGTCATAGGCATTCTGCAAGAAGAAGTAATAACCAATAGGGTTGTCGATATTCTCGTTCATCGCAACATTTTGCGCTGAGTCTATCTTTGCGGCATATATTTCTGAGTACTCTACTTTTAGTGAGTCATTAATTGACTCATATTCTTCCATGATTTGCGATAGTTGGCTATCTATTTCCTGCAGGCGTCCGTTAAGTTCTCCACCGATGATTGAATCACGTGAGGCAACGTTTATGTTTCCTGCTTCGAGAATAAACATACCGTTACGTTTCCCATTTGTGATAATTCTTGCAAGAACAGGTTTTTCGATATTGCCGGTAAATGTGGCAACACCATCAACCACGGCTGCGCTGTCAATTTTTTCGCCGGTATCATAATTGGTGAGGAACACTAAAGAAGATTCTTGGTCGGAATTGATGGTTACCGTGTACTCTGTCGACGGTTTTTGTTCCGTAGTACATGCTGTCAGAGCCAATATGGCAGAAGCATATAAAATTTTCTTAATCATCGGTTAATATTTTAAGTTGTTTATTCGTTGTTCAATTTCTTTAATGCCTTTTTGTCCGCTACAACCCACAGGATGTCACCGGCCTCAAAAGGAGTATCAAGAATATTTTGGATATAGTTGCCATCACGTTGTATGGCCACAATATGTGCGGAATAGTTCTTACGGATATCTGCTGTGGTTATGGTCTGACCAATAAGAGGTGACGTAGCGCGAATTTCCATGCTACGTAGTTTGAAGTCGGCAGTGTTCTGTGAGAAATCCTCTTCTTGTTCCTTGTCAATAATCGGAAGAAGTTTTTGAATCTGTTCATCATTGCCGATAATACCCACTACATCTCCAGGGAACAGACGTGTATGACCCGATGGTACGGTCATCGTGTTGTTACCACGCTGAATGTATACAACTGAGACTCCAAATGTGCTGCGCAATGGGGAATCCATGAGTTTCTCACCAACAAACGGGCATCCGAATCCAACGTGCATGAATGCAAGGTGAAGATTACTAACAAGATTATTGTTTCGTCCGGTTTGGCGAAGTTCCCGCTCATTGAGGTTATTCATGAACTTGGTCTCAATTTTTCTCATGCGCTCACGTAACTGACGGGTAAACACACCAAGAATCAATGTCACAACAATTACACCTCCGATTATTCCTATCTTGATAGAGTAAAATATGCTCAGGAGGTAAACTACAAAAGCAAGTACAAGAAGTATGCGGAAAACAGACATGATAATTAACGGTGCCTGATAGTTGCGGCGGGATTCCGCAAGCAGTTGCCGCTCACCTTTTTTTGAAGTAGGAAGAGACATTGCCAGCAGGAACGGTGACATGCAAAGCAGGGTTACCACCATAACCACCGGTTTACCAAATTCAGGGCTCATATTCTGTGCCCAGGGAAGGACAAAGGTTGTCGCTACCAGAATAATTGCGATGAGAATTATTGCATATAGAATTATTCGCCAAAGATATCTTTTGAGAATTGCCATCCACACGGCATGATTGCCAGAGTGTGTTTCGTTGTTCTCCTCACAATATCGGTTGATAAGAAAATTGAGTTTGGCCGGCAAGTGACGTTCAACAAATGAATATACTCCGGGTGCCATTCGTATGAAGTAAGGCGTTGTGAATGTTGTAAGCACCGAAACAGCCACAACAATAGGATAAATTGTTGGATTAAGAACGCCCAGCGACATACCGAGCGATGCGATGATAAATGCAAACTCACCAATCTGAGTAAGTGAAAATCCTGATTCAATGGCCACTCTAAGTGATTGACCGGTAACAAGCATACCCGCAGTTCCGAAAATTATCATACCCACGATTACCACTGACGACAGAATCAGGATCGGTCCCCAGTAGTCAACAATTACAGTTGGTTGAACCATCATGCCAACTGAAATGAAAAAGACGGCTCCGAAAAGATCTTTGACCGACATTGTGACACGCTCTATTCGCTCTGCATAACTTGTACCGGCAAGAATAGACCCCATTACGAACGCACCTAACGCCAAAGAGAATCCACAGAATACTGAGAAAACCGCCATCCCAAGGCACAGACCCATTGATACGATCAGAAGCGTTTCATTATTGAGAAACCGGCGAACTGCGCCAAGTGCTGAGGGTAGGGCATATACGCCAACCATAAACCATATTATCAGGAAGAATACAAGTTTCGCAATGCTCAGTAGCAACTCTGTTCCCTGCACTGAATTATTGATTGCAATTGATGATAGTATAACCATCATGAGCACCGCAAACAAGTCTTCAACAATTAGCACCGCAAACACCAGGCCGGCGAACTTCTGCTGTTTCAGCCCAAGGTCATTGAATGCCTTGATAATAATTGTGGTTGATGACATTGACAACATTCCTCCGAGGAAAAGGCTGTTTATGTTGGAGAATCCCATGAGATGTCCGATAACGAAACCGGTGGCCATCATTCCTATAACGATAATTAAGGCTGTTACTACGGCCGATCCGCCTACGCCAACGAGTTTTTTGAAACTGAATTCAAGTCCGAGAGAGAACAGGAGTACGACTATACCGATCTGGGCCCAGAATTCGATGTTCGCTTCTGTGGTAACGGATGGAAGCGGTGTGAAATTCGGACTTGCAAGGAAGCCGGCTACTATGTAACCGAGGACTACCGGTTGTTTGATCCATTTGAACAGTACTGTCACAATGGCGCCGAGAATAAGAATGAAAGCGAGGTCGCTGATAAGGCTTTCCACGCTCATCGTAGAAACGGCTTCGGGTAAGGCTGAAAGAAGAATCATTCTTTAATCAGATATTGACTTGATTAGATAATGTGATGGAGAGGGTAGGGCTTAAATCACTTAGTTTCTTAAAAAGACCTACGAAATCAGTCTGTTCTTTTGCCAAAACCGCCAGATTCAAATATGTTGTGTCATTGACATAGTCATAATCAACATAAATATTTATAAGATGAATGTGATTGTTGGCAAGTAGTTCTTTATATTGACTGAAATCTTCAAGTATGGTGTTTACTTTTATGCGTATGATGCGGGTCTGTCCTCCTACATTTATCTTGTGCTCGAATCGTTCGAATTGTACGAGAACAAGTATTATCATTCCGGTAGCGAAAAGAGAGATGAAGTAAAGGCCTATGCCTACGGCCAGACCTATTGTTGCCACAATCCATATTCCTGCAGCGGTTGTTAAGCCTCTTACAGAGCCTTTCATCTGGATAATGGCTCCAGCACCGAGGAAGCCTATGCCCGATAGTACTTGAGCGGCCATACGTCCGGGATCACCTCCGTGATATTCCTGCATGACATAAACGGACAGGATCATTGCCATTGTCGCTCCCATGGAAATTAGGGCAAAAGTCCTGATTCCGGCATTCTGCCCCTTGCTTTTGCGCTCAAATCCTACAATTCCACCCAGCAGCATGCTCAACATCAACTTGAAAACTGATGAGGTTGCTGTGATATTCTGTGATTGGATTATGTCAAGCAGGTGTTCCATCGAGATTCGGTGGCAAATTAAGGGATTATTTCTTCATCAGGAATTTTCGGGAAGCCAGACGATAGTTGTCTGCAAAGAGTTCGACTGTGTACTCTCCCGGGTTAAGAGTGGTATTGACATCGTAATATATTTTCAGTCCGCCAATTTCCTCGCCGGCATACTCAATATTTAAACGCGATGTGCATTTTACTGATGCCCCTTCAAAATTGAACACTCCGCCATTTCCGAGTAGATCACCCTCAGGATTGGTTATCCGGAGGTAGATGGTCTTTTCTCCTACCGGAGTAGAATTGTTCTGAGGAATTGTGAAAGTAACCATCAGTTGTGTTGCCTTGGTAATGTTTTTCTCGGTCTTGCCATTCTTTTTGAGAGCAACCATGTTGATTCCCGTGACGTTCAACTTTTCGGCAAGAGTCATTCGTTCGTTCAGTTCCTGATTGTCCTTTGAAACTGAGGCCACTCTTTCTGACAAACGTCGGTTTTTATCTTTAATTTCCTCATTTTCCACTCTGAGTCCCTGATTTTCTTTCGAGAGTGAATCGACCTTTGCAATGTAATGACGGAGAATACCCTTCAAGGTGGCTATCTCATCCTGGAGTTCCTTGATTCTTCTGGCACTCTTTTTCTTTTCGCTATTCAATTCAGCAATAAGTTTTTCAACTTTGGCCTTGGCGGCCGCGTACTTTTCTGCCAGAGAGTCATTGACCATTATCTGAGTCTGGTTCTCGTATTGTGCGAATTCGTTGTTGACCGACTGGAATTCATTTGCCAACTGGAGTTGTTCGTTCGTCAGTTTCAGTTGCTCATTCTCGTTGGCAACGCTTGACAATTTATGGCCCTGAAATCCGATTAATGCTATCGCTGTCAATATAATTACCGCGATTATGATTCCTAAAATGAGAACAGTCTTATTTTTGGGTAAAGTCGTCATTGTTTACTAATATTTATATTATGTTGCAAAATTAGTAAGAATAATCGGATTTAAAAAACTATCTGAAATATAAATGCATCGGCAAAACGGTTGAAGCCTGTAGGTATCCACCGCCGTAGTTTTCCGCATCTTTTGAACGACGCGTTTTCAAGAGTTTTTATGCTTGGAAAATTCTCAACACCAGAATAAGCATAAAGTTGTTTCATATTAAGTCTTACCCGGCAAAATTCTTCTACAATCCTGAGTGCGGATGATCCATAGCCATTTCCCCTGAAATTGCTGTCGATAATAAATCCTACACCGGCACGTCTGCTTATCGGATCAAAGTCATAAATATCAATGGCTCCTACAACCTCCCCTGTCGACGATAACTCAACCATGAGTCTTAATTGGCGTGTTACAAATATATCGGGATTATAATTGGCAATATAATCTTCTATTAGATGCAGAGAATAAGGAGCGCAACTGCTACCTGTATCCCAAAGCGATGTGTCATTATCCCATTTTTTGAAAAATTCAGCATCAGAAGGTTCCGGTGCACGTAGCCTTAAAGTATCGTTGCAAAGCAATGGTTTCATGATTGAAATTGGTCTGAAAATAGCGTACGGTTAAGAAGAGATCTGCCAAGGGTAACTTCATCGGTGAATTCAATTTCATTGCCAACTGATACTCCTCGCGCAATTTGAGTGATTTTTACACCCGTTTCGGCCAGCCTGCGATAAATATAGAAGTTTGTGGTATCACCCTCCATGGTGGCGCTGAGTGCCAGAATAACTTCCTTGATATCCTCCTTGCCGATGCGGTCAATCAATGAACTTATTTCCAGTTTCTCCGGTCCCACACCATCCATAGGTGATATTACTCCACCAAGAACGTGGTAAAGGCCGTGATAACTACCCGTGTTCTCAAAACTCATAACATCTTTCACATTCTCCACCACGCACACGGTGGAAGAATCCCTTCTGGGATCAGCGCAGATGCCGCAAATTTCACTTTCGGAAATATTGTGGCATTTACGGCAATAAACTACACCATCGCGCAGTTTCATTAAGGCGTTACCAAGCGAGTGTGCCATCTGTGGTTCCTGACGTAGAATATGAAGTGCGAGCCGCAGAGCGGTTTTTCTACCTATGCCAGGCAACCTTGACATTTCAGTAACGGCATCCTCAAGTAATCTTGATGCAAATTCCTGTTCCATAGATACAAAGTTACGAAAAAACTGTCGGAATAGTAATCCGGTACCAAATTTTTAACAAAAGATTAGATTTGATTATTGAAAATTGTCAAAGATTTTATACCTTTGCATCCGGTTTCAAAGGCTCGCTTGTCTGAGCCAGAATTTCAAAAGAACTAACGCTCTATTGTAAATCAATGGAAGTAATCAGATCAACAAAGGCTCTGAAACAGAAAGTTGCAGAGGCAAAAGCAAATAATAAAACTGTTGGGCTTGTTCCCACTATGGGTGCACTCCATCAGGGGCATATCTCACTTGTGGAACGTGCCCGTAAAGAAAATGACGTAGTTGTTGTAAGCGTATTTGTCAACCCTACGCAGTTCAATAATCCTGAAGATTTAAAAACTTATCCTCGTACGGAGGATGCGGATTGCGTCTTGCTGGAGAAAGCAGGAGTGGATTATGCATTCATTCCTTCTGTTGAAGAGGTGTACCCGGAACCTGACACACGTCAGTTCAATCTTGGAGCAGTCGCAGAAGTTATGGAAGGCGCAATGCGACCCGGGCATTTCAACGGGGTTGCTCAAATAGTCAGCAAACTGTTTGAAATGGTAAACCCTGACCGTGCATATTTTGGAGAAAAGGATTTTCAACAAATTGCAGTAATCAGAAAGATGGTTGAGTTATGCGGATTCAACATCAACATCATCGATTGCCCCATCAAGCGTGAGGATGACGGTCTGGCGATGAGCAGCCGTAATGTGAGGCTCACGCCACATCAGCGATCTGTGGCTCCTGCCATTCATAAGACGCTTAAGGAAAGTGTCTCTATGAAAGATAATCAAACTGTTGGGGAAGTTAAGAAATTCGTAATCGATGCCATAAACGCGGTTGATGAAATGGAGGTGGAATACTATGAAATAGTTGACCCTCTGACTATGCAGCCTATTGAAAACTGGTCAGATTCCGTGAATGGAAATCCTGTTGGATGTGTTACTGTTTACTGTGGTAATGTCCGACTGATTGATAATATAAAGTACCAAAATAATGACAATAGAAGTGCTTAAATCTAAGATTCATCGTGTGACTGTAACAGAAGCACGTCTGGATTATATTGGGAGTATCACTATTGATGAAGCGCTGATTGAGGCTGTCGGAATTATTCCCGGAGAGAGAGTGTTTATCGTAAATAATAATAATGGCGAACGACTTGATACATATGTGATTAAAGGGGAACGCAATTCCGGAGTGATTTGTCTGAACGGAGCGGCGGCGCGTAAGGTGCAACCCGGTGATGTCGTTATCATTATGAGTTACGCGAGAATGACTCCGGAAGAGGCCGTTGACTTCCGGCCGAAAGTAATATTCCCTGACACCAATACTAACCGGCTTATCAAGCCTTAACCTAATCACCTTGGATTATGTTTGAAAATCTAACAGATAAACTTGAAAAATGTCTTCAAATCCTAAAGGGTGAAGGCAAGATCACCGAGATAAATGTGGCGGACACCCTTAAGGAAGTCCGCAGGGCGCTGATTGATGCTGATGTGAACTACAAGGTTGCCAAACAGTTCACTGATACTGTTAAGGTTAAAGCGTTGGGACAAAATGTTCTTACGGCTTTAAAACCAAAAGAACTGATGCTAAAAATTGTTCATGATGAACTGACTGCCTTGATGGGTGGTGAGCAGGTTCCGGTTAACCTTTCAGGAAATCCTACGGTTATTCTGATGTCAGGTCTGCAGGGTTCCGGTAAAACAACTCTTACCGGAAAACTTGCACGTAAACTTAAGAGTGAGAAAGGTAAGCGTCCTTTGCTTGTTGCAGGTGACGTATATCGTCCTGCCGCAATAGATCAACTTAAGGTTCTCGCAGAACAAATAGATGTCCCGGTCTACACTGAGGAGGGTAATAAAAATCCTGTTGAAATTGCAAAGAATGCGATCGCATATGCAAAGGCTCACTATAATGATCTTGTGATTATTGATACGGCGGGCCGTCTGGCTGTTGATGAGCAGATGATGAACGAGATTGAGGCCATCAAAAAGGCGGTCAATCCTCAGGAAATACTCTTTGTAGTTGATTCAATGACCGGTCAGGATGCAGTTAATACAGCCAAGACCTTCAATGACCGCCTCGATTTTGATGGAGTGGTTCTAACAAAACTGGATGGTGACACACGTGGTGGTGCCGCACTTTCAATCCGCGCTGTTGTAAACAAGCCTATAAAATTCATTGGTACCGGCGAGAAACTTGATGCCTTGGATTATTTCCATCCCGACCGTATGGCGACACGAATACTTGGTCAAGGTGATATCATGTCGCTTGTGGAAAGAGCCCAGAATATCATATCTGAGGATGAGGCTAAGCAGGTTCAGAGTCGTATAGCCAAGAATAAATTTGACTTCAATGATTTCCTTAACCAGATACATCAGATAAAGAAGATGGGTAACATCAAGGAACTCGCGTCCATGATACCCGGTGTTGGCAAAATGGTTAAGGATATGGATATTGATGATAACGCTTTCAAGGGGATTGAAGCAATAATCTACTCGATGACCGCTGAAGAACGTTCTAATCCCGCGATAATCAATAATTCACGCAGACAGAGAATTGCCAAAGGCTCGGGAACATCGGTTCAGGAGGTAAACAGGCTGCTCACCCAGTTTGAACAAACCCGTAAGATGCTCCGGACCGTAACGCAAATGAAAGGTAACCCCATGAGTATGATGCGCCGCATGAAAGGTCGCAGATAAAATATTGTCAAATTTGAGTCGTATTCGTCAGTTCGGATACGACTTCATTATTTAAAATATATCAATGGAACTGATTGACGGTAAAAAAGTATCACAAGATATAAAGAAAGAGATAGCGGAAAAGGTTAAGGAAATTATTGGTGCAGGTGGACGTCGTCCCACATTGGCGGCAATACTTGTTGGTCACGATGGTGGGAGTGAAACTTATGTTGCTAATAAGATCAAAGCATGTGAGGAATGTGGATTCTATTCCAGGCTGATTCGTTTTGAAAATGATGTTACTGAAGCGGAGTTACTCAATGCCATAAAAGAACTTAACGAGGATGGGGAAGTGGACGGATTCATCGTTCAACTCCCGCTTCCCAAGCATATATCTGAACAGAAGGTAATCGAAGCCATAGACTTCAGAAAGGATGTAGACGGATTTCATCCAATTAATGTAGGACGCATGTCAATAGGTCTGCCATGTTTCAGATCTGCCACTCCTGCCGGAATCATGATGTTGCTTGAACGATACAATATCCCCACGTCAGGCGCCAGGGTAGTAGTGCTTGGTAGAAGCAATATTGTTGGAAAACCTGTAGCAACCATGCTAATGCAGAAAGGATATCCAGGGAATGCCACGGTTACAGTATGCCACAGCGCAACAAAGGATTTGAATGCGATCTGCCGTGAGGCGGATATCATTATAGCAGCCCTCGGTCAGCCTGCGTTTGTTACTGCTGATATGGTAAAGCCGGGCGCGGTTATCATTGATGTCGGTACAACCCGAGTTCCCGACTCCTCAAAGAAGTCTGGGTTCAGACTATCCGGTGATGTTGACTTTGAAAAAGTTGCTCCTTTGTGCAGTTACATTACTCCGGTTCCGGGTGGAGTTGGTCCCATGACCATTACCTCTCTGATGAATAATACATTGCTTGCGGCTTCAAAGGCAATATATAAGTAAATGCAAATCAGAAGTATATCGTATGTAATCTAAAGCATTTCAGTAATGACGCTCACCGCTGTTTTATGTTTTATATATTCTCTTTTCGGACAATCCTTTTTTGAAAGTATTTTCCCCGGAGAAGTAAGTGTTATATTCGCAGGAGATGCTATGCAGCATAAGCCTCAGTGCGATGCAGCGCTGCAGAAAGATGGCACATACGATTTCAATCCATGTTTCACAGAGATTGCTCCGTATGTTTCAAGTGCGGACTATGCCGTAGTAAATCTTGAGACACCGCTTGCAGGAAAACCATATAGTGGATATCCATGCTTCTGCGCCCCTGACAGTTATGCGGAGGCTTTGAAGAATGCAGGATTTGACATGTGTGTAACGGCTAACAACCATACTCTTGACCGTCGAGACAAAGGACTAAAGCGAACCATTGCAGTACTTGACTCTCTTGGACTTGATCATGTAGGAACATACGCAAATAGTGATGAAAGAGCCACCAAACTTCCATTTATCAAAACCGTAAAAGGTATAAGGATTGGATTCCTTAACTATACTTACGGGACAAACGGAATCCCGGTTCAGGGAGATGTTGTGGTGGATTTCATTGACATGAAGAAGATGGAGCAGGATATAAAGGATCTGCGTGCTGCGGGTGCTGAAATAATAACTGTATTAATACATTGGGGTGTGGAATATGTGATGCTTCCTAATGGGGAGCAAAAGAAAATCGCTGATTTTCTTTGTAATCAGGGTGTTGACCTGATAATAGGAGGACATCCCCATGTGATACAGCCAATGGAGATCCGTCACAATGAAGCGCTTGACAAAGATTGCCTGGTGGTTTACTCACTTGGAAATTTCATTTCAAACCAGCAGAAACGCGACACAAAAGGCGGGGCAATGATTGAAGTAAAGTTGAAACGTGACCTTTCCGGAAATGTGTCGCTTGTGGGTGCAGACTACTCTCTCGTTTTTTGCCAGCAGCCGTTGAACGGAGTCCGGGTCTATAAAGTCGTGCCGGTAGAAAATTGTGAGCCTGCCTGGAAAACAATTTGCAATGCCTTTGAGAAATCAGCAATTACCATTCTTGACAAGCACAATGTCAAAGTCAACCGCAAGTCTGCGGTAGTTGACCATTCTACAAATTGATAGATTTATCTTTCTGTCGGAAATACAGATAAATGGCTCAAAGAATAACTCTTCCTGGTGCGGTGATTATCCTATAGATCAGGTTATCAAGTAGGTCGTATTCATTCTGACGTGAGCCCACCCCCTTTATCATTCCATCAAATTTTCTTATTTCACTAAGAACTTCTATCACCTGCCATGCTGAATAATTTGACATGGCAGATTTTATGTTCGTGAGTTGCGACGGCCACTTCAGTCCAAGAGCCTGCATAAGTCCACGCTCCGATTTGTCCGGAGTGTAATATGCAATCATAAGATTTGTGAAGTGGTTGAAAAGAACGGTTGAAATAATTACTGAGGGATTATTTTTGGGATTTTTCCTGAAATATCGCGCTATTTTCATGGACTGTCCAAAGTCTTTCCGAGAGATTGCAGCGATAAGTTCATAACTGTTGTAATCCTTGCTTATTCCTATGTTTTGTTCAATAACCGCGGGGGTCACAGTGGAGTTTGGGGGGAGAATTACGGTAAGTTTGTTTATCTCATTATAAATACGAGATACATCCGTTCCGATATGCTCCTTGAGCATCATTAATGCTTTAGGTTCAATGTTCAGATTTTTCTCTTTCAGAAGATCTGAAATAACCGGGTCAACGCTTCGTTCGTTCAACTTTTTCGATTCATAGACCACTCCTTGCCCCGTTTTTAGTGCAGTCAAGAACTCTTTCCCTTTGAATGTAGCGCCACGGACGCATAAAACAAGCACTGTGGTTGGGGTGGGATGCTCAACATATTTACTTAGCCCGTTTAGGAAAGATACTGTTGAAGGAACTTCTTTTACTATAACCACCTGGCGCTCAGCCATCATAGGATAACTTTGACAAGTGCTAACCACATCTGCGGGAGTAACTTCCGGTGCGTAGAGTATGAACTGATTGAATTCCTTGTCCTGCTCCGGGAGAACTTCTTCAAACATTTTTTCCAATTTGTCGATATAGAATCCTTCTTCCCCGTGGAGAAGATAAACAGGAGAAAGTTTCTTTTGTTCAATAACCTTTTTTAATGATGCGAATGTAGTTACGTCAGCCATCCTCGGGTGGAAATAGAGTATTAAATATATAATTCCATTCACCGGAATGTATCAAACTATCATTCAAAACCAATATAGTACGGAGGTTACACAACGGATGCGTTTTAGATAAAACGATTGAAAAATTTTGTAAATACGTAAAAATTGATTGCTAAATGATAAATTTATTTTGATTATTTCCGGTTCATAGAAATATTTTTTGTAAATTTACAAATATTTTGGTGCTATACCAAAAATTACGGCAATTTTATGACAAACAGAGTTTTCAAAGAACTGAATCTTCCCCCTGCACGGTTGAACTTGTTTCAGGCGGCGGATGGCAGTCACAAAGTTTATGACTTTCTCCGCAATAGAACCATAACGCTCACACCGGAGGAATGGGTTCGTCAGCATTTCACTCACTATCTTGTTGATACTCTTGGATATCCGGCAGGACTGATGGCCAATGAAGTTTCACTTTCTTTGAACGGAACTCAACGTCGCTGTGATACGCTTGTCTATGACAGGAATGCGGTCCCGGTCATGCTTATTGAATATAAGGCACCGTCAGTTAACATAACTCAGGAGGTATTTGACCAGATAGTCCGTTATAATATGGTTTTGAAAGTCAGATTTCTTGCTGTTTCTAATGGTATGAATCATTATTGCTGTGAGGTAAGGTATAATCCTCCCGGCTATAAATTTCTTGAGAATATTCCCACATATGAAAACATTATAAAATAAAAACAATGGCATTAATTATTCCATCAGACTACAGACTTAAACTGCTGCCTGAGACAACTGAGGTGGCAATTAAACTTATAAAGGATACCTTCCAGCGAAATCTTGCTAAAGCACTGGATTTACGTCGTGTTACTGCCCCTTTATTCGTGATGGCCGATACAGGTATAAATGACGACTTGAATGGAGTGGAAAAGGCTGTCAATTTCAGAATCAAGGCAGTTGACAATAAAAAGGCGGAAGTTGTCCATTCGCTGGCAAAGTGGAAGCGCACGAAACTCGCGGCATACGGAATATCGGCAGGATATGGTCTGTATACAGATATGAATGCCATACGTGCAGATGAGGAACTTGATAACTTACACTCGTTATATGTGGATCAGTGGGACTGGGAGAAAACAATACGTCCGGAAGATCGTAATCTTGATTATCTGAAGGATACTGTCCGGAAAATTTACAAGGCCTTGAAGGAAACCGAGGCTGTAGTATATGAACAGTTCCCTCATATTACTCCGACTTTGCCCGATCAGATTTCTTTCGTTCACTCTGAAGAACTCGTTCGCCGTTTTCCGGGCATGACTCCAAAACAGCGTGAGAATGAAGTGGCACGTGAAATGGGTGCTGTTTTTATAATTGGGATTGGCGCAGAATTGTCAGATGGAAAACCTCATGACCTGCGTGCTCCTGATTATGATGACTGGTCGACTGAAAATTCCGACGGATTCAAGGGTTTGAACGGTGATATTATCCTATGGAATAAGGTCCTTGAAACATCCTTTGAACTCTCGTCAATGGGAATAAGGGTCGACCGTGACGCCATGCTTCTTCAGTTGGAAATCCGAGGTGCTAACGATAGGCTGGAGTTGCAGTTCCATAAGGCTTTGCTTGAGGGACGCCTGCCTGCGTCAATAGGAGGTGGAATAGGGCAGAGCCGTCTATGTATGTATCTGCTGCAAAAGGCACATATCGGAGAGGTTCAATCATCTATATGGCCGGAGGATCAGATAGAACAATGCAGAAAAGCAGGAATTTTCCTGAGTGTCTGACATTGTCTTATAGGTTGAGTCCCAATAGAACATTAAATATAAAAAGTCGGGAAAATGAACAAGGTGTCATTTTCCCGACTTTTTTAACAATAATCATTTGTTTTTTCCGCTGAAAATTCATAATTTCGCGTGTTATTTGTGCTTTGACGCAGATTGTAATGATTTGAAAACAACTCTATTCAATTAATAAACCATCTAAGTTATGAGTAAAGAAAAAAAATTCTTGACATGCGACGGTAACCAGGCTGCGGCTCATGTTGCCTACATGTTCACTGAGGTGGCGGCGATCTATCCCATTACTCCTTCGTCTACAATGGCGGAATATGTGGATGAATGGTCTGCTGCAGGTCGTAAAAACATCTTCAATGAAACTGTCCTTGTTCAAGAAATGCAGTCAGAAGGTGGTGCAGCAGGTGCTGTTCACGGTTCACTTCAGGCCGGAGCCTTAACAACCACTTTCACCGCATCGCAAGGTTTGCTCCTCATGATTCCTAACATGTACAAAATTGCAGGTGAACTTCTTCCCTGTGTTTTCCATGTTTCCGCTCGTACTATCGCATCTCACGCCCTAAGCATTTTCGGTGACCACCAGGATGTAATGTCAGTGCGTCAGACCGGTTTTGCAATGCTTGCCGAAGGATCGGTTCAGGAGGTTATGGACCTTGCCGGTGTTGCCCATCTGGCAACAATTAAAAGCCGTGTGCCGTTTGTGAACTTCTTTGACGGATTCCGCACATCACACGAAATACAGAAAATTGAGGCTATTGCTCAGGAAGACCTGGCTCCATTAGTAGATATGGAAGCCGTTAAGGAATTCCGTAACCGTGCTCTCAGCCCTGATGCTCCCGTTGCCAGAGGTATGGCTGAAAACGGAGACGTTTTCTTCCAGCACCGCGAATCATGCAACAAATATTATGAGAATGTACCTGAAATAGTTGAGGACTACATGGCCAAGATTTCAAATATCACCGGTCGTGAATATCATCTGTTCAACTATTACGGAGCCAAGGATGCCGAACGCATCATCATTGCCATGGGCTCTGTTACTCAGGCTGCAGAAGAAGCCATTGACTTCCTTATCGAGAAAGGTGAAAAGGTAGGTTTGGTTTCAGTACACCTGTTCCGCCCGTTCTCAACCAAACATCTGCTTAAAGCGATTCCTTCTACAGTAAAGACTATCGCAGTTCTTGACCGTACAAAAGAACCCGGATCAAATGGTGAACCTCTTCTCCAGGACGTTAAGGCTACATTCTACGGCAAAGCCGATGCTCCTGTTATCGTAGGTGGTCGTTATGGTCTTGCATCAAAAGATACTACTCCGGCAATGATTATCTCGATTTTTGATAATCTTGCACTCCCAACACCTAAAGATGGTTTTACAGTAGGTATCGTTGATGACGTAACATTCACATCTCTTCCCCAGGTTCCCGAAGTCGCTCTCGGACACAAGTCAACTTACGAAGCAAAGTTCTATGGTCTTGGTGCTGACGGTACAGTAGGCGCGAATAAAAACTCAGTGAAGATTATCGGTGACAACACTAATAAGTATTGTCAGGCATATTTCGCTTACGATTCAAAGAAATCAGGCGGTTTCACCTGTTCACACCTCCGTTTCGGTGACTTCCCCATCCGTTCCACTTACCTTGTAAACACTCCTAATTTCGTTGCTTGTCATGTTCAGGCTTATCTGCATATGTATGATGTGACACGTGGTCTGCGCGATGGCGGTACATTCCTTCTCAACACCATCTGGGAAGGTGATGAACTCGCAGAAAATCTGCCTAACAAAGTCAAGAAATACTTTGCTGATCACAATATTAAGGTTTATTACATCAATGCAACCAAGATCGCACAGGAAATTGGTCTCGGAAACCGCACCAACACCATTCTTCAGAGCGCATTCTTCCGTATTACTGAAGTTATTCCTGTTGACCTCGCTGTTGAGCAGATGAAGAAATTTATCGTCAAGAGTTATGGTAAGAAAGGCCAGGATGTAGTAGACAAAAACTATGCGGCTGTAGATCGTGGTGGTGAATACAAGGAACTCGCTATTGATCCGGCATGGTCACAACTTGTTATTGAGGATACCGTTGCTAACGATGATCCTGAATTCATCAATAAACTGGTTCGTCCGATTAACGCACAGGATGGTGATCTTCTGAAGGTTTCGGATTTTGTAGGTATTGAAGATGGTACCTGGATGCAGGGTACTGCTGCTTATGAAAAACGTGGAGTAGCCGCGTTCGTGCCCGAGTGGATATCAGAAAACTGTATTCAGTGTAACAAATGTGCTTATGTTTGTCCTCACGCAGCAATTCGTCCATTCGTACTTGACGCTCAGGAAATGGCCGGCGCTCCATTTGAAGATAAAGACACAATCCCCGCTATCGGTAAGCAGTTCGCAGGCATGAGATTCCTTCAGGCTGTAGATGTCCTTGACTGTCTGGGTTGTTCTAACTGTGTGGACGTTTGTCCCGGTAAGAAGGGTGTGAAGGCTCTTGAAATGAAGCCTCTGGAAACTCAACTTGAAGTTCAGAAAGAGTGGAACTATTGCGTCAAGAACGTTGAATCTAAACAGAATCTTGTTGACGTAAAGGCAAATGTAAAGAATAGTCAGTTTGCTACTCCTTACTTTGAATTCTCCGGCGCTTGCTCAGGTTGCGGTGAAACTCCTTACGTGAAACTCATCTCTCAACTTTATGGCGATCATGAGATGGTTGCCAATGCAACAGGTTGTTCTTCAATCTATTCAGGTTCAGTTCCATCAACTCCTTACACCACCAACAAGAAAGGTCAGGGTCCGGCATGGGGTAACTCACTGTTTGAAGACTTCGCAGAATTTGGTCTGGGTATGACAATTGCGACAGAGAAGATGGTGGAACGTCTGTCTGATCTATTCACTCAGGCTCAGACTTGCGACTGCTGCTCGGCAGAAATCAAGGAACTTGCTTCAAAATGGCTTGAAAACAAAAATGATGCTGTCATCACCCGCGAAGTTGCGGACAAGATTGTTCCTCTGTGTGAGAAATGCTCATGCGACATTTGCAAAGGTATCGTGGCTCACAAAAACTTCATAGCAAAACGTTCGCAGTGGATCATCGCAGGTGACGGTGCCGCGTACGATATTGGTTTCGGTGGTCTTGATCATGTACTTGCATCAGGCAAGAATGTCAATGTCATTGTACTTGATACCGAGGTATATTCCAATACCGGTGGCCAGGCTTCAAAAGCAACTCCTCTGGGCGCAATCGCCAAGTTTGCTGCAGCAGGTAAACGTATCCGCAAAAAAGACCTTGGTCTTATTGCTTCTACTTATGGATATGTATATGTTGCTCAGGTTGCAATGGGGGCTGACCAGGCTCAGACCCTCAAGGCTATCCGTGAGGCAGAAGCATACGAAGGACCGTCGCTCATTATTGCTTACTCTCCCTGTATCAATCATGGTCTGAAAGCAGGTATGGGCAAATCTCAGCGTGAAGAAGAACGTGCTGTTGAGTGTGGTTACTGGCATCTGTGGCGTTACAACCCCGCTGTAGAAGAACAGGGTCAGAATCCTTTCACTCTTGATAGCAAGGCTCCTCAGTGGGACAAGTTTGAAGACTTCCTGATGGGTGAGGTTCGTTATGCTACTGTTGTTAAGCAGTATCCCAAGGAAGCACAGGAACTGTTTGCAGCAGCAAAAGCAAACGCTCAGTGGCGCTACAACAATTACCTCAGACTTGCTCAGCAGCAGTGGGGAGTTGATCCCGAAGTTGCGGCAGTTGAAAAATCAAACGAGCAGTAATTTTTTCCGGTAAATATAGTAAAAGGTGTTCCGATAGCCGGAGCACCTTTTCTTTTTTGACTATTTACGCGAGTTCGGGATAAGAATTGGATCAAAAAAGTTGAATCGGCAGCCTTAAAAA
>CAMWNP010000015.1 GCA_947175645.1 uncultured Porphyromonadaceae bacterium
CAACCTCTCATCCCACTTGTTTATCACATTGTCGGTGTGGTTTGATATAGAATTTATTACCTTTACAACTAAACATCATTTTGCATAGAAAGTTGGGCGTTGTGGTTTGATATAGAATTTATTACCTTTACAACTTAGACATTTAAATATTCAACAATTATCTTGTTGTGGTTTGATATAGAATTTATTACCTTTACAACCTCTCATCCCACTTGTTTATCACATTGTCGGTGTGGTTTGATATAGAATTTTTAATTGCTATAAAGAGCATTGCAATAATCGGGTATCAGAAGAACTCAAAAACAATTATAGTATTTTTCAACGTTTCTTTTTTCATTTAACCCTCTAAAAACCGTATCAGGAATTTATTTGTTAGATTAACGCAATCAATATTTTTTGACCGATGGGAAAACTTTTGGAACGACGTAAGGCAGTGAGCCATTTTGCTAAACAACCGGATAGCGGTACGGTGGAGCATTGCACCATGAGCAGCGATATCCTTGGTGTGAATAAGGAATTTTCAGTATATCTTCCTGCCGGGTACGAAGAAAGCGACCGGCGTTACCCCGTAATGTTTCTACTGCATCCTGCCGGGGGCACACATGAAATATGGATCAGCATGGGACAACTTCCTCAGATTGCTGACGATGCCATAAGGTCCGGCATGGCAGTCCCGATGATTATTGTCATACCCGATGCGAGTGGTGATGAGGAGTTCCATCTTGGCAAGCATCTGGGATTCTTCTCTGTGCCCGGCTGGGATTATGAAGGTTTTTTCCATAATGAACTGATTCCGCTGATCGACTCCTCTTACCGTACTATTGCAGACAAAAAACACAGGGCCATTACGGGAGCATCAATGGGAGGGGAAGCCTCAATCGCATACGCGCAGAAGCATCCGGAAATGTACGGCACCTCATGTGCCCTATGTGGTATTCTCGGACATCCCGAACAAAGTCAGATGGCCCGGACCGACAAGGATTATGCCGATTCGCTTGTTGCCAATAATCCGTCGGCTTTCGTGGAAAACGCTTCCGCCGCCACAACCGATAACCTCAAAACCGTCAGATGGTATACTGACTGCGGCGACAGCGACTATTTCATAGAGGGAAACACTGAATTCTTCCTTGCCATGAAACACAAGGAGATACCCATTGACTTCCGTGTGCGCAGCGGTGTTCACGGATGGTACTACTGGACCACCGGACTTGCCCCCATCCTTCACTTCATTTCAATTGGATTTTTGCCCGAGTTCCCCTATGTCAGTCAACCCCTGAAGCGCTAACAACCGTTTAGACCCGGTTCCCCAATATTTGTTAATACTGAGGCGGTCAAGCGTAACTCATGCCACGGATAAGTAAGAATAATAATATGTAAGGATTTATATCCCAATTTATCCTAACATGTTATAAATGATTAAAATCATATAACCGAATTTTGGCACTTGTAATTGTGTACTATGGCAAAAAGTTACCTTACCTCAGCATTAACAAATATTGGGGATCCGGTTCTAAGTCAGTTCTTTCTGCGCCGTAACATATAATCTTTAGGGGTGATACCCTCCTCACGTTTGAAAAAACGGCTGAAATGCTGTGGATAATCAAACCCCAGACTGTAGGCTGTCTCTGAAATACTGTGGCCCGACGATATCAGATTCTTGGCCATCTGAACCACCTGCCGCTGAATATATTTGCTGGCAGTGCTTCCGGTGGAACGCTTGATAAGGTCACCCAGATAACTTGGTGAGACGCACAACCTGTCAGCCATATACTGAATTGTCGGGATACCCTCCGAAAGTTGTTTATCAGCAGCAAAATAGCCGTTCAGCACCTCCTGAAACCGGCCGAGGATGTCACTGTTCTCAACCTTTCTCGCAGCGAACTGACGGTCATAAAACCGCTGACAAAAATTGAGCATTAGTTCGATATAGCCCACAATTATCCTGTCCTGCTGCATGTCATGAGGCTTCCCTGCCTCCAACTCTATGCTGCGCATCAGCCCGGTGACAATCTCTTTTTCCTCCTCCGTCATGTGCAGGGCCTCGTTAATACTATACTCGAAAAAGGTGTACCTCCCAATCCCTTTTTCCAACGGTGTGCCCTGCAACAGATCAGGATGAAACAGAAGAGCCCATCCTGAAAGAGGAAATTTCTCACCCGTATCCTCCGTTCCTCCCAACTGACCCGGTGCCACCGCCAGCAAAGTACCCTCCTTGTAATCATATCTTCCGCAACCGTACGTCAGATCCACGCTGTCATCGCCACGGAGGAATATCCCGTAAACACCATAGTCATTCAGCGTGAGATAAACCGGAGATATACGGTCATACTCAATCACGCTCACCAGCGGGTGAGGATCACTCAAACCAAGATAGGACGAGTAGTCCGACGGCTTACTGACTTTCAGTACTTTCATGAGGAAACTTATTTTTTCACAAAGATAATAATTTAGACCCGGTTCAAAGAAGCCTAAGAAGCCGAAAAGAAAAATTAACATTTTTTCAAAGGGGCATAACTAAAATTTGAATAAAAAATAGTAACTTTGCAACTTGAAATAAAATTGACCATCATGCGTAAAGCCCTAAACATTGTCATACTCCTCGTTGCCGCCTTAGGTTTGTCATCATGCGGTGAATACCAGAAGGTACTCAAAAGCAACGACTACAACTACAAGTTTGACTATGCCAAACGTGCGTTCGAGCGTCAGAAATACGCGCAGACAACCACCATACTCAAGGACATAGTCACAGTGTTCAAGGGATCGGACAAAGCCGAGGAATCACTGTATCTGCTCGCCCTGGCCCACTACGAAAACCGCGAATATCCCGATGCGTCAGCCTACTTCCAGAGTTACTACAACCGCTACCCGAAAGGGAAGTACACCGAACTGGCCAGATTCTATGCCGGCTACGGTTACTATCTTGACTCTCCCGACACCCAACTTGACCAGTCAGGAACCGTAAAGGCCATTGAAGAACTTCAAAACTTCCTTGACTATTTCCCCCGCAGCGAAAAAGTTTCAATAGCACAAAACGCAATCTTTGAACTGCAGGACAAACTGACCCTCAAAGAATTACAGAACGCACAACTCTATTACAACCTCGGCACCTACATGGGCAACAACTACGAGAGCGCCATCATCACCGCGCAGAATGCCCTCAAGGAATACCCATACTCAAAATACAAAGAAGAACTTGAATTGCTCATCCTCAAATCACGCTATCAGGAAGCAGCCCTGAGTGTGGAAGAAAAGAAAGCCGACCGCTTCCGCGATGTTATCGACGAATACTACAGTTTTGTCAACAACTATCCCGAAAGCCCCAACCGTGACGAGGCCGACAACATTCTGAAAATAGCACGCAAATACGTAAAAGAATAAAACAACACCCCAATATAATTTTCTCGACTATGGACTACAAAAAGACCAACGCTCCTCTGAACACCGTCACCCGCGACATGATTGAGTTGTCAGCCGACACCGGCAATGTCTACGAGACCGTATGCATCATCGCCAAACGCGCAAACCAGATCGCTCTGGAAATGAAGCACGACCTCGAAAAGAAACTCCAGGAATTCGCGTCACTCAACGACAACCTCGAGGAGATTTCCGAGAACCGCGAACAAATCGAGATTTCACGTTACTACGAGAAACTCCCAAAACCCACCCTCATTGCCGCTCAGGAATATCAGGAAGGGAAAATCTTCTTCCGCAATCCTGCCAAGGACAAACTCAAAATGGACTGATTTTCGCTGTCAAAGCCGAAATTATTCCGTCAAGAATTTGCCAGTATAAGGATTTATTATTACCTTTGTGGCGCAATTTAAAACAATATTATTAACACTACTAAAACTCCAAAAGAATGCATTTGAATTCTGAAGAAAAAGTAGAAATCTTTGAGAAATACGGTAAGGGCAAGACTGACACTGGCTCACCTGAAGCACAGATTGCATTATTCTCAGTCCGTATTGCTCATTTGACTGAACACCTCAAGTCAAATCACAAAGATTATACAACTGCACGCGCTCTTAAGCAACTCGTTGGTAAACGTCGCCGTCTGCTTGACTATCTGATCAAGAAAGACATCAACCGCTACCGCGCTATCATTGCTCAGAAAGAGTTAGGTATCAGAAAGTAAATTTCTACTTGAAGATTACACAAAAAGTCCGACGCACATGCCGGACTTTTTTAGTAAACTGACATTCTTATTGACAAAACAGACTCCCCCTAAAAAATATGAGCAACCAATTTGAGATGGTAGCCAAGACCTTCCAGGGTCTGGAAAATGTCCTGGCAAAGGAACTGACGGAAATAGGCGCACTGGATGTTACCCCGGGACGCCGCATGGTCTCTTTCCACGGTGACCTTGAAATGCTTTACAAAGCAAACTTCTGCTGCCGCACCGCACTGCGGATTCTGAAGCCGTTCCACAAATTCATAGCCACTGACACCGACTCACTTTATGACATGGTCAAGGACTTCGACTGGGAATCAGTACTGTCTCTGGACAAGACCTTCTCAATCGATTCAGTGGTTAACTCCGATGAATTCACCCACTCACGCTTCGTCACCTACAGAGTAAAGGATGCCATAGTGGACTGGTTCAAGGACAAGTACGGACCTGACAAACGCCCTATGGTCAGCGTGACAGACCCGGATGTGATCATAAATGTTCATGTGTCCGGTGAACGAGTGACCCTCTCCCTCGACTCATCCGGTGAATCACTCCACAAGCGCGGCTACAGGGAAGCGCAAACGGAAGCACCCATCAATGAAGTGCTGGCTGCAGGCATCATCCTTATCACCGGATGGAACGGTGACAAACCGTTCGTCGACCCCATGTGCGGATCCGGAACATTCCTGGTTGAAGCCGCTCTGATTGCAGCCAACATCAATCCCGGAGTCTACCGCAAATCTTTCGCTTTCCAGAACTGGCCTGATTATGACGCGGAAATATTCGAAAAAATCTATAACGATGATTCCCGGGAACGTGAAATAACCGTACCCATAATCGGTGCCGACATATCCCCCAAAGCAATAGAAATAGCCCGCCGTAACGTACGTGGCGCCGGAATGACCAAAAACATAGAACTTGAGATCAAGCCAATCTCCCAGTGGACCGAGGCCCCAGCCAACGGAATTGTCGTTACGAATCCGCCATACGGAGAACGTATCAGCACCGAGGATATGGAAGGCCTCTACAACACCCTCGGCAACCGCTTGAAGAACGTATTCAAAGGCTATGATGCATGGGTGATAGGATACCGGAAGGAATACTTCGCCGCCATTGGACTGTCACCATCCGTAAAAATCCCCCTCCTCAACGGTTCACTGGAATGTGAACTGCAGGAATATGTTATTTTCGAGGGTGCAATGAGTGATTTCCGCAAAGGAGGAGGTTCACTCCATAAGGAACGTGCGTCAGAACATGTTTCCGCCCCCCGGCGAAGGGAAACTGACGTTGAATGGAAAGCAAAGGCCCGGCGCGAAGGTTTCGGCGGTAAAGACGCACGCGGAAAGGGCTCACGCGGTAAAGACAAATCCACCGGAGACAGATTCCGTTCCGGCAGGGATGACCGCAAAGGATTCGGAAAAAAATCAGGATTCGCCACCCGCCGTCATGATGACCGTAAAGAGCGGTTCGCAGCGCATGATTCCGACCGTCGCTCGGAATTCGCACGCGAACGTGAACTCGTGTCAGAAAATCCCCTGGCCTCTCGTCGCAATGAACATGCACTGAAATCCATCAGACACAAAACGCCCTCGCTGCCTCCTCAGGAAGGACCTCTCATGCGTAGCCGGGGATGGAAAAAGAAAAGTGAATGAATACACCCAGAACAACCCCACAAACCCACCCAACAGAAACAACGATGAACCCGATTAACGTACTCCTGCTCGGCTCCGGCGGTCGTGAATCCGCCCTGGCATGGAAAATCTCCCGTAGCCCTCTGCTCAAACAACTGTTCATTGCACCCGGAAACGGTGGCACCGGTGCATACGGAAAAAATGTCGCAATCTCACCCCTGGATTTCCCGTCAATCGAGAAATTTGTTGCCGATAATGCCATTGACCTCATTGTGGTGGGCAACGAAGATCCGCTGGTTGCAGGAATCTATGACTACTTCGCGCCGTTAGGCATACCCGTTGTAGGACCATCAAAAAAGGGTGCGGCACTTGAAGGCAGCAAGGATTTCGCCAAGAAATTCATGGTTGAGAACAACATTCCCACCGCACGTTACCGTAGTTTCACCGCAGAGACCATATCCGAAGGTGACGCCTTCCTGGAATCGCTCCGTCCGCCCTACGTTCTAAAGGCCGACGGCCTTGCAGCAGGGAAAGGAGTGCTGATAATCGACAATCTTGATGAGGCTAAGAAATCACTGCGGGAGATGCTGGGCGGCATGTTCGGCAAATCATCCGCAACCGTGGTCATTGAAGAGTTTCTCAAGGGAATAGAATGTTCTGTTTTCGTCCTTACAGACGGGAACGGAGAATACCGCATCCTCCCGGTTGCCAAAGACTACAAACGCGTAGGAGAGGGTGACACCGGTCTGAACACGGGTGGTATGGGAGCAGTGAGTCCCGTACCTTTCGCCAACCGGGAATTCATGCAGAAAGTCGAGGACAGAATCATCCGTCCCACTATTGAAGGGTTGAAAAAAAGCGACATAATCTACCGCGGTTTCATCTTCCTCGGACTCATCAACGTTGACGGCGAGCCTATGGTCATCGAGTACAACGTCCGTATGGGCGACCCTGAGACAGAAGTAGTCATGCTGCGTATTGAGTCTGACCTCCTGCCGCTGCTTGTAAAAACAGCAAACGGTGAACTGGGCGATGCTCCGCTCCTTATCTCTCCTGACACCGCAGTTACCGTAATGGCTGTTTCGCAGGGCTATCCGGGTTCTTATCCTAAGGGAAAGGTTATATCAGGCACCGAAAAAATCACTGAAAGCATTTTGTTCCACGCCGGGACAAAACTTGAGCAGGACACTCTTGTAACGTCAGGTGGGCGTGTGATTGCCATAAGTTCCATTGGAAAAGATATACCGTCGGCACTTGAAAAGAGTTATAGTGCAATGGAAAAACTCTCTTTTGAAGGTAAAAATTTCCGTAGGGATATTGGCAAAGACCTTATGTAATCCGGTTCTATGGGCAATACCCTCTACATAAACGAAAATGAGTTGACCCGGTTTTTCCATAACCGGGGCGGCTTCCTTTTTGTAGCGTTGACAGCCGTATTGTTGACTCTGGCGGCGTATGCAGCCGGAGCCATTCCGCCGGTCAGCGGTGAAGAGGGTATGTTTTTCGAATCGGTTGATAAATGGATAACCCTCCCGCCGGTGTCGCTTGCGGTGTGTATGGCCATGAACATAGCAACAGGCTATGCCGTGGTAATCATCACCAAGCAATTCAACACCATCCGTTCCATGTCACGGCTTATGGCCACCCTGTTCCTGATGATGCAGACCGCCACCCCCATGCTGATGGGAGAGTTCGGCAACGGCACATTCATTGCAGCAGTTATGGTAATCGAAACTGCTCTGCTGTTCAGTTGCTACGATGACAAATCATCAGTGCGAAGAATATTTCTGATATTCTTCATACTGGCATTGTGCGCCATGCTGTCACTTCCTATGCTGTTCTACCTACCCTTCCTCCTTTTAGGGCTGGCGCAAATGAAAGTGTTCAGTTTCAGGGCCCTGATGGCCTCCATTATAGGCATCATTACCCCTGCATGGATTCTTTTGGGATTCGGCATCATTTCACCGTACGACTTCAGGATACCTGAAATTAACACCATCTTCACAGACATACCGTTCATGGATCCACCCCTGTTCACGGCAATAGTTCTTTCCGCGGGAATGGGAATCCTCTTCCTGGTGGCAAATCTCATGAAACTGCTCAGTTACAACGCCCGTATCCGTGCCTACAACGGTTTTTTCATCCTGATGCTTTTCGCCACTATAATACTGATGCTGCTGAACATAGATGCCATTCCTGCCTATCTGCCTATGCTCAATCTGGCGGCCTCATATCAGATAGCACATTTCTTTGCAGAACGACGTCACCGCAGATCCTACATAGCCATTTTAGCCACTTCCCTACCCTATCTGGTAATCTACGTATGGAACCTGTAATCATCATAGAAAATCATATCCCTTTTATTAAAGGAGTATTTGACAAGGTTGCCCATGTCCGTTACCTCCCTCCTGAGGAAATAACCCCTGAGGTGATGCATGATGCGGACGCGCTGATAACCCGCACACGGACACGCTGTGACGAGCGACTGCTTGCCGGAAGCCGATGCAAAATCATTGCCACCGCCACCATCGGAACTGATCATATTGACCTCCCATATTGTGAGAGCCAAGGTATCACGGTTGTCAATGCGCCTGGGTGCAACGCTCCTGCTGTGGCGCAATACGTCATTGCTTCAATTCTGGCGACGTCAACCTTATCTCCTGGCGAACTCACTCTGGGCATCGTGGGTGTAGGACATGTCGGAACCATTGTAGACCGATGGGCTCGCAGTCTGGGCATCAGAACATTAAAATGTGACCCGCCCCGTGAAATTGCTGAAAACTCCGGAGAATTCGTATCCCTTGACACAATTGTCGAGAAATCCGACATAATCACATTCCACACACCTCACACAAGAGAGGGCGAACACAAAACTCATCATCTCATATCCGAAAGTTTTCTGGATAAAGTCGTACATAAACCGCTGATTATCAACAGCGCACGAGGTCCCATAGCCGATACGGAAGCACTGCTTAAAGCCCTTGATACGGGGAAAATATCGGGAGTAATCATCGACTGCTGGGAAAACGAGCCGCGGCTGTCACTCACGCTCCTTTCCAAAGCCCTGATTGCCACACCTCACATAGCAGGCTACTCCGAGGACGGGAAAATACGTGCGACAAAAGCGGTAATTGATGCCGTTGCCGGTCATTTCGGTCTTGAAGTGAAATACAACGGACCGGAACCACACCCTGTTCCCGAATCTGTAACACAAGACCTTATCCGGGGAACATATAATCCCCTTATTGACACCGAAGCACTTAAGAATCACCCGGAAAGTTTTGAATCACTGCGAAATAACTACCACCTCAGACCTGAGCCGTAAGTATCGGTTACGCGAAATCAGCAAATAATCAGCAAATAATGTAACCGTTCAGCAAAAAAATGTTCAAAATATTCGCTCTATCGGAAAAAAATTAGTAACTTTGCACCGCAAAATCAATATCGGCCTCGGGGTGTAGCACAGTTGGCAGCGCGCCACGTTCGGGACGTGGAGGTCGGAAGTTCGAGTCTTCTCACCCCGACCCATCAAGGGTCAAATGCTTGCAGGTGAATAACTTGCAAGCATTTTTCAAAATATGCCGGGACAGATTCGGGACACGTCGTTTCAATCTACCCTATGTTTAATCAGACGTTTCTTAGTTAAGAAATGTCAAAAAAAATGTGCCAAAAACATTTTTCCATCTCAAAAAATGAGAGCGAGGGTGCACCATCATCCTCAAAAGGAGGGGTAGCAAACATCCTCCAGTACGAACCGCCAGTCTATCGAGAGAACCCCAAAGGGTGCTATATTGAATTTCGCGCTTTTGACCCTGAACGGGGCGTAATGAGGCGCAAGAGAATGAAGGTGAACCGCATCGGTGGCACCCTGGCACGTCGCAAATATGCAAAGGAAGTCATTGCCAGACTCAACGATCAGTTAAAGAATGGTTGGAATCCGTGGATAGCCAAGGACACTTCAGACCTACTGACATTCACAGATGGTTTAACTCGATATGAAAATTATCTTGAAAAGATGATGGCTGATGGTCTTTACCGTAAAGAAACCTATGCAGGCTATAAATCCTACGTAAAGATGCTGAAAGAGTACATCAAGAAGATCAATCCTATCTTCTACATGTACCAATTCGACAGGAAATTTTGTGTCGCATTCCTGGACTATGTTTTCATCGATCGCAACAACGGAGCGCAGACCCGGAATAACTATCTCGGCTTTCTCAAAACTTTCTCAGGCTTTCTTGTAGAGAAGGGCTTCCTTAAATCTCGGCCGACAGAAGGCATTGCCCCTATAAGCAAGCGACTCTACAAAAAGGGGCGTACAGTTATTCCCATTGACGTAGTAAGGAAGATTGCCGATTACTGCAAAACCAACGAGAAGTATTTCTTGTTGGCGTGTTATCTGCTCTATTATTGCTTCATCCGGCCTGTTGAAATGACGAGGCTACAGATAAAACATATTAACGTCAAGCATTGTACTGTCTTTATACCCGGCGAATGTTCCAAGAATCATCAGGATCAGACCGTAACATTGCCTAAGAAAGTACTACTATACGCCATTGAGATTGGAGTGATAGAAGCCCCACAAAATGATTACATATTTTCATACAATCTTCGTCCCGGTCAAAAACAGATAGACCCCAAGCATTTCAGAGATCACTGGGATAATGTTCGCCGTGCATTGAACCTGAAACCTGAATGGAAATTTTACTCATTGAAGGACACAGGCATCACAGAAATGTGCGACAACAATATGGCGACGATTGCCGTGCGCGACCAGGCACGACATTCATCCCTCGCCATTACTGACATCTATACCAGGCACAATGCCAAGGCCAACAAAGATATTGTCAACCTTGACGGAGCACTTTAGACGATAGGATAAAATTCACCCTTAAGCATCTGCGACATTCCATCATCTGTGAATGTCGCAGTAATTTTTTCACATAGAAATTTTTTACCACGAATGTAGAATATTGCGCGAGGATTAGGAATTGTGTCTGAGATGAACGATACCTTGAACTTCTGCTTAGGGTTGATTGATGGAATTTGTAACTGAATATTTCGATGTTGACCAGTAAGACGAAGATCTGGAAGGTGATTAGAGAAATAGGTCCAGTCCTGAGTGACATTAACAGAATCGAGCATCGGGTAAGGTGTTTTACCGTAGTTTGGTATGGTCCCATCCCAAAATCCTATGTATATAACATCATAGTATTCCGTTTTTTCCTCTTTCTTCCCGGCTTCAATGGTAGCCGCCGGCAGAGGTTGATAGATTTTTTCATCTGTTGTTGAATCACGGGTCGATTCCTCTTCATAAGTTGAAAACGACAGGAACATCATATATCCCTTATCATCGTCATCACTTACATGTGTGTCCGATACACATACCGGCACAAACTCTATTTCTTCCGTATCAACGTCATCGCTTTCTTCAGAGCCACTGCCAAAAATGTTGATTGGTTGAAGCACATACATTTGAGATGCGCCCCCCCTTCGTCCAGGAGCATCTTTGTGTATTCCGATAGATCGGAATACAAAATAGGTGTCTTCATTGATAGCGTACATAATGTGATTTATGGCATCCCAGATAGAAGGGACAACCCGTGTACCACCTTCTGAGAGAGATGCTCCATCACCATATGCCGGATATTGCGCACCATCTGAAGCGATAAGAGCATGTCGTTTATTGGCTTCAATTAAAGCATTAATATTTGGATAGTCCTTCTTACAGTATTGACCTTCAATGAACCAATCACAGGCATAATATGACTGCATACTATGGACACATTCCTTGAAAGCCAATCGCTTTGCTCCAATGTAGTCGCAAGACTGCTGTTCCGTAGAAATATCTACATCGTACTCATCAACGACTTCTTGAATTTGAAAAGGAGCCACATTAGATATGGCAGTTTTTGAGAACACGAATTTGACGTGCTTTGCTTTGTGGTTGATATCAAACTCACACATCAATAACAATTCCAACTTCTCAAAAAACTCTGTTACAGTCCATCTTGGCAATATTGACTTATAATTTCTTAAATCGCCCTCAGTCCAAGTGTATGGCAATGTGTTACATATTATCAGGAATTTATAATCGCTGTTTTCCCATTCTGTGAAGTCATAAGAATATCCCACGGCTTCGCAGATTCGTTTTGCGATGACAATAAGATAAGGCTGCCATGAAAGAGAGGACCCGTTTACCGATGTTTGATAGTCGGTTGTCTGCTGTCTATTAACATAGATATTCTTCTCCCACTTGTACGTGTTATCCTTAAACACTACCCAATTGTTAAATGCTGTTGGTGACTGCTCATTTATCCAAGGCAACGCCACTTCGCTCTTGCCATATCCGATACCGGCCCAAGCCTGCTCAGGCGTGTAGTTCCCGGATGACGGTTGTATTCCTAAATCGAGGGCATTTATGTATTTATTTTCGAAAGGATCAGTTGCAGTTTGTTCGCATCGCCCCTCAGCAAACTGGCATTTAACCTCTGTCTGAGAAACGCCCGTAATCAAGAGAGAGCCAATTGATGAGAATGACTTATCCCGGATTTCGCATTCATAAAATATTTTTTCCTTGTCGACATCTATTCGTTCAAGATTACCAAAGATGGCACGATTCTGCGAGCAATCGCGGAGTGGGAACGTGAGAGTTAGAGTATAACTGTCACGCCCCATAAACAGACGGTTCTCCGCGATGAATTCAAAACTTGATCCGGATTTAAGCAGTGCCGGCTTGCCTTCAACTAATATGATCATTTATGTTTTGCTTTAGGTGTGATGTTCCGAAGGAGAGTGGCATATTCTTCCTGGGCCTTGTTAACACCATACGGGCCGGTCACGGTAGTAATGGCGGCGATAGGCTCTTTCAATCGTTCAGATAGTTCTTTCACCGCCTCGGCAGATTGTGCAACCGCAGCAACCATTAACGCTGATGACGCATCCCCTTCCATGATACGAGCCAACGATTGAGGTGCGGTGATAGCCATTGACACATCTTCGCTTTTGAGTGAACCGATAGTATTTGTACGCTGAACATAATCCAACTGCTCGATAAGAGCCCGGGCACTTGGATTAGCAAGCAACTTTTGTGATGCCACCCATTCGCCGGCATGAACAATGCCGGCCGGTTCGTATTTAGAGCCGGGTTTTGTAAAACCTCCCTCCGCGTAGCCTTCGGCTTCCGCCGCTTTCTGTTGTTTCTTTAAAAGCGCAATCTGCACAAGACCAGTGGCTGTAGCGAGTCCGGCCAACGTGGGAGCAAGCCAAAGAGCCATAGGAAATCCCGCTTGCAGACCGGCGCCATAGGCGGCCAGTGCATTTTGTGCTGTCTGTGCTACAGCCTGGGCAACTTTGATATTAAACTCCTTTTTTGTCGCCTCTGCTTTGAGTTTGGCTATTTCAGCGTCACGTTTCTTTTCGAGTTTGGCCGTCTTGTAGGTGTTACCCTGCATTGCCTCAATCTCCTTGTCATACTTCTTCTGAGTATTGGCAATTTCAATACGGGATTGTGCGGACGCAAACTCACCATACATTTCAAGACCAGCAGACATGACGGCAAAGGTATTCATTGCGATGCTCCCGATATCTTCAAATGAAATACGACCACCATTGGCAATGTTCCTGAAGAAGTCGGCCCAGACCACGCCGAGGTCAAAGAGCATTTTTGTCTGATCATCAAGACAACTCCGGATGTCATCATACATAAGGTTTGTATAATATTTTTCAATATTTCTACGGCCTTGCTGATACCTCTTTTCATCAATGAGTCCTTGATCATACTTGTACTTGAGTTCTTCAAGATCTTTTGCCTTATCAGCGTTTCTCGATGACACTTTGGCAGTTCGGTGTTCTGAGTTGGAAAGATAGTCAACCTTACCATTAGAGGCAGAATTTGTTTCCGTCTGATACTTGCGTTCAAGGTCGGCCTTGATACGCAGGTACTCTTCTTCGGATATGAGTTTTTTATTGTGCAGTTCATCAAGAACCTTCAATTCCATATCCATCCGTTTTTTGAGTGAAAGAAATTCGTAACCCTTACGCCATTCCTCGAGTTTCTGAACATACATCTTTCTTTTCTCGAACATACGAGCACTTTCAGCATCAGAGATTTGCCGCTCATACTCCAACCACTCTTTAGAACCCTTCTTATATGCGTCACGGAACATCCGGAGATACTTCATCTTGACTTGATAAAGTTGTTCCTGTTGTGCCATTTCGTTACCATACAACTCATTTTCAGGAGTCAGAGCATTAAGTTTTATGGCATTTTCTTCCGCTTTCTGTTCACGTTTAAGAGTGGCTATTTTGCGCTTATGGCGTTCATCCTCATGTTTCTTTTCAAGTTCCGCCTTACGAAGAAGGAGTTCCTGATAATCCTCGTCATATTTGAGTAAGAGGTTCTTATTCTCCGCAGTTTCATCTTTGTAGAGGTCATTGTATATTGCGATTCGATCCTCAATATATTTAAGGTCGATTCGTTCTTTCTCAGCGATATATTCTTCGTAAGTGATAAGGCCTTGCGAGTAATTTACAACATTTTCCGCCTTGGCGGCTTCCCAATCACCCTTGGCACCTTCCATTCGGTCACGATATGCAAGATTTGCCTTTGCGAGTTCTCGTTTAACCTCCAACTCCTGACGTCGTTTTTCTTTCGCTGACAAGACTGCTGAAGTATAACCATCACCGTTACCATCATTAAGGTCGGGCGTACCGATAGGGGATTTGGCTCCTGTACGGTATGCCTTTTCTGTTTTAAATTCTTCAAGTAGCCGGCGGGCTTCGTTTAGATCTACTTCCACCATCTCTGCAGTGCCAGCGAGAGCATCAGAAATACTCAAAACTGAGCCACCGCCAGATTTGACGGCTTTTTCTGCATAGGCTATAAAATTATCAAGCATACTATCTTCAAGGTCACGCAATGGGCGATTGAGGCGTGCAGTCACATCAATCTCGTTTAGTGCCTGATTTCTTACATCTGTTGCTTGATACATTTTATTTACAAGTTCAGCAGGAGAGTCTTTAATCTCTGTTCCGAGTATTCCACCCGTTAAAAAATTGAGTGAAGCAGATCCATTATATGCCAGTTTAGCACCCCACCCTGATTGACCGTCATCAGCAACACGACCTGATGCCGTTATTTCATTTATACGGGCAACAGTTTCAGCGTCAACAGCCTCATGCATACTCATAGACGTAACGACACGTTGCGTTAGTTTTGTTGCCTCGCGCACTGTGACGCCATAATCAATAAGTGTATTATGGAGTTCTTTCGAGAACTCTTCCATTTGCTCAGAATAATTGCTCTCGACAGCATCGCGGGCATTTTTTATTCCTCGTTCCTGATTGGCAATCCTTATAGCCTCGGACAGGCGGTGATAAGCGGCTTCAAGGTCTACGACCCGACCTTTCTCGTCAATCAGACCTTGGAGATATGAGCCATATTGTTCTAACAATTTCTTTTTGGCCTTATTGAATTCATTAGATCCTTCAGTCGCTCCTTCCAATGCACCGAAAAGTTCATCCAATTCTCTTTTCTCCTTTTCAAGTTCCTTGTTATAACTTGACGTAAGGGTCACGGCCTCCTTCATTTTTGTCTTAAATTCATCTGCCTTTGGGACCAACTTTGAGATAATGGCGACAAGTCCAGCCAGAAGAGAGATAAGCAGACCGATATAATTTGTCTTAATTACAGTATTAAGCAATTGAAATGCGTGTCGGGCTTTCGTTATTTGGCCCGTAAAAGCCAAAAGGGCAATTCTACCGAGCATTAATGAGGCTCTTAATCCACCCTGAATAGCAATACTTGCTTTCGTTACAAGATTCCAGCCGACAATAGCGGCTTTACATAACCCAATCCAAGCATAATAGGAGCCAATGGTTACTATTGCAATAGTAAGCACCCCCCTGAACTTTATAATGCCGTCGATGAGGACATTCAGAACTTTAAGAGCCGCGGACCCCGACGATGTAAGATGAGCCATCAAGGGGTATAGTTTCTCTCCGAGTTCCACCGACAACTCATGAATTTTCTTTTTAGCCTTGTCAATGGTTGCTTGTGCCGTGTTGTTGAAGATGATATATTCGCGTGTGGCCGATGAACCCTCTTCAAATGCCTTGTTGGCCTCGCCCATCTCCCACTTCACCATTTCAAGTTTATTTGCAACAGTAGCGAGGACAGTAGACATACGCACGCCATCCATACCAAGGTCTTTGAACAAAGGAGAGAGAGCAGCGAGGGCATCCTCCTTGCCCATCTTCTGAAGGGCGCCGAAGAACATCATCAGACCCTCGGTAGTATTACGCTGTAATGTCTTGGTAAATTCTTCAACATCGAGGCCCACGGTCTTTGCAATTTCCTTAGGCTTTTGGAAAAGCATCATAATAGTGCGGGAAAGAGCCGAAGCAGACATTTCCACAGCCTGACCGTTGGCATCGAGAGTGGCCGCGAAAGCCATAATTTCCGGAATGGTCATTTTAGCCTGGGAACCAACACCGGCAAGACGTTTAGTGAACTCAACGATGTATGGCTTTGAGGCAGTACAGTTCTGGGAAAGGACATTTACAGTCGAACCCACCTTAAGCATGGCATCCCTTGTGCCGTAGGCTTCTTCTACATCAAATATGTTGGTTAGTTTGGCGATTTCTTGGGTTGCCCCTTGGCCAAGGTCAACAAGAGCCACATTTATGATGTCGGCGGCTTCAACATATCCTTGCACCGATTCCTTTGTGTTCTTGCCAAGGCGGCCTGCCTCTTGTGCAAGTTCATTCAGTTTCTCTCGAGGAGTACGGGTGTCAAGAGCCTTGAAAGATTCGTTGAGTTCTTTGACCTCTTGTTTGGAAAGCCCCGTAAACTTCATGGTGTTGGCCATCTGTTCCTCCATAGATGCATAGTCGTTAACGTAGCCACGCAAGGTTGAGATTAATGTTTGATATCCGGCGATAAGTGCTGCTACAGCCTGGCCGCATTGATACCACCATTTTGAAAAGCGTTGCCATAGCGACTCCTGACCCTGAATCTGCTGTTTCAGGACTTTCAGTTGCGCTGATGCCTGCTGAATTTTCTTTGTGTGCTCATCCCATACGGCGGTACCGGGCTTCAAGTCTTTAAGTTGCTTTTTAAGAGTCTTGAGAGTCTTTTCCAACTGACGGGGAGTTGCAGTGTCAAGGCTCTTAAAAGCCTTATTGACGCCTTCGGTAGCCGAGCGCATCTCATCGAGTTGCTTCTGATATGTCCGGAGAAGTTTCCGCTGCTTCTCTATATCTTTTGGGTCAGCATTACTCTTTTTCAGTTTGATAATAGCCTGCTCGGTGGCCTTGATCTTTTTCTCGACATCAGCCATCACCGTTTTGGCTTGCTCACCGTTCACTTGGAGAGTAACGGTCGCCTTATCATTTATTCCACTCATAGATACTTCATTTTTTGCAAAAGTATCCACAATTATACGGTGCATAAAAGACAGTAGCGGGCCTCAAAGGAGGTCCGCTACCAGCATTGTCTATATTGACTTAATTATGTAAACAAGACTTTGATGACAAGCCGGGGGATATTCTTGTCAACCGTTTCCACAACCGCTCCTTTAATAAAATCGTATCGATTGGCAATTTCTTCCTTATCCTTATCGAAAGCAGTGCCATATTTATTTTTCAGACAGTCTATAAATACGATTGAGTAGTCAGAGCCTGCATTGGTCCAGGCCACATACAATCTCTCACCCTCATTAAGCGGCTCTATTGTTTTACGGCGGTCTGCGACAGATCGACCTGCAATTTTGACCTCAAGAACCAACGGGCTCTTATCGTTAGCGTAACGGTTAACCTCTTCGGCCGTCAGCGGCACAGAGGTTATATCATTAACAAATAATTTCCCGCTCTTAGATGAACCTTTACCCCCATGCTTCCTGGACGAAAAACCGCCCATCAAAGCGATGGTAATGATGACGAGAGCAATTGTCAACCCGGAAATTTCAAACATACGATTAATCAATTATATTTGTTGTATGGACTATGTACAAAGGTACAATTATTTTATGAATCTGAGCAGTGATAGTAATATTAATTGAAAATCACCTCGGCACGGCGGTTTTCGCCAAAAGGTATACAGAGTGAATTTTTGCCGTTGGATTCTGCATACCGGCAAAGGTGCGCCACCATGTGGCGCAGTTGTCGGTTAGACGGAGTTTCCCGGAGATGGGAGATGTATTGGTCGTTAAGCAGTTCGAGTTGCTGGAGGTAGCAGGTCTTGTTGAGTTCGTGAGAGCGGCGCATAGATTCGTATACTCGTTCCTTTTCAGTGCGCATAGCCTCGCGGGCTTCCACGGAATGGACCTGCAGGATTGCCGTGTTGAGCCGGCCGATGGTCCGGTTTGCGTCTTTGGTGATGGAACGCTGTTCTGCCTTGAACTGCCGACGCAGTTCGTTCATTCTTTTTTCAAATTCGTTCATTTCGCTTGTTTTAGTTTGGCATTACAGGCAGGGAGGAAAAAGACGGCTGCCATATCCCGTCGCCAAACTAAAACAAGACTTGTCTCCGAAGAGCAAAAATTGTAAGGATATGACAGCCGCAGCCGTTTATGTAAGGGCATAAAAAATGCCCGAATATGTTCGAGCCGTTAACCGGGTCTCAACGGTAGACATACGTCTTATTTTAGTTGGCACTGCAAATTTACGTAATATTTTTAAGACAACCAAATATTTTACCGGTATTTTTACGCCACAGGTAAAGTATTGAAAATCAGGTTTGCTTCTTATGGATTTCCTATGCGTTTTTGAGGAAAATTCATGATTTTCCAGAGGTCAAAAACGTAAAGAGCGAAAAATGAGCGATTTAGGGGTTTCAAAAGGGAATTTCGCCCCTTTTGTCCGTCGGAAGACCCGCCGCCCGCCCTACGGCGCAAGGCGCGCCCTGCCCTTGAAACGCTCCCGCTATATGCCAATCGTGCGGTAACGCGCCCCTCGTGCGCCACCATCCGACCGCAGGGAAGTTAGTGGCGATGTGAGGGGGCTACCGCTCTCCCCCTTGCGGGGGTTATGGCTCGGTAGCGGGTGATGGCGCGTGCAGGGAACAGAACGGAGGGGATAGCGGTCACAGCAATGATAAGGGAGTGAGGTGTCGGTGTGCTTGACAGATCAGACTACGACAGAGGCTTTCGTGGGTGGCGTTAAACTCGACGTGCCGACAGCGTTGTGTATGTCAATACACATGGCTGCCGACACATTGAGCAGCCACGGAACGATAACCGCCGGAAGTAGGCCTGTCAATCACTCCCTGGCCGATAGGCCAAACCTCTCTCCCGATTGCCGTGAGCCGCGACCCCGGAGTGACGTGACCGACAGTGCGACATTGACCGCTACCGAGGGGGCCGGGGCGGGTCAAACTAAGCAATGAGTCCACTCTCCATCTCTCGGAGATCTTCAGTGAGACAGCAGTATCCAAATGATTAAACGAGGAAGGGTATATATCAGAATAAAAAACCCCGGCTTAATCTCTGTAAAGATTGAAGTCGGGGTTAAGAATCCTGGGGAAAGTGGAGTTAATAAGATCTGGAAGATATCTTATCCATTATTGCTATTGCGAAAGACTTTGCGAACATTCGCCATAGTTGCATACGATTGAAATCGGAGATGTCTTCATCAGAGCGATCCTTGTTTAACATCACAGCCAATTGTTTGTCGTTAGAATAACGTGATTTGATTATCTGTTCAACGATATCGTCGTAGGAGAATCGCTTGATGATGAAACAGAATTTGCGATTCTCGAAGTACACCTTATTCCCGACAATTTCAACAACTATGGGTGAGGAGATAGGGAGTTCTTCGAAGTCTTCATGGTTGTAGGCATCGGCAGGAACAGACAAGCAGTTCACCGGTCGGGAAAAATGTTTCAGAAAGTGAAACGGTTCGGCATAGAGTATGTTTTTATCAGTATACATAATTATAGAGTGTACGAAAGGTTATAACCACAAGTTTCAAGAAATTCAGGCCAGTTGCCTGAGTCATAACCGGTGGCCCCGGCAGGGACATAAATAGTTTTCTCAGTGCCCTCGGGTAGACCGGAGCCGGCTCCGCCTGTACCGACCATAATTGATGGGGCGGTCATGGCCTCGATGTAGATATCCTTAAGCATGGCAATCTTGTCGAACAATAGGCCCAACGATGTAACCGCCGATCCGATATGTAGAGAACTTGAGTAACCAGTCTCATCCATCCATTCCACATGATCTTCTTGAAGAAATTCAGAACCGGACGTAAGAGATGGGAGGTGAAGTTCGCCAATCGGACAGTAAATTGCAGGGTTCGCGGAACTCCATTGGAGGGAAGATAGATCAAAAGAAGGGATTATTGGGGATTCACACCCTGGAACCCATATTGGTTTATTTGCCCTCTCCAGAGAACGTAGGTTAATCTCGGGTGAACTAGTCTCATTAGGGAGGGTCTCCTGATTAGAGCATAGGGCTATCGGAAGAGCCGTCAATGAACTAAGATCAATGTTCTTTATATGGCTTATAGACGGAAGGATTCCATTATATGATGAAGTGTTTAAAAGAGAGAGAGTTTTAAGGGATGGTAGTGATAAAACTTCAACTCCGGTAGAATCAATCAATGAAATTGCAGGAGCAGAAGAACTAGACCTTTGGAACCGAGCCGTAATTGACTCCAGAGCAGGGAAATCAATCTTTTTTATACTTCCAGAGATAAATCGACTATAACACGTCACAGTTTTCAATACCGGGGCTTTAATCACAGCCTCTGCGGGTAAATCTTTAAATATTATACTCCCAGAGCAGGAGGTAAGAATTGGGAATTCAGCAAGTTCCAGGTACTCGGATTGTATCAAATATGGACTGGTAGAAGTATACCCAACTGAAAAAGTGGCGAGGTATGGGAAATATGCTTCACGAAGGTATAACCCAGCGCCTGTTGAAACTCCTGTCCCTGATGAAATTGGGTAAGTTACCTCTTTGATATATCGGAACGACAGTGAAGTAATACTTGCATTTTTGAAATACTGGTATTCATTAAACGATGGGGAATTGACCCCATAAAAAGGATTTCCTATATTTCCAGAAACCGCGTCACACTCAGCAAGGGTCATGTAATTTGGATTTGCAGCCCATCCGTTACTATAACAAAGACTCATAATATTCGGATTCACACTGCGAGTTATTGCAATTGGTGAGGATGAAACCACGATGGTAAAAGATTTTGAGAAAAGTTCACGATTTGATTCCGACACCTTCATCTGTGCAATCAGATCAAAGGTTACCGTCTCTTCAGGAACAGAATGAACTATGAGATCTACAGAGAATATTCCGTCGGTGTATGAGGTTTCACCAATGGTTGCAATTGATGAATTGTCACCGAGGTTGTCTATAGAGAACTCTACATCAACATCACCGTCAAAATCCAAATCGTTGAGTGAGAACGTGGCTGTATAAGTTCCGGGAGCGGAAATACTATCCAGGGCAGATAAGGTTCCAGTTGTAGGGTAAGAACGTGGAACAATTGTTATACTTTTTGCGAGAGAAATTATTGACCCATCAGGTTTAACGAATGTAGCCGAGAGTGTAAGGGGCTTGCTCTCGGTCAAGTCACCGACAGAGATGGAGCCGTTCTCTAATGTCACTCCTGGAGGAGGCGCCACTAATGATAAAGTATAAGTGCCCTCGAAGACACTAATTACTTCGTAGGAGGCTGAAGAAAGTGCTTTAACGTCATCCGGCCCCATTATAAAACATATCGGGGAGTTTGATTTAATGTAAAGTTCCGCATTAGGGTTAAAGCAGTTTCGACCAAATATTTCATATAAACGACTCAGTTGTTGTTCGCTAATTTCATTTACTTCAACTACTCCTTTAAGAGATAGTGAACGGAATGAACCAAAACGGAGGAGGAGTTCTACATCGACATTTTTCCAATTTATCCCCTCCAGCGATAGCGAGCAGTTAATGTCATGAGTCGATTTTCCACTTATCCATTCAGTAATAAGAGATAGAGAGTCAAGTCCCGGACAATTATGGATATGTATATCCGAGATGTTCCACCCATGGTTTCCTATGAGCAGTCCATCAGATGTGAGTAGGGGAAGAGAATCAAGGACGAGGGCTCGCATTGAGTCAGGAACGGCGAAGAACTCTATCGGGGCTCCTTGAGCAAAAATCACAGAGGAGATAGAAGTGTTTCGGGCATCAAGAGATCGGAGATTGTGGTTGGAAGAGAGATCAATGGCGGTTAAACCTTTACATCCCGCAATATTAAGAACTTCAAGGCGAGTGGCCTGAGAAATGCCGGAGAGTTCGGTCAGTGCGTAGTTGGCTTGAGTAGCAGAGTTGTCGCCAATGATCAGCGATTTGAGGGAAGTCCCCAAACGAGAGGAGGCCACTCCGGCGATCGACAACTGTGAGATATAAGGGAGGAAACCGGATATGTCAATATCGCGGAGGTATGGGGCTGCGTATAAACGGAGAGGATCGCCCACGTTCAGTACAGAAGAAGTTGTGAATGTATGGGACTCGCCATTGGAGAGAGCGATTTTCGTTTCCATAGGCACATCGTTGACTCCATATCCGAAAAGCATATCGGAGGCAGCCGTTATCGAGAACTCCAACCCAGCGGGGGCACCGGCGAGTTTCACTTCAAACGTGTTTGCCTTATACTCACCGCCAACGAAAGTAGCATCCATTCGATAGAACCTTTCAGAGAGCCACCAACGGCGATGGGAGCGGCGTGAGCCCTGAAGCATGAAAAGATTATTCACTCCACGGTCAGCAAACGGACTGAGATATTTATATCGGGCATCACGGTTGTATACACGTTCACACCAAGCCCCGGCCTGATGAGTGTCGAACATCTCGATGGATTTGTCGTAAGAGAGTCCCGCGATGAAAAGAGCCTGATAAACCTTTGCCACCATCTGCATGAAGTCAGGATCTGACTCAAGGAGATTCCAGAGACGAGAGTCATGTCCGGCATAGGCGTAAACTTCTGAGGTGAAAGAACCGTCGAGAGTCTGGCGATCGATGGTCGGCGGATAGATCAGAGGGCCATCGTTACGCAACCCATTGATAGTATCGTTATCGTAATTAATGAAGAACCAGTGCTGTCCATCCTCAGAGGTGAACATCGAGTTTTTAACCACCTGGTCAACGGCTCCGAAAGTCATCAGATAGACATAATACGCTGCCACTTTCGGGATGTCGAGGTGCTGATATTTCTCCGATGTGAAGTCGGCGGCGGAGACTGTTGAAATCCATTCGGCAAACTCCTTCAGAAGGGAGGTGTCTGTATTACCATCAGGGAATCGTCCCTCGAAGGCATCAGCCCATTCATCATCCCAATTATCCGTATCTTTGAAGAGAGCGAGGTGATGGCCGTTGTTAAGAAGTTCCCAGCACTGAGTGTTGGAATTGTCAAAACCGGGAATATCCGTGAACCCGAATACGGATTCAGTAGATTTATCGTTATTGAAGTTATACTTTCCTATAAAGATAGGTACGTCTGATGCAGTCTGGCGGTAGAAGATCAGGATGGGGAACCCGTCAACTGTAGTGCGTACATCGTAGGGGTAGTTGTTTTCAAGAGCAGCCGTCTGAGCCGAGGTGCGGAGAGAGTGTTGACCGTCTACCACAGCATTGAAAAGGATAGAATTCCACAGTCGGGCTATACCTGTGTTATGAGTACCTGAAGATTCGGCATAATCGGCTTTCAAGCACCAACAATCGACAGGTTGTGCGCCTGGTGTAAAGGAATATTTTCTGGATGGAACAACGTTGCCGTCGGCATCGTAGAGTACCGTAGATTCCTTCTTGTTAGTGTAAAGACGGAAGTTCTTTTTTGGGTATGCCATTGAAGAGGTACCCTGTGGACGAAGTGCCGCGTTGACGGCCTTAAAATATAGTTCGGGATGTTGGAGATTAATGTACTCTACATCCACATCTATCTGATGACTTTTGTCGGTAGTTGCCTCAAGTGCAGGGATATTACCGGTTATGATCATAACCGGGACCTGACCAGAAAGTGCATCAATAGAGAAATCGGAAGATTCCTCAGAAAGTACATTATTTCTTGAGAATGCTGACTGGAAGTCAGAAGGGGAGGAGCGGTAAAGGATGAAGTTATTCAGGATCTGGTCATCGGTCAACGCCGTGTCATATATACGAATATCAGAAAGGGAGATACTTGCAGATTCTGAGGATGCAAAAGATAGAGGTTTCGCGGAGATAAAGTTGTCAGAGCCCACGAAGTTCGCGGCGGCTGACACTATACCATCGATGTAGAGGAGAGCCAACCCTTTATCGGCTGTTCCTGTGTGGCGATTGATCACCAGTGAGACACGTACCGATTCCTGAGGTTTGAACTTCGACGAGAGAGTGACCCCGTTTGCCGACCGTAGTGATATTTCAGAAGCAGTCAGGAGCAGGCCGGTACCGGCGGAGTCTCTGAGATCGCATAATATTGCATCTGAGTCTGATACGTTAAGTGTAGAGAACTCAAATTCGATGGTTTTCCCGGTAGTGGTGGCATCGGTGGCCAGAGGTGCGTAATTCACCGAAAGAGAGGCATCTCCGGTGAAGAGAAGCCGGTTATTTACCCAACCGGAGTTGAGATTCCACGAAAACCCTGAAAGTGTAGATTGATAATCGCCATAGTCCCATCGGTCGCGGTCGGCAGATTGATTCGTTTTCCCTTCAGCACGGAGGGCGAGGACAAGCGAATCGGTGATCTCGTTCACAGATGCCGCAGACTCAGCGACTATGAGGGTGATTAGTGAGTCAATCTCTCCGATAGAAAGTAGGAGTTCTCGTGCCCCGGCGGTCATGGGTGTAAAAGTGAGCGACCCGACAGACTCATTCGCAAGGAGGAGGCTCTGTGAAGTCCCATCGTCAAAAAGAGCTTTCAACTCTGTTGAAGAAGCGTATGAGGGGTTAAAGAGTGCAACATCCAGAGAGAATGGTTCAAACTGTTTGAGAGAGGTTATTACCGGTGTGGATGGGATAATGTCGGCAGATGGAGGGAGGTCAACAGCATAAGAGATAACCGGGGATTGTGCCCCCGCAGAGAAAATAAACTTGCGGTAGATCTGCCGGGAATAGAATTTTTCACCATCTATAGATACGTAGGCACGGAACTGGAGGGTATGAGCCCCGTGAGTGAGGTTGTTAAGAGAGATGTATTTGGTGCGGGTGGTTGCCACTTCATTTATAATATCCTCAGCCGGGATAGATGTCACTCGCTTCCCGTCGATAAACCACTCTAATGTTTTAGCCCCATAACCGGAAATAGTATATGGTATTTCGAGTTGGTTGTCTTGAGCGGAGTAGACATGGGAAATATCGAAAGAGGAGGAAAGAGCGAGGTCTACGACCTGATATGAAACACCGACAGTGGTGGCCGCCAAAGTAGTTTGACCGACGATAGAGATACGAACTGAGTTGGCTCCGGTGGCGAGATAATCGTCTACGATAAAACTGACCGACGTCCCGGCTCTGAATTTACGTGTTACGGTGTTTGAAACAGCCCCGTGAGAGAAAGTGAACGTACAAAGGACATCATCACCCACGCTCTGCCCTGACTTATTTTTGATGTCGAAGGTAAATTCGATGGCCTGACCGGTAGACCCAAGGAGTATCGGGACGAACTTCGGCGAAATGAGGTTTATTTCAGCCGAATAGTTCGCCGGGGCGTCAAATGTTCCGAGCAACAGGGTAGAATTCTGATCGGGATTTTCAAGGTATTTATCACGAGCGTTCCCATCGGCAAACACGAGATAACGTAAGGAGGAAGAGTCATAGTAGAAGCACCCGGCCTTCGAGGAAATGGATTGTTTGAGAAAGTTCTCGATGTCGGCGACATCATGTGCGGTGCCGTCCTCAGGGTTACACCAAGGCTCTTCGATGGATGTGATAGGAGTTGATATTACTTTGAGTTTTTTAGCCATAATAAGGGGTGTTATCTGTTAGAGTTACGTTCATTCCATCCGGTGCCATACATCCACCCATGAGAGTGCTGCCACCAACCTCCGGCGATGCAATTCGATATCGCTTGCCAAACCAGACGGGAGCCGGAATATACGGCAGAGATTGCACGTCGGCCGATGTTGATTACAGAGATAGGGGTATTGCCGTTAGTTATCATCTTCAAGGACAAAATATAGGGTTGATTCACTTAAATTGTTTGACGTTACCAGTTCTAAATATTCTTCTTCAGAACAAACCTTGATTGAGAGGTTTTCAAGTTGAACATCTCGGATGTAGTCAATTTTATTAGATAAAGAGTTAATGGCAGTATCGATAGCGGTTAACAGTGAATCCTTTTGAATCTGAAGGTCCGAGCGTAGAGATGTAATCTCCTCTGCATTATTGGTAATAAGAAGGCGTAGATTTGAGAATTTTTTGTTTATAGTGTAAATTAATTCATCTTTTACGTCGAGAGTCTTCATTAAGGTAATGATTTCATCAAGCAAACTCGCTAGCGATGTAGGAGAGATTGAATCTTGGGCCACCATTAAGCCCAAGACCTCAATCTTTGTGTGGAGAGAGGAGAATGAAGTCATAGAGTTTAGAAAGTTTGAAACGAAATTAGAGAGATGTTCCCGGATGGCAAAAGACGGATTTAAGGCGCATATCCCTTGCGGCGATAGTGGGCGGATTGCCAACGCAACTTATCGGAGTCAAGAGCAGCACAGAACATAGCCTTGAATTCGTTGCCAAGGCTTTCAGCCATGAAATCGCGCAGATTCATAACCGAGGCATAGTATTTGGGGGACATCCACCGGCGGCGTTGGCGTTTGTTTCCCCATCCATCCTGATCGGCCTGATGCGTATTGCCGACCTTGACATTTCGTCCGGTGCCAAGATCTTGCCATAAACCATACTCGAGAAAGTTTTCACTTACCGAAATGTCATAAAATCTGCCGTCTGCCCTAACAGGTAAAGCCAATGGAGAACGCCACAGAGCGGCTGTATCAATTATTTTAAGTTTGTAGATGCGCTCTTGCCAAATGTCAATCATTGTTTTATTCCAGGCCTCTACAAACTTACGCCGGCGGTCGGCTTCCTGTTGTCTTGGATCTACTGCTCCAGCCATTCGTCAGGATTATATCGGAGGTCGCTGTAGGTAGTGACCTTCAGTTGAAAATAGGCACAGGCCATGCCGGAAAAGAAATACTGATCAATTTCTGTGAAACTTATTGCATCATCGAGGTACAGATTATGTTCTTCAAGGCGAATCTTTTCCTGGACCAGTTTAGTCATAAACTGTCGAAACAACTCCTTCAGAGTGTCGAGCGCCTTTTTGCGTGCCGGCATATCATCAAGTTTATGGCGCATGGCAAGGAAAAATAGTTTTACTTCGTCATTGTGCGGCGTGTTGTCGCCCATAAAGAAAGCCCCGTTTGATGTATCACTGGCTGCGACTATCAGTTTCGCCGATTTCAATGTACCAAGGCATTCATTAAAACCGTCGAGGCCGGACACACTACAGAACTTAGCCTGGTTGTCACATGCTAGTTTGTTAGTGGCAGTCAACCTCTCGAAGAATGCGGTTGAGTCCCAATCAATATTCTTAGTGTTTGCCATATTTCTTTGTGATTTCTTCATATTCCTTGGCCTGAGCGTCGAGTTCTGTCAAAGCACGTGTTACATCAGTATCGTAAATCTGATCCTCTTTGGTCACGTCGCCCTTGGTGAGCGCGCGAATCTGAGCGTCTGCATTTCGCTGAAGCATCTCGAAACTTATAGCGGCGCTGTCACCTTCTCCCCCCGCAGGCTTAAAGAATGAGGGGAATCGCTTGGCGAACATATTCTTTATGGCGGCAATCCAGTAGAATACGCCGAGCAAATCAGCGTCACTGAACAAGTCGCCTGTAATACCGGGATAAAGTATTTCACCAATCGAGCGGAGCAGGCTTTCATCCTTAGTCACGTTGTAGCCTTGCCAAAGATTCTCAATCTCGAGCCATTTGCCGAATGGCAGACCTGTCAGGTCTTCAGGAATAGCATTGAAACGGCCCACATGATCGAGCCGCACAGGGAAAGAAGGTATTTCACGAATCCACTTCGCGCAGTCAAGGAGCGCAGCCACTTGCTCCGGCGTGATGTAGTATTCCTTATTACGGTACTTGATGAGATATCCATCGGCATACGGAGTATATACCAAGATATTGTTACGAGCGAAGATGCGGTGAGTGGCAATCATCGCCCAAGTCTGAGTACTGTAATCGTCTGCATCTAAAAATGGCGTGTGCAGGGTTAGTTTCTGACAGTCAGAAATGCACCACAGCAAGGCGGACAACTCACGTTGGTCGAGTTGGGCCCATCCCGTAGGATATTCAAGGTTAATAGTACTCATAGCCAGAAACCTCCGTTTTTAGAAGGAAAATGATCAGAGTAAGCCACCGTGAAGAAGTCTCCCATCTCAGAGTTCCAGACCTCGTATAGATCAGGGTATTTACGCAAGTTGAGTACTATGCGCTGCATCAGATGCCAAATTTCATGCTCTTTCGGGCATGCCACAGAGCGGTCGCGGTGGTGCACAGCAATCCATCGTTTCTCAGCGTCTTTCACCAGGTCTGAGATGATTTTTAATTGCTTCGCATCGATATCTGAATCAACGTCGAAAATACGGTCATGCAACCGAGCCATAAGAGTGGGGCCAAGGTAGTCAACTTCGACAGTATGCTCAAAACTTACGGCAAGAGGCTGGATCCTCATATAAGCATCTAAGAGCGGTTCCCCATCTTTCTTGATGTATGCCGCTTCATCAAGACTCCATAAAAGGGTTCGGCGATAAGGCTCTGAGACATCGCTTAGGAGCCATTCATTGTTATGCCGCAAGATAGACAGCAAGTTGTCAGCCCAACCATCATAGGCTTCGAGCAGCGATGCTCTCAGGCGTTCAATGCGCTCTTTCGATGCCGGGGCCATATTCGTAGTGTTAACCACAGCGAAGCCATTAGGCGTAAGCACCAAATCAAGAGAAGGCACAGCATGGTAGAAAGCCTTGATTGCGATTAGAGAGCAAGCGGCTCTATGCTCATCCGCATTGAGGTCAAAATTGCCGATGAAGTGTCGCTCCACCTCTCGTTGGGCCTGCTCGAGAAAAGGAAGGATCTTATCGTAGAGCGGTGATTCATCATCAACTTCGTGCACCACATTCACTATGTAGCGCCGCAGTTCTTCATTATTACTGATCAGCAGATTCATTATCGTTAAGTTTAGAGTTATTCATTGATACCTCTTTGGCATCCTGATGTTCGTCAAGAGTAGTAAGTTGGATAAAAGGGCATTCGGGAGCAACGCCCTTCCATCCGTTGTATCTAATGATGATGTTATGAACGGCGAACAACACATCGCGGTAAGGCTTCTGGAGCGCCTGAGCGATGGTATATAACTCTCGCTTGTCGGAACCGGAGTTATTGGTCTGAGTCTTGCCCGGAACAGATCCCACGAGGTTGCTATGCACTCTCATCGTAAAACAGATCATGTTGATGGCCTCCGCAATGTCACTCTCCCAGTCGCCACCCTCCTTGGTCTTTGAGTCGATGCACTCCACCTCGACATTGGCAAGTTCGTTACGCCCGTCAACGGATATAGATTTGCCGGTGAACAGCACACTGCCTGAATTTTCAGTGGTAGTAAGGAATTCGAGCATCTCACGTTTGCGCTTAGCGACAAACATCTGTTGTTCCTTGGGATCCATAATCTTCATATCCTTGAAAATTTCATCCCAATACCTGGGGCTTATCTTTACCACATACTTGATTGGAGCGGCATTGCTGAGTTTACCTTTCTTGGCGATGCCGATAAGCCGTTTTATGTCGTACCAAGACCCACGGAACAGAGAAGCATAATGCGGGATTGGGTAATAGAGCGAGTCGGCACCGGGTATTCTTGTAAGGATAGCAAATTTTTTGTCACTATCAGACTTGACAGTGCCGTTCCTCCTTGTACGTCGGCCAGTGCGCTGCTGTAAATCCTTCCAAGGGGACCGAGGATTCAAAAGGGGGATTTTCTCGAATTTATCCCCTTGTTGCTGATTGCGGAAATTCCCGTACAGAACATAGGGTATATCACCGAGGTCATCATGCTTTGCGAAGCGACAGTAACAGGCCTCCTTCCTATGGATTTCTACGATTTGAGTGCCATCAGAATTAAGGCAGATAACAGTGACAGCAAAGTTGAAATATTTAAGATCCTGACACACGCCGAGGAAATAATCCGGCATAGGATTGTCAAGTAAAAATTCTTCAACTGCATCTTTGATCTTTTGGGAAGCCTTATCAACATTATACTGAAGGCCACTGCCATAGCAGACTTCAGAATTGAATACCTGGCAAGTAGAAAGCGTTTCGTCGCCCTCGATAAGATCTATGATGTCGTATGGCATCGCATTGTCAGCGCCCCACGGCACAAATTCATGGCCGTCGACGGTAACGTCAGTCTGCAAATCCGCATCTTCACGGAAAGACTGACGGCACTTATTAACAAATACAGCACTGGCGTTTGTATTCGGTATTCTTTCGACCGAGAAGCAGTCTATTGATTGCTGTTTCTGAGGTTTAGATTTATTCATTGGAGAGAGGATGATTGGTTATAGGTAGACTTCAAAATCATCGAGGCCGATGATGCAAACATCTCTTATAGTTCGGATTTCACCGCTCGAAAGCCACTTTATAGTGCGAGTTCCACCATAAAAATCATATCGAAGACTTACTACATTCTGGGCTTCGAGGATTGAGCCTTTTGTGGTTACGACACGAAGATTGACCGGCTTGCCTCGGTCGAGTATCTTGCGGGCTTGTGATATATGCAGGGAATTCATAATTAGCAGAATTGGTATGTAAACTCCTTGGTAAAGATGCCCGGCTCCCGCAACGAAGCGGCGAGAACATCCGGATTCAAATGCGGTCGGAGGTCGGCGAAAGTCCAAGTGAATTTTATGCTCGGCTGAGCCTCGTTGTTATTGTCGATTTCGCAAGTATGGTCAGTGATAATTATTGGCGTAGCCTTACCGTTGAACATCACCCAAACCTTATGAGAATTCAGGAGTTGGTCAATGCTCAAAGCCTCTGATTCAGTCAGGCCCTCAGACACAAATTCATATTCCTTTTCTGTCCGGCGATTATAGGCCACTCGTTTACCTGCAACAATAGCCGTTTCCTGGATTACTTTGGTCTTGTCTGTGAGCAATCCTTTTAGATCCAGGGACTCGTAGGCATTGAAGCAGTTCATGAAAACAAGTCTTATATCGGGTTTGCCCGGCATAAAGTACACTACCTTTGAGCGTTGGCCATTGCGAATAACCGCATTTAGCAGATGCACACCATCAGTAGGATTATAGGAAGTGTAGCGGTCTACCCAATCATAGAATGGCACAGACAGCACTTCTCCCGGCACCATATCATCCTCGCTCTCCACTTCAAAGTGCTCATAGCGATTGTGTTTGTCATCGCTGTATGTGTCATCGGCATCATGAACCATCAACCCATGAATCACAGTAGGACCTGAAGCATTGCCTACAAGTGTAACCAATACATTACTATCGATATACACTCTTTGAGTAGACAGAGTAGTCAAGAAAGAGTTTTCGGTATCAAAGCCCTCGGCAATATAGTCACAGTACAGTACATCCATTGTCTTGCAATGTGAGCCAATATGTAGGTCATAGGAACAAATGACCAAACCCCGACGGCGCATATCTTCCTCGATCAACTCACCAAGTTCGTATATGGCAATTTTACCATCATAAGCATAGAGTGTTGTTGCATAGATGGCATTGTCCGGATCCTCCGCATCCGGGGCCAGCCACACATTCACACTATCACCGCCGGATATGCTTGCCTCAATAGTGGGAATGTCAGAACTTTTAATAAGCCCGGAAGAAAGATTGGTAAGTAGTGTCACTTGTGTTGCCATGCCGCAAAATTAGTAACAGCATGTCAGCCCATAAAAGACAAACAAGGTCCGTCATCACGACGGGCCTTGCTCATAGGTTATTGCTCGTAAAAATTAGTCGAAGGTTATTTCGGCGCGGCGGCTTTCGCCGAAAGAGATGACGAAACTCTTTTGGCCATCGGCTTCCGCCTGACGGCAGAGGAGCCCAATTATACGGCGCAGACGTCTCTTTGATGGCGTTTTCTCGAAGTGGAGGCGGAGTTTGTCGTTGAGCATCTCCATTTGCTCGGAGTAGCACGCCTTGTTGAGCGCGTGTGAGCGGCGCATGGATTCATACACCCGTTCTTTTTCGGCGCGGAGAGCCTCGCGGGCCTCCTGCGAGTCAACCATCCTGATGGCGGCGTTGAGACGGCCGATGGTCCGGTTTGCGTCTTTGGTGATGGAACGCTGTTCAGCCTTGTATTGAAGGCGCAGGGCGTTCATTTGTTTTTCAAATTCATTCATTTTTGGAAGACAATTAAAATGAGGTTAAACAATATGTTGATATTCTCTTTGGAGTAAAAAAGAGTTCCGCTCCCCGTTGTCTTCCACTCTCTCGAGCAGCGGGCGCATTAACGCACCGCACGGGACGGAACTCTGTATGGTACAGTCAGGCATAAAAAAATGCCCGCTGAAGTATGACGGCGGACTTTCATCCGCTCAAGAGATATGTGGAAGACGTTGCAAAGGTACACATTTTTTTTGAAATTGCAATATCTCAAGCCTAATTTCTCGCTAAGTTTCGACTTATCGGCCGAGGTCTCTCCGAGACGAGGCCGTCGAGTCGCGCGAAGTTTCCCCTGGAACTTCGCCGCCGTGAGCGCGAGGGGGTGATTGGGCACCCCCTCGGATGTAGGCCTCGGCTTATCAAGCGACTGCGGCGGTTTTGGCCGCGCGTTTGCGCTTGGGCTTCTCGGTCGGTGGTGTCGGCTCGGTCTGCTCTGCGGTGGTGACAGCCTTTGCGGCCTCGGCCTTACGCTGTGCGCGTGTGCTGATTGCACCTGTGCGCCTTACTTCCCACATTATGAGTTCAAAGGCACGGCGAGCAATGGTTATGCCGTAGCGTTTTTTGAGAAGAAATGCGTAATTGAGGGCGTTGGCCGCATTGGTGAAGTTGGTGGTGTCGGTGGTGGTGCGGTCTGCCATGTGGTAGATACCGACAGACAGACGGCCAGCGATGAAGTTAGCGTCGATGAACGATGGCACTACGAAGTTGTTAGGGTTGACGGCTGCGGTGGTGTTGGCGGTGGTGTTAACTGAAGTGTTCATAATCTTGTGATTTTATATGTTATTGATTTAGTTGTTATTTAGGGATTAGAGGTTGAAAACGCGGAAAAATGCGTTGTGAACTTCTACCTCAAAATGAGAGTGATTGTGAGAGGGCTGACCATTCATCGGATTGGAGGAGGGGTGAGATGCTTTTACAATCGCTTCTTCCTTCTTGATTTCGGGCTTGGAAGAGCCGGAGAGGTTGGTAGGGGTTGATTTTTTTGTTTCCATTTATCGTCTTTGTTATCGGGTTTGATTTTGCTTTTACACTGCAAGACAAGGGAAGACGAAAGCACGAAGACAAGGCTTTTGCTACAAATTACTACCCGAAGGCGTGGAGAATTTTTGAAAAACACCGCTTGGCCTTGACGAATGCGTGTCTGCCCTAACTTCGCGGTGGAAATGCCAAAAATCATCCCGAATAACATGGCGGGAATAAATGGGCACAAAAAATCCCCCGTAGCCTCGCAGGCCATGTAAAGCCATACGAAACCAAGAGGGAAGAAGTGTCAATAAACGTCGTGTGCGGAGCACACACCGCTTATGCGTTAGGGATTGAAGCCCGGAGGGCCGAGATTACAAGCTCAGTTCACGAAAGCCCGACCCGTATAGGGTAACGCCCAAAATAAAAGGTCGCCCACATCACTGTGAACGACCAAGGAGAGAGAAAAGGAGAGAGGAAAATTGAAAGTTAAAGTTTCAGTTTACCCTTACGATAGAGGATAACAAGCACAATGGCGAACAGCAGAATACATAGTACAGTCATAAGAACAGAGCCTTGCGACGGATGAAGTTGCGCTGATTCTTGCTTAACTTCCTGTTCCAGATCTGCGGCTTCTTCTGAATGAAAGTCTGATGCCTGAATGGAATTATCCTCGACGTGCAGGTTTGTAGATTCTTCTGAATTGTCGGAGATTTTGACCTTACCGATTGATAACCTTGCGGGAGCGGTGGGACTTCGTATGTCCGGGGGGCGATTGTCTGACACCTTGGATGTATCCTCGCTTTGATACTGAACGACAACATCTTCAAGTGTGACAACGATATTACGGTTTACGAGTCGACTCAGGTACGCATCGACATTAGAAGTGGTGACATCGCTCCGCGCCACCTCCTGCACATAGGTTGCTTGGGTACAGGCTTCTTTATGGCTGTGGCATGACGAAAGCACGAAGACAAAGAGAAAAAGAACGTACAGATAATTCATAGAGAGGCGTATTCTTTGGTTGCGTCGAAAGAGGGACAGGCTTTATTGGCAAAATCCTTATGGCTACGTATTTCAGCACCGGGGTATTTGGCCTTGAGAGATTTGAGGAGAATGAGCAACGATGCTTTCTGCTGTGGGGTTCTGTTGTCAACAGGCGGATTGCCCGGAACACTGAGGTCGACACCACCGGCATAGCACACGTTAATGCTGACAGAATTGTAACCCTTGACGCCATTGCTGACCTTTTCTTCGGGCCACATCTCAACAATAGTGCCATTGGCTTCAATGAAGTAGTGGTAGCCTGGGGCTTTCCATCCTCTACCTTTCTTAGATACAGGCGCGAGGAAGAAAGCAAGGACATCGGCAGCCTTTGCTTTCTGATTCCCCCCGGAACAATGCACCATTATGTATTTGATATTTCGCATTGCTCAGACTTCGATGCCGTGGATTCGCAGACGTTCAGACAGGATCGCGTCGAGTTCGTGCATTGTAGCAGAATGCTTGGCCATAAGTTTGCGCTCGACGAGGGGGAGCGCTTTAAAGCGATCGCTATCCATAAAGCGGTCGATGTTCTGCACGTGGGTACGGTTGCGACTGTGTTGGTTAATGAGGTTGATCAGAAACTTTTTCATTGTGAGTAAGTATTTGTTTGATGATTGATTTGTAGTGGGCACTAATACCGATGACACTGCCGATGAGAGTAAAGGCGAATGTGATTATCTCGCCGAAGGCTATAAGCACCGACGAGTGGATTTCGCCCTGGGGCGGGATGGCGAGGCCGGCTATGAGCAGGCAAACGCCGACAATCACCATAAAGACGGCCAGGTGAATGGCAGTCTTGTGGTAGGCGTGGGAATGATCGAGAACTTTTTCCATAGGAGAGAGTTTGAGAGGTTTTGTGATGCAAAAGTAGCCGACGTTACCCGGAGGGTAAAAGACGGTTTCTTGACCAAGGGGTGGCGCACAGTCTACCCCTTACCGCTCTCCCCCCGCTATGAAAGCCGAAGGGGGTAGCCCCTGCTGAGGGATATGCCAATGGTGGGCTGCAAGTAGAAGGAGAAGAAAGATTGTGCGGTCGAGGTCCGAATATATAGGAGTTTCGGCGAGACTTACAAGATTCCGTTCACGTTGATTGTACCCATGCCTCGCTGTGGTAGAGATTCACAACCGATATAAAGAGTATCGAAGGCATCCGTGCCATCGGTACGGAGTTCAAGACGATCTTCCTCAGTTTCGGCAAGTTTCTCTCCGCTCTTATCCTTTTGGAAGCCATTGCGCCCCCTTATGACACCGGCAGTCTGAATGGCAAGTATTAGGTCATCATTATTCTGCCTATTAAACATAGGAGTAAGGCGGTTCAGACCCTGAAAGCCACGGTTAATCAGGTTATACTTTTCAGTATGCTTCATAGGATTGCCAAGCGGTATAGGCTGCACAGACCAACCATGCTTCTCAAATTCATTTATGATTGTATAACGAAAGTCAATATTATTGACGGCATAATTTGAGCCAAGGGCTGTACTGTCATAATAGAAAATCACCGTCTTATTGCGGTGGAAGGCATAATACTGACAGAAATCCGCGACAAGAGCCGGGATTTTGCGTTCATACTTGACGAAGAACGATTTAAGCACATTCAAACGGCCAAGTTCCTCGTCAGGTTGCCCTGCCACAATCCAGTTGATATTTGCATTGTAGTCCATACCGATGCAGATTGCGGCATAAGGGTCGACATCAGCATCGGCACGGCTATCCATAGCGGCAGGGTCAAAATCATAGCCAATATTATCGAGATATTCAAAGTCACTGGCATTGTACTTATGGCCTTCTCGCATCGATGAATAGAAGCCACTGCGGGATATACCTATCTTTTTGCAGAGAATAGATGTCTGGAATGTAAGCGGCGTAAGATCGCGTTTCATCTGCCGGATATACTTTTCACCAAGCAGTTCAAGATTCTCGATAGAACTATATTCACGGTAATAAGTAGCCGTAGACCGTAAACGGTTGATATTGCGGTCCAGCCGACGCAGATACCCTCTGAGATAATCAGGCGGCATAATGCCCTTTTCCCTCATTGCGAGAATCTTCTGCTTAAGTCGCCATTGCTCACAGATACCGGCCTCGATCGCGGCAATTACCCGAGGGTTCATATCCTTTTCATACTCGAGAAACCAAGATCCCTTTTTACTCTGAGGCATATCACTAAGAATCATAATAGCGTGGTTGAAGGAGTGCCTTGAGAAATGGGTCTTGATACCGCCATTGGCGGGCAGAGTTTCCTCATTCAGTTTCACAGGATCGATAAACTTTGCCTCATCGACAAGCAGCCACGACAGTGTAAGAGAGTTCGCCGCGCCGGGGCGGTCTTGGCTAAGTATAACCGCGATCGAGCCGTTATAGAATGAAATCACCTGTTCCCAGTCCTTGGGCTCAGTGATAGGCGAAGCAAAACTTTTAGGAGGACGGCGGCCAACGACATAATGCACACCGTTCAGGTATCCGTATCGCTTCCATGCCGCGAACAATCCGGGCAAAGTGTTAGTTAGTCCATGTTTGAACGTAGGCACTACAACGCCGCCGGTGCTTCCCGGCATTCGTTGCATCATTTTCAGCATATACGGCGCCGCAATACTGTCGGTCTTACCTGTGCGTCGACCGGCAACCACCACAGTTGTATTAGCCCCAATCAGTTGAGTAATCATCTGAGGGCGGTTAAAGTACGTCTCGTTAGTCTTCGCCATCTTCTCCTCCTTCCTCTGATGAAAGCGGAGCAAACAATTTCTTTTCCTCCAGGTCTGCTTCCTCGGCTTCCACGTCGACGATATCCGGGAGATCCCTGCACATTTCCTTGGTAAGTTTGTCTATAGCCTCATAGGCATTAGGCATAGGCTTCAGACCAAGTACGGTAACATCCATAGTGGGAATGAAAGGCTGAGGCACGATGAGTTCAAACGGCATTGTCATTTCATCCTCAAGGTAGACACGATTATTTTTAGCATACGAAGTGGCGGCACGTTCCATAGTCTTCATATCCTTGTGCCGCTTAGCCATCTCGTATGTTTCCATAATCATCTCATTGTAACGCCATCGGTGAAAATCACGGCTTTGCTGAGAGATAGAAGGCAACAAAGTCTTCACGATCTGAAGATCGCTGTACGCTGATGATTTATGGATTTCGGGGTGTGCCAGCATAATATGATCCACAATCTGTTTGTCCTTGACGGTAGGATTGGAAAGCAGATAATTGTAAGCCTCGCGGACACGTATAATGCGCTTCACCATAACTTCGGTGTAGCGTTCTTCAAGTTCCTGGCGCGGAGTGAATAGGTCTGCGCGGCAAGCATCTATTGTAGCAGGAAGAGCCATAGGAGAGCGGAATTAAGAGGTAAGATGTGCCTTTACAGTTCGTCATCTTCCATATCGAGCAGAGCCTTTTGGCTTTGCTCCAGTGCGAGAGGCGAGCCGACACGAGCCAGTTCAGCCATCTGCCTGTGGACCTCTAGTTTCTGACCAAGTTTGCCCTTGATATATGCCCGGCGCGCCGGGTGTTCGGGCGTAGCGATGTCACTTTTGAAATCGGCCTCCGGCACGCCGAGCAACACGGCCATTTCGGTAGGTTTTATGTAGAGAGTGGCAAGATCCTCAATTTGTTGCAACTCGTTGTCTGTATATGTCATGGAAAGGCACACTTTGGGATTTGATAACTTCTTCGAGCTGCGCCGCGATATTGGCACAGCATGCCGGATCTGTTACTATTGAAGCGCACTCATATCGGTTGCCTCGGGTAAGGTTCTGACTGGTAACGACGGCCACCATTGCTGAATCACTACGAATCAACAGAATCTTACTATGATTATCGGCAAGGAAACAATGCTCTACCGTTTGGGCGATGAATGGCCATAACAGGAGTGTCTTATTCGTGGCCTTATAGTCAAGCACAATTCTGAGAGATCGGATATTACCTTTCTTGCGGATAAAGAAAAGGCGACGCAGAAATTCCTCACTGATAGAGAACGAAGTCATAGTCACATCGGCGGGGCCTGTGAAGGCAAGGGCATATTCAAGCACATCAGCCACTTGTATAGCATTGCTCATGTAACATTGATATGGTGTGCTATCAAGTGGCTGTATGATATCGCTTATTGTTGCGGTACGTTTCACGATTGAGTGGCAGAATCATTGGCCAAAAGTCCGGCAGCCGTCATTTTGGCAATTAGTTTTTCATCGGGATTGTCAACCTTGGCGAATAAGCCTCGGATTTGTTCGGCCAATTCATCAGAAGGATTCTTTGAATATCGGCCGAGGGCAAGATGCAATGACTTGACCGCATTTTTCGAGGCTGTCCGAGGGTCAACCGCTATTTCAGTTGATGCCAGCGGCGTGCCCTTGATATAGTGGTCATAGAGATTGAAATTCTCCCGGTACTGCTTATCGAGGCGGATGATTTCTTTTGCCCAGGGGTAACGGTCACTGTCCGGGCAAGTGCTGTTCTCGGGTGTGATGAGGCGCAGATGCGTATGGCAGTCGCGCATCTTCTTCATAATTTCGGCATTGTCCTCCCACAACCGCTGAACATTTTCGGGAAGATCCGCATGGTCGGCTCGTTTGCCCCGCTGGAACTCTGACCGCTCCGAATCCGGAGTCTTGTCGAGGCCACGGGCGGCGTTGATTGCGTTGACTTGGGCCATGAGCGAGTCAACTTCAGATTTAGTGACCGCATTAAGGCGAGTCTTATATGCCTTCTGCAGTTCATACGCAACGCGGTCAGCGTATCTGTCGGGATTACGCATAGCATTGCGGAAAATGATTTGATTGCGGGTAATCTGCAAAAGCAGACGTGCGCCCTCAATGGTATCGCGGTCGGCAACAGGAGTGTCGAGCCACGTTTTGATTTTGAGATTGAGATCCTGATTCATTACAGTTTGTTGTTGATACCCGCTATGAAAAGCAGATTTTTATTGAGAGGTTTAAGAAGTTGATCCATGCTTTTAAGAGTGCTCCCGGTGGTCACAAAATCATCGAAAACAATCAGATTGGTTTGTGGTGGCATAGCGTTGAGCTCGAAAACAGCATTGATGCGTTCCTTTGACTTGCAAATAGCAACATCCTCAATGAATGGTATTTGCAACCGCTTGTGGATTTCGATGCAAATAAGGCTTGCAAAATTATGAACCTTATGCCGGCGCTTAGGAGTAGTGATTATCGCCCAATCCGCCTGTGCAAGATTGCGGCCCAACAGGTCGATGATCATTTCTGAGATTGCTTCGGCAAAGTGTGCTATCTCCGCTTCATCTTGCTTGATTTCAGTAAGCGTGCGGCCTTTCACAGACTTTTGCCAAAGAGATATAAACCATACTCCGGCACGGGGAACGAGCCTCGGTTTCCAAGCAAAATCACACCTGGCCTCGACACTCTTATCCCAAGACTTGCGTTTCTGCACAGCAAACAGATCCTTGGAAAGAGAAGCCCCGGGAGCCTTCGTGGAGGCCAACGACAGAGATTTGCCGTTGGTCAATTCCGACAGTAGGCTTCCGGGGCGAGGAGAGGGAGAATCAGTTGCTTGCCTTGCCGGTGTCTTCGTTGATAGTGCCATCTTCTGTTACGATTTCACCGTTGTAGAAGGGGCAGTCAACCATATCGCTTGCCTCAAGGCTGATGGTGGTGCCGGTGGTGCCGGTCGCGCCCTGTCCGTTGTCACGGGCGTAGGTAGTTACGCCGTCATAGTAGGGAGATCCTACGACACGAAAACGGCCTTTCATATCTTCCACCAGGAACACATTGTCGCTGTTGAGCAGATAACAGGTAGCGGCGGCGGCTTCCTCGCCGACGGCGGGATGCACGATAGTCACCGTGTTCTTCTGCGTCTGACTGGGGACCTCGCCCTGTGTTTCAGACTTGAATTCGGCCTTGTTGGGGAGATGATCGATGTAGTGCCAAAAGGCATCTTCTTCGAGTAGGAAGTTACCCTCGTACACAGCAGACGTGGGGCGGCCAAGTTCATCCTTAGGGAGAGAGGGCCAGCCAAGGATATGATTTTTCGAGATGTAGTAGACGCGGCGTTTGATGCCGGGCATCTCGGGGGTGCCTTGGCACCACCCGAGAGATTTCTGAATATTAGCGCACTTACTCATTGTCGTTGCATTGATTGGTTGGTGATTACTGGGCGCCCGAGTTCTGATCGGTTGGATTTGACGGAGCCGGGGGCACGATGTTGATGACTTTCATGCGGCGCTTGTCGAGAGAGTGGAACTGCACGCCGAAGAACATAGTGCTTGAGAGAGTGAGGCGGAACGACTCGAAGCGGTCAACGACGATTTGCGTTTTGTCGCTTTCGTTGTCTGTACCCCAGAGCATATTTTCCTTGGGAGTAAGGTAGAACTTGGTGGTACCATCGAGTTCGGCAAGGGGGCAGAGAGTGACATTGCCATTGCTGCCCTCGATGACCGGCTGATTATACTTGGTGTTGTAGACCAGGCCGGTGTGAGTTTCGAGATAGGCTTCGTTGTACTTGTCGGCGAAGTCCTGGGAGCAGAACAGGAGCGAGGGAGTACGGCGCAGATAGGGGTCGAGCCCGAAGATGATATCCTTGGCGATGTCAACGGCATTGAGGTTGGTGACGTCCTCAGTAAGCGTGTACAGGTTACCCTTGGCCGCACTGAGGTTGCCGGCCTCGATTTCCTTGTCAGCGATTGTGTGGAAGCCGTCGAATAGGTCAACAGTCTTGTCGCCGTCTTCCTTACGCACACCGTTGAAGATGGCGTAAGCAAGAGCCTCGCCGCGGGCCTTGCAGATTTCCTTAAGAACGATGAGTGCGGTTGTCGCTTTCTTCTGGGCATCGCCACGAGTGGCCGAGTTGTAACCCATAGTCCAGAAAGCGTAGTCATTGGGATGGAACTTCTCGATCACGCTACCCATGAAGGTTTCAAGGTCGCGGTGCTTGATGTTCACGTCAGACTTGACCACTCGGTCGGGGTTGTAGGGACCGAACTGCGATTTGGCGCTGATTTCTCCGAAGCGCATCACGCCGCGCAAGCCCTTGATGCCGTGCATATACTTAAGCACGTCTTCGGCCTGAGCGATAGGAAGCGCCTGGAGTACCGGCTGCCATTTGATGGCTGTTTTCTTATAGTCCTCGAGAGTGCGATCATCAATGACTATCTGAGTCTGGTTGTCGGTTGTTGTAGGCATTTTGGAGAGAGGTTAGAGATTGAGAGATTAGAGGGACATCAGGAACTCGACATCTTTTTCGAGATTGCCGGTGGGGCCACAGTCATCCTTATCGGCACCGGTTTCCGTCACGGTGCCGGTCGGGGTAGCGGGCTCCTTGCCGAGATCCTTGACTTTGGCTTCGAGGTCTGCGATAGTCTTGTCCTTGTCAGCGATGGTTCGGTCCTTGTCAGCGATGGCTTTGTCCTTCTTGTCGAGTTCTGCTTCGATTTTGTCAAGATCAGATTCGGCGAAAACATACTTGCCGTCAGTCTGAGCCACAGAAGCGCCAAGGGCGGCGGCCATGAGAGAGAAAGTTTTGCTCATAGGAGATTGAGGATTTTGTGCGCTTTCCTTGGCCTGAGGTTCCTTGGTGTCAGCCTCGTTGACTGGTTGCGCGGGTTCTGATGAAAAAGCGGATATGATTTTCTGAAGCCAGCCGGGCATAGAGCCTTTGGCCGAGGGTGGCAAAGGCAGACCTGCGGCGGCCATGGCGGTGAGTGTTGATTTGTCGAGAGGGGATGTTTTGTCTTCTGCGTCATCGGTCACCTCGTCGACAAAGCCCCAGTCAAGGGCCTGTTTAGCCGAGATGAATTTATTCTGACCCATCAGGTCCATCAGATCTGCCTGGTCTTTCTTGCATCGGCGGGCGTACATATTGGCTATTACCTTGTTCAGAGTGCCTTGCTCAGACTTGAGTTTTTCAAGATCCTCAATGAGCGCGGTAATATCATCCTCGTTCATGTCGCCCCATCGGTCAACCCAACTCAGACATTTATGCACAAGATAGATCGCATCGATGTCAATGGTAATTCGCTTCGCACCCATCGATGCGATGGTAGCGGCAGAAGCATTGGCACCGATGAAATGCACATGCACGTTGCCGTGCAACTTGAATAATGACGAAATAGACAGTGCCTCATAGGCGTAGCCACCGAGCGAGTCAATCAACACGTGCACCTCCTCGTCCTTGTGTTGGTCGAGGATATAGGCCACCTGGTCTTTAGAAAAATTCCAGTAGCCAACAAATCCGGTGAGGTGAAGGTGATAATTTTTGGGCATAGTCTGTCAAGATTATGCCGCAAAATTATCACCTGAAATTAATACTGTAAAAGACTATACAACGCACTCAATGGCCGCTTTCGGGGCCACATAAGTCACTGTGTAAGTACGCGCGGCCCTGTCACCGGCACGCTGACCGGTAGTGTCCGAGTAGTTGATGACGGGAAAACGACCCTCACGTTTGCCTACAATGTACTGTTGGCCGTCCGGCGTTGTAAGCACAAATGCCAAAGGCTCATCGTCTGGGATATAGTCATTGGTGATGAATTTCAGTGTGCCCTTTTCCTGACGGGCATGATTGACAGTGCTACCCTCCCAAGTGTATGTCGCTTGCGCAATAATGCTGATTGATGTTATCGGAGCAGATATAGCCACCAACTGGCCTGTCATACTTTGTAGCATTAGGTCGGGGGGCAGAAGGCGGCATGGCACAAATCCCAATTCGGAGATTTCAGGAAGGCGTGGCGAAAGACTGGATCGAGAATTAATTCTTGACATTGGCGTATTGTGGGATTTGTTTCAGTTTGTATGATTTGTACGTCTTGTTAATTTTTGCGTCTGAAATAAACACGAAAAATACAAAAAAAATTAACATTATTTTTCGCCGTAAACTTTTCGCATCCTGAAGTACATCTGACGAATCGTTTCCCAGTTCTTGCCATTATCAGAGATACCGTGCTTCTCCATGAAGGCATAGATGATGTCCGTAATCTGTACCTCGTCGGGCTTGATGACGTGAAGTTCCTTCCACATCAGAAATTTGAAGCGGCGCTTGATGGTATTGATCAGAGCCTTCTTGGCGAACTCCGGCATGTAATTGAATACGGCGGGATTCTTGCCGGGCTGAGTTGGCACCTTGATAGGAAGAAGATCATCATCGGCCACGTCGACCGGGGCATCGGCGGGCCGCTTTCCGAGGAACAGGCACAGCACAATCCATTCAGCGGAATTTCGAGGAAAAACGATGCGCTGTTCGTCCTCATTCCACATTTCATGGCGCAACCAATCTTTCAGATAGTCTGGTGTCTTAAGGTAGATGTTAAATTGAGACATAGAGGAAGAGAGAAATAAAATACTGAGTATGAGTATGCAAAGTTACTTATAATTTCTCAATTAGATTATATATGTAAACAATTTATAAAAAATAGCCGTGCAAATTTCACAAAATGATTAACCACAAAGTACGATATAAAAGTGCGAAAGTACGAAGCGACATAACAGCACATATATCAATGCATTACATCCGCACTTTTTTCAGTACTCCACAATGATTTTCGGGTACGGCAAAGATTGTGATTTGAACTTTTGGACATAAGTACATAAAAGTGCGGAAAAAGTACGGTCGCAAAACGCTGATTTACAAACGTAAACAGCCTTTTTGTACTTTTGTACTTTTTTTTTCTACTTATTAGAAGAAAAATTAAGATAAAATAAAAGCCATCGTGTGATTTACACAACATACCTCCGACATTCTTACATAGATAATGGGGTAATGGCAATATGATGGCATCTATGGACCAGTACCAAGAAATACAATAGCAGCCGGAGTAGTAGATTGCTACAGCAGCGCTCTCCCCTCTCCCCTCTCCCGGCTCGATGACCGATGCCGTGCCGTCGTGCCGTTCTTTTGCACAACTCATGCCCATACTCCTTTCTGAAGGGGGTGCAGGGGCGCGGAAGCGGCCACCGGGCGAAATGTCAAGGTAAAGAACTTTTCACCGAAAAATTTTGATATGCCGTTGACAAGGCTTAACTTTGCATTATATTGGGGTTTTATACACCTTTTACGTGTGTAGAAAGGATATATAAGGCCCCGGAAAGTACCGAATGAGAGTGCAAAAATACCATCGCCTGACGTTAACAAAGATACCATACAGCGAGAGCCGCCCCGGATGGAGCGGCTCTCTAACGTGACGGAGCAAACCTAAATCTTACCGCCTTGCGCTTTGCTACTGCAAAGAATCTACCTTTACAGGGTGGTTAGGATCCAGTTCAAACGGTCGCCTAACCAACATCCAGCCATGCCGTCCGTCTGCGTCATGGTAGGTCTTGAAGCCGGTTCTGACGAGAAGCGCGGCCACGTCGTTGGGCTCGAGTTCGCACATCGAGGACAGATCGTTGATGATGTCGTCTGTGGTCTTCAGTTCCACGCCCGGAGTGCGAATGCTATCAGTCATCATAAACTGGGCCATATACTGGGCGAGGATAGTTACAGCAGCCGGAACTTCGGGCTGTTTGGATTCTTCATTCTCTTTCATGTCTAAGGTTATTTGTTGTTTGATATTATGTTCTTTGATGAACGAATCGATCGCAGAGCGGAGCAAGAACAGATAAGCCGGATCGTCGAGCACGATGAAGCCCGCACTGGTGTCCTCTGAATCTTGGAAGTCGATAACGACATAGTCAGTCGACGGTTGGCCATTGCTTTCGTCACAGCGATTTAACGACATGTAAACTGCCGGGAAATGTTTTGCGCTCATTCGTCACCTCCTTCCATTAGCGATGTTAACGCGACAGCCTCCGGAATGGTGGCCGTACGTGCGACCTTATGGAAGAATAGGCGGAAATAAGGCTGCTTGTCGAAGTCCACATAGTCCGACACCGGATATGCTGTTATTTGGCCATAATTACCCGTGCGGTCTAATACATAGTCCACATACGTAGCGCGGCCATGCCTAACACGAGTATCGAGAATACGGGCCTTATCGCGCATAGCCATCGTTATTGTAAGCGGAGCATCGTCGCCTTGTACCAGTACGCCCTCAAAGCGCTTAGCCATTCTCTGGAGAAACTGGCCTTTTACAGACTTTCCTGATGTTGAAAACGTCTGTACGTTATCAAAGAAAAACATCACTGTTGACCTCCTTTCTTTGCTGAGCAAAGCGACTTCGTCGATGACTTGGTTGATTTGGTGTCGGCGAATGTGGCGCGGCATGCCCACACGATAGCCCAGGGCATGCCGTAAAGGCAATCAGTGCCTACAGCCTCCTGGGCCTCGATGACGTTATCAATAGAGATGTTGTGCCACCACATGGCGGTGATGACTACCACGGCCACGACCAGCGATACCTTCTCGCAGAACAGGGCGCGGAAGATGTTGCGTGCCGTACAACGGCACTTCGCCAACTTCAACAGGGCGGAGAGGGCGCGGGAGATCCGCACGGTGATAGGGGTTGAGTAGTTCTTCGCTGGACTCGGCGACTTCTTCAATTCGACCCCGAGGGCGGGGCCGGTTAAGATCACGAGGGGCTTATTGTTCGGTCTGCCCTGGACCTTGTATAAAACTGATTGTTGCATGATTTTGACTATCATGAGTTGTAGCATACAGGCAGACTAGAAAACGGCTGCCAATTCCGTTGCTACAACTCATGATAGTCGACCACAGAGGGCGGTATTATGAATTCGGAATGACAGCCGTAAGGGGCTACTTATGTTAACTTCATGAAGTAAACTTCATGAAAAACGGGCATAAAAAAAGCCCGAAGTTATGTCGAGCGTCTGAACCTACGCTCCCGGTAGTCGGCAAACGACCATGAGTTGTAGCACTGCAAAGGTACGAAAATAACCTCACACTACCAAATAATTCACGAAGAAAGTTTATCTCTTGTTCAGCATGTCAAGAAAATCTTGCTCATCGATTATCTCAATGGGCATTCCCTTTTCTTTATATTTGGCAGCAGTCTTCATTTTACCACTTAGGCCCTTCTCACCTACAACACGCAAATCCTGAATACCAACAACAAGGTAGTCAGTATCTTGTGTAAGACGTTCTGGGGCCTGACCTCCAATTCTGACAACAGCCACTCTTGCATCGTCGCGTTTCATAGATTCCATCTTCCCGGTAAATACTACATTCATGTCGTAGAAAGGATTGTCCGGGTCTGCATCGACATCTACTGAAGATGCGTCGAATGTCAAGTGGTTGCGCTTTGAATAAACTTTTTTGCAAAGAGAGGGTGTGAATGTGTCCGGCGTGAGTTCTCCAGGTTGGATCTTTACGACGGAGAGGAAGGCCGCAAGCGATTGTTCGGGAACGCTGTCGAGGCCTTTGATCGCCAGGTCGCACCAACGTTGCGCGATCATTACAGGCTCATTAGACGGTACCGTATCATCGTATAATTTATAACTAAGATAGTCAAGGCTATACGACACCTCGTTCAGAGTTCTACGACAAATTGCCTTTGCATTGCAATAGCGAATTGATGAGAAGGACACATCAAGGCGGGTGAGGGTGTTATACAGCGCCCTAGCAGAGTAACCCTCGGCCGAGCATACCGCCATTTCAAATTGTTCAAAGACCTCTTGGACTCTCGGCCATTGCTGAGCAAAAGTTGGATAAGATTTTACTTGAGCCTCTGTTATGCCTGACATCACCATCAGGAACTCAGCCTCTGGGTTAAAGAAAAACTCTTGCGGTTGTTGAGGAGTCCCATCAACGACAGGAACTAGAACTAGGTGGCACACCGCATTCTGCTCCTCGTTGACGGTTTCTGCATGAAATAGGACAAATGAAGGTTTCATAAAAACGTCTTAAAAATGTGACACAAAGTTAGCCATTATTTTCGTAATCAACAAAAAAGCCCCCGCCGCGATGGCGAGGGCTGAGTCAAGACCAATAGGTCGAAAGGTGTTAATTAATCATACGAAATGAACTTGACTCAATTCTGCGGCAAAGGAATGCAGGGCTTGGTTGATTTTCTCAACTGTACGTGGAGAAGGATTGCGATGCCCGGTGATGTAATGGGATAGTTGACCCTGTGCAACGCCAGTGATACGGGATAAGCCGGCGAGAGTGAGTTTTCCACCATAGTAGGCAAGGAACGATGCAAGATCGTAGGAAAAATCAAACTGCAGATCTGCAATTTCTTCAGGGAAGTCAACGCGGAAAGCATCAACTACGGCCATAAAATCATCGTGTGCCTCTTTTGCTGTCGCTCCTTCTCCTATCGCATTGAAGTGGAGTTTATTGTCATCGGGCATATATGCGCTATATACACCGTCCTTAGCGCGTTCTATAAATACTCTTACGGTTTTCATATCTCTTATATTTTTTTGTAGAGAGGGGCCGGGACCAGCCCCTCTCTTTGGTTTACTTTTTGTTTTCGATTCCAGCCGTTCTAAGGATTGACTTTAGGGTTCCTGTTGCGACTTCGTGCGATCCGTGGTTGCTTGTCGTAAACTTCTCGCCTGTTTTGGGATTAAGCCATAGCGGGTGACCCGCTCGTTGCTCCCCCAATTCAATCATCCCGGCTTTTCGGAGGATTTTGTGGAGTTCTTTGTACTTCATTTTCGTTCTCTGATTAATTAACACTGCAAAGTTAGTGATATTAATTTTAATATCAAAATATTTTGACAAAAAAATTTCGCATTGGCGTGATTTTTTTCAAAACAGGCTCGGTTGAGTGTTGAGACGCTCTGATCTGAGTTTGCCGAGTGCTTCTTCCGCTTTCTTCCGTCGGCCTTTGGCTTCCTTCTCGTCTGTGATTGCCGAATTGATCTGCCGGAGCAGGTCAATCTCAGCGTTGTTGGTTTCGATGGTGCGACGCATTGAGCCGGTGAAATGCTCATAAAGAGCCCGGGCGCACTCGAGACGATAGGCGATGACTTTGGGACGCGCTTCGTCTGAGACATATTTAGGATTTATCGTACCAAGCCATAGATAGACGAGCCACAACGGCAGACATAGCATCTCTCGCTCCTTTCCGTCGGCGGCAACTATCCCCCGGAGGGGGACAGTTGAAGTAGCGAATGTTTCGTCCGATTGAAGTTTTTCAACCTGAGATGTATAGTTTACTGTGACAACTTCACAGATTGGTTTGATAGGGACGAAGATTTCTCCGTTCTGTTCAACAGTGACGATGTCGACGCCATTGATTGTGGTGATTCGTTGTTGTTCCATACCTTAAATTCCGGGGGTTACTTTCCATCCTGTTAGCGTGGTGTACCATTTGCCGTTATACTCGCGGCTCTCTGCGTTGACCTCGACCGTATAAAGTAATCCGACTTGAATGTTCATTTGGTCGATGCGATCATTCATTACCTCAAAGGCAATTTTCTTGGGGTAACTTTCTTGTGTTTCCAACACATATTCGCGTTTTCGCCAGGGCTTCCCGGCTTTGCTGACACCGCGGGCCTCAGGCAATGCGGTGACGATTTTTCCTTTAATCTGCATTTTTCTTGTTAAGGGTTATAGTTAGTGTATGCGGTTTTCCGTCGGCCATAGCGTCGATTGTCAGGCAGTGTGCGCCGAGTCTGTAAAGCAAAGATCCGAGCAAGTGTGCCGCTTCTTGTGCGGCCTTCCTGGTCTGTTCCGGCAAGCGCTGCCATACCGATTCAATTTCCTTGCATTTATCATCACTATCAGGCCGCATTTTTTCGGTAGATGTCGATGTGCGATATTGTCTGCAAAGTTGCTGGAGAAGGCTAACACCTTGTTGACAGAGCACATCGTGCAACCATCCACCAAGACGTGAAGGTCATACTCTTTTCGTTCTTCAAAATTGATGCCTTTCATCATGTTATAATTCAAATTTTATTGGTCGAATTTTCACCTCTCGGAATTCGCCTGAGAGTTTGATGTCGAAGCCTTGACGCGAAAGCCACGCCTTTGCTCGAGTCATCATTGTTATTACTTCTTGGGTAGTCTTCCCTTCAAATTCAGGAAAAGTCATGCCCTCAATAGAAGCCGATTCACGACGCTGTTTTTTTGTGGCCGCAGTCTTTTTCGATTGGCACACATTACATTTCGACGAAAATCCACCCCAACGAGTTTTTCTGAAAGCGGATAACGGTAACAGGCGATTACAGCCTGCACAAACTTTTTTTCATCCATATAGTTTACTTGTTTTTATTATGAATTATTACGTTGTTATGCTCAATGCCATATACCAGGCCGGTGGGGCATTGGGGATCCATAAAGACTGGCGTTGCCGAGAACTCGCCGTCATCGCTTAACTCATATCCGGCGACACCTTCAGGCAAGGCAAATCTATCATACGGATCAAACACCTTGCATTTCCTGATTTTGACCTTTGAGATGTTGCCACAACCGCAAGGGCATTGCCATATAGCAGTGTGTCCCATTGCATCGAGGTATATTGTACCCGGCTGTACGTTTATCACATTCGGGCACCTCACAAAGACTATGTGAGTGAACGCGGTAATCATATCGGCACGCAATAGGCCTCCTCTCCCGGTTCTTCTTCCTCGATGTCTGAGATGTCTTCGTACTCTACGTCTACGATTTCGGGGTCTTGACGCGGTGGTGCCGACCTGAGTGCTTCAGTAAATCGCCGCAGTGCAGTCGTTAGATCTGCCAAGGTATAATTCTTCATTGCTTGATATTTTTGAATAGTTCTTTAAGTTCTGTTGGGGATGCCTGGTAGTTGTCCCTGATTACTTCGAGGAATTTAGCCCTACCTACGCGCGCATAGATTTCTGCAAAATCGCGGCGAACTAAATCATGCTCGTCACCCACAATCACATATTCTGTATGATTGAGGCTTAGACCTCCGCAGTATTCGGCTATTGACAGTGGCGTATTGTTCCAATAGTCAAATTCCATCAGGATACATTTTTCTTCTTTTTGCGCCATCGTTTTTTATTTGGTTTATTATGTTTGTGCTCAGGGGCCAATATCTGAATCGTCGACGGCATGACGGCGATTGCTCCAAGCCCAAATTTCAGATATACGACGGCACTACCATTCGCAGTACTGAATTTGGAGATATCATAGATCTCACCCTTGTTGAATCGAATGCCGTGACAATAGAATGTCTTCATCAGAACGGCACGGAGAGGACTATCGTTGCTCATATCCTTTTTTTGTTTTTGTTACCAATCACCGGCATCATCAATATGCCCGCAATCAAGTAGTTTATGCGTATCCAAACCACTGACATCAAATGACATTTCCTGTGGTATTGCATATATATCACCAGAAGATCCATGCTGAATAAGATATAGGCCGCTATCTGAAAGTGCTTTTAATGCCTTACTCGCACGCCTGGCTGCTCTGATTTGTTCGGGAGTATATTCAATCATAGTTCAATGGGTATTGTTTTACCTGTACGATAATCGACCAGCAGGCCCTCAGAATAACTCATACATTCTTCGCCTCTTTCTGTACCATCTGATTCGCAGATGTCGACGCGCTGATACGATTTGGCATAGGTGGAAATGATTTCTTTGGCGGCCTCGAGTGTTGCTTCGCCATTGGCGACAACCCGGATAAACAGCCTGTCTGATGATCTCTCAGCAATGATGTATTTTGAACGCGGCTCATCATCTTCAAAGTCGCACGATTGATCAGACGTGCACTCACAAACAGAAGGGGGAGCCGGGGGCTGAGTGGCTGTCGGTTCGACAATAAGCATTGCCACTCCAGTGAGAAGGCCGAGAATGGCCACAAGAGCAGCAAGTGTGTAAAGTAGGATACTTGAAAAACTCATATCTAAAAAAGTGTTTGTTGTGAAAATTCGAGTAAGGCAGATTTAATGGAAGACTTTGTGTCCTCGAGGTAGTAATCCAAGAACAGCGAGAGGTAGCCTATATAGTAAAGTCTCGTTTCGCGTTCTGACCTGAACAATCCATTTGCAGGATCCGGGCGCTTGTAAGAAGTGTTGCCATGGTGCCAATAGAACTGAAAGCCGCCATACCAGTATTCACCGGTTTTCCGGGTAATGATTATGGCTGTTTCCTGGTTGCTGTCAGTAATATTCAGACTGTGCTGTTCATCATCGGCCGAGGCTTCTACGCCTGGCACACCTTGCACCTTCAGGAATTCATACGGATTGGGGGGATCTTGCTTGCTCATCGAGTTTGGATTTTATGATTTCACACTTCGCTCTGAATAATTTATTCTGCTCGTATTCTCGTTTTTGAGCCTTAGATGTATAAGTGATCGATGGGCGAGTGCGATTTAGGAGCCAGCCAATGGTTTCGTGCGTTTCTCCGGCTTCTTCGAGGAATCTTACAGCAAGCATACGTGCAAAATATAATTGCCCTGTTCTGATCGGTGAAAGCAATTTGCTGACACGAACACCACAAACCCGGCATACAATATTGATTATAATTTCTGATTTCGACATGGTCATTCGTTAAAATGGTTTTATCTCTTTTTGTTTATCCTGACTGAAAATTGTGTAGTATTCGGCACCGCCGCTCTTATGAGCCGTTCCGATGAACGACTCACTCTGATGGCTTGGCTTCCAATCGGCATAGAACTGTCCTTGCTCGTTAGGTTGGTTTTGGTTGAAGTCATAACCTTTGAATCGGCAATATGCTTTTATCTTTCTGCTGAAGTTACTTGATGTCACACCGTGGCCGGTCTTACCCGCACACTCAAAGAATGCGGCAAGAATCTCCGCTTTCTTCTCGGTAGCGTTAAGATGCGGGCCTGAAGGATCGTAGTATTCTTCGGCCCATTGAAATAGCACCTCACTCATTTCCTGGCGTAGTGTACGGAGCATAATATTGCCCATCGGCGGGGGCACTGCTCCCATACCTTCCCTATACCATTTCAATTCCATCGAGCGTAGATAGTACATCAAACACTCTGCCATAAGGTTGTCGAACAGATTCCACTGTTCGTCATCCCAATCATCAAACAGCATGTGGTGGAAGTCATCAATGACCGTGTGCGCCGGATTATACCACGATGAAAATTCCATATAAGCGATACGGCGTTGTGTGGCACCTTCCTCAGCCTTATTGATGGCATGATTGGTTGTAATCAGAATTTTGGGTGACTCCTCTTTTTCAATCTCGAGCGGGGCCATATTCTTACGTAGAATAGTCATCTTGCCCGTCACCATAGCAAATATGCGCTCAAAGTTGTAGTTAACGCGCACATCATCTATGAAGATGTTGCGAGTTGAGAGGTTGACAGATTCAAAGAAGAATTTATCATCTGTTTCGCTCTTACCGTCGAGCATTAGTTGTGGGATGACCTTTCCGATGGCTTCACCAAGTATAGACTTACCCGCGCCTCCGTGGCTTTGGCCGACCTCACTCATTAAATAATCCTGTATGATCACTGCCTTACGTTCACTACTAAACTTGTAATTGCATAGCAGATATCCAATGGTGGTAAGTTTGTTGATGAGATGCTGAGCAAACTGCTGATATTCCTCCGGCAAAAGATCCCTCGGGGCATCGTGCGGATAGAATGTGTTTGAGGTGTTGATCAAGTAAGTAAGGAACTCGCATTTTTCGCCCTCCGGGGTGATGGCGAAGTGGAAGCCGTCGTACCCCTGAGAATCGCCCTTTTCTATTGAAGAAATTATTGGCACACGGTGAAAGCGGCGCGGCATTATCCGGGTTCGCCATACGTCACACAAAGGCTTCTCCGGCACGATATCGCTGGCCGTAACTTCGACTGTCCCATTGTTGTAGTACATGTGCTGAACACTCGGCGAGAAGTAGTTAAAATCATTTTCGCGGTAGTCCATACGTTCAAGTTTTTTATCCGCCAACAGTGTGTCGAGCTTCTTGGCAAAAAATTCTTGCACGATTGGCTGTTTGACACAAGTGCCTTTTATGTAGTCAAAGATAAAGCCGCGAATTTCCACAGGAGTAGTGCGGTCAATGATGCCGTCATCTATCCTGATATACTCATAGTCAGCCAATCCATTGCTCACCGTTCTAAGGCGAAAGAAGCCGTTGGCCTTTAAGAACTCCAACGATTCCATCATATTGAATACAACTTTGTCCTGATCCTTGCTATCCTTCTCTATGCTCCAAATATCAACATCCGAGGAATAGCGGTTTAGTTGTACGAGTTTACCGTCTTCAACCTTATATCTGATTCGTCGGATCTTGAATGTGTCGACATTCTTTAGGCGGTCTTTGTGGAAATCAAAGAAAGCCTGGTTGTCATTGAGCAGCCAAAAGTCCTCGATTTTCTTGTCTGAGATTGCCGAAATCTTGTGAATATTGATATAGGTTGCACGCCCATCGTGTGCGTGCATAGCCTTATCAATATCTGCGACAAGGGTATCTTCCCGGCCTTTCAGTGTATTGCACAACAGATCGTCAATGCCTTTGTCGTTTCCCGGGTTATCATTAACATGGCCCCACCAAACATCAACAGAAAGCCCGGCATTATGCAGGGATCCAATGTAGGCCTTGAATTTTATGACTGCCTTACTGAATGAATTGGGGCGCTTGTCTGCATCATCGCCTGTGGTTATATTGCGGTGTAGATCGTTCCAGTCGCTATCCATCACCAGTACGATGTTTGTAATGGAGCACACCTTGGCCAGAAGTTGTATCTCAGTTAGTAAGCCATCTCGTTCAGAGCCAAAATTATTTATGCCTTGAATTCCTATCGATGGGATTCCGTGCTTACATGCTTTCTCGGCCTTCTTCTCTCCCTCCTGTACAAACAGTGTTTCAATATGCTCACCCCTCTTATACAGGTCACGGATATATTGAGGGATGTAAACCTTTGACGGCGCCCCGGGCATAGTCTGATACTTCTTTGGCTTGCCGGACCTATCAGGATGTGCATCAGGATTGGAAAATCGAACACGTAAGTAAGGCTGCTGTCTGCCACCCTTACCTCTCAATGAATATGTCATCGCTCGACCGTCAAGGTCATAGTAGTAGATGAGCATATCATCACCGTAACCACTGGCTCTGAAGTTCCCGTCGATACTTCCTCGTTGGAATGGCACTATTTGGCCTTCCTTTCCACGGTCATCTATAGTAGTGGCCACAACATCCGCTTCAGTAAGGCCACTACTTTCAAGTTGTTGCGCGGCGAAAGACTTGGCATTTTTCGTCTTAGCCTCTTTGATTGCATCAGCACGCCGACGTTCATTTGGAATAAGGAAAATTCCGGCTTCCGAAGCACAAGCCTCTAATGCTTCAATAAATTTTAAACCTTGGAAGTGCATAACGGCACTTACCGGATTAAGATTTTGTTCACACTCAAAGCAATGGGCGAAGTTTTTACCCGACTTATGGACCACACTGAAATTCTTGGATCCACAAAACGGACACGTCAACTTTTGTTCCGCTTTAGTCTTACAGCCAGGAATAAATTTGCGGATATCGGCATCCGACAGGACCCTGTTGATTTGGTCTTGACTATATTTTTGGTCTGTATTCATGAGAAGAGATTATGCAAAACCGCATACTTAACGAACTCACTCCTGGAGTGAACACCAAGTCGGATGTAAGCATTGCGGATGTGATTATGAACAGTACAGGTGCTAAGACAGAGTGATTCGGCAATTTCATCCTCGTTTAGCCCCTCATACCATTTTACCATGACCCTCATTTCTGCGGGGCGGAGAGAGGGTTTGTATTTGGGATTGCAGACAATACCCTCCAACTCACATTCCCCTCGCATTGGGCACGACACATACTCAATGTTCGCAAAGGTACCATTGTAGAAGTCGGGCCGGTTGTCGCTCGGGCTATAATTGCATTTAAGGAATCGTATAACTATGCGTTGAAGGAAATATACACGATTTAATCTACTTTCAGCGTAGATCTCGGTGAGTGCGCTATATGCCTCCGGGAAACACACGGCAATTTCTTCGGCCAAGTGTTCTATGATTCCTCTCACGGCTTGCAAAGATATAGCCTCTCCTGTTGGCGAAACGATGATAATATCTCTGTCAACCGCACAAAATTCACAAGTTGTTAATAGTCCATTCATATCAATTTACACATTTTGCGACACAACTAAAGATATCCCCACCTACAATTTGGTTAATTTTGTCACGATAAATCGGCTTGATAGGAGTAGCGCCTACAGTCCAATTGTATAGCACCTGGCGCGATATGGAGCATCCCTGACGGATATTTCGTGACATTTTACGTCTTTCCGATGGGTCAAGGCTCCTTAAATAGTTAGATAGTGCTTCTCCTGCTGTCATTGATTTGTTTATTTAGAAATTTTGTATTATTTTTATGACACGAAATTAAGACATTTATTTCACATAATAATTAACTCAGCCACCATAATATTAACATTTAACATTATTTAGCATTAATAAATTATGAAACATGTCGGCAGTTTACTCCAAAGGTATATTGAAGAAAACAACTTTGTGAAGAAGGATGTGGCTGAAAGTGTGGGTATTACATACAACTATCTTTCAACCATTTTCAAGAAGGATTCAATAGATTGTGAACTTCTTGAAAAATTCTGTCGCGCACTACACATCTCGCCACTTATGTTCTTCGAGTTAGATCAGCCAAGCGAGTACAACTACAAATCCAACAACACCGTCTTCTCCCCCCGAGGCAAAGCAGAATTGCATATCGACAGCCACAATGGAACCAACGACGCTCTCCTTGCCGAAAAGGAAAGAGTAATAAAGACTCAGGAAGAAACAATCAACATACTAAAACAAATGCTGGTCCTGAACCAGTCATCACAAAACGGGACAGATTCGGGACAAGCACATTAATTTATTTACATACAAACAACGTCTGACAAGACATATGTGGGTAAACAACAGAGGTCTTTTAGTCTTCTCACCCCGACAGAACACAAAAAAGCCTGTAAGTCAAAAACTTGCGGGCTTTTATAATATATATAATGAAACCCGCCGAAAAAATAATTTAATTTTCATGAGGAAAACATTTGAATTCTTTTGAAACTTGCAGTTCTTGATAACATTTTATAACTTTGCACAACCACTTTAAGTACATTATTCAAATTTTCAATGAAAAAAAGAATACTTTCCTGGATTATGTGCGCTGTGACAATCGGTTACGCAGCCGCTCAGATAAGCCAACCGGATGAAATGGCGTTCATGATTAAGGACACCGCTTTCAACGAGTCTCAGATTGACAGTATAGCCCAATTCATGACGGATGAACTCGGTCCGCGTCTGGCCGCATCGAAAATGAAACTTCGTGCCGAGCAAATGGTAGTTGAGAAACTCAACCGGATGGGGTTTGATAACGTAAGGGTTGAATTTGCCCACGACTTTGACAAGGGTGGCTGGGACAATGAGAAGAACTACGTTGCCATGACCGCCCCCTATTATTGCAGTTTCGCTGCCAATCCAAAAGCCTGGTCAGGAAGTACAGCCGGTCCGGTGCGGGCAGAATGTATTCTCCTTAACGTCCAAGATACTACCGCACTGAAATATTTCAAGGGGAAACTGGGAGGAAAGATTGTGCTGATGCCTCCTACACGAAATTATGAACTCTCCTTCCGACCGATGGCATCACGCTACACTGAGGAAGAACTGAAAGATATGAGTGGCGATAAACGCCCGTACGGAAATCGTCGCCGCGGCAACTACAACGGAGGTATGGACAGGACTCTTAAGAGCGCCATTGATTCCATGATCAAGGATGAGCGTCCGGTGGCAATTATTGTCGGCGACGGAACCTTCAACGTACCGGGCTCGAGAGGAGTGAAATACAAGTCAGGCGACCCCGAACCTCTTCCTGAGATTGTCCTTCCCATTGAAGACCACGGAAGAATGGTGCGAATGCTTCAGGCAGGTGATACCGTAGAGATGGAAATCGATATACGCAACACCTTCACTGACAATCAGAAAATCAACAATATCATTGCCGAAATACCCGGTACGGATCCAAAACTGAAGAATCAGGTTGTCCTTATAGGAGCACATCTTGATTCATGGCATGGAGGTACAGGCGGAGCGGACAATGCCTCAGGGTGCATAACCATGATAGAGGGCATGCGCATATTGAAGTCTCTTGGGGTTAAACCGCGCCGCACAATCCGTCTGGCACTATGGGGCGGAGAAGAACAGGGGCTATACGGATCACGCGGTTATGCAAAACAGAATCTGTATGACAGCGATGAGAAGAAGAAACAACCCGGCTTCGATGACTTCGCGCTCTACCTCAACATGGACTTCGGGTCAGGACGTTTCAAAGGTATGTATCTGGAGGAGAACGACATGGCCTACCCTTTCATCGAAGCATGGAAAAAGCCTCTTGTCAACTTAGGATTCAACACCTTCTCGCCAAGGAAAGTCGGGAGCACTGACCATGTTAGTTTCTCCCGGTTAGGTCTTCCCGCCTATCAGTTTATCCAGGATCCGCTTGACTACTTCCGCACGTATCACTCCACCATGGACACTTACGAGAGACTATCACTGGATGACCTGAGGGTAAACGCGGCAATCGTAGCATGGCTCGCCTACTCCGCCGCCATGGATGACAACCGGATACCCGTAAAGCCCGGATACCCCGATAAAAGTGAGAAAAAACGATAACACAGTCAAACGATGAAAACCGAGAAGAAACTTCTATGGGGATATATCGACCGTACCGGTCAGTTCATAATCGACCCTCAGTTTGAAGGAACGGCTGATTTCAGTGAAGGTCTGGCCGTTGTACGTAAAGATTATCTCAGCGGTTACATTGACCGCGCCGGAACCCTGCAGATACCGTTCCGCTTTCAGAGCGCCGATGACTTTCATGACGGAATGGCGCGAGTGATGGTCGATGATAAATGGGGATTCATAGATGCGACAGGTAACTTCATCATTCCGCCGGAATTTGAAAAAGCGGAAAAGTTTATCGACGGGCTCGCAAAAGTAATGACAGATGGTAAATATGGCTTCATAAACCGGAATGGAGAATATTCCGTAGAACCTCTTTTTGAATACATGGGAGATTTTCACGAAGGTCTCGCATGGGTAAAATACGATGGGAAATACGGCTATGTTGACGCTTCAGGCAAATTTGCCATCGAACCTCAGTTTGAAAACGCCAATGATTTTTCCGACGGGCTTGCTCTTGTCAGGAACAACAACCTTTGCGGCTACATCAATCCACAGGGAGAAACAGTGATACCGTTCGAATACAAGGCAGCCTGCGACTTCACTGACGGGAAAGCACGTGTCAAGATTGACAGAGACTGGATTTTCATTGACAAATCAGGAAGGATTCTGCCTGACACCTATTCCGAGTTTCAGCAGGCAACCACCTATCATGAGGGTCTTACCACATTCCTTGAAGGGGATAAGGTCGGATACAAAGATGAGAGCGGAGAAGTGGTTATACCACCGAAATATGCTCTTGCCGAACCTTTCTGCGAAGGACTTGCAAGGGTGGCCACCGGACAACGCTCAAAGTGGGGCTACATTGACCGTACGGGCCAATGGGCTTTCAAACAGAAATTCACCCAGGCGATGGATTTCCACGACGGGATAGCACGTGTGTTAACTGAAGAAACCTTATAGCGTCAACTGATGAAGCACGCGGGTGTAAAGTTCTATAGCCTCACGGATTTCATGCAGACAGATGTATTCATCTGCATTATGTGAGCGGGATGATTCACCGGGACCGAGTTTTACCGATGGCCACGGCATCAGAGCCTGATCGCTCAATGTGGGTGATCCGAATGGCGTGCGTCCGTGAAGCAGAAGTCGCTTCACAACCGGATTATCATTACCGATGCCTGACGGATTCAGTCGGGTTGACCGGGGAATGAGCGAGATTTCGTCACCCGCTGCATTACGCAAAATACTCAGTGTTTCTTCATTAGAATATGCATCGGTGCTTCTGACATCCACCACAAATCTGCATACATCAGGCACCACATTATGTTGAGTTCCGGCACTGATCTGAGTCACGGAAACCTTCACCGGACCAAGAGTTTCCGATACTTTTTCAAACTTAAAGTCACGCAAAATGGATATGGCGTCCATCGCCTTGTAGATTGCGTTCACCCCTTCGTTACGGGCAGCGTGTCCCGCTACCCCATGTGCCTCACCGTCAAGAACCATCAGCCCTTTCTCCGCTACCGCGGGGTTCATTGCAGTTGGTTCACCAACTATCGCCATGGTGATTTCCGGCAACTGCGACACAACAGACTCAAATCCGTTCTTCCCACTGACCTCTTCTTCCGCCGATGCTACGAAAACCAGATTATAACTCTGCTTATAAGAGGTCAGAAACCGATAGGCTGCCATGAGTGATACCAACGATGCACCGGCATCGTTACTGCCGAGACCGAAAAGACGCTCATGCTCATCCTCAAACGGTGAGAACGGATCGCGCGTCCATCCCTCAACAGGTTTAACTGTGTCAATATGGGAATTCAGCAAAAGCGTATGGCGTGAAGGATCATATCCCGGTGCCGTAACAATTATATTATTTTGATGTCTGCGCACCTCACCCGCCATCTTATTCCGGGCGAACGACTCCACAATGTCAGCAGCAGCCGTTTCATCCCTACTGACAGACGGGGTGGCGATCAGTTGTTTAAGCAGGTCAACCGAGTCGTAATAAAAGTCATCAAGCATTATCGTACTATGAGTTTACCTGATTTATCATTTACATGAACAATATAAATTCCCGGAGTTGCGGGAGCCCTGAAACAATGGCCTGCAACAACGGATTTCAGTTCGCCGGCAAGTGTGAAAATCCTTATTTTTCCATCTTGTGAAACATTAACCATTTGACCACATCTGACGGGATTGCTGTCAAACAGATTTTTGTCAGCCGAGTCATCGTTGCTTACCGCTTCTACACCATTCTCACTCTTAATACCGTCAAAAACGTAACTGAAACGATGGATGTCAATAGTGTGGGATGTGGCGTTTGCGTTATTGAAGTAGAAACGTAATCCGGTTAGAATGAAAGGAAAATTGCTCCGGTCATCAATATCGAAAATGTCCGAAAGATGGAATTTCAGTACTGACAGTTCTTTGACGGGAAGTTCCACATTGAACGTGGCGCTGCTCTTACGGCCTTCTTTGTTGATGTAACCAACTGCCAACGACTTTATGTTAGCCGTACCGGGATTAATTTCCAGAAGAAGAGAGTCAGGCAATGCTACCGAAGAGCACTCAGACTGTACTTCCAGATAAGGAGACCGTGCATTACTGATGGTGAAGTCAACCTTGAATGAGCCGTCGCCGCAGTTCGTCACCGTGACATCCTTTGTACCGGACTTGACGTTATTGAAAACAGTGTTGCTGTTATAAACACTGATGTATCTTGACTCAGGGACCTCTACACTGACGTTCATTGTCAACGCCACATCATCCACATTACCATGAATGACAGTGATGCCTGGTGACACTCCTTTCACCATTCCACCTTCGTCGACCGTAGCCACCGATTCGTCATCGCTGCTCCAGATTATGGCTTTGTTGTCAACCGGCAGATCTTTTCCTTCAACTTCGGCCACCACCTCTGCAGTATAAGGCTTGAACGGGTCAACGAGTATGTAATCGTGAACTAACCGCGGTTGTGCGGAACTAACCGTTACAGGAACGGACGCTTTGACTCCATTGACTTCGGCTATCAGGGTATGGCATCCGGAACCGTTGGTGAACAGCATCTTTCCGTCTGAAGAAATTTCACCAAGTTCTTCGGGGCAACTGAGCGTGTAGCCGTCGTAATCGGCATTGATCATCACCCCATATCTGTTATATGCATAAATTCTGGGAGTATAAAAACAGTACCGGGGAAGGGATATATGCCTCTGTTCGAACTCAATCGAGGTAACGGTTTTATCCTCGGGAGCCACGGCCACTGCATATACACCGTTTGTCACGGCGCGTTCTCTTCCATCAGAAGGATGATTTCTCACCCCAAGCCCCTGAACATATAGCGTGGATGATCCTCCACCGTCGAAGTTCATAGCCTCGGTACATCCTGTATATCTCATGATATCGGCCAACTGGCGTGACACCACTCCCGCTGATGTTCCGGTGCGACCGTCAACCACAAGCATCACCAGGCGCGTTCCGGCCCGGTCATATCCGATGGCTGTACGTGGGTTGAGTGACACCAGATGGTCAAGCGCGTCCTGAGTGTCAAGGACTTCCCCGCCTGATAATATCATGGGCTTGCCACCTGCCATCTGGGGCACATCGCTGTATGTTTCATCGCCATTAACAAGATTTATCTCCACGGTCACTTCATCTCCTATATTGAGCGAGCGCACAAAAGTGTCGGCTGTACCGTTGCCTGATAATACCACCTGTCCGGCCGGGACAGCCATAGAACCTGCAGAGGATGGTGCGGAAGTAACCTTGTACTTCTCTTTACCGAACTTTACGGAAGTGTCGCCTATGGGCTCCATGGCAACCTCGTATCCATATATATTGGTTCCGGTGGTAGTGGCTTTACGCTGAGTGTATATCACCAGATAATTGGTGTACCTGTCAACATTTACACCGCTCAATACGTGGCTGCCTGACGGGGAGGTTACAGTGCCTGAGAAACTCATTTCATTTGCCACAGGTTTTTTACCGCTGACCATTGCCCATGTGGTCCAACCGTTATTTGATAGATTGTAAATCTCGTTATTTACCACTGTCGAGCCTATAGGAGCAAGATTGCCGAAGAAATCAGCGTTGACCCCGGCAAAATACTGCTCGGTTGGGGTAGTTTTCCCCTGTGCCATACTTGACACTGTCGCACATGCGGCATATTTATCCGCCGCCATCACCACACGCATCTCTACATTTGGATTTGTAAGGTCAGTAGTAGTATAGAAAACACGCAGATTCGATGGTCCGGAAAGTTGCAGAGATGTTTGGGTTGTTCCCGGTCCGACATTAGCATGATAAAGAGTATCTACCTGATAATCTTTCGATTGCAATGTCCATGTGGTGCCCGCGGAAGCCAACTCCACGACAAACAGAGCCATAGCAAGAAAACAATATTTCATAATTTCAGTATAAAAGGTCAGTATTTTATCCGTAAAGTTAGTAAAATTTCCTTTATCCCCCAAATGAAGGTTATAGGATTGGTTTCCCGGTTATCAATTTTTGTGAAAAAGATATTTGTTGGAATAAAGTTTGTTTATGCAACAGGCGGAAGATGGGAAGACTACGGAAGTTTATTGACATCGGGGAGCCTGTCACGCCATGACTGGTCGGTGAGCCAGCGTTGCATGGTGGGGAACTGTCCGGTGCGGTAACCTCGTTCAGTCATGGTGCGGTGCC
>CAMWNP010000016.1 GCA_947175645.1 uncultured Porphyromonadaceae bacterium
CGTATCCTTTTGATCCTTTGATATAATTAACTTTTTTATCCCGAACTCGCGTTAATAATCTACAGCCGTGTCAGCACAGACGAACAACGGCAAGGAACAAGTGTAGATGTTCAAGAAGAACGTCTGAAAGATTACTGTGCTTACAAAGGTTATAACATTATCAATATACCCGAATTCCAAGATTGCAAGGAAGACGAGAGCGGTAAAACATTTGAGAAACGTCCTGTAATGCAAGCAATCTTACGCTATATCGAAAAGAATAGAGGTAAGGTTCAGAAATTGCTATTCTTAAGGTGGAACCGTTTCTCACGCGACTTATCACAAGCCTCAAATATGGTTGTAAAATTGGAGAAGTTGGGTGTTGAAGCCAATGCAATAGAGGAAGAGTTAAACTACGAGTCATCGGGTTGGCCTACTCTTTTAGGTGTCTATCTTGGACTAGCTCAAAGTGACAATATAGCGAGGTCTAAGGCCACAAAAGATGGAATTAGAGGCACACTGAAAAGCGGTAAGTGTTCCAATAAAGCCCCGAGAGGCTATAAGAATGTACGAGAATCTAAACACCGCTGTTATGTCGTTATCAATGAAGAAGCCGCTAAACCAATACGCACAGCATTTAACGAACTATCCAAAGGAGTCATAAGTGCCAACTATGCTCGTAAAAGATACTGCTCTCACATTCCCGAAAGTACATTCTTAGATATGTTACGCAACCCATTCTATATGGGTAAAATCCGTGTGCCAGCGTATAAGGACGAACCCGAAGAATTAGTCGAGGGGCAGCACGAAGCATTAATATCTGAAGATGTGTTTTACAAGGTGCAGGACGTTCTTGACGGTAAGAAGAAATCTAAGCCGAAATTGGAAAAGGCAATCAATCCCGATCTATTCCTCAGACGGTTTATTGTTTGCCCTAAATGTGGTCACGCATTTACTGGGTCACGGTCGAAAGGTAACGGTGGCTACTACACATATTATAACTGCTGTGAGAATGCAAAGCACATGAGAGTTAGAGCCGAGGATGCAAACGAAGCATTTGCACGTTATGTAAGTTGTCTGAAACCGAATGAAGCGGTATTGCGTCTATATGAAGCCATATTATTGGATGTACAAGGTGGAGCAAAGCGAGAAATCAGAAGCGAGATAGAATGTATTCAGAAGCAACTCAACGACAAACGCAAGCAGATTGAGGATGCCGAGGATTTGATGATTACCGATAGAACTCATTCTGAACGATACACACGTATTCTTGAACGATATGAAAAAGAGGCTCAAGAACTTGAAACTCGTATCACATTGCTTGAGACAGGGAACCGTGGTAACATAGAACCAAAATTGGACTATGCTATCTCACTGATAAACAACTTAGATAAGTATATTCGTGATGCCCCGATAGAGGTCAAGTTGAAGCTGATTGGTTCTATCTTTGACGGAAAAATTGAATTTGACGGAAAATCATATAGAACCAATTCCTACAATAAAGTGCTGGAGCTTATATATGAGCAAACCAACGAGTTACGAGGGAAGGGAAATAGAAAAGAGGACTCTCGCAGTGAGAATCCTCAATTCAGTACCCGGAGCCGGGATCGAACCGGCACGGATTGCTCCATCGGTGTTTGAGACCGACGCGTCTACCGATTCCGCCATCCGGGCTTTACGATGCAAAGGTAAGGAGTTTTTTCCGGTTTTCAAAATTTTTGGGTTAATTTGATTATATTGAAGTTTATTATCAACAATTCTCAACAATTCTCATCCATTTTGCGGCATTATGAAGGAGTTTCTGCCGCTAAGTTCGTTTGATTAAAATTTTTACTACACTGATATTCAATGAGCACAATTTATTTCGCCGAAAAAAAAACAAACAAGAACCAACTAAAATAACAAAATATGAAGAGGCCGCCTAAACTTGTTAGACAGCCTCGGGAATATAAATTGGGGAATAAATTCTGATGTTGGCAGATGATTATTCTGCGGTTGTCAGTGGTGCGGGAGCGGAATAAGTGCGGGTGGCAAGTTCCTGGTCAAGCATGTAGATGCCTGTTCCGTCATTACCGATCATGGTGTATTTGTCAATGAGTTGCTGTGCGGTTTCTTCTTCTTCAACTTGTTCGGATATAAACCAGTTGAGGGTTTCGCGTGTGGCATAGTCGTGTTCTGCCTCAGCCATTGCGTAGATTTTGTTGATCAGCGAGGTTACCACCTGTTCATGGGCGAGGGTAGCCTTGAATGCGTCCAGGGGAGTTTCCCACTCGGTTTCAACGGCAGCGATGGGTTTGAGCAGTACGCGTCCGCCACGCTGATTCACGTAGTTCATGAAGATTTGCGCGTGATCCTGCTCTTCACGGAACTGGATTCTGAACCAGTTTGCTACGCCGGGTTTTCCTTTGGCTTCAAAGTTGTTTGCCATTGACAGATAGAGATATGCTGACCAGAATTCAGCATTGATCTGCTCATTGAGAGCGGCTTCAAGATTTTTGCTTAACATATTGATTATCAGTGTTATTTTTCGTTTTTGTTATTTTGTTACTTGTCTGCGCATGGTGAAATCTACATCGTTGATTTCGCATGACATCATGTTGTCATAGATTTTGATGTCATCAATTTTTCTGATTGAGAGAAAATCGTTCTGTACGGTTTCTCTAATCTGATTGCGGACCATTTCAATTGCTGACGGCTTCAGAGTGGCCATGTCAGAGGTCTTTTCATTGAAGAGGTAGTTCGAGGAAAGGACTACGGCGCTTGAGTCAACCTGTATGTCGAATGTTCCGGGCTCTACTACCACGGCTATTTCATCATCGTCATGTGCTGCCCATGTTCCGCGGATGGTGGCGATGCCGCTTGCGGTTATGCTCACCGGTTCAGCCACGGAGTCTGTCATGGGGAGTTGTGATGACACGGAAACCATTGCCGTCATAATAAAGTCTCCGCCGGCTTCCGATGGGGTCTTGATAAAGTCCATCAGTCTTATCACGCCTGTTGACATTGTTCCGGTGTCAGTTATTTTGTCAGGAGCGGAAGTCCATGAACCTTTTATATTTTTTGCAAGTGACTGTCTGCTGTCACATGAACTGAATCCCAAAATAATCAGAATGGCTGCCAATGAGCCCAATATCTTTTTCATACGCTATGGATTACACATTAATATATAATAAAAACAATCCTGACTCATTTATTGTTCACGTTTCAAGGTATATTTATCAGGCGATGTGTCTGAAGGGAAAGGTTCCAGCGGGGGTGTGACAGTACGTAACTGACTGTCTGCGGTATGTTTGAGCCTGACATGGGCTGGAGATAAAAATGTTTCGCCTGAGGGAATAAATTTATGAATTTCTCCACATCCTCTCCTTCATAAACCACTTTCAGTTCATCAATACGCCCGAGCACCACCTCTCCACCTTTTTTGGGAGAGCAAGTGATCCAGTCAATGGTCTCCGGCAACAGGTTGGTTCCGTTTGTTTCAATATGCACCGTGTAGCCCTCGGTGTGGAGCAGTTCCACCAGATCTTCAAGATCCTGAAGTGAAGGTTCTCCACCGGTGATTACAGCATGCCTGGCGGGCCATGACAGGATTTTTTCCACAATGTCATGAGCCGTCATAAGAGAGAAGGCTGAGTGGTCAGTGTCGCAGAACGGACATCGCAGGTTGCATCCGCTGAGTCTTATGAATGTCATCGGGGTTCCTGTCCAGAATCCTTCACCCTGCAGTGAGTAGAATATTTCGTTGACCCGCAGGATATTATTTTTCATAAGCAGCCATATTACCATCGCTTTCCTGCACCTCAACGCGGTAGCAGTTAGGGATGTAGTCACATATCCATCCGGCTATATTCTCGGCGGTAGGGTTGAACGGGAACACCTCATTGAGATTGCGGTGGTCCATTGTCTCCATGATATGCTGTTTGATATGGGAGAAATCCGTTACCATGCCGTCCTCATTCAGAGTTTCGGCACGACAGAATACGGTTATAATCCAGTTGTGACCGTGCAGAGCGCTACACTTGCTCTCATAACTAAGGCTGAGAGAGTGTGAAGCGGATATTTCAAGTCGTTTCTTAACGTAGTACATTGTATAATTGATAAGAGATTAACTTTCCCGGAAAGTGTCATCAACAGGTTCCAGTCCGAGTTCCTTTCCCTTCTGAAGCATCAGTGAGCGTGCCAGTCCGGGGTCGTTGGGGGTATCGCTGTCCAGCAGAGATTCACGCACGAACTGCTTTATCTCGCCAACGATTTTCCCCTGCGACAGTCCAAAAGTGCGCATGATGTCGTCGCCTGTTACCGGTGGCTGCCACTTGCGCAGATTGTCACGCGCCACAAGGTCGGCAATTTTTTCACGTACCTTTATGTAGTTTTCCAGATAGCGTTTCACCTTGTCGGAGTTCTTGGATGTTATGTCGGCCTCACAAAGGGTCATAAGTGCGTCAAGATCCTCACCCGCATCCACCGCCAGACGTCGTACCGCTGAGTCGGTAACCGTTTCCTCAACCAACGCTATGGGACGCATGTGGAGTTCAACCATCTTGGAAACAAATTTCATTTTCTCATCCATGGGGAATTTGAGAGCACGGAAAATGGACGGTATCATTTTCGCCCCTATGAAGTTATGATTGTGGAATGTCCACCCGGTTCCATCCACCCATCGCTTTGTGACCGGCTTTGCTATGTCATGAAACAGGGCGGCCCACCTGAGCCACACGTCATTGCTTTTCTGTGCCACGGAGTCAAGCACCTGCATGGTGTGATAGAAATTGTCCTTGTGTCCGCGTCCGTGGTGGGTCTGCACTCCTTGCATAGCCTCCAACTGCGGAAGTATGAGGGCAAGCAGACCGCTGTCAAGGAGAAGTGTCCAACCTATTGATGGCTTGGAAGATTCCATGATCTTGGTCAGTTCCACGTAGATACGCTCGCGTGATATGATTTCTATACGGTGTGCGTTACGCTTGATGGCCTCAAAGGTTTCATAACTTATGCTGAATTTTAATTGGGTGGCGAAGCGAATTGCCCTCATCATCCGTAGGGGGTCATCACTGAAAGTTATGTCGGGATCAAGCGGGGTGCGGATCACTTTTCTGTGAAGGTCCTCAAGTCCGCCGAACATGTCCACGAGGTCGCCGAAGCCGGCGCTGTTTAGTTTCAGTGCCATGGCGTTGATGGTGAAATCACGGCGGCTGATGTCATCCTCAAGGGTTCCGTCCTCCACGATGGGATTACGGCTTTCCCGGTGATACGACTCTTTTCTCGCTCCCACAAATTCCAGTTCCTCCCCACGGCGTCCGTAGACCTGTGCGGTTCCGAAGTTCTTGAAAATGTTGACCTTACCCCTCGGTTTCATGCGAGACGCCACTTCTTTAGCCAGGTCGATGCCGCTTCCCACGGTGAGGAAGTCCACGTCCTTGGAGTGGCGGTCAAGGAACAGGTCGCGCACGTATCCTCCCACAACGTAACATTCGTTACCGAGGGAATCTGCCGCATCACCTACAAGGTGAAACAGAGGTGTGTCGATAATATTCCGGATCTCTTCTAAATTTCTCATAGATTTTCTGAAGCACAGGTGATTCGTTCGGCTGAACCGGAGTCACGCACCACGTAAGTGTTTTCTACGCCCACCGCACCAATTCCGGGGATGACGAACTTGGGTTCTATGGCAATGGTGTTGCCTGCCCGGAGTATATCGCGGCTGCGAGGGGCTATGACAGGAAGTTCATTAATTTCTATGCCTACTCCGTGTCCCACAAATCCGGCATGCTGGGTATGTCCCATGAAATAGTGTTCAAGGCCCTCCTCCCGGGCAATCTCTACAGCACGTTCAAACAGTTTTTTTGCCTCGGCGCCTGGAACAGCCATGGCGGAAAGTTCGGCGCATATCCGCTGAGAGCATCGGAGAGCACGCTCCGCTTTTTCCGGTACAGGCCCTATGGCATACATGCGGGTCATGTCAGTCATGTAGCCGTTGAAGTTCCCGTTGGCATCAACCATCACCGGCTCTCCTTTATGGATGACAGAGCCATCCGCTCCCACGGGGAGTGAAGGGTGCTGACCCGCGCCGCCCATTGCGAAATCGTAGGGAGAAGGGGTGTCGCCGTTATCTCCCACAAGGATATTCGCCATGAACAGTTCCATAGAGTTGCCATGAATACGGAAGTTTCCCAGACATCCTTTGCGTCGTAACATCGATTCGATTTCAATCTGGAGTTCCACATCGGTCATCCCTTCCTTCATCACAGAAGGTATCATGGCGTAGACCTCAGTCTGTAACCGTCCACACTCTTTCATCAGTTCAACTTCCGCCGGAGTCTTCACGGAACGTGCAGTCATCATGATTTTTGACATGTTGCGCATTTCGGCTTCAGGAAACAGTTTCCTCAGTCGTTGGATTTCGCTCCATGTCGCGGTGTCTGTTTCCAGTGCCAGCGATGACGGGGTAACGGAACTCATTGCCGGAATCTCTTCCGGTTTGCGGATATATCGGATTTTCTCACCTTGCAGTCCCACGGGCCTACGTACGAAGTACCATGGACGTCCTTTAGCCGGGATGAGCGCGTAACCGCAGAACACACGTCCCGTGAGATAAAACAGGTTGGCATTGTCGGCCACAATTCCCCATTCCGCACCTTCCACGGTCATTGCTGTCTGTATGCGGTCCAAGCGTAGTTCGTAGTCTTCTTTCTGCCATATAACCAGCGGATTGTGGTGGAGAAGCATGTCAGTGAGTTGAAGAAATGAGTCGGCGTAATAGTCGGCATCAGGCGCATAACCGAACCCGTAGGTGACATTAAGCATCTTCACCCCGGCCATGTGGGCACTGCGACAGTCTCCGGCAGTGTCTCCCACATACAGCGGGTTGCCGAGATTGTTACGCTCGGCAAGCAGGCGGATGTTATATGGCTTGTCCTTTCCGGTTTCACCGAAAGTGATGGTGTCCCTGAAATAGGGTTCAAGGCGGGTGAAGCGGAGAAAGTTTTTCAGTCCGTCCGCACCGCAGTTGCTGGCCATGTAAAGGGGATACTGACGGCTTAGTTCAGGAATCAGGCGGAACACGTCGGGGTAGAGTTTTCCACCGAGCCGGGGCATCAACAGGTGTTCATTCTCGGTGAGTTTTTGCAGATAATGCTCCATATCGATTTCCCACCCCTCGAACAGCCGGCTGATTATGACATCGATGGTCAGTCCCATCAGGTCAATTAGTTCCTCACGGGTTACCAAACGGTCAATTCCCAGTTCCCGGGAGGTGACATTCCATATCTCACAGTATGAGTCGACAGCATCCCACAGGGTGCCGTCCATGTCAAATATCAGGCTGTCAAATTTTTCTTTCATAATAGAATCCGGTGAGTAAGATCAAAGGAATTCCACTCCGACAAGGTCTATCTCCCTGAGGGTGTCCATTCTCATGATGTGTCGCACCTTCAGGGGAGTGCCGATAAGATGCCTTACGTTTTCAACGGCTTTCACGCGGTGCTGGTAATGCAGGCCGAGACGTTGTCCCTGCCAGTTGCCGTAAGTGTCAGCAAGGGTCAGATTGACGGTATCGGCATGGTGATTTCCGTCGGGGTCAGTATATGATAGTTCAAGCCAGAGGTTTGCGAACGGATAGTTGTTGCTGTGACGGACGCAGATCCAGTAATCTCCGGAAGCGACGGAATCGGCATGGAGGGGGATGAAGGTCAGAGTGTCAGTGTAGGCCCATCCCTGATCCAGGCTGATGTTATGGTAACTGCTGTAACGGTTAGGATCGGTGTTACAAGCCAACATGACCGTCATAAGAATGGCGGTCATGATCAACGTGATATTTTTAAGGGAATCAGTCATTTTGTTCACTGTTTTCCTGGGAAGGAGCCTTACGGTTACGGTTTTTGTTGCGACGGCGCTGAGGATGGTTTCCCTGACGCTGAGAGTCAGCCTGCTGAGCCTGTTGTGGAGTCACACTGGCATCGGCGGGACGTGGCTGGCGCTGTTCCTCCTCCTTTGCAGGTGAGTTCTGGCGGTTGGCACCGTTTTTCTTCTTCTTTTTCTTCTTTTTGTCAAAACGGGTCAGACTGTCCTGACCAAGCAGATCGGCATATTCACCTTTCGGTTTCTCCGCTTTCTCGCCGTCAGGGAGAAGTTGCAGAGGTTTCTCGCCCTGCTTGTTCATGGCTATTATCTCGAACGCGCGTGCTGCCGTGATTGTCACCAGGTTCGCAGGTACGGATTTGTCGGTGGAGTATGTTATTTCGCGCTTGAAGATATCGGTCTTGAAGTGGAAATAGGTTGAGTCGGCGGTTTCCAGACGGATTTCCCTGGGAGGAAGACGCTTGACGCTTTCCACATACATGTCAGCCTCAAAGTTAAGGCAACACTTCAGTTTGGAGCATTGTCCTGCAAGTTTCTGAGGGTTCAGCGAAATATCCTGATAGCGTGCGGCACTGGTGGCAACGGAAACGAAGTTCGTCATCCAACTTGAGCAGCACAAGGGACGTCCGCATGGACCAATACCGCCTATTCTGCCGGCTTCCTGGCGAGCCCCTATCTGTTTCATTTCTATTCTTATCTTGAAGGTATCGGCCAGAACCTTTATCAGTTGACGGAAGTCGACACGCTCATCGGCTATGTAATAGAAGATGGCTTTGTTGCCGTCGCCCTGATATTCCACGTCACCTATCTTCATGTTCAGTTTCAGATCCTCGGCTATCCGGCGCGAACGTATCATAGTGTCGTTTTCGCGTGCCTTGGCTTTCTCAAAAAGTTCCATGTCGGCGGGACGCGCCTTGCGGAAAACCCTCTTTATCTCGGCATCGGATTTTAAACCGGCCTTACGCATTTGCAGGCGCACCAGAGTGCCGGTCATCGTCACCTGACCTATGTCATGTCCGGGAGATGCCTCCACGGCCACCCAGTCGCCTATCTCCAGCGGCAGGTCAGTGGAGTTTTTGTAGAACCCCTTGCGTGTGTTCTTGAACTGCACCTCCACGATGTTGTCATCGGCGAAGCCACCGGGAACATCGGAAAGCCAGTTGAAGCAGTGGAGTTTTCCTCGTTGTCCTGACCCGTCGCAACTGTCGCAGCGGCGGCAGTTTGGTTTCTCCTGCCCGGGTCCTGATTCATCGATAAAGTCAGCAGGAGTGGTTATGTCCGCTTCCATTATTTAGCAAAACTTACTGAGCGGGTTTCGCGGATGACGGTGATTTTCACCTGTCCCGGATAGGTCATCTCGTCCTGGATACGCTTGGCGATTTCTGCCGACAGTTTTTCTGTCTCTACGTCATCGATCTTATCTGCACCTACAATCACGCGCAGTTCACGACCCGCCTGGATGGCATAGGTTTTGATGACGCCGGGGTAACTGAGTGCAAGTTGTTCCAGATCGTTGAGACGTTTGATGTATGCTTCTACGATTTCCCGACGTGCACCCGGACGTGCGCCTGAGATGGCGTCGCAAACCTGAACGATGGGTGCAAGAAGCGAGGTCTGCTCTATTTCATCGTGGTGAGCACCTATGGCATTGCATATCTCAGGTTTCTCTTTGTATTTTTCGGCGAGTTTCATGCCGAGAAGTGCGTGGGGAAGTTCGGGTTCTTCATCGGGAACCTTGCCGATGTCATGCAGGAGACCGGCGCGACGTGCTTTCTTGGGGTTCAGACCGAGTTCGGATGCCATTATCGCGCAGAGGTTGGCTGTTTCGCGTGAGTGCTGGAGCAGGTTCTGGCCGTAACTTGAGCGGTATTTCATCTTGCCCACCAGGCGGATAAGGTCAGGGTGCAGACCGTGAATACCCAGGTCAATGGCTGTGCGTTTTCCTGTTTCAACGATCTCTTCTTCGATCTGACGACGTACTTTGGCTACAACTTCCTCGATTCGTGCAGGGTGGATGCGCCCGTCGGCAACCAGTTGATGAAGCGCAAGACGTGCGATTTCGCGGCGTACGGGATCAAAGCCTGAGAGCACAATGGCCTCGGGGGTGTCATCCACTATGATTTCAATTCCGGTTGCGGCTTCCAGGGCACGTATGTTGCGGCCTTCACGACCGATGATGCGTCCTTTGATTTCATCCGAATCAATGTGGAAAATTGTGACGGAGTTCTCGATGGCGGTTTCCGTTGCCACACGCTGGATTGACTGGACCACGATTTTTTTTGCTTCTTTGTTAGCGGTCATCTTGGCCTCATCCATGATGTCATTAATGTAAGACGCAGCGGCGGTTTTAGCCTCATCCTTGAGAGATTCCACAAGTTTTTCCTTTGCTTCCTCACTGCTCAGACCGGATATGTATTCCAGTTGTGTGCGAGCGTTGCCTATTAGTTTTTCAAGTTCCTCGCGGCGCATTTCGTTGGCAGCGATCTGCGATTCAAGATTGGAACGTACTCCATCAAGTTCATTGCGTGTACGCTGATTCTCGCTCTGCTGCTGATTCAACTGAGTTTCACGCTGGCGGATCTTCGCTTCTTGTGACTGAATCTTGGAGAGTCGCTGGTTGGCGGTTCTCTCGGCGTCGGATTTTATTTTCATTTCCTGTTCGCGCGCCTCGAGGAGTTTGTTTTTCATTATGACATCGGCCTCGCGCTGAGCATCCTCAATGATGATTTTCGCACGGCTCTTTGCCAGTGATTTCTGAACCAGGAATGTTGCTGCCACTCCCACCGCCAGTGCTATTACGGAACAAATGATATACAGCATGTAGATTATAGTTTTATAAGTTAAAAGAAAAGCACCACGCCTCACAACCGGAGTACAGCCTCCCTGAGAGGCCCCACTCTTGAAAAATGAGGTGAAGTGCAGGATAAATTCACGAGGTTCTCCATGGCTTGCCGTGAGGGCTGCAATGGAGATGTTTTTCCGGATACATACGGCCCGAGGTCCGTTAGCCGGGGGTACTCCTAAAGGGAGAAACCCGGGCCACCTCTGTGGCTCCCGACATTGTTTCCGGAGCGCTACGGCATCAAGATGCCGGAACGTAGAAGTCCGTTGCATCTGTAGCCTGAGGCTCACGATATTGTTTCATTTCCACCCGGCTTGGATTATTTGCAGATGGCCCGTCATGTTATGTCCCGCAGGAATGGAGTCATAACTGTTTCCACCATCTGTGATAATCAAACGTTGACTAACCCGCTTCAGCGAGCCTCATCATTGTTCGGCTGAGATTCAGCCGTGCCGAGTATCATTCGGTCGATTTCATGTTCAAAGTTCTCCAGCAACGACTCCAACTCCATGTCGTCGTTCATTCTGACCACATACACCTGGGCGAACCGCAGTGCAATCATAGCCAGAATATCCTTAGAACTCTTTTTTGGATAGTAGCGGCTCCATTTCACCCAAAGGTTATTCACCTGGTCACGCGCACCCATCCAACTTGCCTCATCCTCCGGAGTAGTCCGGATTGTGATCAGTTCCAGATCGGCTATCTTAAGATTCAACTCTTTTATTTCGCTCATGACATCATTGTGTTAGTTCTTTAATGCACTTGTTGATGTCCCGCACTAAACCGGATAATACGGCACGGCTCTGCTCCACCTGCTCCCTGGTAGGGGCAAAAGTGCTGGCTATCTGCAAGTACTCCAGTTGGGCTTTCAGATTCTGGATTTCGCGGCGCTGCCGGTCAACAATCTCCTGCAGGTTCGCAGCCTGCCTGAGCGCATCATCTTTTTCCCTGCGGAGTATCGCCCCCTGCTCGAGCAAAAGATCAAGTTTGCTCTTCAAACGAAGCAGTCGTTGTTGCAGTTCTTCGGCCATTTCTCCAATTTTTTACAAAATTAATGATTTATTTTTAATATTGCTATTTTGCAACGTTTTTTTTTGAACTTCCCGGAAAGTTTCATTGTTATATATGCAAACGAACATAAACAAAAAATTATTATGGCAGATAAATCAATACGCGGTACTCAAACCGAACATAATCTTCTGGCAGCGTTCGCCGGTGAAAGCCAGGCACGCTCACGTTACGAACTTTTTGCACGCAAGGCAATCGAAGAGGGATATCATCAGATAGCGGCTGTGTTCGCCATGACCGCTGATCAGGAACTTGAACACGCACGCCGTTTCTTTGAACAACTTGAAGGAGGTTCGGTTGAGATCAAGGCTGCTTACCCTGCAGGTGTGGTTGCCGACACCCGTACAAACCTTGCCGAGGCTGCGGCCGGAGAACGTGAGGAATGGAGCGATCTTTATCAGAACTTCGCACAGGTTGCAGAGGATGAAGGATTCCCCAAAATTGCCGCTTTGTTCCGTTTAGTAGGTAAAGTTGAGGTTGAGCATGAACAGCGTTATCTCAAACTTCTCGCCCGCATGGAGTCAGGCACAGTATTCTCTCAGGATGAGGAGACTGCATGGATTTGCACCAAATGTGGCTACGTTCATTATGGCAAGTCAGCACCTCAGAAATGTCCTGTATGCGGTGCGGAACAGGGATGGTTTGAACGTAAACCTGACAATTATTGATTCTCGATACAGTTATACTGATTCTTATGGAGGGACTTTGCGGTCCCTCTTTTTTAGTATGACAAGCCCGTCATACTAAAAAATACAGGCGGTGCGCCGGAGTGGTGCACCGCCTGTGTTATCTGAGGTCTGTTGCTTATCAGGCGAGGAAGCCGAGGAGCACACCGGCAGCCACGGCTGAACCGATCACACCTGCAACGTTCGGACCCATGGCGTGCATGAGCAGGTAGTTGGAGGGATCATATTCAAGACCGAGGTTGTTGGAGATACGTGCTGACATGGGCACGGCTGATACGCCGGCATTACCGATGAGCGGATTGATCTTCTTGGACTTGGGAAGGAAGATGTTGAAGATCTTCACGAAGCATACACCTGAAGCCGAAGCGATGATGAACGCCATAAATCCGAGGAAGAAGATGAAGATGGTTTCCGGAGTAAGGAATGAAGTTGCCTGAGTGGAGGCACCCACGGTCATACCCAGAAGAATTGTCACGATATCAGTAAGTGCGTTGCTTGCGGTTTTTGCAAGACGTGTGGTAACACCACATTCACGCAGGAGGTTACCGAAGAACAGCATGCCGAGCAGTGGCAGACCGGAAGGCACAACGAAACAGGTCAGCATCATGCCCACTATGGGGAAGATGATCTTTTCGTTCTGCGATACGGCGCGGGCAGGTTTCATGCGTATCAGTCGCTCGTTTTTGGTGGTGAGCAGTCGCATGATCGGGGGCTGGATTACAGGCACGAGGGCCATATAAGAGTAAGCCGACACTGCGATGGCTCCCATCAGGTTGGGGGCGAGTTTCGATGAAAGGAAGATTGCAGTAGGACCGTCAGCACCACCGATGATTGCGATGGCACCGGCCTGGTCAGGTTCAAAACCTATTGCCAGTGCAACCATGTAGGCACCGAAGATACCGAACTGTGCGGCCGCGCCTATGAGCATGAGTTTGGGGTTTGCGATAAGAGCGGAGAAGTCAGTCATCGCACCGATACCGAGGAAAATCAGAGGGGGATACCAACCGGCGCTCACACCGTTGTAGAGGATGTTGAGCACGGAGCCCTCCTCGTAGATGCCTATTTCCAGTCCTGCGTGGGTGTTGAAGGGGATGTTGCCGATGAGGATACCGAAGCCTATGGGCACCAGAAGCATGGGTTCGAAGTCCTTCTTTATGGCGAGCCAGATGAAGAACAGACCCACGGCAAGCATCACGAAGTGCTGCCACGTTGCGTTGTAGAAGCCGGTGAAGTGCCAGAACTGGGTTAGGTTTGACATTAAGAAATCACCAAAAGATAGTTCCATTTCAGTTTATTTTGGTGTTAGTTATTCAATAGTGATGAGGACTGCGCCTTCCAGAACTGATTCGCCCTGAGCGACGCTGATAGATGCCACTTTGCCGTCACGTCCGGCATGGATGGCGTTTTCCATTTTCATTGCCTCGAGCATTATTACGGTGTCAGCGGCCTTAACGGTGTCGCCAACTTTCACGTTGATGCTGAGGATGACGCCGGGGAGCGGGGCCTTTACAGCGGTGCCACCGGCAGCGGGTGCGGCGGGTTTGCTGATTACCTTCGCTCCTGATTCGGTGCGGGGTGCTGCTGAAGGACGGGGTGCTTTCACTACCTTTACGGCGGGAGCCTTCTCCATTTCAACTTTGTAAGGCACGCCGTTTACTTCAACGGTCACGATGTTGTCCTCGAGATCGCCTACGGAAACATTGTAGGAGTTACCGTTGATTTTATACTTATATTCTTTCATATTGATCAGAAATGTGAAATTTGTTATTTGGGAAGATGACGCATGCCGTAGATTTTTGAACTCCAGGGAGAGTAACTGCGACGTACTTTGTTGATTGTAAGGATGGTGGATTCCTGGTCGTGTGCGTCGAAGTGATCGCGCAGGGCCATGGCGATTGCCGCTATTTCCTCACCTGTGTCATGGCCGGTAGCGGCATGAGCATCGGTGTCTGCCACGGAAATGCCGTGAGCCTCCATCTTGTTGCGGCGTGCGATGCTTTCGCCTATTTTGCTTATGGCGAGGAAGCAAAGACAGAGAATGAGAAGGGCTGAGAACACAATGGACATAGCCATTATAGTCATGGCAAATCCATTTTTGTCGCGCGCCTTGAACAAGGCAATCTTGTCGTTCTGATCACGGATGATGTTGTTGCTTGAAGGAGTGATGTAGTTGTCTCCTTCGTCATCGCGCATCTGCCATTCGCCTGCTCCGTCAACGGAACGGGCATACGACATGCCTCTACCGAGCGAAGCGGGAACGGTAACGGAGTCAATCAGTGTGATTCCGTTTGCGTCATACACGCCGATCCAGTTGTCCTTACCCTCTTCAAGAAGGAAATTGAGGTGGAATGTGCCGCGTGAAGGTTTGCCGTCAGCCCAGAAAATCACGTGCTGACGTTTGGGGATGCGTGTGTTCACATCGCCCAGAGGCACGGGATATTTCTTGGGGTTCTGGGGGTCGTTGGTGATGTAGACGCTGGAGATTTCCATGGGAGCGTGCAGTGAGTTGAAGAGTTCAATCCATGCGTGTCGCTGCCCGAAGTCATCCACGGCGTTTGAATCATTGACGACCATCACCTCATTGATGCGGAGCGCTGAACGGCCTTGACCGTTGACTGCGGCGCAGCAGAAGAGGGCGATTATCAATAAGAAAATATTCTTTTTCATGTCCGATGGTGGTGTGAGTATTACAAGGGTATGTTACCGTGCTTCTTGGCGGGGTTGGTAACTTTCTTGGTAGCGAGTTGCTGAAGCGCACGGATAATGCGGAAACGGGTGTTGCGGGGTTCGATAACGTCATCGATGTATCCGTAACGTGCCGCATTATAGGGGTTGCAGAACAGTTTGTTGTATTCTGCCTCTTTCTCAGCAAGCACAGCCTTGGGATCTTCGGCAGCCTTTGCTTCCTTTGCATAGAGCACTTCAACCGCGCCGGCTCCACCCATAACTGCGATTTCCGCTGTAGGCCATGCATAGTTCATGTCGCCGCGGAGTTGTTTGCAACTCATCACAATGTGGCTACCGCCGTAACTCTTGCGCAGTGTAACGGTTACTTTGGGCACTGTAGCCTCGCCGTAGGCATAAAGGAGTTTTGCTCCGTGGAGGATGACACCGTTGTATTCCTGACCTGTTCCGGGAAGGAATCCGGGAACGTCGACCAGTGTTACCAGAGGAATGTTGAAGGCGTCGCAGAAACGTACGAAACGCGCTGCCTTGCGTGAAGCGTTTGAGTCAAGTACGCCGGCAAGGTATTTGGGCTGGTTGGCAACGATACCAACTGACTGACCGTTGAAACGTGCGAAACCAACTATGATGTTCTTGGCGTAGTCGCGCTGGATTTCAAGGAATTCACCATTGTCCACGATAGCACCGATAACCTCATACATGTCGTAGGGCTTGTTGGCTGAATCGGGGATGATCTCGTTCAGAGAGTCTTCCAGACGGTCGATGGGGTCAGTACACTCAACCAGGGGAGCCTCTTCGAGGTTGTTCTGGGGAATATAACTGAAGAGTTTGCGGATGATGCGGAGTGCTTCTTCTCCATCTTCAGCGGCGAAGTGAGCCACGCCGCTCTTCTGTGAGTGAACTTCTGCACCGCCGAGGGTGTCCTGTGACACATCTTCTCCGGTAACTGTTTTAACCACTTTCGGACCGGTGAGGAACATGTAAGAGATACCTTTTGCCATGATGGTGAAGTCAGTGAGCGCGGGAGAGTATACAGCACCGCCGGCACATGGTCCGAGGATGGCTGAGATCTGGGGAATAACGCCGGAGGCAAGGATGTTGCGCTGGAAAATTTCAGCATAACCTGCAAGAGCGTTGATACCTTCCTGGATACGTGCGCCACCTGAGTCGTTCAGACCGATTACGGGGGCACCCATCTTCATGGCCATATCCATGATTTTGCAGATTTTCAGCGCGAGCATTTCAGAAAGCGCACCGCCGAAAACGGTGAAATCCTGTGCGAAAACGTATACCAGACGGCCGTCGATAGTACCGTAACCGGTAACTACACCGTCGCCGAGATATGATTTTTTGTCAATGCCGAAGTTGTAGCAACGATGGCGGACAAACATGTCGAGTTCTTCGAATGAACCTTCGTCAAGCAACTGGGCGATACGCTCGCGGGCGGTGTATTTGCCGCGCTCGTGCTGCTTGTCGATGGCTTTCTGACCACCGCCGAGTCGAGCCTCGTTACGGAGTTCAATAAGTTCTTTGACTTTTTCGAGTTGACTGCTCATAATGAGTTGTTATTATAATAATGTGTATGATTTATTTCTTTTTGGGGTCCTCGCAGAGTTCTACCAGAGTACCAACGGTTGATTTGGGGTGAAGGAAAGCGATGTTCAGACCTTCGGCGCCTTTACGGGGAGCCTTGTCAATGAGGCGGCAGCCTTTTTCTTCCGCTTCTGCCAGTGCGTTAGCCACACCGTCCTCAACTGCGAAAGCAACGTGCTGAATGCCACCGCGACCGCCGTTGTTGGCGATGAATTTTGAGATGGCGCTGTCTTCTGAAGTACCTTCAAGAAGTTCAATCTTTGTCTGACCTACCTGGAAGAAGGCGGTGCGCACTTTCTGGTCTGCTACTTCTTCGATAGCGAAGCATTTGAAACCGAGGATGTTTTCGTAGAAGGGAATAGCCTCCTCCAGTGAGGGAACTGCTATACCGATGTGTTCAATATGAGAAATGTTCATATCAGTGATTAGTTATTTAAGGAATAATGATTGATAATTCACTCTGTTTTGTGCAGGTGCAAAATAGCCTTTTACACTTTTACCCTGCAAAATTAAGAAATAAATTGGTTTATTCGGTGTTTTTTTCTTTTTTTTCTTTCATCATCAACCTCATCAACTCTTAACACTCGCCCTTAACACTCGCCGGGTTGTCAACATTTGAGAGATTTTTCCAGTAATCGATTTCTTTCCTGCATTTCATCTTTTCCGTATCAGACAGTTCCGGAGTCTCCTCCAGATATTCCTCATAGATTTTGGCGATGGCCTCAGCCCCCTTTTTATCGCCGTTCAGGAATGCTTCCTGAAAGAAATCAAATGACTTCTCAAATGACTTTTCGCAGCCCAGGCCATCGGCATATAACCACCCCATACGGTAAGAATAATCTTCAGGAGATAGTCGGGCGGCCACGGAAGTCCATTTGAACAGTTGCGCCCGCCATTCATCATCCTCAATATATAGCGGCATGATCAAATCCCAGTAGTAGTCACTCAACCTTCCGGCCGCCTCCGAATTATCTTCGGCTATCGATTCCAGATATTCAACCGCAATTTCCGGATCACCCCCCTGAGCGGAATCAAAATAGTAGTCACCGAGCCACAACACCGCGTATGGGCGCCAGACGCTTTCAATTCCGGCACATCCTGCATAAAACCTTTCTGCATCATAATGATCATATTTCTGTCGCGGTCCCCCGTGTTCTTGATCAGGGGTCTCGGCATTGTCACACATGAAGCCTAACAGAAAGTAACCTAAAGGATCTCCTCCCTCGGTTGCTCTTTCTGCCAGTTCAAAGCATTTATCCAAGTCTGCGGGATATCCTATACCTTCATGATACATTAATGCACGGAGTCCGTCACTCTCACTGCTCTGCGGAGCATTTTCAATCAGGCATTTGATTTGCGTTTCAACATCAGGATTATTCTCAAGATGTTTGTGAAGTTCAAGAAATTTGTCAGTTAATGTCATTTCAGGACGGTGTATTTTATTATGTGACGGATAAGTCCATCGTATTTTTCTGATGTGGACACAATCTCAAATCCAAGGTTTCTGAAATTTATCAGACTATGTGCATTGTCAGGAGACACCGTGGCGACAATCTGTTTAATTTCATTCTCTTCTGCCATCTTTATACATTCCTTGAGCAAAATTGTCTGTAATCCATAACCTCTCCACTCCGGTGAGACCATAACGGCATCGAACGTGAAGGAATGTTCCGGATCACAACCGATTTCATTTGCAAGATTGCGATGACCAATTCTGTTGACAACTGTTACGGCAACTCCCACCAAAGTGTTCTTATAGAAAACCCCCGTCACTTTATCCAGGTGAAGTGATTCCAAAAGTTCCTCCCGCGACAGGGGATAATAAAGGTTTTCGTCAGGAAGCATGCTGACACATTCATCCTGCAGATCCAGTATTTCGCCTAAATTGTTGAATGATAAATCTTTAATTGTAAACTCCTTATCTCTTGCTGTCACGTTGTGAGAAACGCAACTGCCTGACTGTAAACAATCATGCATGTATGTTTTGTTTTTGAGATAATCTTCACTGAACATGAACTTATGCAAAGGTATCCGATCTTTCCAGTCCGTCCCTCCGGACTTTTTCCTATATCGTATCCAGGCCTGATATAATTTGAATATCTGAACATAAGATGAAGATGTGGGAAGCAGGTAGTTCTCTTGAATATAAGGATTGTGGACAAAGATGAAGAACCGGTAGCCAAAAAGGTCGTCAAGGTCCTCGATATCGGCTATCTCGTTCCTGTAAAGAAGATAAAGATTTTCAAAGAACGTGCAGTATTGGGCGATTTCCACACTTTTTACTTTTGACCATAATGAGTCACATTTCTTACGGTCAAGTTCATTTTCCTCCAGCAGTTCATAGACCTTCATCAATCTGTCGCTGTCATGGAAATAGTTGTTAAGATTGATAAGCATATCGCTGCAAGTGACATGCTGACCATTCTTAAGTTCTATTGCGATGAAGATTGTGCCGAGCAAAGTCACAGCCAAAGAAAAAATCCCCACCGAGGCTTCTTCTCCGGTCTTGAACCACATTATCACGCACAAACATAATAATAGAAGGATAATACAGGACAGGATGATGATGGTGGCTAATCCCGAACGGCGTCTTAAGTTATTCATTTCAGTCAAATAATACACGAGGATTCATTTGTTTGGGGGAACGCCATTCAATATTATAGCGTTCCTTGAGGTACTCACGTTTGGCGGACCAATAGGAATGGCAGAACCCCATTTTTCGCGGTACGTCAGCGAACCGTTCGCTGAGATAGTCCTCCACGTCATAGTAAATTTCTTCCCACTTGAGGGTGTATTCGACCGGATCGCATCTGAGTCTTCCTAAAGTCGGATTATGACAGATATCCGATAGTTCCTCAGACGAAAACATTGAGGTGATGGCAGCATCCATATCAGCAGCCTGCTTCTCATTTGCGGGAATATTATCTTGCCCGTCATGGATATCCCGGAGAAGCAACCGGAGTTTGAGAAGTTGTTCTGCGTATTCCTTTAAATCGGCGTTCAGGTTGTTGTTCTTAAAAGCAATAGCAAGGAAGGTTAAAAGGAGTCGGTAATACTCATGATGATATACCGAATACTCGAGCGAATCAAGAAAGCGGGGAACTGTTTCTTCGATCACTTCCCAAGGGATGTCTGATTCCCGCAGCACTTTCCTAACCTCGAAGGATAACTGTCCAAGCGGACGAAACACCTTGATGGATACATAGGCCTCTGCAAGGAGCGTGTATAGTTCCAGCAGTTCTTCCCCATGCGTGGCTATGGATTGCTCTTCTCCTATTTCGGAAATCTGCATTTTGAGATGTTCAATATCCATATTGCTTCCGGACGACTTTTTTGTTCTGCGGTGGAGGGGCTGCAACGTATCAGATATGATCGACCTTATCTGAAGAATCAGTTCCTTAATTTTCATTTTTCAATCTTTACCGAGGCTCCTGTTCCGGAAATACCATCAGGTCAACTCTGTGCAGGCGTATCTCCGCAGAAGGGTGCTTTTTCCCGTTATCCTTATTGAAAGAAGAATTTATAAATTAGATATCAGTCATCAAGTTTATAGAATTTCCCATCATTGTGACTTTTCGCAGTTCCGTCGACATATCGTGAGCCGGTGTGTACCCGTCCTGATTGATCAACGAATGTAACTTTTTGCGGACCTTTGACAACTCCGATAAGGAAAGAGAGGATGAATGATATAGCAACCAAGAATATTGCCCCTACTATGGCAACGAACAGCAGGATCAGTCCAAGCGACATAACCATCACTATCAGACCAATGCTGTCAGCAACGTAGAAAAGGGGGAATATTATTCCGGGGATTAGTCTGCCTTTGGAGAATTGATAGATTGCTCCTGCAATAGCAGCGCAGACAATGCCCGCAGCCATCACATAATAGATTGTGGCAGACACCTCGAATATGATGAGGATTATGAGCATTATGCCGAATATAAATGGAAGATATGCCGCCTTTACAATCCATTTGGGCGTCTCTCCACCATCATAATAGTCTTTTTTCAACAAGTGTATGGTAAGACTGCTTCTTACGGTGAAACTGCTGCTCCAGAGGTCATAGAATAAATAGGCCTGAGATGCACTTACAACAGTGAGAATCAGGAAATTCAGCAACACTTTACCCCAGCCGCCGACAATATCCGATATAAGGAACCAGAAGGCATGAGGTTCGTAACTGAGAAAATACATTATCTCTGCTGCCGACATCACGGCCAGGGACAGACCCACAAGTGACAATCCAATGATGCCGCATCCTCTGATGTTGGCGAGGATACGGAATACAACCGCACAGCCTATCGCTATCAGCGCCAGATATATCCATTGTATGGGATCAGTGGTGACATTCATTGCCCATTCCATTGCCGGAACAATTTTTTGATCCTTAAAACTTCCCTGCTTGACGGCGTTGTCGTTAAGATAGACCAAAGTATCAGATGGTTCTAAACGAATCGGATGGATATTGTTGACATAGATATAGGCTCTGGTTCCCTTATGATCAATAGGAATTCTCAGTGTTCGCTCTCCCTTGTGCTCTTCAAGATATGTGACTGTTTCCGGAGTTGCAAACACAGTGTCTCCTTTAGCCACTTTGTCAGGAAGAGTCTCTTTAACACTTCCGCTTTCGTTCAGAATGTATAGCGGAGCCTCTTTCAATGTGACGTAAGCCTTGTTGACGGCAGAGAAACCTGTCGTTGCAAAAAGAAGAGCCACCAAAAGCAAAAATATTTGTTTTTTCATGTTTTTAGAGCCGCTGATTCCGGGCGGACAAAGTTTGTTTAAATAAAGCGCAGGAATCATGCGCGGCAAACGTTATGATTATATAAGGTACTCCCTCATTCCGGCATCAGTATATGCCACTGGTCAGAGGTGGTCGTTGCAAAGTTACAAAAAATATTTATAACTCTGATAATCAAAGGATAAATTAAGAACAGGGTATTGATAACAGACTGTGATTTATTGATTTAATTAACTTAATTTTGGATTTATGTAAGTAATTATGCAAAATGAATGGAATAAACTTGCATATCTTATGTTTATTGTATAAATTTGCAACCACTTTTATCTACAGAATATCAAATTAACATACCAATAGTTACATATTTTTATTTTTTTACATTTCACAGTCATGAAAAAAATTGTTTCAGTCTTGCTTCTGTGGATTCTGGGCTTTACCCTCACACAAGCAGAAACACAGCAGGGGCAACGTCGCATGGCCGATTCTGAAACTTCACCTGAAGTCAGCCGAATCGTAGCAAAAGCCGACAATCGCTCTGCCGCCGCGGCACTGACCGCACGTTCAGTTGCCGCTCCCGGTTCCTCTCTTATCACCTCTCCCGCTTCTCCCTCGTTGAAGCATGGAATCACCTCTCGCTTATCCGCGCATCAACCACGCAAGGTTTCATCCACGCTCGATGTTTACGGAACCGTGATCTTCGCTGACTCATGGACATCATCCGATGCTCCTTACGGGGTATATAAAATTCCCGTTGCAAACGGTGCTGTATCCGACAAACTGTTCGGTGTGAACAAAAATCCAATTTTCAGTTTCTTCGACGGAGAACAGAGCGTCTACACCCTCTATGAACTCGCATACGGAACATGGGTGATGGGCTATGACCTCTATGTCTATGATACTGAGTCAAAAAAGAATGTCAATATCATTGAATTCGACGATCTTCCCATCAAGGCCACTGACGTAGCATACGACCCTACCTCAGGTAAAGTCTACGGATTATTCTCCGGCGAATACTATGGATCGGATTACCGTTACTGGGGTTACCTCGACATCAAAACCAAGAAAGTCATTTCAATAGTCAACTACGACTTCTCGCTCCGCGGTGTTGCCATCGACAAGTTCGGCCAGGCTTACGGTATTGACCTTGAGGGTGCACTGTATAAGATTGAGAAGGAAACGGGTGCATACACCAAAATAGGTGGCAGCGGATGCCCCGGTCTCAAATATATGAGTTCCGCAGCCTATAACGATAAGGACAACAACATAATGCTGACCTACAGCAACGACAACGGCGGCGGTATGGTGTCAATCGATCCTGCTACCGGTAATGCCACCGAAGTTTCCGTATTCGCCGACGGCGATGAGGTCATAGGTCTTTATATCCCGTTCCAGGCTCCTGACAAGGCTCCCGCCACTCCTTCATTCAGCGTTGCTTGTGCCGAAGGTTCGATGCAGGCCGATTTCACAGTGGGTATGCCTGAAACTCTGTTTGACGGAACTTCAGCCGCAGGTCAGGGGATGGGCTACAGAATCTATGCAAACGGATCAGAAATACTCTCCGGAAACAGCGTAGCCGGTGCTACGGTCAAAGTTTCCAAGACACTCACCGCAAGCGGAATCACTAATTTCGTTGCCGTTGCAACCAATGCGGAAGGTGAATCAAATCAGGCGAAAGCATCATGCTACGTGGGTAAAGGTACTCCCGCCGCCACCGGCAAGGCTCTTCTCTCCTACGAAAACGGTTCGCTGATCCTCACCTGGGAAGCCGTGACTGAATCCTCTGACGGAGGATATATCAATCCAGCCGATGTCCGCTACGATGTCGTAGACAGCGAAAACAACGTTGTGGCATCAGACCTCGCCGTGACAACCTGGAGCAAACCACAGGCAATCCCCTCTACAATGACCGGCTACTCCTTCGGAGTAATAGCCAAGTATGACGGCAAGACTTCCAAAGCCATCATGTCAAACAGCATCTTCCTCGGTCACTACACCGCTCCCGCCACCGTCTCTTTCCTTTCTGCAGGAACGTTCGAGCAGCATAAGGTCATAGACGCCAATGCCGACGGTTCGACTTGGGTGGCTGACACAAGCAAGGGTGCCACATATAAGTATAACAAGAATAACGATGGCGACGACTGGCTGATTTCTCCCGCTTTCTATCTTGAGGCAGGCAAAGCCTACGATTTCCAGGCGCTCGCTCACGCTTACGGTGACAAATATCCTGAAAAGATTGAGATATGCATGGGAACGGCTCCTGCTGCCGAGGCCATGACAACCACTCTTGTAGAAACAACCACACTCGGTGGTGCGTCACAAGCCCTCACTGCCAATGTGGCTCCCACCGTTTCCGGTGAATATTACTTCGGTTTCCACGCTGTCAGCGATGCATATCAGTGGAGCCTTTATCTCACCCAGTACAGTATTTCCGAACCGTTCGGTGCAACTGCACCTGATTGTGTGACCGATCTTACCCTCACACCTGATATCACAGGAGATCTCAATGTTGCAATCTCATTTAAGGCACCGGCAAAAACAGTTGTTGGAGCCAACTACACAGGCGGGATGAAAGTGAACATCCTCCGCGACGGCGAGGCTGTGGCCACCATTGACGCAACTGCAGGTGCAACAGCCACATACACTGATAAAGTGACCGAAGCAGGTGAACACACTTATACTGTCATCACCGCAAACCTCGCCGGTGATACCGGACGTTCCGCTTCCGCCAATGTATTCGTAGGTCCGAACGTGCCCAATGCTCCCGTTGATGTCAAAGCCGTTGAAAATGCCCAGAATCTCGGTGAACTCACCCTTACGTGGAAAGATCCTGAAACTGACATTGCGGGAAATCCCCTCCTTCCGTCAAATCTGAAATATAACGTTTACTTCTATGACACGGCAAAAGAAGGTTTCACCCTGCTCAACGCCGAACCTATTTCAGAACGTACTTATACCTTCCGCGCCCAGTCAGCCGATGCTCCCCAGGCTTTTGCACAGGTGCTTATAGAAACAATCAACCGCGGGGTGGTCGCTCAGGAGTATGCCGGTCCCGGAATGGTTGCCGTAGGTCCCGGCTACACTCTCCCCGTTGCCATGACCTGTCTTGAGGATGCAAAGAAATATAACCTTGGAATGGATGACTGGGACGGATGTGAATTCGGTATGAAAACCGACGGTGAAATGTCGTCCGTGACATCTCAGGACGGTGACGGTCAGTTCTTCTACGGAGAACGTGTGGGAAGCAGCGCAACCCTCGGTATGGGAAAAGGTGTGGGCGACTTCATATTCGGAAAAGTCGATCTCAAAGGAGCGAAGAATCCGGTGTTCTCACTCTACACATGGAAGATTACTGAAACCGACAAGACTCGTCTTGAAATTATAGTTCTCTGCGAAGGTGAGCGTAAAACCGTCACCGACATTGAATACGCTGACGACACCCACAACCTCTGGACCAAAAAGGTTGTTGACCTTGCAGAATACAAGGATAAGGCAATCCAACTTATCATCCGCTACTATTCTGACGGACTCGTATATTGCTTCTTCGACAACATGAAGTTCATGGATATGCCTGACTACGACATCAACGCCGTATCCGTAACCGCTCCTAAAACAGTCACCGGAGGCGAACCGTTCGAGGTAACTGCCAAAGTGGAAAATGTTGGACGTCTGGCCGTTGCGGACTTTGACGTTGAACTTCTTGCCAACGGTAAAGTTGTAGCAACCAAAAAGGTTGAGTCACTTGCTGCCGGCGAAACTGCCGATGTGATTTTCGAACAGGTTATAACCATGGCTCAGGACAAGGTTGTAGAATACACCGCCCACGTGGTAAGTTCAGCCGACCTTGACGATAGCAACGACGTAACTCCCAAGGCCGCCAAAGTGACCCGCGAGGAAAGTACTCTGCCTGCGGTAACAAACTTCACCGGCAAGAAAACTGCAGAAGGGAATCTCCTCACATGGGATGCTGTCACCCCCGAAGATCTTCCCTATGATCCCACTGTGGAATCATTTGAAAATGCCGATCCCTTCACCAAAGCATATCCGGAATGGACATTCGTTGACCGTGACGGCAAACCTTGTGGAGGAACAGGCAACATCGCCATTCCTAACCATGAATATGGAGTGGATCCTGAGTCATTCATAGTGATAGACGGAACATACAGCGGTTTTGCAAACTCATCTTATGCAAAAGAGTACACCGCCGCTGACGGTAAACAATACTTAGGCTCGCTCTGGACCAAAGGGGACGCTGACGGAACAATCGCCACCTCCGATGACTGGGCTATCTCACCCCTGCTCAAGGGATGTGCGCAGACCGTAACGTTCTTCGCAAAGAATGCTTCAATCAACTATAGTGAATTCCTCCAGATCTGGTATGCCACTTCAGATACCACTGATCCTGATGAATTCACAATGGTCAAGGATTTCAATAACAACGGATACAACTACCGGATCATCCGCACCGACGGCTGGGGCGAGTTCTCCGTTGATCTTCCCGAAGGAGCGGTACGCATGGCTTTCCGATGCGTGTCAAACGATGGTATGATGCTCATGCTGGACAATGTTTCATACCTTGCTGCCGACGCAACTGTAGGCCTGGAACACAAAGGCTACAACATCTACTGCGATGGTGCAAAACTCAATGAGTCACCCCTCACCGCCAATACATTTACCCACACTGACACCACCGCTGACCACACCTACCATGTGACAGCAGTCTACAACCGTGGTGAGTCAGAGGCAAGCGAACCTGTATTCATCGCAGTCTCAGGTGTAGACGAAATCTTCGCCAACGGTCTTGACATTGAGGTCGAAGGGAAGCAGATCATCATCACCGGAGCAACCGACAACAATGTCCGGGTAATAGCCGCCGACGGTAAGACTGTATTTACCGCACAGGGTGACTGCCGCACCACTGTTGTCCCCGGTTTCTATCTTGTAGCCGTAGGTGAAACCGTAGTCAAGGTAGTGGTGAAATAATCACCCCCCTGAATAATACTCCATCAACAGGCTGCGCCAACATACGGTGCAGCCTGTTTTGTTTTTCAGCAACAATAATAACACCGGATTCGGGCGGGGAACCGGGTCTTAGTACAAAGCCTGGTCAAGCCCCCGCCAAAAATAAAAAATGAAAAACTTTAAAAAAAATTTGCACAGATGAAAAAATGTCCGTAACTTTGCATCGCAAATGACCAAGGAACACACACGGGCGTTTAGCTCAGCTGGTTCAGAGCATCTGCCTTACAAGCAGAGGGTCGGCGGTTCGAATCCGTCAACGCCCACGGAAGTTGATAACAAAAGACAACCTGTCGTTAATGGCGGCAGGTTGTCCTTTTTTATTCCGGTCTTAATTCTTGAAGGTCAGGCGGGCGCATGGCAACCACAGTGTGTGTCGGTACCATACACGGATGTATCGGTCATGAGACGGGATGGTGTCCGCCAAGTCGTTTGAAAAGGGGGCTTTTTTGTAGTTGGCGGCGGGTGACGTGGTAATGGGTCATACCGTAGCGATAACTGTAGACACGGAACCCTAAGCCACTCATGAATCTGATGGCGGCACGGTTGTTAGCCGATGAACTGACTACGTGCGCACCTCTGTCGAGCAGTCGTGTGATAAGGAGTATGAGCCCGCGGTAGATGTGCATGCAATCTCCCGGCGAGCGGGCCCATGCGCCGCCATGTAGTCCAATAACCCCACGCCTGGCATCGATGAGCATCATTGTCAGGAAGCCGTAGGTCTTGCCTGAGGGGATGTTACGCAAAATCCTTACAGCAACTGTGTCGGGACAATCCGATACGAACTGTCTGAACTCACCCTCGGTTGAGTACTCTGAGAAGATTTTATTCCATTCGGTTTGTTTAAACCGACTGACAACGGTATCCCCGTCAGTGTACTCTGACCATTGGAGTGGGCCGGTTTCAAGTGATGGTTGCAGGTATTTCTTGATCACTTATTTTCCCTTTTTTTTCTCTTTTTCTCGGGCATCTGCCAATTGTTTCTTCCAACGTTCTACTTCGCGTTGAAGACGTTTTACATCATCAGCCTTATCTTCACGAAGTTTCTTTTTTACTTTAGGGTCAGTCGCACGACTGATTTTGTCGTCATAGCCCCGTTTTTTTTGTTCAAGATTTCTCTTGGCCTGTTCAAGGCCTGCTTTACACTGGTCTACATTAGATGATCCCATATCAATAAAATTTTTGAGGTGAATAAATTGGTCATTTTTTGTGGATTTTACGCAGGTACTTAAGTACCTTTTTGATTTCTTTTGGGGTCGACCGGGCCGACCGGATGTTGAGCGGATAGTAGTAATCAGCGCGTGACAACTCACTTGCCTCGATCTGCTCGGCTGTGGGCAGACTATCAACATTTAGATACTCGATAAGGCAGTGGGTGTCCATGAAGTCATTGACCATATCCTGATTAGCACTCAGGTCGGTGGCTGTCAGTGCTCCGAGGGCCTGTCTAAGTGTAGAGATGGTCCCGGCCTTGATGGCGCTCGCAGTGTGGGTTTGTGCTATGTGCCATTCAAGTCTTGCTCTGAGGTTTTTGCTGATGCCGAAGTAGATGGCCAGATATTGTCGGCCCTCAATCTCACGGGTCTGTAGCCGTGAGAGTCCGGCAACAGGGAGCGGAGATAGTAACGGGAGTGCTGCCGAAAGGTCACACCACCACCGGTAAATGCCGGGGGTGGTGTCAATACGGACCGGTGCGTTGTCACTAAGTAATGCTCTAAGGTCTTTAGCGCTATGGATATTCATAATGGTTAACGTGGGTTCGATATAAGGAATCAGAACAAAGATTGCCCACAACGGAACGCCGGTTCAGTGGTGACACGCCCTCTTATTATGTAACATCCTTGATAGTTTTATTCTTTTTTCTTCGCTGTTTTCTTAGACCCGGTTCCCCAATATTTGTTAATGCTGAGGTAAGGTAACTTTTTGCCACAGTACACAATTACAAGTGCCAAAATTCGGTTATATGAATTTAATCATTTGCAACATGTCAGGATAAATTGGGATATAAATCCTTACATATCATTATTCTTACTTATCCGTGGCATGAGTTACCATTGGCAAGGCCAATCGTCATGCATCCGCGTCCGCTTGTTTCGGTCACAATGCAACCGCATTGCTCTCTCACTGCGCGAACAGATCTGCATAACGCTTGACCGCCTCAGTATTAACAAATATCGGGAAACCGGGTCTTAGTTTTGGGTTGTTTTGTCGCGGATTTTTTTTTCCTTGACCGGCTTCTTGATTGTTTCGCGTGTGGCATGTTCCTCGTTGATATGTTCGAGGTTGAGCCTCATTGACCCAAGTTCTTTGTTGAGGGTTTCAATCTCGCGTGCCTGGTTGCGGATGGTTGTCAGCAGGGAGTTGAGTTCTTCGTTTTCTATAGACTGAGGGAACTGTTCTTCTACGCGCACCATGAAGTCAGAAAGGATATTCATGTAGTTGGTGAATGCCTGATAAGGTGTTTCATAAGGGGAGAAGTGAGAGTGTACTTCGCCGTCGTTCTTATGTTTTGTCGACATGTAGAAGAGGTGGTCAGAGGCCTGCAGATACCAGTAATCCTGTTTCAGGCGTCGGTCGTCACACAGGCGTACGCGTTCGGCTACGGAGTATAGTTTGCTGAAAGCCTCGTTCTGGAGTTTGTTTCCGAGCCATGCAGAGGTGTCGCGTGCTTCGTCGGCCCATGAAATGGGGTGAAGGACAGAGATGGTGTCGACAGGTTTAAGTTTTGCCACGGCTTCGGATGGAGTGATGAAGTTGATACCGCTTTCATGGGCGAATCGGGGCAGCGCTTCAAGGAACTGGAAGATGCCGCTTTCACGTGGTTGCATTCCACCGAAGGTCTCGAGGTTCATGAATAGGTTGACAATCTGTTCATCGGCGGGTGTGGAGGCAATCCATCCTATGTATTTGTCAGCGGTGAGGGGGTATTCGCTCCACTCCGGATTTGAGAAGCGGAAAGCGATGTCGTCGCTGAGTTTGTCGTTCTTGAAGAGTATCTTCAGTTTCGGGGCTGAGGCAGCGGAGTAAACGTAGTTGGGTGATTTCCATCCGAGGATGTGTTTTGCCCCTTCGGTGATTACCCCTTTGTAGCCCATAGCAAGGATCTGCGGGGCGATTTCGTCATCGTAGATCAACTCCGTGTTACGGAACACTTTGGGTTTCTGTCCGAAGAGTTCGCGGATTTTTTCGCCATGAACCTTAACCTGTTCTGCAAACTCTTCAGGGTCGGCGAGTGATGCCAGTGAGTGGGCGTAGGTTTCTGCAATAAATTCAACGGAACCGGTTTTGGCGAGTTTCTTGAGGAGATCGAGGAATTCGGGAGTGTGCTGCTCAATCTGTTCAAGTGCGGAACCGGAGACGGAAATGGCGCAACGGAATTTGCCTTCTGACTGTTCGATCATGCGTAGGAGCGACTCTGCAGCCGGAATGTAACTGTTCTGAGCGATACGGGTTATGATGTCATCGTTAGCGAAGTCATCATAGTAATAGTGGTCGTTACCGATATCAAAGAAGCGGTAGCGTTTGAGTCGGAACGGCTGGTGTATCTGGAAGTAAAAACAAATTGCTTTCATGAGTTGTGTGGGTTAGTTTTGACCTAAGATGTCTTTGTAGATTTTGATTACTTTTGCTCCTGCTTTGTCCCATGTAATCCGGTTGACTTCCTTGAGACCGTCTTCGCGGAGTTGCTTGTACATTGCCGGATAGGTTATTATGGAGTATATTGCGTCAGCCATAGCGTCGATGTCCCAGTAGTCGGTTTTGATGACGTTGTCAAGTATTTCGGCACATCCTGATTGTTTTGAAATAATCGACGGGACACCCATCTGCATAGCCTCAAGGGGAGATATTCCGAAGGGCTCTGAGACTGAGGGCATTATGTAGACGTCAGAGGCCTTGAGCATTTCGTAGACCTGTTTCCCCTTCTGGAAGCCGGGGAAGTGGAACCGGTCGGCGATGCCGCGTTCGGCGGCGAGAGAGATCATTTTGTCCATCATGTCGCCTGACCCTGCCATCACGAATCGTACGTTGGGGGTGAGTTTGAGGACTCTTGCAGCCGCTTCCACGAAGTATTCCGGACCTTTCTGCATTGTTATTCGGCCGAGGAATGTGACTATTTTGTCTTTTGGTTTTTCCACTTGGATATCAAGGAGTTCCTGACTGAGTGGAATCACGGCGTTGTGTACGGTGGTGACTTTAGCGGGGTCTATGCCATATTTTTCAATTACAGTTCTGCGAGTGAGTTCGGAAACCGTAATGATGTGGTCGGCATGTATCATGCCGTCGCGTTCGATGTTGAACACGGTGGGATTGACGTTTCCGCGGCTTCGGTCATAGTCAGTGGCGTGAACGTGTATCACAAGAGGTTTTCCGGTTACTTGCTTGGCATGTATTCCGGCGGGGTATGTCAGCCAGTCGTGGGAGTGGATTATGTCAAAGTCTATGGTTCGCGCTACCACTCCTGCCATGATTGAGTAGTTGTTGATTTCCTCGAGGAGGTTGTCGGGGTACCGGCCTGAGAATTCAATACACCCTAAGTCGTTGAGGCGCATGTAGTTGAAGTCAGCGTAGATGTGGTCACGCAGGCGGAAGTAAAGGTCGGGATTCATTAGATTTCCTATGCGGCTTTCCACGTAGTCCCAACTGACATCACGCCATGCCACCGGAACCTGTGAGGCTCCTATGATGTGGGCGAAACTTTTGTCTTCGTCGCCGTAGGGCTTGGGAATAACGAATGTTATGTCCATGTCGCCACATTCCCACATCCCTTTGGTCAAGCCGTAACTTGCGGTGCCTAATCCCCCGAGGATGTGTGGCGGGAATTCCCAGCCGAACATTAATGCTTTCATAATAAGTGTTTTAAGGGATTAGATGTTAAGTTTTTTTAGTGTTCGGAGTGTTCGCAGAACTTCTGCTACGTTGGTAGCGTGAGAAATGGCGCCACGCCCGTTGAAAGGTGGATTGCCATCGTAGAGTTGTGAGAGTGAGCCTATGCACCCCTGCGACATTTCGTCTTCGAAACCTATGAGCATGCGGTCGATGTAACTTACACCTGAGAACCCGAATACGCGCAGGTAGGCATCGGCATAGAACCCAATGAGCCATGGGCGGGCCGGGCCTTGATGCAGGGCGAGTTCTCGTTCTTCAGGGGATCCGAGATAGAATGGCCTGTAGCCGTAACTTTTGGGTGAAAGGGTACGCAACCCTTTGGGTGTGAGGAGTTCACGTGTGGCTACGTCGAGCACGCCTTTACGCTGACGTCGGTCGAGGGGTGAGTAGTCAAGGCCTATGGCGATGACCATGTTTGGACGAACTTCGGGTGATGCGAACTGCTGGTCTACGTAGTCATAAAGATAGCCGTAGTCGTTGAGGAACATGTCAATGAAGGGTTGCTTCATCTTTTCGGCTATCGAACGGTATTGTTCTGCCTTGGATGCGTATTGTTCAGATTCGGAGAGCATCTCTGCCGCGAACATAAGGGCGTTATACCACAGTGCATTGAATTCAACGAGGTAACCTGTTCTGGGAATCACGGGACGGTCATTGAGGTGGGAGTTCATCCATGAAACGGCATGTGTGGTTCCGTTGGTTGTCAGCAGACCGTCGGGGTGCATGCGAAGGTTGTTGTGACCGTCGTTGATGATGAAATCAAGCATTTCGGTAAGATCCTTGGCGTAGAGATTTCGTGTGGCCTCCATTCCTTCGTTTTTGGCATATAACTGGATTGCGCGTGCGGCCCATAGGGGAATGTCGGGGTGTTCTATGCCGAGGATTTTCTTTGAGGGAATGCCTGTTTCGAAATATTCATGCAGGGCTTTGAGTGCGGTTGCCATAATCTTCTCAAAGTCTTCCTTGTGATTGATAGCCAGGGTGTTGCCCGGGAGCGACATGAATGTGTTTCGGGCGAGAATCACACCCCAGGGATATCCTGAGAGCATGTACATTTCGTTTCCTTCAGTGAGATAGAACTGCTTTGCGGCATTCTTCAGGCAGTTGAAGAAAGATGTGCGCTTGGTGCGTGTGGCAATCTCCGTTTCGTAGAGTTTGCCCAGATTACGCGGTGAAATTTCATCAACTCCTGCCGAGAAAATTATAGATTCCCCTTTCTTTATGTTGGTCTTGAAGTAGCCCGGTACGTAAAGGTCCTCGGAGTATGGCACACCTCTCTCAAGATCCTTGACATACTCTATGCCGTTGTACCAGTTCGGTTCGTTCACCCACTCCACCTTGCGGCTGAATTGCATGTAGAGAGTAGGGAACCCGTTGTAGAGGCAGCATGAAATGCCGTTGGTGACAGGAGTCATTGTTCCGTCAATGTCGTTGTTCTGGATGCATAGCGCGTTGCTGTCACGGAATGCAAGGAATGGACGGAAGCATAGGGTTGTGGGTGAGTGTGCGTCAACCAGGGTGTATCGGATCAGGATCCTGTTTTCCTTAGTGATGAAGATTTTTTCTTTTGTGAGGATAACTCCCCCAACACGGTAGGTTGTGCGGGGAACATCGTCACAGTCAAATTCCCGGATGTATTTATGTCCGTTAGGTGAATACACTCCCCCTTTGTAGCGGTGCAGCCCCAGGTTGAAGGGCGCGCCGTGCTGAATCACGGTTTCGTCAAGTGATGATAGCAGGACGTGGGGTCGGTAGGTATCCTGTCCGGGAAGCGGAATCACGAGCAGTCCGTGCTGTTTGCGTGTGTTGCAGTCAACGATGGATGTGCAGTGGTATGCACCGGCCCTGTTTGTCCGCAGCATCTCCTTTGGCAACGACTGTTCAAGATTTATCATCAGTTTTTTGTCAAACTTTAGATAACTCATTATAGTGGTCTGATAATACTGTTTTGATACGTTTTATGTTGTATAACATGCGTATAAATCATAGTGGCTACGCATTGTTTTTTCCTGTTCAAATGTAACAAAAAAAGTAATAGGAGATGTTTCTTTTTTTATCAAAATTATGTGAAATCACCCATGTTTAACAAATTTTAATAGTTTCATGAGTTTTCGTGGGAAAACAGTGAAAAAAGCAAGGGATATTCTCTCGAACATCCCTTGATGTGACTCCTACAGGATTCAAACCTGTAACCTTCTGATCCGTAGTCAGATGCTCTATTCAGTTGAGCTAAGGAGCCGAACCTTTTTGGGTTTGCGTCTGCAAAGTTAGTTTTTTTTTGCGGGATAACCAAATTTTTTGGTGATTTTTTAATTGTCGGAATTTTACTCTCTTCATTTTTACTCCCGGCAGCCCTTTAACCTTATATAACTACGCACGGCTCTAAGACCCGGTTCCACAATATATGTTAATGCTGAGGACACAAATCGCCGAGAGATTTTGGGCTTGTGATGAAGGAGCGTAGCCGTGGTTACGTGACTGAAGAACAAGGCAAAAAGCGCCGGTGAGATGCGGCGGTAAGGTAACTTTTTGCCACGTTACCATTGGCACGGCCAATCGTCATGCATCTGCGTCCGCTTGTTTCGGTCACAATGCAACCGCATTGCTCTCTCACTGCGCGAACACATCTGCATAACGCTTGACCGCCTCAGTATTAACAAATATTGGGGAACCGGGTCTAATAGCGAGTTTTGAATTAAATTCGCCTTGACTGGTAAAAAACGGTGACGGTGTGTCATAATAAGCCATCTGCGTCGTTGCTTTCGGAAGCGGCTTCGGTCACATATTTAGGTATGCTCCCATCGTCCTCATCCTCAGCGCCTTGCATCTGACCTGTTCTGACACACCTTAGGAGGCTGTGCCAAATTTTTTTTTTTTGACACACCCTCACTGTTCTTGTTAGGGGGAAATGTATTTCAATTTTATTGCTGATTCCCGGCGTAGGACAGGATTTCGGGGCTTTGAACATCTACGCCATATTCCCTGGCGCGGGCGAGTATTGCCGTTGCAAGTTTGTGGCGGAGGTTCTCGGGACAGTAGCGGAAATATGCTTCGGCGGCGCGAACGTGGGCGGCGTCGGGCATGGGGTATTCACGTCTTTCAGGTAGTCCGAACATTGAGTCCGGGAGTTCTTTGCGTTCTTCAGTTGTCATAGTTGTAAGATTTTTAAATCCGGTTTTCTGAAACCTGACAGATAAAAGTTTACAATATAACGATTTGACGCAAGATAATGTTGACAAATATTCAGGCTCCCGGTGTCATAGCCGGCGCAGGACCATGACTACAAGGATGGTTGTGACTATTGTTGCCAGGAAATCGCTTATGGGAAAAGATACCCAGACACCGTCGAGGCCATAAATCGAGGGGAGAATCAGCAGGAGGGGGATGAGGAACAGAACCTGTCTTGTCAACCCGAGGAATATACTCAAGGCTGCTTTTCCGAGCGACTGGAAGAGAGTGGTGCTGACAACCTGGAAGCCTACCATCCAGAAACAGATCATGGAGAGAGTCAGGGCGTTGCGGGATACGTTTATCAGGGTTTCATCCTTAGTGAACAGCCAGGCGATCCACTGCGGAATTGTCAGTCCGGCGATACATCCGAGAGTACAGACCGCTGTACCTGCCCCTACGGCAAGCCAGAATACTTTTTTTGCTCGTTGAGGCTGACCTGCACCGAAGTTGTATCCGGCTATAGGTTGCATACCCTGGCATATTCCCACAACCACGGATACCAGCATGCCGGTAATGGTTGAGAAAATTCCGGCTGCGGCCACCGCATTGTCACCACCTTCGCGCAAGAGAGTGTTGTTTATGACAATATTTATGAAGCATCCGGCTATGTTGACGATGCTTGGGGCGGCTCCGAGTGATACCATAGAGAAAACTTCATTCCATCTGAGCCTGAATGTGCCGGAGGTAAAGTGTAATGTGCTGGACTTTTTCATGAAGTGAATCAGAACGAACCACATTCCAATGAAAAGACCTATGTCAGATGCAATGGCTGCTCCTTTTATCCCCATTTTCAGGACAAAGATGAATATAGGGTCAAGAACCACATTGCATCCGGCTCCTATCAGCATTGTAATCATTGCCAGACGCGGGTAGCCTGATGATCGCATCACGTTGTTCAGACTGTACATGACGTTCATCATCATGAGTCCCGGAAGGAAATAAGTGAGAAATTCTCGTGCGTAGGGCATGGTTGCTTCGCTTGCACCGAAGGCGCGGAGGATGTCATCCATGAAAATGGTGAACACAGTCAGGTAGATTGAAGCGTTGACTATCGTCAGTACAAGCGTATTGCCGAGAATTATCTCCGCTCCCCGCTGATTTTTGTTTCCCAGCAGGATGGATGTACGCGCCGATGCACCAACCCCGACGAGAACACCTACAGCGGTGGATATATTCATCACCGGGAAGGTTATGGTCAGTCCGGCGATGGCGTCAGGCCCGACCGCATGGCCAATGAACATGCGGTCAACTATATTATATAATGAGACAACGAGCATTCCCACTATGGCGGGGAGTGAGTATTGCCATAGCAGCCGCCCGGGGCTTTGTGTGGTCAGTGCGGTTAGTTTAGTGGATGACATTATTCCGGAATGAGATTGGTTTGCCGGGGGGTGAGGGTAATGAATATTTTATTTAATCAAATCGACGGTGTGCAATAATAAGCCATCTGCGTCGTTGCTTTCGGAAGCGGCTTCGGTCACATACTTAGGTATGCTCACATCAGCCTCATCCTCAGCGCCTTGCCTCCGGCATATTCTGACAAACCTTAAGAGGGTGTGCCAAAATTTTTGTTTTTGACACACCCTCGTGGATTTTATCTGATTAACCTATTGGATTATTCTGATTTTGCACTTGCTGCTGCTGACTGGATTTTTGCGCGTTCAACATATTTCTTTATGTCGATTCCGTAGTTTTCAGCGAACGCGGGATAGTTTTTCTGAATTTCTTCGTATGTTTCTGCCTCAGCCTTGAAGTTACCCTGCGCACGGTAAACACGAGCGAGTTTGCTCATGAAGAAAGGTGTGTAGTAGGGGTTTTTATCAGATTTTGAGATGGCATCCTTGAAAGCCGAAACTGCTTTGTCGAGTTGATCGAGGTTAGCGTAGCAGTCACCTTTGAGAGAGAATGCCGCAGCACCAATAACAGATTCTGATGCGCTGAATTTGTCAAGATAGTCAAGGGCACTCTGATAGTCTTCCTTGTCATAGAGCATGATCGCTGACTGGAGAGCCGCGCGGTTTTTGGCATCGCCGCTCATGTCGTTGGCAATGTTCATGTACTGGGCAAGCGCTACGGAGTCATTCCCGATTGCAAGTTGCACATCGGCTTTGCCTATTGCTTCGTTGCTTTTTTCAACTGCGGGATTGTGGATCAGATAAACGTAACCGATGATGAGTGCTACGATAATGGTTATTGCAACTGTGATCCAAACGATGATCTTCTGGTTTTTCTGTACTTTTTCGGCAACATCAACCATGTGTTCGTTGAGTTGGTCGATGCTGGTTTCTGTTTCCTGTGTTTGAGGTTTTTTAGCCATTTTATGTGATATTTTTTATTTGCTGAGTTTTGGATTTGCAAATTTACGATTTTATTTGGAAATATCAAATTATTAGTTCATAATTTGTTAAATCAACCGCGGGGGAAATTCCCTTGCAGAAATCGGTTCTTCAGCATTTGTATCGACAGTAGTCAGTGGGTCATAACCGTCGGAAGCATCATTCGCCGATGGGAGTATCGGAATCAGGAGTCGTGATTACTGATTGTTTTCCAGCCACTTAGTGCGCGTTGCGTCTGGCAGGTGCTTCACCGTGAAGTCGGAGAATACCACATTGAAGCCGTCCCCGTCGGGGCAGGCTGCCATCATGCCAACCTTTACCGGACGGTTCGCCTCCATCCAGGCATTGCGCATCATGGTGTATTCCTTGTCGTCGAAAGAATAGAAAATCTCTATTGCGTCAAGGCGTCGTACGGCCTTGATCCAGATGTATTCAACCGGGCGGTCGAGGGTGATCACGCTCCAGTCAGAAGTGTGGTGGGTCACCACGGTACTCAGATTATACTTGCCATCGACAAATTCAATCCCTGTCTTGATGTAGTTCTCGTGGTCGATGCGTATCATCATTCCGGCCTGGTCGAAGCGCTCCTTGTAGTTGCCGGAAACCTTCACCTTTGCCTCAAACTCTCCGCCATATTCGGCATAATAGAATGGAGCGTCATCAACGGTGAAACCGTAGTGGGAGATGCGCCAGTAGTCGCTCTTCGGTGTTACGGACATGGAAAGCCTGCCGTTCTCAATCGACCAATCCGCCGGTTCGTTGAACCAGTTCATTTTTTCCAGTGTCTGAGCCGAAGCAAATTCCGCGCATATAGCGGCAGCAAATATCAGAATGAGTTTTTTCATCTTGAAAGGTGTGTTGGGGTGATTAATGTTAACTTTGCAAAGTTAGATTATTCCACATCCATAAACAATGGTTATTTGTAACCAAAATGATCATGATCCGGAAAGACCTTGAATATCTTCTGACGGTTGTTTATTATCCGTTAACGCTCTGTTGTCAACTTTTATTTATTGAAAAGCGTTAGATTTTAACTTAATTATAGTAACTTTGTCTAATCAAATAACAGATTATGAAAACATTTGAAGAACTCGGAGTGAGTGAACCGCTTCTGAAGGCGGTGGAAGATATGGGATTTGAACAGCCTATGCCTGTTCAGGAAAAGGTTATACCGCATCTGCTGAATAATGACACTGATATTGTTGCTCTGGCACAAACCGGCACCGGTAAGACCGCTGCTTTCGGTTTGCCTGTTCTGCAGCGTATCAATCCTGAACTTCATCAGCCCCAGGCACTTATTCTTTCTCCCACGCGCGAACTTTGTCTGCAGATTGCCGGAGATCTTGCCGATTTCTCAAAATATATGCCTGACGTTGAGGTGCTCCCCGTTTATGGCGGGTCAAGCATTGAAAGCCAGATAAGGGCATTGAAGAAAGGGGTGCAGATAATCGTTGCTACTCCGGGCCGACTCATTGACCTTATCAACAGAGGTGTCGCTAAACTTGACGATGTCCACACGGTGATTCTTGATGAGGCCGATGAAATGCTCAATATGGGTTTCCTCGACTCAATCAACGATATTCTGGATCATGTTCCCGCTGACCGCAAGATGCTTATGTTCTCGGCCACAATGCCCAAGGAAATTTCAAAGATAGCCCAGCGCTACATGAACAATCCCACCGAGATTGTGGTGGGAACACGTAATGAAGGCGCTTCCACGGTAAAACATGTCTATTATATGGTTCACGCCCGTGATAAGATGCTGGCGCTGAAGCGTATCTGCGACAATACCCCCAATATTTACGCTATTGTGTTCTGCCGTACACGTAAGGAAACACAGGAAATCGCCGACAATCTTATCAGTGAGGGCTACAATGCCGATGCCCTGCACGGTGATCTTTCTCAGCAGCAGCGTGACCTCACCATGAAGAAATTCCGTGATCGGGTGATAACAATACTTGTGGCTACTGACGTTGCTGCACGTGGCCTTGATGTCGATGACCTTACACACGTAATCAATTACGGACTTCCTGAAGATACAGCAGTTTACACCCACCGCTCAGGTCGTACCGGACGCGCAGGAAAGGCAGGTGTGTCGGTAGCCATCATCCATCAGCGTGAGAAAGGACGCATGAGGGAGATAGAGCGTATAATCGGTAAGAAATTCGAGCGTAAGGATGTGCCTACTCCTGAACATATCATTGAAAAGCAGTTGTATTATCTGGCCGACCGTCTGGAGCGCGTTGAAGTCAACGAGCAGGAGATGGAGAAATATACCACGGGAGTAGTCAAGAAACTCGGATGGCTCTCTGCCGAAGATCTCATAAAGCGCGTGCTATCCCTTGAATTCAACCGTCTGCTGAACTATTACAAGGATGCCCCCACCATTGACTTCATTGATGAAAAACCCACCAAGAAAGATAAGGAGTTCCACAAGCCTGCCGACGAAAAGGAGAAAGACCGCCGTACGGCTGAAAAGGGTATGGAACGGATCTACATCAACCTCGGAAAGTCCGACGGATTTTATGCCGGTAACCTGATTGACATGCTCAATCATCTGGTTAAGGGATCTCGCGTGGATGTAGGGCGGATCGACCTCATGCCAGGCTATTCCCTCTTCGATGTCAGAAAGAAGGATGCCTCACGAGTCGTTACCGGGCTGACCGGTGCGGAATTCGTGGGTAAAAGAGTCTATTGTGAGGTTGCTCAGGAAGATAAGGATTATAACCGTGCATCGGCACGGAAATCGCGTGAGGCCGCATCCGGTGATGCAGATGCCGAGGGCTTCAGGCGCCGTAAGTCAAAAAACGTAAAACGCAGAAGATAACGAATGAAAAAATTTCTACAGTTACTGCCGCTGCTACTGCTCCTTCCGTTAACCGCATGGGGGCAACTGACCGCAGAACAGGCATTCATTGATGCACCTTCGCAGTTGTTTCCCGGTATAAGGAGAATCACCCGCATGGACATGGTCGATTACTTCAAGAGCGGGTCGGACCGTGGCAGCACAAACCGCTTCGGAGGACTCTCGCGTGTGCTTTCCCTGACACCTGAAAGCATTGTGGTGGAAGTGGCGGAAAGCAATATTGTGGAAAAGCAGATTGCTCTTGACTGCATGGCAAAGGGTGATACAGCCATCATCTTCATAACCAATATAGCCACTCCTGCACCGGATGGCGCAGTGAAGGTGTACAATTCCCGCTGGGAGCCGTTTGCCGGAACCACCTTTGTGGAGCCCACACTCAAAGACTGGGTGAAGAAAGGGGCTTCGAAACAGCAGATGCAGGAGGTGATGGGCTCCGTGCCGTTTGCCATGGCACGCTATAGTTTTGACCCTCAGACCCGTCTCCTCGTCCTTACTCCTTCGTTTACGGAATTCGTTCCTGAGGATGTAATGGCTAAAGTGAAGGATTCGCTCTGTTCGTCAATCAGTTACAAGTGGAACGGCAAACGTTTCGTACTCTATCAGAAATCATGACAGACCCTGCCGGCTCACTGACCTTGCTGGAGTATAACTCCATGATCTCCGACCTCCTTGACCGCGATGAACTGCGTGACGTGTGGGTGACGGCGGAGACTGTTGATGTAAGCCGGCGTAATCACTGTTATCTGGAACTGATTCAGAAAGATGACCTGGGGCGGACCGTAGCACGGGCGCGGGCGGCGATATGGGCGAACCAGTTCTACCGACTGGATGCAAAGTTTACGCATGCCACCGGCCGACCGTTCGGGAGCGGAATGAAGGTGATGGTGAAACTGTCAGCGACTTATCACCCGCAATACGGACTGTCGCTGGTCATTACAGACATTAATCCTGAGTTCACTCTCGGCGACAAACTGCGTCGCCGGCAGGAAATGATTGAGCGTCTGACGCGTGAGGGTATCATTGATATGAACCGCGAACTGGAAATACCCACTGTGGTTCAGCGTATTGCGATCATCTCATCACCCACTGCCGCAGGCTACGGCGATTTCATGCATCAGTTGGAGAACAACAGCAGCGGTCTGCGCTTCGTGACACGCTGCTTCAACGCACCAATGCAGGGCGATGCCGCTCCGGGCGGCATAATAAATGCCCTTGATGCAATAGCCGCTGAAGAGGATCAGTGGGATGCGGTGGTGATAATCCGCGGCGGTGGGGCCACAGATGATCTCTCGTGCTTCGAAGACTATGACCTTGCGGCGAACATAGCGCAGTTTCCGTTGCCGGTAATCATAGGCATCGGTCACGAACGTGACATAACTCTTCTGGACTATGTTGCCGCCATGCGGGTGAAGACCCCCACGGCAGCCGCTGAATGGATTATTGAACGCGCTGACTTCATGCTCGCCACAGTGACAAATCTGGGTATCCGCATACGTACGGCAGTGGCGGACTCACTCCAACTGGCCGCATCGCGTCTGGACCGCCGGGCAGCCGAACTCCCACTTGTGACACGCGGTGTACTGCTGGCCTGTGACCGCCATCTTGAAAAGATAGCCATGGCATTGCCTGCAGAGGGGAAAGCCTCGGTTGAGCGTGAGACCACTAATCTTCAGTCAGCCATGCGCATGTTGCGTCTGTCAATGGATAATATCATCAACGCAGAGCGTGACCGTCTGCGCTCACAGAAGCAACTGGTTGACGCATATTCTCCGTCATCGGTATTGCGCCGCGGTTACTCTTTCACTACCTGCGGCAGCAGTCTTGTAACCTCATCAAAAGAACTCAATCCGGGCGATGTCATCACCACTCACCTGGCGTCCGGGAAAATTAAATCCGTTGTAAAATGAAATCCGTTAAAGAACTATCCTACACCGAGGCAGTCGCCGAACTCGAATCAATCCTTGAACGACTGAAAGGACAGAATGTGGAAATAGACAAACTCGCTGCCGAAGCAAAGCGTGCCACAGAACTCATCCGCGAGTGCCGGAGCCGGCTGACCGGTGTTGCCAAGGAACTTGATGATATCCTGGAGGATAACCAAGCCTGACAACTTATTTGGCATGGTTTTTGTTATTATTGGAAAAGAAAGTATAACATTTAAATTGATAGAAAAATGGAAAAGATTCAACCCGGAAAATATGTGGAATTGGGTTATGACCTGTATCAGGTTAATCCCGATGGAACTGAAACCCTTGTACATCAGACAGATGTGGCTGACCCCGAGAAGATTATCTTCGGTGTTACCCGCGGTATGATCCGTCCGCTTGAAGAGGCTATCGACGGTCTGGAAAAGGATGGTGAGTTTGATGTTAAGGTGAAGGCAGCCGAAGCGTTCGGAGAATATGATAAAGAACAGATTGCAGAACTTGAACGTGACATATTTGTTGTTGACGGAAAGTTTGACGAGGAGGTTATCAAGGTTGGCGCTGTGGTGCCTATGATGACTGCCGATGGTTTCCGTATCAACGGTCTGGTGAAGGAGGTTACCCCCACACACGTTGTTATGGATTTCAATCATCCTCTTGCCGGCAAGGATGTTCGTTTCAAAGGTAAAATTCTTGCCGTCAGGGATGCAACACCGGAGGAACTGAAACCGGAAGGTGGCTGTGGCTGCGGTTGTGACCATGATCACTGCGGCTCTGACGATGGCTGCGGTTGTGGCGACGGCTGCTGCAAATAAATACAGTTAACAATATAAAGAGGAGGCTGTGTTCAAAATTCAAAATTTTGGCACAGCCTCTTAAGGTGTGTTAGAATCGGTTAAGCGCTGAGGATGAGGGCGATAGAAGCATACATAAGTATGTGACTGAGTCCGAATTCCGAAAGCAACAACACAGATGGCCTATTATGACACACCGCCTTTGTTTTTCGCAGTTGCGGGGTTACTCGTTGCCTTCGTTGTTAAATGCTTCGTTGAAGAAGAGTAGGTGATAGAGAAGCGAGTTGCGCCAGTAGGGCCATGAGTGCTTCCCCGGGCGCACAATGTAGTCATGATCTATCCCGTACTTATCCATTTCCTGATGTAGGTTATTGTTGACTTCGGCGAAAAAGTCATCTTTACCGCAGTCAAAGAGAATGTTCTGCTTGCCGTTCTCCAGCGTTGGAACAAGGTTGATAACGGTGTGCTGTTCCCAGACTTCGGGGTTCTCCTCCTTTTTCCCCAGGCGTTTGGCCATTTTCCAGTTCTTCGGAAAGGGTCGTATGTCAACCCCGCCGCTCATGCTTGCCACATTTTTAAATATGTCGGGGTGACGCAGACCAAGCCATAGCGCACCGTGACCACCCATGCTCAGGCCGGATATGGCCCGTTTTGAAGGTGAAGGAATGGTGGGATAGTTGGCATCAATGTAGGGGATGAGATCTTTCACGAAGAATGATTCCATCTGCATGGACGGGTCTATGGGAGAATCCCAGTACCAGGAGTCACGTCCGTCAGGCATGACGATAATCATGTTGTAGTGGTTCGCGGTTTCCTTCAGGCGCGGCACACGCTCTATAAAGTTCTTGTAGTCACCGCTGTAGCCGTTCAGAAGATATACGGTTGGAAACTTCGCATCGGGATTGGTAAGAGCGGAGTCGGGAAGGTATACGGTTACCTTCATGGGTGTTGAGAGGAGTTTGGTGGCCACAACGGCAGTGTCGACATTGGCGGAGAATTTGCCGGCGCCCGTCATTGCTATGAAACACAGCATGACGAGAGTCAGTGACATAGTGATTCTTTTCATGATATTGGACTCTTATTGAAGTGCTTGTTTGATATCTTCAAAGATGTCGTCTACATCTTCCAGCCCTACTGACAGGCGGATTGTAGTTTCCTTGACATCCATGGCTTTACGCTGATCCGGGGTGAACGGACCGAATATGGTTGATGCCGGATGTATGGCTAAAGTCTTATTGTCGAACAGGTTAGTGGCGCGCTTTACGAGTTTGAGCGCATTAAGGAAGTCGTAGCATGCCTGTTCGCTTTCAAGGTCGATGGTCATCATGGCACCTGCCGAACCACCGAACTGACTTACCATGCGGGTGTGGAAGGGATTGTCTGTAAATCCCACGAAGTTGACCTCCTTGATCTGAGGGAGGGTGCGGAGTAGATTGGCCAGGCGGACAGTATTTGCCGACTGCAGGGCGTAGCGGGCCTCCAGATTCTCCAGTCCTAAGGTCTGCATATAGGCTACATGCGGGGTCATGTATGCGCCGAAATTCATGAGAGTGTCGCGGCGAAGACGCTCGTCGAAATCCTTGATCGTGCCGTAGTCAATTATCAGACCTCCGATGGTGGTGGCGCCCCCGGATATATATTTGGTGCTGGAGACAACTTCTATGTCAACCCCCAGAGCATGGGCGTCAAACTGCGTGAAAGGAATGGCAGTTGTGTCAGCCACCAGTGGAGTATTGTGTTTATGCGCTATCCGGGCGAGCATTGCAACATCCGCCACTTCGAGTTGGGGATTGGTGATGATTTCAAAGAACAGGGCGCAGGTGTTGTCGTCGACGGCTTTCTCTACCTGCTCCTCATCAAGAAGATCCACTGCTCGACATTCCACTCCGAAGCGCGTCATTGTCTTTGACAGCAGGGCGAACGTGTTTCCGAACAGGTGGCGTGAGGTAACGATGTTTCTGCCTGCGGAAGCAAGTGTCAGGATTACGTTGCTGATTGCCGCCATACCGGAGTTTACGGCCACTACATCACGCGCTCCGGTTAAGGCTTTCACCCTGTTCTCCAGATGGATAACCGTGGGATTAGTGATTCTTGAATAGTCCGGTTCGTTGATTCGTCCGCAGAACGCATCGGCCATCACGGATGCGTTGTCAAACTCGTAGGCGTCAGTGTGGTACACAGGCATTGCGATGGCCCCGTAGGCATCGCGGTGGGGGAAGGGCGACTGTATGGCAATGGTTGATTTTTTCATTATGATAGTTTTTTCAGTAGCGGATTGGTTGATTTGACAGCCTGATATTCCTTGAGATATTCCGGAACGCTATAAGCCAGATCAAGGAAGTCACGGCGTGAATAAGCGAGTTCTGACAGCGGTGTCATGTCCGACGCCAAAGGAACTATGTCGCTGATGAAACGTGCGTTGGGGCTTGTGATCAGTGATTTCGCTTTATCTGAGCCGTTGCCGAAGAACAACACGGTGCCTTGATTGAGCCATCCGGCGTAACTTTCAGGACTAAGTATCATGGGGGAGGGTGGAAGCAGAGGAGTCAGGGCAAGGTCATAGACGGCTGTGTAGACCTCCATCCGGCGCGCATCGATCATGGGAGCATACATCGCATCGGGCTCTACTTCCGGGAGAAACATCACGTGGGTCGCCATGATTTTCAGGGTGGAAATCCCAATCAATGGAATATTCAGGGCATAGGCGAGACCCTTCGCTTCAGAAAGCCCGATGCGGAGACCGGTGTAACTTCCCGGTCCTATGCTGACGGCTACTGCTTCAATCTCCATCTCATGGTCATGTGCATAGTCAAGGCAATCCTTGATGAAGCCGCTGAGGCAGGTGGCATGATTCTGTCCGGAAAAACTCTCACGGTGAACCAGCACCATTCCCTCGGCTGAGAGCGCTGCCGAGCAGACTGATGTTGAGGTTTCTATATTGATGATGACAGCCATTATCTTAGGAATGAAAAGGTCGGTTATAACAGTGGAGATAATAATGATGTGAGTCCACAAAATTTTTCTGCAAATTTACGGAAAATTCCCGCTAATTTTTTAAATTTGCAAAAAAATAAATTCACCTGACGATGTTATTATCCATGACAGGCTTCGGCAAGGCGGTTGTCGAAGCGCCAACCAAGAAATTCACAGTTGAGATCAAGTCGCTCAATTCAAAGCAACTTGATCTTTCGGCGCGTATTCCCCAGGCATATCGTGACAAAGAACTTGACATCCGTGGCTTCATAGCCTCGCAACTGGAGCGGGGCAAGGTTGACCTGTCGGTTTACGTAGAGTCGGTGGCGGGAGAGGATCTGGCCACTCTGAATCTGGAGGCTCTGGCGCAGTACAAGACGCAGATTGAGCAGATGTCGCAGAAACTTATGCTTCCGTTGCCCGCGGATTGGTATGCCACCCTGCTGCGTATGCCCGACGTGATGAAATCCGACACCGTGGTGCAGCCCGATGATCAGGAGATCAAGGCGTTGATGACGGCAGTGCATGATGCGGTTGCCGAACTCATGCAGTTCCGCCGCAAGGAGGGGCGTAAACTCGAGGAATTCTTCGCCGTGCGCCTTCAGCGTATAAGTGAATTGCTTGATCAGGTTCCACGTTACGAAAATGAGCGCATTGTGAAGATACGCTCACGGATTGAGGAACAATTAGGAAAGATCAACAAGGTTGAGTATGACCGTGCGCGTCTGGAACAAGAGATGATATATTACATCGAGAAACTGGATATCAACGAGGAAAAACAACGGTTGAGCCAGCATATCGAATATTTCCACGAGACCATGGAAAGCGGACGCGGTCAGGGTAAGAAACTCGGTTTCATCGCACAGGAAATGGGTAGGGAAATCAACACTCTGGGTTCAAAATCCAATCACGCCGAAATGCAGATTCTGGTTGTGAAGATGAAGGATGAACTCGAGCAGATCAAGGAACAGGTCCTGAACGTGATGTAAGAAGCAGTTCCCGGGAATTCGGACAAATAGGATTTGTGCGAGTCGCCCTCCCCCGTCATCAAACTAAATCAAATGGAAGGTAAAGTAATAATTATATCAGCACCCTCGGGGTGTGGCAAGAGTACTATAATCAACGCCATTCAGGAGCGGGGAAACGTCAGCATGGAGTTCTCCGTATCAGCCACCAACCGCGCTCCCCGGCCCGGTGAAAAGGATGGCGTGAACTATCATTTTTTAACGACTGAAGAGTTCAATGACCTGATAGCGCGTAACGCGTTCGTTGAATATGAGGAGGTCTATCCGGGCCGTTACTACGGGACTCTCCGTTCAGAAGTGGAGAACCGCTGTGCCGCCGGACACAACGTCATACTTGACATAGATGTCAGGGGTGGGGTGAACGTGTCAAGAATTTTCGGCGATAAGGCGGTATCAATTTTCATAATGCCTCCCAGTGTGGAGGAACTGCGCCGGCGCCTGGAAAAGCGTGGCACGGATTCATCCGAGGTCATTGACCAGCGTGTGGGCAAGGCTGAATTCGAGATATCGTTCGCTCCGCAGTATGACCACCGTGTGGTGAATGACAATCTGGAGAAAGCGATTGAGCAGACTGAGAAAATCATATCGGACTTCATAAGCCATTAGCCCGTCCGGAAGATGGAAGATGGGAAAAAGATAGGAATTTTCGGGGGCTCGTTCAACCCTGTTCACCGGGGACACCTGATGCTCGCGCAATGGCTTCTCCACGAAATGGATTTCGATGAAATCTGGTTTGTGGTGTCTCCTTCCAATCCACTGAAACATCAGGCTGACATGGCAAACGAGGAACAACGCCTGGCAATGGTCAGGCTGGCACTGGCGGGACATCCCCGGCTACGCGAGTGTGACATAGAATTCTCCATGCCCCGTCCGTCCTACACCATCAACACGTTGCGTGAACTTTCACTCCGGTATCCGGGTTATAATTTCACACTGATAATTGGTGCCGACAACTGGCAGGTGATCGACCTGTGGCGGTCTGCCGATGAGATTATCAGGGACTACGGGATAATAGTGTATCCCAGAAAAGGGAGCGACATCAACCACGATAATCTTCCGGAGGGGGTTAAGTTGAGCAATGCACCCGTGATAGAAATCTCATCATCAATGATACGCGAAGTCATTCCCCGGTGGGGTGTGCCTGACTATTTCCTGACACCTGAAGTCAGTGACTACATCATAAACAATAAACTCTATAATTATGGAAACACCCTCGATCATCAACACTAACTCAATAGCCTTCATAGGCTTGTGCAACGAATATTGCACCACTCTGGAAAATGCCCGCGAATCAACCCGTGAGGAACTGGTGGAGCGGATGCTGAACCTGTTGCCACGCATGTATATAGCCGCCACTGACCTGAAGGTGAACATGATTGAGCCTGAGGAACCTTACATCGAAGGTTCGCTTGACGAGGATTATTACGAGGCGATACGTCGCAATGTCGAAAACCTGCTCGGTCCGGACGATATATATCTGGAGGTATTCGAGGAAGATATGAAATACTCCGATACCCCGGTTTCGGCATCGATTTCCGAGGGACTCGCCGACATATTCCAGGTGACTTTCAATTTTATCAGCATGGTGAAGGACGCTCCTGACGAGATTGTCGGTCTGGGACTGATAGCCATCCGTGATGATTTCCGCGACTACTGGGGTGCCACACTCTGCAACGTGCTCCGCGCACTACACCATCTCCGCTACAGGTTCGGAGAAACGGAGTAATCTCAAAAACTGAACATAAACACGTTATCACACATAAATACCCTAATGAAAAAACTTGCTTTAACATTGAGCCTCGGGGTGGCACTGGCCGCACAGGCTGCCTCTCCGAAACTTGAAATCTACAGTGGGGAAAGAGACACGGTCTATTCCCCCTCACACTATGTAATTGCTGTAACCGACCCGGGCTGCAGCGCAACCATTAACGGTGAGGAAACCCATGTTTACAAGACCGGTTCTTTCGGACAGAAACTTACACTGAAACCGGGAAAGAACCTCATCACCGTGAAGGTGGCTGACGGAAAGAAGAAAGCCGAGAAGAAGTTCAGCGTATTCTATGACACTGACCGTAAACCGGTAGCAGAACAGATACTTCCGGAAATCACCCGTCCGCTCATGCATCCGCTTGACATCACCACTCTGCCGGGCGCATACCTGCAGAACGGAAACGGGGGTGACCGCCTGGGAGGCTCAAAAATGGGTTTCCTGGTTGAGGATATTCCCATGACCGCCGTAGGTGAAACCGATGGCCTCTACAAGGTGCAACTATCCGACACACGCTATGCCTATCTCCCCAAGGAATATGCCAAAGAGGGTGGGGAAGGACGTTCTACCGTTAATTCCGGCTCATGGAGCATCATGAACATCGGTAATGCCGACCGCGTAACCGTTGCATTGCCACGTCGTGTCCCTTACTATTACGTGACGGAACTTGACCCCTCTACTTTGAAAGTCTACCTTTTTGGTGTGACCAACAACTCAAACTGGATCACCCAGCGTAATCAGCCCGGAATGATTGATTATGTTGACTTCGCGCAGGATGAAAGCGACGTTCTGACCGTCATCATCCGTATGAAGGAGAGATATCAGTGGGGCTTCTCGGTAAACTATCAGGACAACAATATAGTCATTGACGTTCGTCACAGACCTGAATCCCTCGCACTCAAGGATCTTACCATAGGACTGGATGCCGGTCACGGCGAGAAATATCTCGGCGCGGTTTCTCCATCAGGTCTGACTGAGAAAGAGGTGAACCTTGACATCGTAAAAAAAATAGCCGCCATGCTTGAGAGCGAAGGCGCGAAGGTAGTGCTCAGCCGTCCGGGTGACGACAATGTAAGTATGACCGAACGCAAGCGTATTTTCCGCGAGGCGGGAGTTGACCTGATGGTGTCAGTTCACAACAATGCATCGGGCGATCCTCTCGGTCCTATGGGAACCAGCGTCTATTACAAGCATCTCAGCAACCGTCCGCTGGCTAAAGCGCTCCACTCCTCCATGCTTTCACTGGGTGTGGCGGACTTCGGTCTGACCGGCAACTTCAATTTCTCGCTGAACGGTCCTACCGATTACCCCAACGCACTTGTCGAGGGGCTGTTCATGTCATCGCTTCCGGAGGAAGAAATGCTTGCCGATCCTGACTTCCGCACCAAAATGGCCGAGAAAGTTGTGGAAGGTATCAAGAACTATCTGAAGGAGGTGGAAAAATCACTCTGATGAAACAGTATCTTGACCTGTTACGACACATAATGGAGAACGGTACGGACAAAAGCGACCGAACCGGCACCGGCACACGCAGTGTGTTCGGCTATCAGATGCGTTTCAACCTTGAGGACGGGTTCCCGCTGCTGACCACCAAGAAACTCCATCTGAAATCCATAATCCATGAACTGCTCTGGTTCCTCAACGGTGACACCAACGTGAAGTATCTTCAGGAAAACGGGGTAAGGATATGGAACGAATGGGCCGATGAAAACGGTGACCTCGGGCATATCTACGGCTATCAGTGGCGTTCATGGCCCGACTATGACGGAGGGTTCATTGACCAGATATCGCAGGCGGTGGATGATATAAAGAATAATCCTGACTCCCGCCGGATAATTGTCAGCGCATGGAATGTAGCAGACCTGCCAAATATGAAACTCCCTCCTTGTCACGCTTTCTTCCAGTTTTATGTGGCCGATGGCAAACTGTCGCTCCAGTTATATCAACGCTCGGCCGATTCATTTCTGGGGGTTCCGTTCAACATCGCATCATACGCTCTTCTGCTGCTTATGATGGCCCAGGTGACAGGTCTCAAGCCGGGAGAGTTTGTCCACACAACAGGTGATACACATATATATAATAATCACTTTGAACAGGTTGCCGAACAACTTACCCGCACACCACGTAAACTCCCGCGCATGAAACTCAACCCTGAGGTCAAGTCAATCTTCGATTTTAAATATGAAGATTTCACACTGGAGGATTACGATCCGCTTCCGCACATTGCGGCTAAGGTTTCGGTGTGACAACAGCATTAATAAACCAATCATACATATTATAATATGCCATCAAATGCAATAATTACCATCCTGACCATAGCGGGCTACTTCCTGTTGTTGTTAGGAATATCATATTTCGCCTCACGTAAGAGCGACAACTCCACATTCTTCACCGGAAACCGGAAGACTCCATGGCCCTTAGTGGCCTTCGCAATGATCGGTGCAGCCATATCCGGCGTAACCTTTGTTTCCGTGCCCGGTATGGTTGTAGCCAAAGGATATGCCTATCTTCAGATGGTGCTCGGATTCATTGTGGGTTACTTCCTGATTGCAGCCGTGCTTGTCCCAATCTTCTATAAGCGAAACCTAATATCCATCTACGGCTATCTCGAGGAGCGTTTCGGAGCATTCACCTACCGCACCGGAGCGTGGTTCTTCTTCATCAGCAAGATGCTCGGGGCCTCGGTCCGTTTCCTGGTGGTATGTGTGGTTCTCCAACTGGCCGTGTTCGGACCGCTTCATCTGCCGTTTGAACTTAATGTGATAGTCACCATAGCCCTTATATGGCTTTATACGGTGCAGGGAGGTGTGAAAACCCTTATCTGGACAGACACCCTGAAGAGTTTCTGCCTCATAATGTCAGTGGTGCTCTGCATCTACTTCATTTCGCAGAATCTTCACTTCTCGTTCGCCGACATGTACAAACATGTCACAGAACACCCCACGGCTCAGATGTTCTTCTTCGATGATCCAAAGGCCGAGACCTACTTCTGGAAGCAGTTCATTGCCGGGGTGTTCATGGCCATTGCCACCAATGGTCTGGACCAGGATATGATGCAGCGCAACCTTGCATGTAAAGACTCGCGCGAAAGCCAGAAGAATATGATTGTCAGCGGAATACTGCAATTTTTCGTGGTAGCGCTCTTCCTAATTCTGGGTACCATGCTGGTAATCTTCCTTGACACAAAGGGTATTGCACGACCTGAAAAAACCGACGGAATATTCCAGATGGTTGCTTTCCATGACGAGATGCCGCTGGTAGTGGGAATACTGTTTATCCTCGGGCTTATTGCCGCGGCTTACTCAGCAGCCGGCTCCGCACTGACCTCACTGACCACCTCATTCACCGTAGACCTGCTCGGGGCACACAAAAAGCATGCTGATGACAAACTGGCCCGCGTGCGCAAGCGTGTTCATGTGGCTATGTCTGTGGTTATGGGTTTGGTTATCATAGGATTCTACTACTTGAGTAACGAAGATGCCATAAGTGCTGTTTATACACTCGCTTCCTACACCTACGGACCCATTCTCGGTCTGTTCGTTTTCGGTCTTTTCTTCAAGAAACCTGTACATGACAAACTTGTTCCCGTGGTATGTATCCTTGCGCCCGCAATCTCATGGATTATCCAGTGGTGGCTTAACCATGCTTTTGGCTACAAAACCAGTTTCGAACTATTGCTTATCAATGCCGGAGTGACCGCTCTGGGTCTGATGCTCCTGACAATAGGAAAGAAGCAGCCCTCGGCAAAAGAAGCGTAAAAAAAGGATATGTCACAGTTGAACAGTGCTCTGTGGCTGATGGATACCATCAGAAAATACGGGCGTATAACATTGGCAGAAATAAGTCGCAGATGGCTCGACTCTCCGGTTTCGGAGGGTCGGCCGCTTCCGCGACGTTCGTTTCACAATTATCGTACCGCTGCGGAAAAACTGTTCAATGTAACCATTGACTGCGATTCATCAACCTATGAATATTTCATCCGGTCTGACCGCGACAGCGGCAGTAAGGTGGGCGACTGGCTCCTGAACTCATCCGCTATCAACAGTGTGCTGAGCGATGCGCAGGAAGTATCCTCGAGAATACTTTTTGAGGATGTGCCATCTGCCCGTGAGTATCTTCATCAGGTGGTGGATGCCTTAAAGGCTGACCGTCAGATAAGATTCTCATATCATTCCTACAGCAGATTCGAGCCTACACCGGATGTTATCATCGAGCCTTACTTCCTGAAGATTTTCCGCCAGAGATGGTATGTTACGGGAAGAAATATTCGTGAGCGCGCCATAAAGACATACGCTCTTGACCGCATGACTGACGTGAAACTGCTTGATTCTCAGTTCCGGTTGCCTGACAATTTCAATGCGGAAGTGTTCTGCATCAACACCTTTGGAGTAATCTTCAATAACTCAAAAATCGTTGAGGTCACACTGCGGGCCGATGAACGTCAGGCCAAGTATATGCGCGCTCTTCCACTGCACCACACCCAGAAGGAAATAGTCAGTAACGGTTTCTCCCTGTTCAAATATGAACTCAGACTGACACCTGACTTTGTCAGCGAAATTCTTTCCTATGGCCCGCGCGTCACCGTCATCGCTCCCGATGATCTTAAGATAATGGTGAAAACCCAACTTAAGGAAGCCTTGCGCAACTACGAATAATCACGCGGGAAAGTGTGGACTCCCCGCAGATTCAGACAAGACGGTGTGTCATATTAAGCCATCTGCGTCGTTGCTTTCGGAAGCGGCTTAGGTCACATACTTAGGCATGCTCCCATCAGCCTCATCCTCAGCGCCTTGCATCTGACCTATTCTGACAAACCTAAAAAGGGTATGACAAAATTTTTTGCCACACCCTTTTTTAAGTTATCAGGTAATATGCCTGATGTCAATTATTTGATCAGACCGCGGTTGCGAAGGAGCGCATCCGGACTGGGTTTGTGTCCGCGGAAACGTTCGTAGAGAACCATGGGATCTTCGCTGTCACCCGCTTCAAGTACGTTTTTCTTGAAAGATGCTGCGGTTTCGGGGTCAAAGATACCCTTTTCCTTGAATAGTTCAAATCCATCGCAGTCCAGAACCTCTGCCCACAGGTAAGTGTAGTAGCCTGAGGCATAGCCGTCAGAGCCGAAGATATGCTTGAAGTACGGTGAGCGGTAGCGGTACTGAACCTGTTCCGGTTTGTTGAGTTTGTTGGCTACCTTAGCCTCGAACGCCATCACGTCAATGGTGTCGTTGGGGTTGTTGAGTTTACCATACTGGAGGTCAAGCAGTGCTGCTCCAACAAGTTCTGTAGTTGTGAATCCCTGGTTGTGGGTTGATGCGGCTTCAAGTTTGGCAATCATCTCGTCAGGAATAACTTCACCTGTTTTGTAATGCTTGGCATAGACCTTAAGAAGTTCTGGTTCCATTGCCCAGTGTTCGTGGATCTGAGAAGGGAGTTCAACGAAATCACGGTCAACATTTGTACCGCTTTGTGAGCGCAGGGCCACCTGTGTCAGCATACCGTGCAGACCATGACCGAACTCATGGAACATTGTCTCCACTTCGTCAAGGGTGAGCAATGCGGGGGTGTCACCTACAGGTTTTGAGAAATTTCCTACATTATATATAATAGGACGTGAGGATTTGCCGTCCCCGTCTTTCCATTCACCCTTGAACTCGCTCATCCAGGCACCCTGGCGTTTTGAAGCGCGGGGGAAGTAGTCGGTCATGAACACGGCCACGTGGTTGCCTTCGGCATCTTTGACGTCATAGACTTTAACTTCGGGATTGTATTTGGGGGCATCAGGCATTTCGGTGAATGTGACACCATAGAGTTTCTGTGCCATAGTGAAGATACCGTTGCGGACGGAATCCAGCGGGAAGTATTCGCGTACTTTGCTTTCTTCAAGGTCATACTTTTTCTGACGAACCTTTTCAGCGTAGTAATAGTAATCGTAAGGGGCGATGGTGAATGTGTTTCCTTCCTCGTTGGCGAGAGACTGCATTTCAGCAACTTCTTCGTTTACGCGGGCGATTGCCGGAGTCCATATTTTCATCAGGAGGTTCTCGGCGCTCTCAATTTTGCCTGCCATAACGTTCTCGGTCATGTATGAACCATAGTTCTCATAGCCCAGCAAAGAGGCTTTTTTTGCGCGTGCCTGGAGTATTTTGTTGATTACCGGGGCATTGTCATATTTTCCTGATGATGCCAGAGAGGTGTAGCCTTCGTACATCTGGCGGCGCAGGTCACGTGAATCGGCATACTGAAGAACCGGCAGACGGCTGGGAGCATGCAGGGTGAATACCCATTTCCCTTCCATGCCGCGTGCTTTGGCCTCTTCGGCAGCCACGGCGATGTTTGACTCGGGCAGACCCGCCAGTTCTGATTCATTTTCTACAACAATGGCGAATTCATTTGTTGCATCAAGCAGATTCTTGTTGAACTTCTGGTAGAGACCGGTGAGTTCGGTGTTGAGAGCCTTAAGTTGTTCTTTGTCCGCGTCAGAGAGAAGGGCTCCGTTGCGTACGAATGATTTGTAGTAGGAGTTTACGGCGCGTTTTTCTTCAGGAGCCAACTGAAGAGAGTCGGCGTTGTCATGAAGATATTTGATGCGCTCGAAAAGACGGGGATTCATTGAAATCTCATCATTGTGGGCTGAGAGCGCAGGCTCGAATTCCTCGGCTACGGCTACTAATTCATCCGATGAATCGCTCTCCGTGAGGGCGAAGAAAACATGAGTCACCTTGTCAAGAATCTCACTTGACTCCTCCAGTGCAAGAATTGTGTTGTCAAAAGTGATTTCTTCCTGTGACAGAATAGAGTCAATGGCAGCGTTCTGCTGCTCGATACCTGCCTGAAGGGCCGGCATGTAGTGCTCTGTTTTGATTTTGTCGAACGGAGGAATCTCATAGGGTGTGTCATAAGCGGAAAGGAACGGATTTTCCTCGGTTTTCTTACCGTCACACCCGGTTGTCAGGAGCGCTGCTCCAAGCGAACATACTGCCGCCATAATTAAAAATTTCTGTTTCATTTGTCAATTATATGATTTATTTTGCTTATCTTTGCAGCCTTAATTCATCTGAACCTTTTCCTGAGCGGTTTGTTATTATGACATAACCGCACCAAAAAGGGATGTATATTTTTAAGTTTAACTAAAATTCGTTAGTTATGAAAAAGTTAATCAAACGTGCAGTTGAATGGTATTTCACCACCTGCTCATCAATTTACACGAATGATTGAATGTAGACTCGGTCTATATTAGAAAAATTAAGTGGAACATTTAACGCTATCCGGAATGAGGATAGCATTTTTTTTGTCCTCCGGTCAGTTCACCGTGAAATTCTTCGACTTGAGACAGGTGTTGCCATACCACACCTCAAGCCGGTAATTGCCCGGTTCCCAGGTGCCGGGATCGCTCCATCCCCAACCGGTCAGTTCCATAGATTGATTAGGACCGCTTTCTATGGTCACATCCATTGACTGGCTGAATCCTGCAGGAGATGATGAACCCGTGCGGATGGAGCCGTCAGGCTGAAACCATTTGGTCTTGAGGGTACGTGAGCCGTCGACTATCCCGTAGTATTTCACTTTGGGGCGAAGATATTCGGCGCTGGATGAATACAGTGTGGTTCCGTAGTCAGTAATCAGTTCGTTGTTCTGATGCACGTTACCGATTTCAATATCGTTGATGATAAGGGGGAACGAAGAACCTATCCGTTCGGTGAGCGACTGCAGCGCCTCCTCGGTTTCCTGTCTGTCTGACTCGGCCTGCTTGTAGGCGAACTCGAGGTTAGAGACCTGGTCTGAAAGAGCATCGTTCTGCTCCGACAGTTCTGCTGCTCCTATACCCATCAGCAGGATTAAGATCATGCTTACTAAAAAAAGAAACCCGAGAATTCCTATAGTTATCCAGTATCCGGCAGTGGATTTATGCTTTTCAACGATGCGGTCCACATAAACAACCTGCGTTTCCTGTACCGGTGGTTGCACAGGATCAAATTGGCTGGTTCCTCCTATTTCGAACTCCGACATGGTAGATGAAAAATTAAAATTAGAAACGAAAAAAAAGTGTAGTTGCTTGATGCACAAGCCTTTTTAAATATTTTTCACAAAGATAGCATATTTTTTTTGAATATCCGATGTAACTTTGTGCTAAAATTTGCGTCAAACAAATCAAAAGGGTAAGTTTAGCACCCTTGACCGTAATAAGGCAGAAATAATTACATTTTAACTATTATAAATCATGAACAAATTATTCTCACGTGTGCTTATGCTCGTTGCCATGGTGATGATTCTCGGATCATCAGCCGCACTCGCACAGCAGATGCCACCCATCCCCGTTGATGATCAGGTCCGCATCGGACAACTGCCCAATGGCTTGACCTATTACATCCGTCACAATGAGAACCCCAAAGGACAGGCTGATTTCTACATCGCCCAGAAAGTGGGTTCAATCCTTGAAGAGGAAAACCAGCGTGGTCTTGCTCACTTCCTTGAACACATGTGTTTCAACGGAACTACCAATTTCCCGGGTAATCAGTTACGTGACTGGCTTGAGTCAATAGGTGTGAAGTTCGGCTATAACCTCAATGCCTATACTTCAGTTGATGAAACAGTGTATAATATCTCAAACGTTCCCGTTTCACGCGAGTCAGTTCAGGACTCATGTCTGCTTATCCTTCACGACTGGGCCAATGACCTTACTCTCGACCCTGTTGAAATCGATAAAGAACGTGGAGTGATACATGAGGAATGGCGTCGCTCAATGGTTGGCCAGATGCGCATCCTGGAGAAACTTCTTCCCGTGATTTATCCCGACAGCCGTTACGGGAACCGTCTTCCCATAGGTATAATGGAAGTTGTGGACAACTTCCCTCCCCAGGCAATCCGTGATTATTATGAGACATGGTATCGTCCTGATCAGCAGGGTGTGGTAGTTGTCGGCGACATTGATGTTGACCGCATCGAGGCTAAAATCAAGGAGATGTTCTCTGATATAGAGATGCCGGAAAATGCAAAGCCCCGCGAGTATTTTGCGGTGGAGGACACTCCCGGAACCATTTATGCAATCGGTTACGACAAAGAGCAGAGCAATGCCATTGCCGAACTGATGTTCAAATATGATGCCACTCCCGATTCTGTTAAAACAACTCTGCCTTATTTGGTTCAGCAATATGTTTTTGACATGATCGTGTCCATGCTTGACAACCGCCTGAATGAAATTTCACAGAAACCCGATGCTCCTTTCGCTGTAGCCGGAATCAACAACGGTAATTTCCTGATGGCCAAAACCAAAGATGCATTGACTCTGGTTGCAATAGCAAAAGGTAATGACATTCGTCCTGCAATGGAAGGTGCCTATCGTGAACTTCTCCGTGCCGTTCGTGGCGGTTTCACCGTTTCAGAATATGAACGCGCACGCAACGAATATCTTTCACAGTTGGAAAAATCTTTCAACAACCGTGACAACCGTGAATCTGAAAAATATGTACGTGAGTACGTCCGTCACTTCATTGATAACGAACCTATCCCCGGATTGGAGAACGAGTTCCAGATCATGCAGGCCTATGCTCCCATGATTCCCCTGGAAGCAATTAATCAAGTCCTGCATGAGATTGTGAAAGAAGATAACCGCGTGTTCCTGGCTTTACTTCCAGAAAAGGATGAGTTCTACATTCCCACGGAAGATGACATGAAAGCCGTCTTTGCTGGTGTAGAAGCGGAAACCATTGAACCTTATGTCGATGCAATCAAGTCAGAGCCCCTTATTCCGGAACTCCCCGCTCCCGGTAAGATTGTCAGTGAGTCCAAGGATGAACGTTTCGACGCCACCGTCCTCACTCTTTCCAACGGTGTTAAGGTAATTGTCAAACCCACCACATTCAAGAACGACGAGATTGTGTTCGATGCCATTGCGAAAGGTGGTTACGCTGACTTCAGCGACGACCTCGCCGCTTCAATGATTTTCTGGCCCTACGTGCTCCAGTCAGGTGGTCTCGGCGACTACAACAACATTGACATGCAGAAATATCTGTCAGGAAAACAGGTTGTTGTCAATCCCTCTTACGACAACTACGAACGAAGCATCTCCGGTAACACCACCGTCAAGGATCTTCCCACCGCAATGGAACTCCTCTACATGAACTTCACTGCGTTCAACATCACCCCCGAAGAGTTCGACGCTACCCAGAAACAATTTGCAGGTCTGCTCCAGAACCAGGAGTCATCACCCCAGTACATCTTCGGCAAAGATTTCATGGAGTCTACATTCAAGAGCCCGCGTCGCCGTGCTATCAGCACTGAAACTATCGCCGCTGCCAACCGCGATCAGATCATTGAACTCTCTAAGAAGATGACCGCCAATGCCGCAGACTACACTTTCGTATTTGTTGGAAACATTGACATGGACACCTTCCGTCCTCTGGTTGAACAATACATCGCCACTCTCCCCGTTGATGCTGCCGCTTCTCTGACCAACACTAAGGTTAATCCCGATCTGCTGCCCGTTGCAGGCAAAATCAACTCAGAGTTCTCAACCAAAATGGAAACTCCCCAGACGTGGACTTCTATCATGGTAACCGCCAACATCCCTTACACTGACAAGAACCGCAGAGTGGCTTACATAGCCGGTCAGATTCTTGGCAACCACCTTCTTGACAAGGTTCGTGAAGAAATGGGCGCTACTTACTCTATTGGTGCTCAGGCCGGTGTTTCACGTACCAATTCAGGTGCCAACACTCAGATTGTCTCTCAGTTCCCCATGAAACCTGAAATGCGTCAGGAAGTCCTTGATTACATAGCAGGTGCATTCCAGGCAATGACCACTGATGTAACCGCCGAAGAGGTTGCTACTCAGGTTGAATATCTGGTGAAGAACTCCAAGGAAGCGCTTGAAAAGAACAACGCATGGCGCAATGCCATCGCCGGATACGCAGTTTGCGGTGTTGACACTTGGAACGGTGACATCGAACTCCTTCAGTCAATCACCAAGGAAGATGTCATGAACTTCATGAAAGAAGTTCTCGGCCAGGGCAACTATCATGTTGTCACTCTTGATCCCGTGGCTGAATAATCCACGCTGAAATCCCATAGCGGAGCAACATATCTCCGTCACAAAAAGTGTGTTACCCACCCGGTGACACACTTTTTGTCATAATCGGATAACGCACAAATAATGTGGACTCTTACGGTCAACACCATTAATCAGATTGTACAGGAGTTTCTTGCACAGATTTTTGTGATATTGTGAAAGAGTCGCTATCTTTGTAGGGTTACTTTAAATCTATTGAAAATGCTGAAGAAGGTGATAATCTCTCATTGTTCTCGGTTCACATGTGCCGGGCAACGGAGTGATTTTCTGATAAGGATGGATTTTTATTATCCGGATGCGAATGTTGACCACCGTTGTGTAAAAGAATTTACTGGTGCAGGTCATTAACAATCCTTTCCGGTGCCGTACCTGAAACCAATTTAACATTAAAGATCAAAATATAATAAAATGAAAAATAAAAGAATAGGAGTTGTTTTAGCGGCAGCCATTATTGTGGCTCTGTTCGCAGGAGGTGGAATATATTACCACTACCTCGGTGTAAAGGAAAAGGAAAGAATGGAGGAAGCCGCACGGCTTGCGGAGATGGAGCGTCAGCGCCAGTTCACTCCTGAAAATCTCGATCTTGCAGTGATGCGGGGCGACCGGATGCTTTTCTTCCAGCAAAATAACTGGAAGAAGAAAATTGAGGATGGCGATCAGAAAATTGGTGTCGTTATTATTCAGGGCGACCAGAGGTTTATTCTCGAACCGGACAACCTTGAGGACTATCCCGGTATAACCTGGTACGAGGCGATGGACAGATATGCCGACCGCTTGCCTACCAAAGAACAGGCGCAGGCAATTGAAGTGCAGTATAAGGATATCGATAAAGCGATGCTGAAGTATTTCGGCTCATCAATATCGACAGGAGACAATCTGGTATACTGGACCCGAACTGAGAGCACCCCCGTCAGGGCCTGGGATTTAGAAGGCTTCAAATGCCGTGTGTCAAATGAAATCAAAGATTTCTATGGCCGGGCACGTGGCGTGGCTCCACTTCCGTAATATGCCGTAGTCCACGGACTGATCAGACCCGGTTCCTCAATATTTGTTAATACTGAGGCGGTCAAGCGTTATGCAGATGTGTTCGCGCAGTGAGAGAGCAATGCGGTTGCATTGTGACCGAAACAAGCGGACGCAGATACCTGACGATTGGCCGTGCCAATGGTAACTCATGCCATGGATAAGTAAGAATAATGATATGTAAGGATTTCGGGGTGGAGTTAGATTATACAAACCGCAACATAAACATTGTGCATGCTGTCATTGCAATCCCTTTTGAAGTGTGAAGAAATGGTTTGTAGTATCTGTTTAATCGCCTGAAGGATTCAAGCCACGAAAATGTTCGTTCCAAATCCGGTTGAAAGCCATTTATGGTAAAATTCATATACCGTACGCCACCGGGGAAAGTCATTGGGCAGTAGTCGCCATTGACACCCTGTTTTGATCAGGAAAGACAAGGCATTGAGAATCTCAAATATATCTGTCTTTGACTTAGTTTTGAAAATTTCAGGAAACTTATCTGAAATAAAGTTGCGCTGCGTAAGTGTCAAGTCGGTATTATATCCCAATTTATCCTAACATGTTATAAATGATTAAAATCATATAACCGAAT
>CAMWNP010000017.1 GCA_947175645.1 uncultured Porphyromonadaceae bacterium
CGTATCCTTTTGATCCTTTGATATAATTAACTTTTTTATCCCGAACTCGCGTTAAGAGATCTGCTATAAAAAAGGAGAGGAAGACTACGGGTTCCGCAATCGGATAATCTACTTTCTGCCGAAGTCAGCCGGAATTTCTCCCCACTGTTCTGTGTCCCACTTTAAAACGGGATTGAGGATGTGATGTGTCTGAACCCATTTGTCGGCACGCTCAAGCAGTTCGAAGATTTTTCCGTTGGCCTGTGTACGGTCAAGTTTTGACCTGTGCCCGTGGTTACGGAGCCATGCCAGCGCCGTCCGGCTGTCGGAATATACCGGAGTCCTGTGGTCACCCGATTTGTCAAGCAGTGCCAGAGCATGCACCAGCGCCAGATATTCCGCAACATTGTTAGTGCCGTCAGGGAGTGGGCCCAGGTGGAACAGTTCCTCACCTGTGGCTATTTTCACTCCACGGTATTCCATTGGTCCCGGAACACCTGAACATGCTCCGTCAACCGCTATACCGGAGGTGTTGATTTCCGGAATGGCGTCATAATTGACAGCCGTGGCTCTGTGTGATGCAATCGCTTTGATAATACCTATGTGGTCCGCCGGATCGCCACGGTAGGCCAGCGTTGCTGCCGTTTGTGAGTCAAATGCCTTATACTTCGCTCCCGGATAGTTCTTTATCTGCAACTGGCACTCCTCCCATGAGTCATAAATCCCCGGATTTACACCCACCCATACTACATAGAATCTGCGGCGTGCGGTCATGAGAACTGAAGGATTAGTTTTATGTCCATGTGACGCATGCCTATGGCGGATGCTACGCGTGAATTGGTGAGTTTGCCGAGGAAGGTGAATACGGCACATTGCATTCCCGGACTCAGTTTAAGGGCGTTGGTGACACCCTCCAGGGTAACCAGATCGCCTAACATTGTTATCAGGGTGTTGCTGAGGGCCATCGCTGCCGTTCGTGGCACCGCGCTTCCGGCGTGTATGTAACATACGCGGTTTCCGTCGGCGTTATTGTCGCACGGACGGGCTTTGGAAAGATTCACGGTGGGAAGTGACGGGAAAGTGGCCCCTTCCCGTTCGCTGAGATCAAAGGTGATTACTCCTGCCTTCATGCCGGCCACAACGTTGCTCCCTATGGGGTGCATCTGGTCAGTGTCCGTGACTATGACCACATCCGCTGTGGTCAATGCTTTGGCAACGGCTGAAGGATGAAGTGCCGAACCAATTATCTGCGGACCAAGTTCACGGATGGCTGACCGGAGGCGGTAGACGTTACTGTCGAACATCCTGACTATGGACCCGAGTCCGGAAGCCGAGCGGGCCGCTGCCATTCCCGCTATACCTGCTCCTATCACCGTTACTTCACAAGGCATAAGTCCTGCCACGCCACCAAGCAGGATTCCTTTTCCCGTAACGGCATCGGCAAGCAGCGATGAGGCTATGGCCATGGCTGCACGTCCGTCTATTTCCGAGAGGATGTCGGCGAACGGGCGGTGACCTGATTCATCGCGTATAAGATCCAGTGCCACGGAGATTATACCCCTTTCGAGTAGAGTGCGGACAATCTCCTTAGTCTGACTTTCAGTATGGAGCATGGTCAGCAGTACGGCCCCGCGGCGCATCATGCGTATGTCCGACGGTTCCGGTGGCGCAAGGTGAATGACGATGTCACACTGAAGAGCCTCCTGGCGTGACACTATATGCGCACCGTGACTGATGTAGCGGTTATCCGTATAGTGAATGGTGTCGGCAGCGCCTTTCTCTATGTAGATGTTGAATCCACGGTCACTGAGAACCTCGGCACCTTCAGGTGTGAGGGGGAAGCGCTGCTCGTTACTGTTGCAGCATCGGGGTAGTCCTATACTGAATTTTCTGTGACCGGTGGCTATTTCCGCCGGACAGGGGGCGGTGAATTCTGATGATTCTCCCATAGCAAGAATTTATGATAATCAGTTCAATAAAAGAAAAGAATGCCCGGAGCGGGCTTTGACAGGATGGCGGCAATCCTCTCAGCGAGTGAGGAACCGCTCTATGAACTGAGCGGTTGTCTGCCTGATCTGCTCCGTGGTTTCCATGTTCCCGGAGTCAAAAGTGTGATGCGCCTGACTGTAATACGGTGTTCTGCGAGTCAACTCATCCGTAATGAAACGGCTCAGTTGTTCATCATTCATCGCGGCGATAAGCGGACGCTGCTCACGGGCCTGTATCAAACGGGAAAGGAGCACGTCGTGGCTCGCGTTGAGCCACACCGTGCGTCCCTCTTTGTTCATTATCTCCATGTTCCTTCCAAAGCACGGAGTGCCTCCGCCGCAGGCCACCACCATTTCGTCAGGCGACTGCGCTATGCGGCGGAGAGTTTCTTCTTCAAGTTCACGGAATTGTTGCTCGCCATGTTTAGCCCAGAATTGTCTGATGCTGCATCCGGCACGCTCTTCAATCAGTTCATCCAGATCTTCCACCTTGATTCCGGTGGCATCATGAAGAGCCCTGCAGAGGGTGGTTTTGCCACACCCCATGAACCCGATAAGGAATGTTATCACTGTTTGTTCTGTTTCTCAAGAATATCGCGGATCTGGGTGAGCAGTTCCTCTTCCTTGGTGGGTGCGGGAGGAGCGGCGGGAGTCTCGGCTTCTTTTTTCTTGAATTTTGTAATCACCATAATTGCCACGAAGATACAGAATGCAATGATGATGAAGTCAATGATATTCTGGAAGAACATACCGTAGTTGAAGTTGACAGCCTCGCTGATAACCTCACCTGCGGCATCTTTAGTCTCGGGGCGGAGGGTATATGACAGTTTATTGAAGTTTACATCGCCTGTGCAAAGACTGATGACGGGCATCATTATGTCATTTACAAGAGAGGATACGATTTTGCCGAAAGCACCACCGATGATCACACCGACTGCCATGTCGACTACATTGCCTTTCATGGCGAACTCCTTGAAGTCAGATAAAAATTTTCCCATAAATAGATAGTTTTGATGTTTATATCACAAATTTAATAGTTTTTCTGCTATTTATAACATTTTTTATCCTTTTTTTGTTCAATGAGCCCACCGGATGCGCAAAAAATCAGATTATGGACGTCGCTCTTCACGTAACTTTAGGAATAAATCTCTGAGAGGAGGTCTTAACATACCTGTGCCGGATTTAAGCACACCGGATGCGTAATTTTGCGGTAAACAACGATGAGGGTAAAACAAATGCGCACGTTAATTCTATATAAATCACACGTCTCAGTCCGGTTGGCTCTGCCGTATGCCGATGGTGGCGTTCAGGCCGGATTCCCAAGTCCGGCGCAGGACTATCTGTCAGAAACTATTGACCTTAATCATGAACTCATAGAGCATCCTTCGGCCACTTTCTATGCCCGGGTGGTGGGCGATTCAATGATAGAGGAAGGCATAGCCGAAGGTGATCTGCTTGTCGTTGACAGGGCTTTAGAGCCGGAGCACGGTGATCTGGCGGTGTGCTGTCTGAATGGGGAGTTTACCCTCAAGCGGTTGCGGCTGCTGGATGGCAACAGAGTCATGCTGATGCCGTCAAACAGGCGTTACCGCCCTATAGAGATATGTGAAGGCGACGATTTCCGCGTGTGGGGGGTAGTGGCTTACACAATAAAATCTAACCGCAGGCGACGCACGAGGTTATGGTAGGACTGGTTGATTGTGATAACTTTTTCTGCTCATGTGAACGTGTTTTCCGTCCGGATCTGGCACGTGTGCCGCTTGTGGTGCTGAGCAATAATGACGGATGTGTTGTGGCGCGTTCTGCCGAGGCCAAGAAGATGGGTGTACGCGAAGGGTTGCCCTACTATCAGTTGCTGGAGCAGTTCCCGGATGGAAAAATAGTGGCATTCTCTTCAAATTATACACTCTATGGCGATCTCTCCGCCCGCATCATGCAGATTTTGCGTGACGAAGCGCCTGATGTGATCCAGTACTCCATCGATGAGGCTTTTCTTGTTCTTGACGGGGTAGGGGAGGACGGACTCAAACAGTGGGGTGAGCGGCTGTGCGCTAAGGTGTTGCGCTACACCGGAATGCCCGTAAGCCTTGGCATCGCTCCGTCAAAAACGCTTGCCAAAGTAGCCAGCAGATATGCCAAGAAATATCCCGGTTACAGGAAATGCTGCCTGATGGCCAATGAAACACAGCGCCGCAAAGCGTTGGAGTCTTTTCCCGTGGAGGATGTATGGGGGATTGGACGGCGTATAAGCGCGTCACTGCAGATGCAGGGTGTGACAACTGCCCTGCAGTTTGCCTCTCTCCCAAAGGATATGGTGCGGAAACGCTACCATGTCACCGGGGAGCAGACCTGGCGTGAACTTAACGGCGAGGATGTTATCAGGCTGGAATGTATGTCAGATACGAAGAAGAAAACCATAATGACCAGCCGCAGTTTCCCTGGCATGCTGACGGAGATGGCCGATCTTGGGACACACGTGGCCAACTATGCGGCACGATGTGCGGTGAAACTGCGCCGCCAGCAGAGTGTGTGCGAGATGGTTACGGTTTTCATTCAGTCGAACCATTTCCGTGAAGACCTCCTGCAGTACGATGCCTCCGCAAGCCATACCTTCGCCACTGCCACCGCCACCACCGGGGAACTGGTAAATGCTTCGCTCAGGCTTCTGGAGAAGATTTATAGGCAGGGCATCTACTATAAACGTGCCGGGGTGATGGTCAGCGGTGTGGGTAGTGCCCTGGCGCTCCAGCCCGACCTCTTTGAGTTCAACCCCGCGGAGCGGGCAAAGCAAATGAATGTCTGTGCCGCGCTGGACAGCATCAACGGCCGCATGGGGGCTGACACCGTAGTGCTGGGGGCGCAGCAATACAGGCAGAAATCCGCCGACGGAAAAAGTGTGAAGTTCGTAAATGCCATACGCCGCGCACTGAAGTCGCCGGACTATACAACTGTTCTCGGCTCGTTTGAGGTCTGTTAGTCACAACCCTTTCATACTATCGCTGAAGTGTATGATCAGCATGGAGTTGACTTTACAGGCTCTCTTTTCAGCGGACATCCGTATATAGACCTATGGAAAATCTGACCAAAAAAAGAGTGAAAAAGAGTAAGAAAAAAATTTTTTACGCAATAAGAAATTTTGTATCTTTGCAGAAATTTTTCCGTAATTGATTACGGCGGGAAAATTTGAGCCAAAGAAGAGAAAGAATACCATAACAAACATCTGTCACATCCATGATTCTCACATTAATCATTATTTTTTTCATAGGCTATCTGGCTATTGCCTTCGAGCATCCGTTGCGCATCGACAAATCAGCACTCGCGCTTCTGCTGGGCATGACCCTGTGGATAGTCTATGCGCTTAACTGCGATTCTCTTGCCAACCCTGATCTGGTAAAAGCCTATGTGGCCGAGAACGGCCATGCAATGCAACATCTTTCGTGGCATGAGCAATGCATGCAGTATATTCTGAACGTTGACATTGTGGAGTCTCTGGGTGAGATTGCCCAGACTCTCCTCTTCCTCATCGGTGCGATGACAATAGTTGAACTAATTGATGTCCACGGGGGCTTCACCGTAATTACTGACAAAATCAACACCCGCAACAAGCGTCTGTTCATGTGGGTAATATGCGGAATAACCTTCATTCTTTCCGCTATACTTGACAACATGACCACTACAATAGTAATGGTTATGCTGCTCAGGAAACTTGTGGCCGACAAGAACGAGCGGTGGATCTATGCCGCCATGATTGTGATTGCGGCAAACACCGGAGGCGCATGGTCGCCGATAGGTGACGTGACCACCATACTGCTGTGGGTCAAAGGTAACGTAACGGCAACCGCCCTCATAAAATTCGTTCTTCTCCCAAGCGTGGTGGCTATGATCATCCCGCTGATATTCGCAAGTAAAATGGTGAAAGGTGAACTTTCCGCGCCAATGCAGAACACAAAGGTGGTGGAAGCCATATCATTGCGTGAAAAGCGGCTGATATTTTTCCTTGGTGTTGGCGGGCTGATTTTCGTGCCTGTATTCAAGTCACTCACCCACCTCCCTCCGTTCATAGGCATTCTTCTTGTGCTGGGTGTGCTCTGGACTTTCACTGAAATGATGTACAACGGCAAGATGCTGGAGCGTTCACGCGAGCACCGACTGCCAAAAGTAATCGCCCGCATCGACATGCCCTCTATCCTTTTCTTCCTCGGAATTCTTATGGCGGTGTCAGTCCTGCAGAGCACAGGCATCCTGAAAATGACAGCCGAATATCTTGATGACAGCATCCACAATGTCTATATTATCAACATACTCCTCGGAGCCCTTTCCTCAGTGGTGGACAATGTGCCTCTTGTGGCAGGAGTGATTGGAATGTATCCTGTGGAGATGCATCCCGATGTCACGGGCTATGCCGCTAACTTCGTAATTGACGGAGCATTCTGGGAATTCCTCAGTTACTGCGCCGGTGTGGGAGGTTCTCTCCTGATAATCGGCTCCGCCGCAGGTGTGATCGCCATGGGTCTCGAGCGGATCAACTTCGGATGGTATCTTAAACGCTTCTCCCTTCTCGCTCTTGCAGGCTACCTTGCCGGCGCTGGAGTTTACATCCTTGAGGTTTATCTCTTCAAATGACATGTCGTCCTGACTGACAACACGCTGACTAAATGGAAGTAGTATACGAAGACAACCATATAATTATCGTTAACAAAGCCCCGGGCGAGATTGTCCAGGGGGATAAAACCGGTGACAAACCTCTTTCAGAAATAGTGAAGGAGTGGATAAAGGAGAAATATGCCAAGCCGGGGAATGTTTTTCTGGGAGTGGTTCACCGCCTTGACCGTCCTGTGGCAGGGCTGGTGATATTTGCCAAGACATCTAAGGCGCTCGCCCGGATGAACGAGATGTTCCGGAACGGCGAAGTACATAAAACCTACCGCGCCATAACACGCAACCGCCCTCCCGAAGATTCCGATGAACTGCTCCACTATATCACAACGGTGGAGAAAACCAACAAATCATACGCCCACGCAGAGCCATGCCGCAACGCAAAGGAGGCACGTCTGCGCTATCGACTTATCTCACAGTCAGACCGCTATAACCTTATTGAAGTGGAACTGCTGACCGGACGAAAACATCAGATACGTGTGCAATTAGCAGCCATCGGATGTCCCATCAGGGGTGACCTGAAGTATGGCGACAAACGCTCAAACCCTGACGGATCCATCTCACTGATGGCTCAACGCGTCAGATTCACACATCCGGTTTCCGGCAAGGAAATCGATGTCACCGCTCCCGCTCCCAAGAATGAGCCTTTATGGAAAATATTAGAAGCAAATGAAGAAGGAAGATCTTAAGATTGTATTTTTAGGTACACCCGAGTTCGCAGCCTATTCGCTGGAAAAAATCATAGATTCAGGATTCAACGTGGCTGCCGTAGTGACTATGCCTGACAAGCAGGCCGGACGTGGTCACCATCTGCTCCAGTCGGCCGTCAAACAAGTCGCATTGGCTCATGATCTCCCCGTATTGCAGCCGGTAAGTCTGAAGGATGAGACCTTCGTCGATGCGCTCCGGGAGATTGGTGCCGACCTGTTCGTGGTAATAGCCTTCCGCATGCTCCCGGAGGTTGTGTGGACCATGCCACCTCTCGGCACTTTCAATCTTCATGCATCGTTGCTTCCCGCCTACCGTGGGGCTGCCCCCATAAACCGTGCGGTTATGAACGGCGACACACAAACCGGTGTGACAACCTTCTTTCTCAAACATGAGATAGACACCGGCGACATCATAGCGCAGGAAGCGATTGACATCGCACCGGATGAAAACGTCGGATCAGTCCATGACCGTCTGATGATGCTGGGAGCCGACCTCACAATAAAAACCCTGAATGATATCATTGCCGGAACACTGTCGCCAATTCCGCAGGAGTCACTTCTGACAGACGGTCGGCAACCGACACAGGCCCCGAAGATATTCAAGGAAACATGTATGATTGACTGGACTCTTCCCGCTGCAAGAATCTACGACCATATACGCGGACTCTCCCCCTATCCCGCCGCATGGACCACTCTCCATGACGATACCCTTCCTGCCGAAGGCCTCCAGTTGAAAATATTCGAGGCTGAAAAAACTAACCGCTCATCAGCCGCACCGGGATCCGTGAATCTCACCACTCGCGGAGAGATGTTTATTGACTGTGGAGACTCAGCACTCAAAATCACACAGGTGCAGTTGCAGGGGCGCAAGCGGATGAAAACCGACGATTTTCTGCGCGGGGCAAAACTCTCAAATCCTAAAGTAAGTTAATTGTCTTGTTCAACTGATTTTATTTCATAAATTTGCAGAATAATAATCCAACAAACCTAAAATATGAACACTAACAAACCATACGTTGTCGGTATCGATATCGGCGGAACAAACACAGTATTCGGCATTGTTGACGCTCGTGGCGCAGTGATTGCCAGTTCAAGTATCAAAACTGCAAAACACAGTAACATCGAGGATTACATTGATGAACTTTATAATGAACTGACCAAACTTATAACCACCCACGATGCAGAAGGCAAAATCCACGGAATAGGAATTGGCGCCCCCAACGCAAACTATTTCACCGGAACTATCGAGGATGGTGTGAACCTTCCCTGGCCCACTCCAATACCTCTGGCCAAACTGGTTAGCGAGAAATTCGGCATACCCGTGGCTATTACCAACGATGCAAATGCCGCAGCGATAGGTGAAATGACCTACGGTGCCGCACGCGGTCTGAAAGATTTCATCATGATCACCCTGGGAACAGGCGTGGGTAGCGGTATTGTTATCAACGGACAGATGGTTTACGGACATGACGGCTTCGCAGGAGAACTCGGTCACGTGACTGTAAAACGTAACAACGGACGTTTGTGTGGCTGCGGAAGAACCGGCTGTCTGGAAGCATATTGCTCTGCAACCGGAGTTGCCCGCACGGCACGCGAATTCCTTGAAGTGCGTAACGAGCCATCAATGCTGCGCAACCTTGATATAGACTCAATTACATCAAAAGATGTGTATGATGCGGCAATAGCAGGGGATAAACTCGCTCAGGAAATCTTCGAGTATACAGGTGATATCCTCGGAGCCGCGCTTGCTGACTTCACTACTTTCTCCGCTCCGCAGGCGTTTATCCTCTTCGGTGGACTGGCAAAGAGTGGCGAAATTCTGATGCGTCCGATACGTAATTCCATGGAAAAGAACATGATGCCTCTGTGGAAAGGTAAGGTCAACCTTCTTCTCTCGGAACTCAAGGAAGCCGATGCCGCTGTTCTCGGTGCTTCAGCACTCGGCTGGGAGGCAAAACCTCAGGAACAGCCCCAGCAGTAATCCCTATATAAAACAAACCTATAATATGGAGGGTGTGTCATTCATTTTGATGCATCCTCCATTGTTCATAAATGAAACACCGTGACGGGACAACCCCTGTGTGTGCCGTAGGATTCGAACTCACCACCTGACTTATGACCTATTCTGACCAATATAAAAACATATGTATTATTCTTATAAATATAAAAAAGGGTGTGCCGGTTTCTTTTGACACACCCTTTGCGTGAAATATGTTTTATAGGTTTAGATCACTGGAATTTCTGTGCTTTCTCGTGAGCCATGGCTGCGATTTTTTCTGCCACGTCACCACCTTTTTCAAGAACAGATGAAGCAACGTCTTTAGCCTTTTCTTTAATGGTTTCAACCATTTCGCTGTGTTTTTCCTTGCATGCGTTGATTTTGGCTTTGGCTGCTGCTTTTGCGGCGTCAATTGCCTGTGCGCTTTTTTCTTTCATTACATCCATCTCATTTTTTGCTGCAAATTCTGCTGAGTCAACTGAGATTGCTGCTGCGGTTTCTGAAACCTGTGCCGCTGCGTTAGCGATTGTCTGTTTGTTCATAGTCGTAAGTTTTATTGTTTGATAATAAAACATCTGCAGAGGTGAAAAGGTTCAGGTCAGGCATCACACCCGTGAGATTTTCACCGATTTATTCTTTATCTTTTCTCCTTTAATCTTCTTCATGACTTCGGAGATACGTGCTGACGGAACCGCCACAAGTGCGTGATGGTCCTTGACAATGATTTTACCTATTTCTTCGGCTGTCAGACCCCCTTTCTGAATAAGGAATCCGAGTATGTCGCCACGTGATAATTTCTCACGTTTGCCGGCACTGAAGTAGAGCGATGCCACCGGTGAGGGTTCGGGCGCGGAGGTGATTTCCGGTGGATAGAACTGACGGTCGAAACTGATGAAGTCAGGGATATTCTCTCCTTCGGCTGTGATTACGTAGATTGTTCCGTCTGCTTTCACACGTGCTGTGCGTCCGTTACGGTGCGTCCATGTCTCCTCAGTCAGTGGCAGGTGGTAGTGTACAACTGCTGCAACATCGGCAATGTCAAGTCCTCGGGAGGCCAGATCTGTTGAAACAAGCCATGGGGTGGAGCCGTTGTTGAACAGGTCTATGGCCAATTCTCGATCACGTTGTTCCAGACCTCCATGATAGAGTCCTACGGGATATCCGCGTTTCTTGAGGTTGTTGAACACTCGTTCTGCACTCTCTCTGTGGTTAACGAAAACTATGTATGGGGCATCAGGGGAGAAGGTGGCGAGAAGTTCGGCAAGAGTAGTCAGTTTGTCGCGCTCCGGTGAAGGCACATCAACTATGCGCATTCGTGAGCGCGGTGCTTCCGTACGTGTGGTGTAGTCAATTGTCACAGCACCTTCCATATCTATGAAGTCAGGCATTTCCGTAAGGAGGGTTGCAGATGTCAGTGTGACTGATGAAACTTTACGGGGCATTGCGCGTACAATTTTTTTCATTTCCCCGTGAAAACCGAGTTCAAGCGATTTGTCATACTCATCCATCACCATGGCCCGGATATCATTGAGCGACAGTGTGCCACGGGTGATGTGGTCAAGCAGACGTCCGGGAGTTGCCACCGCTATATCAGGCATTGAGCCTTCAATACTGCTGACTTCATCTGACATGGGATGTCCGCCATAAAGAGGGAGAATCTTATAGCCGGGTGAGACAGAGCGGATAACATCGGCTATCTGTATGACAAGTTCACGTGCCGGGGCTATGACCACTCCCTGAAGTTTACCGCACGGAGTCTGCATCTGACGCAGCAGCGCAATGGTGAAGGCTAAGGTCTTGCCCGAGCCGGTAGGCGCGATCAGGAAAAGTTTCTGAGCCTCTGTGGAAAGAACGGCAAGTTGCATGGGATTAAGTTCCTCGATGCCGGTTGCCTTTATGTTATTGATAATCTGTTTTTTCTGCATAATTCTGAAATTAGTAGTCAACTGACACTGTCATTGTCCGGCTGATTATAGCCCGTGGTCTGTGACAGCGCGTGAATCCAATATTATAACATTATTTTTCCAGCGGGAGTTCAATGGTGAAAGTAGTTCCTTTTCCGGGTTCTGAGTCAAGGACATATATTTTCCCGTTATGATATTGCTCCACTATGCGTCGTGCCAGAGTCAGTCCCAGTCCCCAACCACGTTTTTTTGTTGTGTAGCCGGGTGAGAACACGTTCTTGAAGTTCTTACGTGATATTCCTTTACCGGTGTCTTTTACATTAATGAAAGCCCACTGCCCGTGACGTGCGGTGGTTACGGTTATCGAGCCCTTTCCTTCCATGGCGTCGACGGCATTTTTTATCAGATTTTCCATCACCCATTCAAAAAGAGGTGCGGAAAGCATGGCGGGAAGCGGTTCAGGTGATATTCGGGCGGTCAGCGATATGCGGTTCGATATCCTGCCGGCCATATATTCGGTGGCGTGGGTGACAAGTGTGTTGAGGTCTACTTTCTCCAGAGTAGGAGCGGAGCCAATTTTTGAAAAACGTGATGCTATGGTTGACAAACGGTTGACATCCTTATCCATCTCCCTGACATAGTCCGCACTGACACCTTCGGCACGGAGCACTTCTATCCAACCCATGAGCGAGGATATGGGAGTGCCTAACTGGTGCGCGGTTTCCTTACTCAGCCCCACCCACACCTTGTTCTGTTCCGCACGTTTGGTCGATGATACGGCATAGTAGACCACACCTATGAAAGTGAGCATGATCAGCAACTGAATATAAGGATAATATGCGAGGCGTTTGAGCAGTTTTGAATCCTCATAATAGAGGTGTTGCAGATTATTGGGCGACACAATGATGTGGATGACGTTAGGCCCGTTGCGCAACTTATCCAGTTTCGAGTGCAGAAAGCGGCTGTTGATGTCCGAAAGGAAACCCCTGTTCATTGAGTCCACCGGTTCAGGGAGATCAAAGTTACGGTGGTCAATGATGACATCCTCGTCATTGACAAGCAGAACAGGAATAGTGTGGTTGCGTTCTATTATAGTGAACAGAAACTCCACGTTAGCCACATCCGGATTGTCTGATTCTGACAGGCTGATGATTTCCTTGGTGGCGTCGGCCCATATCTCCATCCGCTCACGCTCCTGACGTGCAAGGTCATTGACAATGTTGTTTGACACATACAGGAAAAGTCCCACCACCGCCACAGTGGCGATTAGGAACAGCAGGGTCCAGTATCGTGATATGTCAGGCTTTTTGAGAGTCATAATCAATAAAACGTGCAACGGCATTGTCATTATTGGAACCAATGACAAGTGTGGCCTCGGAACGTACATCGGGTAGGGCATTCGCAACGGCTACGGAAAGATCTGCTACTCTCATCATGGGAAGGTCATTGAGATTATCACCGAAAACCACGATTCTTTCCGCACCGATATGCTCTGCCAGACGCCTGATGGCCGCTGCCTTGTTTACTCCGGGAGCGAATACTTCAATGAGCGCGGTTTCAGGGTCAAAAATATCAGGGTATGCTGAAACGGAGCACTGACAATCTTCTTTCAGCCGGCCGGCAATGCTGTGGATCAGTTCTTTGGGCCCTGTACCGAATATCAGTATTGCCCTGTTTGCCTGCTCCGGAATACCGTTGAGGTGGAATTTCTTCAATGGCAAATGCTTGCGCTGCTCGTAAAATTCTGCTTCTGCTTTATTCAGTTGCGGAGTGTGGTATACCTGCATGATGTCATCCTCGGGAAGTTCATAGACGAACGGTATGTAGCCCACCTCACGGAATGTGCTTATTATCCTGCTGTATTCCTCCGGTTCTATCAATACGGGATGGATGTAGCGCTGAGCGTTGAAGTCCCATAAGGCAGCACCGGTCATGACAACGGCCGGAATCCTGACGTGACACTCTTTGAGGAGCGGCTGCACGGTTGCAGGCGTACGGGCCGTTGCTGCGGTGAACATCACACCACGGTCAGCCAGCGAGGAAAGGATCATTGCGGACTCCTCGGATACCTCACTATGGCTGTTCAGAAGCGTACCGTCAAGGTCGGAGATATAAACTGTCTTTGACTTCATACTGCAAATTTAATTAAAAAAATGTAATTCAGCAATGAACCTCCAATGAATATGATGCGGAAGCGGATGTGACCGGCAATTCGGAAGAAATGATATCCATATTTATCGATTTCAGGAAGTTCCTCTCTTTTGTCTGCAATCTGATCTACTATTTACATCCCAATTTATATCTCCGATTTCATGTCACACAGTACGGGATCGTCATGCGGGCGGTGTTGTCGTAGAGGTTCAGACCTGACTGGCTCATCCAGTGGTTGCCTATGTGGAGGTGTTCGGTCACGGGAGTGAGGTTATTGGTGCCATCCGCTTTGTAGTCGCAGGGGAGGATATAGGGGGTGCCTGTAGGATAGAGTCCGGTGCGCTGCACGGTGGCACCCTTGTCATCCACCACTGCCATAACGGAGCCCTGACGGTTGCGCAGACATTGATAGTGTTCGCCTGAGGTCAGATCGTAGTAGCCGGTGTAGGTGTTCAGACGTAGCCGGTCTACGATATACTTTGTATGTCTGCGTCTATTCACTTTTCTTTTAAATCATCATACAGGCTATACTTTGAATAGTTTACCCTAAACTTAAACTCTTTATATACCTTTGGTTGGCGTGGATTTAGTTTCATGTCACTCTTATTTACCACCAGAAACGTATCTTTGTTATGAACAAAAAAACCGCTGAAACTATCAATTTTGTTGTTTCCTGGTTCAATTCCACAGTGATTGTCTCCAATCAAAAAAGAATATCGTTTAGGCTTATTATCTTTTAATGATTTGATATATTTTAAAATTTTTCTGAATTCTTTATCTGTAGGTACTTCCAATTGTGGCATTTTTATTGTTACATACCTATTGACGGCGTAGAAATATTTACGCGATTTCTCATTTCTATAGGGCAAGGTGTTTTGGACGCTGTCCACTTTAATCCTACTCCCTGAAACGGTCACATCCGCCGGGAGATCTGCCAACAGACTATCGATATATTTTTCTGTTTTTCCGGCAAGTTCAAATTCATATCTTGAATCAAAATATCGATTGTATTTATTGGAAAAACTGCTGCTTATAGTTATTACAGACAAGCATACTGACAATGATAGTAAGAAACCTTTTACGTTATTCATAATCACTCAAATTTTAACTTTGTTTTTCCCTGGATTTTAAATAAACATCCAAACCTTCGTCTTCACTTAGCAGTTCACATCTTCCATCGATTATCCTGAACGTAACATCCCAGTAATCTATATATCCTCTCAGTACTACTATTGCTTCTTCTGCTTCTTCTGCTTCTTCTGCTTCTTCTGCTTCTTGTGCAAAATCATGGAAGTTCTCAGGTTTACATTTTGGGAATGATTCAACTTTAGAAGTTTTCACCATACAATAGTAATCATTGTATGTAAAATATCCCTGATAACTCCATGATATAATATAATCTCCGAAGACAAAACGAACAAAGTCATCAGACTGGTAATGAAACATCTCCATCATAATGGGATGTTCCGGCCCTTTATCTATAGTGTTAGTCACTTTCAATGATTTTAGTAACGCCTCTAAAAACATGCCATGTCCGCTCAGGTTTAATTCCGGAAGTTGTAGATTATTTGAATGTTTAACTTCGTCTGAGTTGCCCTTAATTGAACTTGTATCTGATTTTTCAATTGGAGTTTTATTTTCAATTGGAGTTTTATTATTGTTATTTGAACATGCGAGAAAATTTAAACAAAGACTGCATAACAGCATCTTTAAAAGTTGGTTTGTAAATGCTTTCATATTCATTTGGAATTAACCCTGTTGGTGGTGATGAGTTTGCTGAAAGTGTGGGTGCATTTCAGCAATGTGCCGTCAGGAGAGTACACGTTGTTTATGATGTTTCCCTCAACATTACTCCGTATGACCGACTCCGATCCATTTGCCACTCCTCAGACCCTCAAAACGAACCTCCGCTGCGTAGCGTTTATGCCTGTTCTCTGCATTACAACAAATATTGCCGAGCATCATCAGCACACCAAAAAGGGTTATATATTTCTTCATGCTTAAAAATTTTATAGTCAATACAACCCTAGGAAATTCGCTTCAACCTCCTCAAGAAACAGTTTAATGAAATCTTGCATTTCAGAAGTGGTGTCAAGTGATTGAATTTTATTCTTTAACTTTTCATATTCCAGCATGTCATACTGATTATCTACATCAAATGCATAACCTACTGAACTAGCGAATCTTTCGGTTTTATCCGGATTCAATCTCAGATATTCCAACACGAGTAACGGATTAGAATCCAATATTTTCGCCGAGTACTCCGACATCCCTTCCGACAGTGCAGCATCGCTCTTTTCCAGTATTCTGAAATAAAGCATTATATTGAATGCGTTGGCAATATCACTATTACGGCGCTGGCAGATCTCATCAAACATATCGAATGTGGCATAATCATCACTTGGGCTAAACAAACCCTCATAAACTAACCGCGCGGTTTCATTAACCTCTCCGGATTGAAGATATTTCTGCTGCTCCGACACAGAAAAATCATCCCAATAGGGGTTAGCCATGCATAATGCCGGGATTAACGAAAGAAGCATAAACATAATAGTATACATAATTTTGTAAATTATACGTTAAGGAACAAGGTATTGAGTATTGTCCGAAGTTGGTGTTTTTTCTTTCTTTATCAAATCATCTGTTACTATTACCTTTCCCGGTATTTCATTTACATCATTAGATTGTAATTCATCCGTTATTGACTTCATTTTTTTTATATCTTTATCATACGCTCTGATACATCCTTCTGTTCGTTTTAATATTGGATTTTTATTTTCTTCCCATTTCCCCGTTTTAGAATTATAGACCTCTTGACGTCCGCCATGAATACGTATCAGGCTTCTTCCTGTCTCTATTATTTCGCCTGATTCACCAACCATATTTAGTCTATGGTTAGGACCATATGAGACACGACTTTTCCCAGATATCCAAGGCAATTTATCTGGTATATCATATACTCCAAGAGGAGTATCGCCATATTCCAAATATCTATTATGATTAGTTTCTTTCTTTCCTTCTACTCGAACATCAAATCTGAATAATTCTTTACCCTTATGATCTGTGAGTACAGCAACACCATAACCATATTCACTTCTATCTTTATAAACATGAACCGTTACATCCCACAATCCTAATGGATCTATTTTATTTGCGAAGTTTGAACTGCAATGGACATAGTGATTATTTTGAGGGAATTTAAACGCATATTCATCAACAGATTTAAATTCGCAGAGGACTGGGTCATGCATGCGGGCGGTGTTGTCGTAGTAGTTCAGACCGCCGTAGCCCATCCAGTGATTGCCTATGTGGAGGTGTTCGGTCACGGGAGTGAGGTTATTGGTGCCATCCGCTTTGTAGTCGCAGGGGAGGATATAGGGGGTGCCTGTAGGATAGAGTCCGGTGCGCTGCACGGTGGCACCCTTGTCATCCACCACTGCCATAACGGAGCCCTGACGGTTGCGCAGATACTGATAGTGCTCGCCGGAGGTCAGATCGTAGTAGCCGGTGGAGGTGTTCAGACGGAACGATTTGTTATCAGCCTCAAAGTTGCCGTAGAACGAACACCCTTCGGTGACCGAGCGGTTGGAATATTTTTTCATGGCAAGAGAGAAATGATTCGTCAGTGTTTGGCAAATATATGGAATTTCTATCTAACCTGCAAGTTTTCCGCGTATTTTGAGGTTTTTCATTGCCCGGGAGCCGTTAGCCGGTTGAGAGTGGGATTGAGAGCAGGCTGAATCTTTTTGAACCTTTGAACCTTTTGAAGAAAATTGTTGAAAATAATCTGTGTAAAGTTTTGATATGTGGATAATTATGTGTACCTTTGCAAGCCATTACTAAGTAGCGCCTTACCAGCGCGAATGTTAATTTGTTGATTTATAAATAATTACGTAAGATTATGAAAAAAGATATTCATCCTTCAAACTATCGTGAAGTGGTTTTCAAAGATATGTCAAACGAAGAGATTTTCATCACTCGTTCAACAGTTGCATCTAAGGAAACTATCGAAGTTGACGGTGTAACTTATCCCTTGGTAAAACTTGAAATCACCAGTTCTTCTCACCCCTTCTTCACCGGTAAACAGAAACTGGTTGACACCGCAGGTCGTGTTGATAAGTTCATGAGCCGCTACGGTAACCGTCGTAAGAAATAATATCTTTACGGAAATATACTGAAAAAAGTCACGCCCGGCGTGACTTTTTTTGTTTCCCGTTTCCCGCATTAAAGGAGATTTTGTATTTTTGCAGAAAGATCTCCTAATTGATTACCTGATGAAAATACTCTATTACGTTTATTTTTTCATTGTGGCCGCGCCCATCCTGCTTGTGGCAACAGTGGTGACGGCACTGCTCACCGCCATCGGTTCGATTGTCATCGGAGACCGCTGGTGGGGTTATTATCCGGCCCACATCTGGGCACGCCTGTTCTGTTGGCTGTCGCTGGTCGAAGTCAAGGTAAGCGGCAGAGAGAATATCAGCAGCAGCGAGAACTACATTTTCGTGGCCAATCACCAGGGTGCATTTGATATTTTCTCAATCTACGGTTTCCTGGGACATAATTTCCGCTGGATGATGAAAAAGAGTCTGGAGAAAATCCCGCTGGTGGGTTATGCCTGCAAAAAGGCCGGACATATCTTTGTCGACCATTCCGGCAACTCAGGCGTACGTCACACAATGACGGATGCTGAAAAGGAACTTAGCCAAGGAATGAGCCTGTGCATATTCCCGGAGGGTTCACGCACTTTCAACGGTGAGGTGGGGCGTTTCAAAAGAGGTGCATTCCAGTTATCCCGGGAGTTCGGACTTCCCATAGTCCCTATCACTATTGACGGTGCTTTCAAAGTTATGCCACGCACGGCCAAACTTCCTCAGTGGGGAAAAATATATCTTACTATTCACAAGCCCGTGGCTGCCCCTACAGGCGATGAGAAGGAGATGGCGGATTTAATGCGTGCAACACGCGACACCATCGTTGATGCAATGAGGAAAAACTGACAGATGGAAGGACTTGTTATAAGAAATACAGGCAGTTGGTATGTGGTCCGCGACATGCAGGGGGGCAGAGAACTCAATTGTAAGGTTAAAGGGAATTTCCGACTGAAAGGTATACGCACCACAAATCCGGTTGCGGTGGGTGACCATGTGACGTGTGTGGAAAACGGCGACGGAAACGGATTCATCACTGCCATAGAGCCGCGCAGAAACTATATTATACGCAAGGCCAGCAACCTGAGCAAGGAGGCTCACATCATTGCGGCTAATGTTGATGCCGCCATGCTTGTAGTGACGCTTTTCCATCCAACAACCTCCACCACCTTCATTGACCGTTTCCTGGCAACTGCGGAGGCATACCGTGTCCCCGCCACTATAGTCATAAACAAGATTGATCTTCTGGTGGAAGATGATGAAAAGGAATATCTTGAGGCCATATCATACCTTTACAAGAGTATAGGCTATGATGTCGTACAGGTATCGGCTCTGGAGCACAAGGGTATAGAGGAACTGAGAGTCCGCATGGAAGGAAAAATCACCCTGCTGAGCGGCAACTCAGGGGTGGGTAAAAGCACATTGATAAATGACCTTATACCCGGACTGGATCTTCGTACTGCCGATATTTCCGATGCACATGACACCGGCATGCACACCACAACTTTCTCCGAGATGTTCCCTTTGCCGGGTGACACCGACGGCTGGATTATTGACACACCCGGAGTGCGCGGATTCGGGACCATTGAGATGGACCGTCATGAGGTGGCTCATTTCTTCCCGGAGATATTTGAGATAGGAAGGGAGTGCCGCTACGGCAACTGCACCCACACCCATGAACCTCATTGCGCTGTGCGTCAGGCTCTTGAGGAGCAGCGGATAGCACAGAGCCGCTATAATTCATACTTGAGTATACTGGAGGATGAAGAACCGGACAAATACCGCAAGCCGTTTTGACCGCACTCGTCTTCTTCTCGGAGATGAGGTGATGGAGAAAATAGCCTCCGCCCGCGTGATAATCTTTGGCGTAGGTGGTGTTGGCAGTTGGTGTGCTGAGTCACTTGCTCGCACCGGATTCCGCCATATCACCCTTGTTGACTGCGACCGTGTGGACATCACCAACATCAACCGCCAGATGCCCGCTCTAACCGATACAATAGGCGCGATTAAAACCGATGTTGTGCGTGACCGTATTCTTGCTATAAATCCTGATGCCGAGGTTGTTTCAATAAAGGAGTATTATACGGAAGCCACCGCCTCAAAGTTCGATTTCAATGAGTATGACTACGTTATTGACGCCATTGACTCGCTGAAAGATAAGGTTTTGCTGATTCGCCGAGCAACCGCGTCACGTGCTGTGTTTTTCTCCTCTATGGGAGCGGCACTGAAGATGGATCCCACAAAAATCAGTGTGGCTGAATTCTGGAAAGTCAATGGCTGTCCGCTTGCAGCAGCACTTCGTCAGCGGTTTCGCCGAAGCGGTGAGTTCCCTGCCAAGAAATTCAAATGTGTCTATTCTCCTGAGATTTTTTCCAACCGGGGCAATATGGAGCATAAATATGACCCGTCAGCCGGTGGTGATGACGCCGACACCGTCAATCTGACAGCACGCAAAGCGATCATTAACGGAACTGTGGCACACACAACTGCCGTTTTCGGATTTACATTAGCGGGACTTGTGGTGCAGGACGTTCTTAATCGGTTTACGTTACGAAAAACATAAAAGGCGCACCTGTGTGAAGGCGCGCCTTTTCGTTCAAGTTTAACGTAGTGTTGTTATTTTACAGCCACTTTCTTGCCACAGATGATATAGAAACCGGGAGCGAGACCTGCGATTTCTGATTTGCCTTCGCGTAGGTTGACGGATTTAACCACGTTACCTACGATGCTGTAGACATTCACTTTTGCTGCTTCGGGTAGTGTTACTTCTACCGCGCCGTTTCCTAATGCTTTCACTGAAACTTCGGGTGCTGCTTCAGTTACATCTTTCACTCCCAGGGTGCCGATGGGATAGATACGGTTTTTGAAGTATGACCATCCGAGAAGTGACTGATATTTTGAGATACTTTCTTCGGGAACGAAAAGTTCCATGGTGCCGTAGTCTGTATCTTCAAAAAGAGTGTAGATTTCATCACCATCAAGGTATCCTTTTTTGATTGCAGGAGGAGTATCGGCATGACAGATAACTCGTGTTATCTGGGGATTGCCTTCAAAAACGAAGCCACCGAGGTTGGTTAATGAGGCCGGGAGTTCAACCACTGTCATTTTGAGGTTCTTGTCAAATGAATAGTTGCCGATAGAGGTTAGAGTTTCGGGAAACTTCAGATTTTCAAGAACATAGCAATTACGGAACGACCAGTGTCCGATGGTTTTAACACCGGGCATCTCAACGGTTTTGAGATTTTCACAACCGTCGAAGGCATAATCGCCGATTGAAGTTACTGAGGCAGGAAGAATTACGGATGTCACCATGTCACAGTCAGAGAATGCGCTTGAACCCACACCGACAACGGGAATAGTCTCGTTATCACCGTTAATGATTGACTCAGGAACAACAATGTCACCGGTATAAATTTCTGGTGCCTTAAGTGAGGTGACCGAAACGGCAGTTTTCTTGGAATTGTAAACATAGCGGATGCCATTTCTGGAGATGTAAGACGCTGCGGAGCCGCTAACCACACTTGCCAACATCAATACAACTGCAAAACTCAGTTTCAATGCGTAGTTTTGTTTCATAAGTGATAAATTGATTTATTATTTATTGTAATTGGAAACTTTTGCAAAGATATTAATTGTTTTTGATATTTATGCAAAATTTTGATGATTTTTGCTGAAAATATTCAAAAATTATGAATATCTATCTATTTTACCTTATCCGGATTGCGGGCTACGAATTCCTTCCACGACTTGGGCCCGGCGGCTTTCACAGGGCGCGATGATTCATAGAAGTGGCAGAGTGCGGCCGCCAATGCATCGGTTGAGTCAAGTTGGGGCAGGAGTTGATCGCGCGGTATGTTAAGAATACGCACGAGCATTTCACGGACCTGCTCTTTTGAAGCCGCACCGTTTCCGGTTATCGCCATCTTGATTTTTCGCGGCTCATATTCAGTTATTGGAACCTGGCGTGAAAGTGCAGCGGCCATGGCAACCCCCTGGGCACGACCGAGTTTCAGCATCGACTGGACATTTTTGCCGAAGAAGGGAGCCTCTATTGCCATTTCGTCAGGAAGGTAATGATCAACAATTCCCTGCACACGCTGATAGATGTGGTTCAGTTTCATGTAGTGATCCTCCATCTTGGACAAGGTTATGACTCCCATTGCCAGGATTATCGGTTTTTTCCCTTTGACACCTATCAGTCCGTAACCCATTACGTTTGTTCCGGGGTCGATACCGATGATGATCTTGTCCCATTCCCCGGCAGGTGCTGATGAAATGTTTGGATTGGCGTCAGTCATAGAACCTCCACTTTTTCCATGAAAGTGGAAAAGTACACAATTTCCCCCTGTAATTCCTTGTGGATTGACTCCTTAAGTGTGCCTGCTTCAGTATCGTGCCACTTACTTGCATCCTCCAGTGAGTTACATTGGAAGTGGATGGCAAATGAAACGGTTCCGGGTTCCACCTGCATCAGTATACGCGTGAAAAGGGGGTGAGTTAGATGTCCGGAAGCAAGTGCCGCAGGTATGTAAGTGTTGCGGGCCCAGTCAATAAAGCGCTGTGCATGTTGCTCCGTGACGTGAAATGATGTGTTGAGGATGTACATGGATTTTAAGTATTAGCCTGGGATATCAGAAGAACATCAGGTAAAGAAGCATGACAATGCCGAGAGCAACCGACGCAATGAACCAGTTTCGTGCTTCTGTTGAAGCAATGTAAGATTGGTTAATGTCACCCCGGTCATAATATCGGTTGACTTTTGTGGCCTTGATTATGGCAACGATGGCAAGGGGGAAGCAGAACAGTAGAGCCATTATGCTTTCAGCCAGATAGTTGTTAGGCCGAGGAAAGAGATCGTTTGCGGGAGGCGTTCCCGGATAGTCGCAACAGGACTGTTTCCGGGCTACACCGAAAGATTCCGCGTCGAACGGTGGAGGTGCAGGCTCCTGCATGCGTGAGAGTGCTTCGTCAATCTCGGGAATCTCACAGATGCGTTTCCAGTCAGGGAGTCCCTCATACCAGATGTGGGTCTGCGACGTGGCGCCATGAACAGGGATATCGCTCAGATACATCGGACCTATGGTCTTGCCGTTGATGAAGAGATAGAATTTTTTCATTGTCTGTAGCGTGCGAGATGACGGAAGAGAAAGCGTATATGACGGAATGCCGTGGGGATGGTGCCGTAGTATCGACACATTATGTTGAAGCGCTCGCGTAACGATTTCTTGTGATTGGCAGTGGTGACACCTTCATGAAGGTAGTCAATGACAGTACCGTCAATATAAACGTTTCCCGGGGATTTACGCAGAATCTGTATACACCAGTCATAGTCGGCGGAGAAACGGTAGGATGTATTGAACTGTGGCGCCAGATCGCGTCGCGCGAAGAAAGCCTGATGGCAGACCACCATCCCGTTTGAGAAAGACCGGAACGTCAGATTGTCGGGAGCGGTAAGGTGTCGGGGGCCGAGAATGTTACGCTCCGCATCCACCAGAACTGTCTGTCCGTAGGCAACGCCCGGAAGTCCGTCGGCATACTCCTTTATCGCCCTGTGAACCATGGCAAGGGTTTCCGGGGTGTGAAATGTATCGCCGGCGTTCAGGAAAACCACGTATTCTCCTGTGGCGCGTGCGAGAGCGTCGTTCATTGCGTAGTACAGGCCTTTGTCGGGTTGCGAGACCAGAGAGAGGGTATCGCTTCCAAGTTCCCGGATAATCCTGAGTGTGTTGTCAGATGATCCGCCGTCCTGAACTATGTGTTCAAAGTCACGGAAAGACTGACCGGCAACGGACCGGAGAGTAGGGGATATGGTGCTTTCGGCGTTGAAGCAGACTGTTATGATGGAGAAGAATGGCATTCTTGACGTATATAGATAAAGAACAGCCGCGATGGATATGCTCCAAGGCGGCTGTCAGGAATTTCGTAAGAAATTATTCACCGGGGATGATAGCCTCGCTGGGGCAAACGCTTGCGCAGGTACCGCAGTCGATGCAAACATCGGGGTTGATAACATAGATATCGCCTTCAGAGATAGCCTCAACGGGACATTCGGGGAGACAAGTGCCGCAAGCAACACAAGAGTCTGTAATTACGTAAGCCATTGTTGTAAAATTTTAGTTGGAATTAATGCGTTATTTGTTTTACGTTGCAAAAGTAATGATTTATATTTGAGTTTACAATATTTGCAGAAATTTTTTTGAGGTATTTCCAACATAATCAAAGACCCGCTTCAATCTTCACCTTCCTTATATGTGGATAAATTTTTGAGTTCGCTCAGAGTGGCGATGGTCCGCCGGGCCGGTGTACCTGTGTTCTGAGGGTGGATGTTTTCAGCGGTTGCCTCAAGCATGATTGTATCCCAGCCGTAGCGGTGAGCGGGGTGGAAGTCTTTTGCCGGATTGTCACCGATGTATATGAACCGGCTGAGATTTTGGAACATCCGGGGTATTTCGGCAAACGGTTTACCGGACAGTTTATCGGCTTTACGTTCTTCCGATATCCATATTTCTGAAAAGAGATCTTCAATGCCCAGCAGACGTATTTTGGCGCGTTGTCGGATGGAAAATCCGTCGGTTATAAGCGTAAGTAGATAGCCCTGTCGCCGCAGTTGCCGGAGCAGGTCGGGAACAGGTGTCAGGAATGGGGCTACACCTTCACCTGTACGATAAATCCGTATCATACTATTGAGAATGCCGGTGTTTCCGTCAGCCCACTTCTCCATGACGACATAAGGCAGTTTCAGGTCATAGAAGCATGGTTCGGGAAGGTGGGGGAACTCTTCTCTTATGGCATCAAAGACTCCGCGTATGTAGGCTGTTTCGTGAAGAAGGGTGTCGTCAAGGTCGAATGCCAGGAGCGTTTCGGCGGGGATTATTTTTCCGGGCATATTTCATTTATGGCTATGATCACCCGGTTGACTTCATCGTCAGTGAGCGATGATCCTGAGGGCAGACACAGTCCCCGGCTGAAGAGGTCTTCCGATATGCCGTTGGTGTAGGCGGCCGCATCTGCGAATACCGGCTGAATGTGCATGGGACGCCATAGCAGACGCGTTTCAATACCCCTTTCAGCCAATGCAATGCGGAGTTGGTCCGCTGTAACGGGTGATGCATTGGAAAGTGTTATTGTGGTAAGCCAGAAGTTGCTGTTGAATTCAGCCGAAGGATTCTGCTTCACTCTGATGTAAGGATGAGATGCAAATGCCTCGGAATAGATGTCATGTATCCGCCGACGCCGTGCGAGATGCTCTTCCAGCACATCCATCTGTCCGCAGCCTATGGCGGCGGAAACATTTGACAGACGGTAGTTGTAGCCCACATGTTCATGGTAGTAATACGGACGGTTCTCGCGTGCCTGGGTAGCATAGAAAAGAACTCTCCCGGCATCTTCGGATGTGGGACAGATTAGCGCTCCACCTCCTGAGGTGGTGATAATTTTGTTGCCGTTGAACGATAAGGTTCCGTACCGTCCGAATGTGCCGCAGAATTTACCTCCGAGTGTTGAACCGAGAGCCTCCGCAGCATCCTCGACCACGGGGATGCCAAATTCGGCGGCAATTTCAATGATACGGTTCATCTGAGCGGGCATGCCGTAGAGATGCACCGCTATGATTGCTGCGGGATAGCGTCCGGTTTTGGCATGGCGGTCAATAATTGCACTCCTCATCAGTTCCGGGTCAATGTTCCATGTAGTTGGTTCGGAGTCGACGAACACCGGTGTGGCTCCCTGATAAAGGATGGGATTTGCAGAAGCGGAGAAGGTGAATGACTGGCATATCACTTCATCGCCGGGCTTGATACCGAGCATCACGAGTGCCAGATGTATGGCTGCCGTTCCCGCGCTGAGAGCCACAATGAACGGTGAATCCAGATAGTCACCGAGTTTCTTTTCAAAAAGATTGACGTGAGGGCCTAATGGCACAATCCAGTTGTCAGCCAGCGCCTCATCGATATATTTTTTTTCATGCCCCCCGGCATGGGGTAATGACAGTTTGATATCGTTCATTTTTTTTGAGTGTTAAGTTGACCCGTGAGTATCTGTGCGAGAAGCGGACTGCGGGCAATCAAGTAATTGACACCCAGTGTTACTGTGACCACTACGGCTGCCAGAGGTACGGTAACAATCAGAGTGGGAACAATGTCAAGGGCAGCATTGCGGAGAGGTTCCTGAAGCCATGGCAATGGAAAGAGGAAAAAGTAGTGTAGAAGATAAATTGCGAGGCTTTCCCGCCCGAGAAGTTTCCAGATATTGCCCCAACGAGTTCCGGCAGGAGATGCAAACGCTGTATTGCACCATTGCTGCGCTATGGTCATTACTGCAATGGGCAGGGCGAGATGAAACAAGGGGAGGAGATAGGGCTGGAAGGGTTCCATAAAGGGGTAGTCCCATCTGTATGCGAGGAAGAAGAGTGAGAGCGAGCCTGCGATGAGTGAGCAGGTGTAGTAGGGGCTGCGGGTGATCATTTTGTCAAACAGAGCGGAGTGGCGGCGACAGAAAACCCCGAACATGAAAGGAACTGTGAACTGTGCTATCAGTGACAGTGAAAAAAGATCGTTGAGATAAGGTGTTGCGAAACAGTTGTCTGCCACGTTGATGATTATACACACGGCGGCAATGAAAAGGACTCCGGCCACCCCGCTCCGGATTGACCGCAGTACAGGGGTTGTCAACGTGTAAATCAGAATTATCACGAACAGGACGTAAGGGAACCAGTATCCGTTCTTGTATTCGTTGACAAGTGTGCCCTCAAGAGTCATGTCAAGCGGACTCTGCACACCGCTATGAGGGAAGTAAAGAGTCCACAGAAACAGCATGACAACACCGGGAATAATCAGTTGACGGAATCGGCTGATGAGTTTGGGGAGTGCGAAATCATGCTTATATGTGAAGTAACCGCTGATGAAGAAGAACATGGGCATGTGCACCAGACCGATGAACTTGAACAACGGTGCCCGGTCGATATCCCGGATACAGAAAGTGAGTATGTGTCCGATTACCACAAGAAATATGGCGAATCCTTTGACAACGTCAAAGTGATGGAGTCGTGGTTTTTCCAAAACAGTTCGGGTTTAGAATAGATGTTACAGGCAGTAATGGGAAATGTTAGAAAGGATGAGACCCCATCAACCCTTATGATTATGAAGTCTCATCCTGTCATTCGTTTATCAGCCTCCGAAGTTATCGTAGTGGATTGATTCGGGGTCAACGCCTAAAGAGTCAAGCATTTTGTTGACAGCGTTACTCATGGGGCCGGGACCACACATGTAATATTCTATATCTTCGGGATTCTCATGATTCTTGAGATAGGTGTCGTAGATCACCTGATGAACGAAGCCGGGTGTATATTTGACTCCTGCTGCGTCCGCCGCCGGATCGGGACGGTCGAGAGCCAGATGGAAGTGGAAGTTGGGGAATTCTTTTTCCAGTTGCAGGAAATCGTCGAGATAGAATACTTCATTAAGGGCGCGTGCTCCGTAGAAATAGTGCATTTCACGGTCGCGTGTGTTGAGGGTCTTGGTCATGTGCATGATCTGTGCACGGAGCGGGGCCATACCGGCACCACCGCCAATCCACATCATCTCTGCCTTGGAATCAAAGTTGGGATGGAAGTCACCGTAAGGACCACTCATACGAACTTTATCGCCCGGTTTGAGAGTGAAGATGTAACTTGATGCGATACCGGGCATAACATCCATGAATCCAACCTCGGGTTTCGGTTTGAAAGGTGGAGTGGCAATGCGGACAGTCAGCATGATGCGGTCTCCTTCAGCCGGATAGTTTGCCATTGAATAAGCACGGACAGTGGTCTCGGTGTTTTTGCAAACCAGTGAGAACAGTCCGAATTTTTCCCAGGAAGGAAGATATTCATCACCTATGAGAGCCTTATCTATGTCACGGTCGTAACTCATTTCATAAGGGGGAATCTTTATCTGGGCATAAGAACCGGGAATAAAGTTCATGTGTTCTCCGGGGGGAAGTGCCACAATGAATTCCTTGATGAATGTGGCCACATTTTTGTTTGATATGACTTCACACTCCCATTCCTTGACATCCAGAGCCGATGCGGGAACACCAATTTTCATGTCATCCTTCACTTTAACCTGACAAGCAAGTCGCCAGTCGTTCTTTATTTCTTTACGTGAAAAGTGTACGGTTTCAGTAGGCAGGATTTCACCACCACCTTCAAAAACCTGAACTTTGCACTGACCGCAGGAGCCTTTTCCACCGCATGCTGATGGCAGGAAAATGTTGTTGTCCGCCATAGTTGAAAGTAGTGATTTTCCTGACGGGGTTTCCAGATCCTTCGAGTTATTGATCTCAATCTTCACCAAACCGGCTTTTACCAGAAAACGTTTGGCTGCCAGGAGTACGGCCACGAGCAGCAGGGTTGTCAGCAGGAATATGCCAACGCCGGCAATCAGGGTGAGTGTGGCTGTCTGCGATGCAAGTAATATATTATAAGTAGTCATTGCATTAAAGTTTTATACCGAGGAAACTCATGAAGGCTATACCCATCAGGGCTGTGATGATGAACGTGATGCCGATGCCGCGCAATGGCCGGGGAACGTTTGAGTAGGAATCGACACGTTCGCGGATTGCTGCAACGGCAGTGATTGCCACGAGCCATCCTATACCCCAGCCGGCACCCGCACAAGTCGCGGTCCATACATTCGGAAATTCACGCTGCTGCATGAAGAGTGAACCTCCGAGGATGGCACAGTTAACGGCTATAAGTGGAAGGAATATTCCAAGTGATGCATAGAGCGAAGGACTATATTTTTCAACAACCATCTCAACCAATTGGGTCATGGAGGCTATAACAGCAATGAACATTATCAGTGAAAGGAAACTGAGGTCAATGTCAGCATACTCCTGACCGAGCCAACTCAATGCACCGGCCTTCAACACGTAGGTTTCCAGCAAGTAGTTGATGGGGAGGGTTATGACAAGCATGAATGTGACGGCAACACCCAGACCGAAGGCCGTCTTTACATTTTTGGAAACAGCAAGGAATGAACACATACCTAAAAAGTATGCGAACACCATGTTGTCGACGAAAATGGAGCGTATGAATAGATTCAGGTTTTCCATATCATTTATTCTTGAAGGTCTTTGTTAAGTGATCGGTGAACCCAGATGATGCATGCCACCACTATGAGTGCCATGGGCGGAAGAATCATGAGTCCGTTGTTGACATATCCGTGTTCGTAGCACCACTGGGGAACAACCTGGTACCCCAGGAGTGTGCCGCTACCCAGAAGTTCGCGGAAGAATCCTACTATCACAAGGATAATGGCATAGCCTACACCGTTGCCTATACCGTCAAGGAATGAAGGCCAGGGCCTGTTGGCCATAGCGAATGCCTCAAGGCGCCCCATCAGAATACAGTTGGTGATGATTAGTCCGATGAATACGGAGAGTTGTTTGGAAACATCATAGGCGTAAGCCAGAAGAAGTTGGTTCACTATAACCACGAGTCCGGCGACCACAACCAGTTGCACTATTATTCGGATGTTGGTGGGGATGGTGTTGCGGATAAAAGATATTATTACATTGGCGAATGCCAGAACTGCAATCACTGAGAGACCCATGACTATGGCAGGTTCAAGTTTGGCGGTTACGGCAAGCACTGAGCAGATGCCGAGAATCTGCACTATAACTGGGTTGTTCTTTGAGAACGGATTGAAAATCACGCTTTTGTTTGAAACTTTATCTGCCATTGCTGCTAAGTTTGTTAAGGTAAGCCTGATAGGGTTTAAGACACTCGTCAAGCATGGCCGCCACACCTTTGGAGGTTATGGTGCCACCTGAGATTCCGTAAACGTAGTCGCTGTTGTCCTGAGGTTTCTGACCTTGTTTGACTACCGTTACGGGGAAAAATTCATCACCTTTGAAGAGTTCTTTTCCGGCAAATTGTCCGCGGAACTTTTCTGTGGTTATTTCAGCACCGAGTCCGGGTGTTTCACCCTGATGATCGAAATATGCGCCATAAACCGTAGAACCATCGCTGTCAAGCGCTATGTAGCCCCAGATTGGTCCCCAAAGACCTGCACCGTAAAGAGGGATGATATATTTTTTTGAGCCGTCAAGGGTGCAGATGAACAAGGGCAGTTGCCGTTTGGAAAGTTCGTTCTTAAGTTGTTTCTGAACACTGACGTCAAAAGCGTTGTCACCGATAGAGTCACCGTTGGCGTTCACCACTAATTGTGAGGTGATATACTTTTCAAAGTCGGCTGATATTTGAGTGGGGTCAGGAGTGATATTTACTGACGCCAGAATTTGTTTGCGGCGGTCGTTATCTTCGTTTGCCTGCTGCTTCTCCTTCAAGGAGAGTGCGGTCATGGCAAGAGCCGAGCCAACCACCACTACTAACACAATAATATATATTACTGTGTAGATGTTGCTTTGTTTGTTAATCATTTGTCAGGCTTTAATACGTTTGAGACGACGGTTGATGTTTGCTTGAACCACGCAATAGTCGATGAGCGGAGCGAAAGCGTTCATAAGCAATACGGCGAGCATGGCTCCTTCGGGGTAGCCGTTGTTGTAGGTACGTATGATTATGGCTATCACACCCACAAGGAATCCGTAGATGTATTTACCAACGGTTGTACGGGCTGTGGTGACAGGGTCGGTTGCCATGAAGACGGCAGCAAAGGCGAATCCGCCGAGGCATAACTGATCCTGAACGGTGAGAAACGATGCCGGGTAGGTTGGTGTGGCGAAGCAGTTTGCAATCCATGCCATGAATGCACCGCCGGCGAAAACTGAAAGGATTATGCGCCAGTTGGCTATGCCTGACACAAGAAGAATGAGTGCGCCAATCAGGATGCAGAGGGTTGATGTTTCACCGAACGAACCCGGAATGAGACCGAGAAACATGTCCCATGAGGTAATGGCTTTACCGGCGATGTCAGTAACGGCTATGTCGCCTCCTGTTGCCGTGGCTATCTGTCCCAGCGGAGTGGCACCTGTGAAATTATCCGGAAGGTTGTGACCTAACCCCAGGATTGTGTCGGACGACACGAATACTTTGTCACCGCTCATGCTTGCGGGGTAGGCGAAGAAAAGGAATGCTCGGGTGACCAGAGCCACGTTGAGGATATTGTAGCCTGTTCCACCGAACACCTCTTTAACGAATATTACAGAGAAGGCGGTTGCCACGGCAATCATCCACAGGGGTGTCTCCACCGGACATATCAGGGGAATAAGAATACCTGTGACGAGGAATCCTTCCTGAATCTCCTCACCTCGCCATTGTGCCACGGCAAACTCTATGCCGAGACCAACCAGGTATGCGACAACAAGGGTGGGGAGTACGGCCAGGCAGCCGTAGGCCATAATCTGCCAGAAAGGGAATTCAGTTGCTCCTGCGGCGAGCCAGTTCTGATAACCTGCGTTGTACATGCCGAATAACAGACAGGGCATCAATGCGAGTACAACAATTATCATTGTGCGCTTGGAGTCCCGGCTGTCATGGATGTGCACACCGGAAGTTGCGGTTGTTTCCGGAGTGAACAGAAATGTTTCGAAGCCGTCGAACACCGAGCGGAACGGGTGGAGTTTTCCACCTTCCTCAAAGTGAGGTTTGATTTTATTTAAGTAGTTCCTTAGTGCTTTCATCAGATTTCTGCTGTGTGATGGATTTATTCAGTTTCCTTGCGGAGGTATTCCAGACCTTCGGCAACGATTTTCTGGAGTTCGAGTTTGGAGGTGTCGACATATTCCGCCAAAGCGAAATCTTCAGGGATAACCTCATAGATTCCCAGTTTCTCCATATTGTCGATATCTTTGCTCAGGATGGCTTTTATGAGATATTCCGGAAGAATGTCCATTGGCATCACTGATTCATATTCTCCTGACATGATCATTGCACGTCGACCACCCTTGATTCGTGCGTCAGGCGAGAAAAGGCGGTGTAGGAAATGCCCGGGGAAGGATCGGCTGACACTCATCTTTGAGGGAGACAATGAAGCCCAACCCATGAATTCCGCTACATCGTCACCTTCGGGAATAACTGTCACCTGATAGAAGGGCCAGCGTATATAGCCTTCAGGACCTACGTTTATTCCGGTGAGGAGGTTTCCTGAAATATATCGTTTATGACGGTCATCATCCTTTAGGTTTCCTTCAAGTATCGCTTTCAGAGGTGCGCCTACAAGAGTACGGATAAACTCCGGGTGTTTGACCTCGCTGCCGGTGACTGCAACGAGAGATGTGGGAGCGATGGCACCTGACCTGATCATGGTTCCGATTCGTGCTGCCGTGATGGTGGAAAGAGTCCACACAACTTCTCCCTTATTGACGGGGGCAATGTTAGCAATGGCTGTTCCTATGTTTCCCGCCGGGTGAGGACCGTCTATGTCAATCATTTCGGCACCGGGAATGTCGGGCATCCGGCTTCCGCGTCGGCGTGTTACATAGACTTTGCCGTCAGTGAGATGATTTAGCAGTTCTACTCCGGCAACGATGAGGTTTACCTTATCTTTCAGAAGAACGTCAAAGTCAGGAGCAAGAGGGCTTGAATCGAATCCGGCGATGAAGATGTCGCGCGGGCGTACCTGCGGGTCGGGTATTATGCCGAAAGGTAACTGGCGCATTATCACCCACATTCCTGACTGCATCAGCAGTTTGATTACTGATTCATCATCGGTGGGGTTAACACTTTGAGATATACCTTTGTCGTAGTTCTGTTGGTCAACGGCAATGACAATGCGGATGATTTTTCTGCGTTCGCCCCTGACAATCTCCTTGATTGTACCGGTTACGGGACTTACGACATTCATCTCCTCGTGGACTTTATCATGAAACAGGGGCTGCCCTTTGCGGATGGGGTCTCCCTCTTTGATGTTGAGTTTAGGTGTCAGACCGGGGAAGTCATCCGGGAAAATGGCTATGTGGTCAGGGATGACCACTTTTTCAACCTTGTCAGATTCCACTTTTCCGGCAAGTTCCAGGTCAAGTCCTTTCTTTATTTTTAACTGTAAACTCATAAGGTCGGAAAATAAGTTAAATTTTTGCAAATATAACTAAATTTCGGCTAATGTTCAAAATATTTTTGTCTAATATACCCTACAATTCTTATATTTTTATAATTCGTATAAGTCTTATAAATTTTATAAATCTTATAAATCTTATACATCTTATAATCTTACGCTTGCCGTATAATATGGCAAAGACCGCGGGCGGGGTGCTCGCGGTCTCTTTAATTGGTTGTCGATAAGGGTTAAACGGATTTATTTTCTTCAGTTTTATTATCCGCAGGTTTTTCTTCTACCGGTTTTTCCTCGGACTGCTGAGGCTCTACTACTGGAAGTTCATCCCGGTTGCTTTCCTCCTGGGTTTTCCCCTCCTGTTCAGGGAACGGGGGAGGGGTGTTTTCGGTGGTTATTTCAGTTGCTTCCACGTCCATTACGGGTGGTGGAGGAGGAACTGTCCCTTTTTCTTTGTCTTCGCGTGCTTTGAGAATTTCATCGGTACGTGAAACCCACTGACGGGGACCAAAGATTCTCTCCACGTCATCGGTGAAGATAACCTCTCTTGATATGAGAGTGTCGGCGAGTTGGGCGTGTCCTTCGGCATACTGACGGAGTATGGATTTGGCGCGCTCATACTGTTCGGCGATTATCCGGCTGACCTCCTCATCGATAAGTTTCGCGCGGTCATCACTGTAAGGTTTTGTGAACCCGTAGTCTTGCCCGGTTGAATCATAGTAACTTATGTTGGGGAGACGATCGCTCATTCCATAATAAACAACCATCGCGTAGGCCTGCTTGGTGACACGTTCAAGGTCATTAGCGGCCCCGGTGGATATTCTGCCAAGGAAGAGTTCTTCGGCAGCGCGTCCACCCAATGTGGCGCACATCTCGTCAAGGAGAGCCTCCGAGGGTGTGATCTGTCGTTCTTCAGGAAGATACCATGCCGCACCGAGTGCTTTGCCACGGGGGACTATGGTGACCTTGATCAGAGGATTGGCATAACGTAGCATCCAGGAAACGGTTGCATGGCCGGCTTCATGGATGGCGATGGCACGTTTTTCCTCATCGGTAGTGATTTTGTTACGTTTTTCAAGACCTCCGATAATGCGGTCAACCGCATCGATAAAGTCCTGACGTTGAACGGTTTTCTTGTTGTGGCGTGCGGCAATCAGGGCTGCTTCGTTGCACACGTTTGCTATATCGGCTCCTGAGAAACCGGGAGTTTGGCGGGCAAGAAGATCCACATCTACGCTGTCGTCAATCTTGATGTTTCTGAGGTGAACCTTGAAAATTGCCACACGGTCGTTCAGATCGGGTAGTTCAACGTAAATCTGGCGGTCGAAACGTCCGGCACGCATAAGCGCTTTGTCAAGAATATCGGCACGGTTAGTGGCTGCAAGGATGATTACTCCGCTGTTTGAACCGAATCCGTCCATTTCTGTCAGAAGTTGGTTCAGGGTATTCTCACGTTCATCGTTTGAACCCATGTTTGCATTGCGACCGCGGGCACGACCAACGGCATCGATTTCGTCAATGAAGATAATACATGGTGATTTTTCTTTAGCCTGACGGAAAAGGTCACGTACGCGTGAAGCACCCACACCGACGAACATCTCTACGAAGTCGGAGCCTGACATGGAGAAGAATGGAACGTTCGCTTCACCGGCCACAGCCTTTGCAAGCAGGGTTTTACCTGTTCCGGGAGGTCCTACAAGGAGAGCACCCTTAGGTATTTTACCGCCAAGGTCAGTGTAGCGCTGAGGATTTTTCAGGAACTCCACGATCTCCTCTATCTCGGTTTTTGCCTCTGACAGACCGGCCACATCGTCGAATGTTACTTTGACGGGACTGTCCTTGTCAAAAACCTGAGCCTTTGACTTCCCGACGTTGAATACGCCACCGGGACCGCCGCCATCTTTGTTTGACATTCTGTTCATGATGAAGAACCAGAAGAAAATCAGCAGCAGCACCGGACCGAATGTCCACAGCAGAGAAGAGTAATCGCTGCTTTTCTCATATTTGACGTCACCTTTGAACAGACCGTTAGCCTGCCATTCCTCTATCTTTCTCTGCAGATTGTCAGCGGACGGAATGTCGGTGACCAGTTTGGCAGGAGTGTGGGAATCTTTTTTGTATTGTGACTCATGGAAAAGCGTTGAAGCAAGCGAATCATTAAGAAAAGCCTCCGCTTCGTTCTTATTAGTTATCACTATGATTTTGTCAACGCCACCTGAGGTGCAGTATTTCTCGAATTCCGTGAAGTTCACTTCTTTGGAGATGCTGTTTTCATCAAGGTAGAAAACGCCTATAAGGGCTATCAGGATGATAGCGTACATCCAATAAAGGCTGAATCCGAATTTCTTTTTGTTTCCGGGTTGTTTGAGGTTCATTTTACTTTTTGGTGAAATGATGAATTAACGTTGTATCACTTGAGATATCAGTCAAGGTCAGGTATTTCGGTGATTACGGCATCGCTCCATAACTCCTCGAGGTTATAGTGATGGCGCGCATCGCGTGTGAACACATGAACCATAATGTCGCCGTAATCTATTACTATCCATTCGGCGGCACGGTATCCGTCGTAGTTGAACGGCTTGACGCGCAGTTCTTCAAGAAGGCGGTCGCGTATGTTGTCAGCGACAGCAGCCACCTGAACCGGGGTGTTGCCCTGACAGATGATGAATGTGTGAGCCGGGGCCGATTCAATGGCGGTCATGTCAAGCAGACTGATCTGTTTTCCCTTTCGGTCCTGTATGGCCTCGATGATATTGTCTGTGATGAGTTCTGATTTCGTTATTGTTTTTAAATCCATTTTCTTAATCCGTGTTTCTGATATAACTTAAACAAATAAGAAAAAATAAAGGTTTAGATGAATAGTTTTTCTATGCGGTGAAGTGTGCCAGAGAGCGCGAAAACCACCACAGAGTCACCTGCGTCTATTCTTGTGTTACCGCTGACGAGCATTCCTTTGCCGTTACGGATCAGCCCCGCAAGGGTCATATCTCTGGATAGTTTCATATCCTTGATAAGACCACGTGTGATCTTGGCGCCTTCCCTTACATCAAATTCAGCCACCTCGGCACCTGCCAGTGACATGCATTTGTTTGACTGGGTGTCACTGTCAAGCAGATGCTGGAATATTTTGCTTGAGGCGAGCAGTTTTTTGTTGATGATTGTTCCTATGTTCAATCCTTCTGCCTCGGAAATGAACTGGATGTTTTCAACTTCGGCAATGGTCTTGCTGACTCCGAACTCCTTGGCTGTGAGACATGCGAGAATGTTTGTCTCGGAACTTTCGGTGAGTGCGATGAAGGCATCCATGTCTTCTATTCCCTCCTCCAGAAGGATGTCATTGTCACGTGCATCCGCACAGATTATTTCGCAACCGGGACACCTTTCCGGCAACCTGCGGCATATTTCAGGATCCCTTTCGAGAATCTTTATGTTGTATTCTCCTTGAACGAGGTTTGAAAGACGTGCGGCTATCTTGCCTCCTCCCATAATCATGATGTTGCGGATGCGTGTCTGTTTTTTTCCACACATTTCACGTAGTTCGTCAAGATGCTGGCGGGTTGTCATCACATATATGATGTCACCTTCGTGTATTTCATCAAAACCTCCCGGGATGATGGTGCGGTTATGGCGTTTGATTGCGCAGATGTGGAAGTTGTGGTGGGTGAACGTGATATCCCTCAGTTTCATGTTGACTATCGAAGCGTTCTGACGGAGTTTGATCCCTACCACAATCAGTTGACCGTCATGAAGTTCGAACCAGTTGCGCACCCATGTGTGACGTAGAGCCATCCTTATTTCCAGGGCGGCGAGATATTCGGGATAAATGGTGTCGTTGACACCTATTTTCTCAAAGAATTCCCTGTTACGGCTACGCATGTACTCGTAGTTGTCGATTCTTGCCACGGTTTTCTGAGCCCCTAAAGCCTTGGCAATGGCGCAGGCGGTGACGTTGTCGGTCTCGTAGGGTGTAACTGCTATGAAAAGATCGCATTTGGCTACTCCGGATTCACGCAGGGTTTCAAACGACGTGGGTGCGCCAACCATTGTCATCAGGTTGTAGTTGGCGTCAAGAAGAGCGAGTTTCTGGGCATCGGTGTCAATGAGAATGATGTCCTGAGCCTCCTTGGAGAGTAGTTTGGCAAGATGTGATCCAACTTCTCCGGCGCCTCCAATGACAATTTTCATTTCTGTGCCTCCTTCCCGGCTTCGATGATTCTGTCGGCGATGGACCGAGGATCCAGATGACAGAGTTCCTTGAGTTGGGCCACCGTTCCCTGGTGTACGAAACTGTCAGGCACTCCCATGCGGATTATGCGTGGGGAGTACCCGTGGTCTGCCATCCATTCCGTCACTGCGGAACCAAGACCACCTATCACTGATGCATCCTCCACTGTTATCACCGGTTTGTTCATCCGTCCTATTTCGTGGAGCATGTCGTTGTCAAGCGGCTTGAGGAAAACAGCATCATAGTGAGCGGCTGAAACGCCTTCCTCTTCGGCGGATCTGACAGCCTCCTTAACCTCTTTTGCGATCGTTCCGATGGAGATTACCGCCACATCGGTCCCATCCTTGATTTTTTCTCCTTTTCCGATTTGGACGGGAGTCATCGGCTGACGCCATTCTACGTTTTTACCGGAACCTCTGGGGTAGCGGATGGCCATGGGATATTTCTCACGTTGGTTGGCAGTCAGCATAAGATTGCGTAGCATGACCTCACTGCTCGGCGCCGCAATGATCATTCCCGGAATGGAGCGGAGATAAGCAAGGTCAAAAAGCCCGTGATGGGTCACACCGTCCTCACCCACCAATCCTGCGCGGTCAATGCAGAATGTTACCGGAAGTTCCTGGATGGCTACATCGTGGATGATGTGATCATAACCACGCTGAAGGAAAGAGGAATATATAGCCACGAAGGGACGTTTCCCTTCGTGTGCCAGTCCGCCGGCAAAGGTAACTGCATGTCCTTCCGAGATTCCGACATCAAAAACACGTCCCGGCATTTCAGCCTGCATGATGTTGAGCGATGTTCCTGATGGCATGGCTGCCGTGATGCCAATGATACGGTTATCATTGCGTGCCAGTTCAAGCAAGGTTTCACCGAAGACTGTCTGATATTTCGGTGGTTTAGACCCGGAAACACCGGTGCGCAGTTCCCCGGTTTCAGGATTGAATTTACCCGGGGCATGCCAAGTGGCGGGATCTTTTTCAGCCGGTTCATATCCTTTCCCTTTCACGGTGCAAAGGTGGAGTATGCGAGGACCGTTCATGTCCTTTATATCGTTCAGGACCGTGACCAGACTTTTTACGTCATGCCCGTCAAACGGACCGAAGTAACGTATGTTAAGACCCTCGAATATATTCTGTTCACGAGAAAGAAGAGCCTTCAGGCTGTTGTTGAAACGCATGATCAGACCCTTTCCTTTGTCGGTGACAAGGTGGTGACGTTTAAGGAAACTGTAAAGTTTGTAACGGATATCGTTGTAGCGTTTCGAGGTGGTGAGATGCGCCAGGTTACTGTTGAGCGAGCCAACGTTACGGTCAATTGACATATCGTTGTCGTTCAGTATGATCAGAAGGTCATTCGGCACGTTGGCTGCATTGTTCATTCCCTCGAAGGCAAGTCCTCCGGAGATTGAGGCGTCACCTATGACCGCCACCACGTTTCTGCGAGGCGATTCCTTATCCATTGCTGAAGAAATGGCCATTCCTAAAGCGGCGGATATGGAGTTTGACGCGTGTCCGGCGGTGAATGTGTCGTAAGGGCTTTCAGCAGGATTAGGGAAGCCGCTCAGACCGTTGAGTTTACGGTTCTCATGAAAGCGGTTGCGGCGACCGGTGAGCAGTTTATGACCGTAGGCCTGATGCCCCACATCCCACACAATGCGGTCGTAAGGAGTATTGAGAACGTAATGGAGAGCCACCGTCAGTTCAACAGCACCCATCCCTGATGCGAAGTGTCCTGGATTGTCGCTCAGTGAGTCGATCAGGAACGACCGTATTTCCGCACAAACCTTGGGCAACTCTTCCACGGGGAGTTTCCGGAGATCGGCGGGTGAATCGATCGTTTCAAGCAACGGATACTTACTTTTTGTCTTTTCTTCCATTCCTGATATACCTTTTATAGAGTGGAACAAATACCACGATTCCGGAGCATACGATAACGAAGATAGTCCACAAAGTTATCTCCGGTGATCCTGAAATCACCAGATAACACAATGCAAGCCAGAGGATTGTCAGGCAAGAGAAGCGGAATATCTGCGTACCGGTCATTGAACTGATGATTGGTTTGTAGAGGAATTGGTTTGCGTTGTTCTGAGTCTACAAAATTACAAAATCTCCACCATATACTGACGGTGCAAATGTTAATAAATTAAAATGGTGGAGTTGCGTGATCAGTCAATCTCATTCAATGATGTTACCGTAGCCACCCCCGGAACAGGTGCGTGAGCACCGTTGCGGTTGAAATAGATCACCTCCCATCCGGCGTTTAATCCACCCTGGACGTCGGTGGCGGGGTTATCTCCGACAATGATTGATTCAGCGGCGGTGGCACCCGCTTTTGAAAGTGCGTGGTCAAACAGACGGCGGTCAGGCTTGTTTACGCCTATCTCATCGCTAAGTGTCACGCAGTCAATCAATTCGGTGAGCCCGGCTGATTGGAGTTTACGGTACTGGACCTCTTTGAATCCATTGCTGATTATCCCAATCCGGAATCCCCGGGCACGCAGCCGGCGGAGAAGGTCGTGGGCACCTTCCACGGTCAGTGTACATTCCCCCAGCCGGTCAAGGTAATAGTCTGAAAATTCTTTCCATGTTGAGTCCGTAAGTGGATATCCGGCCTGTGAGAGTGGCCGACTGAAGCGCTCACGCATAAGGTAGTCACGCGTAATTTTCCCCACGTTATAATCAGCCCAAAGCGCGTGGTTCACTTCAAGATATTTATCACAGAATTCCTCCGGTGAACTGAAATAATCCTGAAGCCGGTAGTGGCTGTATAATTTTTTCAGAGATTCAAGCGAGTTACGTTCAAAGTCCCAGAGGGTATCGTCGAGGTCTACCCACACCCATTTTATTTTGTCAGCATCAATCAACATCAGTCAGTTTCCACCAGTTATATGATATGTTTTTGTCAATCACATCCCCTTCATGTTTCTTGAGTTTTTTAACAAGACGGATGGTGATGGGGAGGATAATTATCTCGTAGCCGGTTTTAAGCAGCGCCTGCGTCACTATCAGAGAGAATATCGTAGGCCACGGGAAAGTTCCCGCAAACGCTATGGGGAAAAAGATGAGTGAATCCACGGACTCCCCCCAGAGCGACGACAGTATGGCACGCAGCGAGAATCGCCCTTTTGTGTCAGCGGCCTTCATCTTGCTCATTACGTAAGCATTGACCATTGAACCGCATAGAAAAGCGGTGAAACTGGCGAACATTATGCGCGGAACGCTACCGTAGATCTGTTTCATGGCATCCTGATGCTCCCACTCTTTTCCTCCGGGGAGAATGATGGCTAACTGGAGCATCAATGCTACCACAAGGGCTGAGATGAATCCCATCCATATCATCAGACGTGCTTTTCTAAATCCATATACCTCTACTACACAGTCGTTTATGATGTATGAAACGGGAAAGACAATAACCCCGGCCGTGATGGTGAACCATCCAAGGTCTACCGTCTTAATCTCAACGAGGTTGGAAATTATCAGGCACACGCAGAAAAGGGTGGACAGGAGCAGGAAGGTAAGAGAAACCTTCGGACCGGAGTCATGGTTATTATTTTTGTTACTACTCATTTCGTTGATTAGCAAAGTAATACGATTACAATCTGAACGATGATGACACGTGCGAACATACTCAGCGGGTATACCGTCGCGTATGCCACCGAGGGTCGGTCACCCGGAAGTGTGGTGTTGGCATAGTCAAGGGCCATGGGGTTTGCCATTGATCCGCAGAGCATGCCTGTGGCTGTCCCGAAGTCTATCTTCATCAGTTTCACGGCTATGAGCCCCAGGATGATGGTTGGTATGACGGTGAGCAGAAATCCGAGTCCAACCCACAGGGCGCCTTCGGCACGGAACACGGTTTCAAAGAAATGGGCTCCTGCGTCAAGTCCCAGGCATGCCAGAAACAGTGCTATCCCTATGGCACGCAGCATGAGGTTGGCGGAACTTGTGGTGTATGTGACCATGTGCAGTCGCGGTCCGAATGTGCCGACGAGTATACCCATGATGATGGGACCTCCCGCCAGACCAAGACTGATGGGGAGATTCATTCCCGGAATATGTATGGGAAGGGCACCGAGAATCACTCCGAGAACTATGCCGATGAACACCGGAACAAGATTAGGCTCGTTCAATACATTCACGGCATTGCCAATTAATGGTTTGATTTTTTCCATGGCGCTCTGCTCGCCAACAACAATGATTTTGTCACCGAGTTGCAACCGGAGCGATGGAGTGGCAAGCAGGGGCATGCCGCTGCGGTACACTCTGCTTATGTTGACACCGTAAAGGTTGCGCAGGCGAAGCGAGCCTAATGTTTTGCCGTTCAACTCCTTGCGAGTCACAAGGAAACTTTCTGAAACCAGACGCCGGTCAACGGCATTCCAGTCTATGTCCTGTCGGTTCCAGTCGTCAGGTTCCTGCTCACCGAACAGCATCAGAAGTGCGTCAAGATCGGCCGGTGCGCTGATCACGAGCACGCGGTCATGCTCCTGGAGAACAAGATCGGACGTGGGTATGCTGACCACACCTCCCCGCCACATGCGCGATATGACAAACTGACAGTTGGTTGCTTTTCCTATCTGGGCTATGGTCTTGCCGAAGATTCCCGGATTGCGTACCTCAAATTCAGTGTTGATTGGGCGCGGAAGGTTTGAAACCGGAGTATCGGTTATTTCTGTGTCACGGATGAAGAGCACCCGCATCAGAATTATTGCCAGTATGACACCAACCACGCCGAGAGGGTAGGTGACAGCGCATCCCAGGGCTGCGGTGTCGGAAGGTATACCATACTGCGAGAGTGCTTGCTGCACCGCACCGAGTGCGGGGGTGTTGGTGGTCGCACCACAGAAAATTCCCATCATGTCAGGCAGATTCACGGGTGTGATGAATGTCAGGACTATTGCCACTATCAGTGTAAGTAAGGCCAGTGACAGACCCAGCATGTTCAGTTTCACACCGCCGTGGGCAAGTGAACTGAAAAATCCCGGTCCTACCTGCAGCCCGAGGGCATAGACAAACAATACCAGTCCGAAGTTTTCGGCATAGTGGAGCATGTCGGAGTTTATGCTTAATCCTATGTGGCCGGCAATAATTCCTACGAAAAACACAAAGGTGACACCCAGTGATATACCTCCAATTTTTAGTTTCCCCAGAGATATTCCTATTGCGCTAATCAGTGACAGAATCAGAAGAGCCTGCATGGCACTGTGCTCGGTAAGTAAATTTTCAATCCATGTCATGTGGTGGGTTTGGATTCGTTTGGGGGTAATAATGATTGGTCGCGGCTGAACTTAAATTATTAACAGTCCGCCTGTATTATTTAAAATTCCACTTATTATATATTATTAATGAGGGTGTGTCATACGGTTTGAACTGACACACCCCCATCAGAAATATAATTTTAATCAGCGGATCGATGAGATGTTGAAGTTGGAGAACTCAAGATCGGAAGCGGCACGTTTGGCCAGTTTCTTGTCAAGGGCGACAGCCTGTTTGAGGTTATCCTTAACCATTGATTCGTTGTTGGTTCGGGCACCTAAAACAGCCATCAGATAATAAGTGGTGGCATCGGGAGTATCGATACCGGCGAGGGTATTTTTAGCCTTGCTGTAGTTTTTGGTAAGAATCTGGGCGAGTGCGGCGTTGTTGGTCTTTGCATCGCCGAAAGCCTTAACGGCAGCGTTTGCATCACCCTGGAGCAGATAGAGTGTTCCGGTAGCCTCGCCGAGTTCATCCAAGCCTGCTGCATTGCCGAATTTCTGGCGGGCATCGCGGTAGTCCTTCTTCATCATTGAGGTCAGACCGAGGTTGAGTTGGGGTTCTGCTTCAGCGGGGGCTATACGGGCAGCCTGAGCGAAGTTGGCTTTTGCAGCGGAGAAATCTCCGATTTTGAACTGTTCTACACCCAGATCATTGAAGGTGCGGTAGTCATCGGGATATAGTTCCGCAGCCTTATTATAGATTCTCAGTTTCTGGTTCTGATTGTCAGTGAGTGTGGCGCAGTAGAGAATTTCATCAACGGAAAGTTTTGAGGGATTGGTTGCGAAGAGTTCCTGAATCTCACGGTCGCTCTTTCCGATTACGTTGATTGATGCCGTAATGCGTGAGTAGCGTAACTGAGGAAGGATTTCATCTGCGAGTTGGTCGAATACGGAGGAGAGATTACGGATTTCACGTTCGCGTTCCTCGGGGTCTTTGAACTGTTCGAGAACGCTGAGTATCAGTTCTTTGTCCTGAATGTTGCTTTTTGCAACCAGCGCACGGAATCCTTCCCAGTCTTCGGGTGTGAACTGAGCGGTGAGTTCACCGAATTCGGTGATGTTATCACGTTTCAGTTGATTGGTGAGATATTCGTTGGTGCTCTTCTCACGTTGTTCGGCCAGGCGGGTGTTGAAATCGAGTTTACCTTCGGGCGATGCGTAGGAAGAAATGTTTATTTCCTCAATTTCGCGGTTGTCTGCATCATTTGCATTGATGATGCTCTGCTGCAATTTGGCCATCTGGTCGGTTTGCAGTTCGCTCTCGCGTATGTTTGCGCGGTTGACAAGGAACCGGATGTCAGCGGCGTATTTCTCGTTGATGATGCGCTGGAACTTGTCAGGAGCAATGGCGGGAGTTGCGTTGGCTGCCTGAGCGAGGGCTCCTGTAGTTACCAGTCCGTCAGCGACTTTTACACGGGGAAGCACATACTGCTTGTTGCCTTGACGCACGTTGAATCCGAGCATCAGTTCGCTCTTGATCATTTCCGGTTGATAGTTATAGACAACCGGTATGGTTACTGTTCCACCTTGTTCGTAATTGATAACGGGTGAGTTTCCACGCACTTTCTCGCCCTGGAAACTATAACTTTGTGAAGCCACTTCCTCTCCGTTGAACACCAGATAAGGGGTTACGGTGACTTCAGCGTTCTTCTGGAAAAATTTCTGAGGGATGTTTGCTGTGACAGTGGCGGGGACTCTTTCGCCCACTACTTCAAGAGGATTGGGATTTACGGAAAAATAGTCAGCGGAAAACTGATTCATTTTCTTGCTGCAACCGGTGAGCATCAACATAGCACACGCTCCACCGGCAATGAGTGATTTTATTTTCATGAGGTAGATAGTATTTTGCTACAAAGTTACGGAATAGTTATGAATCTTACCACTTTCGGCACTGTTTTTTTTGGTTGATTACAAAAAAAATCGTAAATTTGTAGTTCACAACTGAATGAAGCCCGTCATCTTGTTCAGCATGACTGTACCTCTTCAAAAAAATAAAGAAAAAACATAAATGAGAAAGATTTCATATTTCATTTCCGCTCTGCTTCTTGCCGGTTCTCTTTCAATGAGCGCGGAGAATAAACTTGATGCATCATTAAACAATTTCATGCGTAAATCACCGGCTTACGCAGGTAAGACCATTAAAAATCTCGGCTCAAATGACGGTTCTGATCAAAACCGTGCGGCTGTCCTCATCACACTTGCCCCCGGATCCACTTCGGAGGATCTTAAAGAGAACGGCATAGAGATTTCGGAGGTTTACGGAAACATTGCTGTGGCCTACGTTACCGCTTCTGATTTGCGCCTGATGCAGCAAATGGATTGCGTCAGCCGTGTTCAACGCAGCCGCAAGAAACGTCTGCTGAACAATACCGCACGGTCGGCAACCTCGGTTGACAAAATACATCAGGGGACTGAACTTTCGCAGAGTTTTACAGGCGATGGTGTGATTGTGGGTGTGGTCGACGGCGGATTCGATCCCAATCACATAATGTTCAAGGATGCTGACGGCAACATGCGCGTCAAGAAATTCTGGAATTATACCGTAAATGACAGAACGGGAAAAATTACCACAAATACCTACACGGGTTCCTCACTTACCTCATTCACCACTGACGACAACTCGGCAACGCATGCAACGCATGTGACCGGTATAGCCGCCGGAGCATATAACTTCGGCAAGACAGGTACTCAGTACTACGGAATGGCTCCTGAAGCAGATATCCTGATGGCCGGAGGTGATTTGACTGATGATGTCATCCTCTCCGGAGCGAAGGCTATGATTGATTATGCCAAAGGTGAAGGTAAACCGCTGGTAATCAACATGTCGTTGGGTGACAACATCGGTCCGCATGACGGTAGCGATGCGTTCACATCCGCTCTTAATGAACTTGCGAAGGACAACACCATCTGCCTGGCGGCCGGAAATGAGGCTGACTTGAACATTGTGGTAAAGAAAACATTGACGTCCTCTGACAAAACAGTGCGTACGACTATTATTCCCACAAGCGATCTCCTTGCCGAGGACAGAAAATTCCAGGCGTATTGCGATGTCGAGGTGTGGGCTTCTGATAACAGGGAGTTCTCGGTCAAGTTCGCAATGGTAAACAAATCAACCGGCTCGGTTGTCTACTCGCTTGATGGAACCACTTCCATGAAATATGTCAGCAGTGGAAACATGCGTGAGTCCGGTGATGCACAGAACACCCAGTTCACAAATGCATACCCCGACAGTTATGCCGGACTCCAGAAAGGACTATCTTCCGCAAACAACCGTTATTATGCAGAGATGACATTCTATCTGATCAACAAATCAGCGACATCAAAAACATACCTTCCGGCAATTATCGTTGAAGGACAGCCGGGACAGACTATCTGGATATATAATGATGCTTATTATACTGAGTTCTCGAAGTCCGGTCTTTCAGGTTATGATGATATCACAACTGACGGTACTATCAGCAACATGGCCTGTGGCAAGAACACTATAGCGGTTGGTGCATATTCAACACGCTCAAGTTCATGGGCTGCAAATGGTAAGATCGCTCCATTCTCAAGTTGGGGTAATCTTGCTGATGGTCGTTCCTTACCTCACGTCAGCGCTCCGGGAGTGGATATGATCTCCGCAATGTCTACACCCTACTATAACAGCAGCAACTATAGTTCTTTATATGATCCTGTTTCCTATACCGCCACTGTAAGCGGTAAGAAATACACATGGACACAGATGAGCGGTACTTCCATGGCTACCCCCGTGATGACAGGAGTATCGGCGTTGTGGCTACAGGCGGATCCGCAACTGACTCCTCATCAGATCTGCGATATAGCCAAATCAACCGCGCAGCCCGCTGATAACACCGTGCAGTGGGGCGCCGGCAAACTTGATGCTTACGAGGGTATTAAGAAGGTACTCGGAATGTCATCTGTGGTGAGTGTCATTGACCGTGAAGAGGAAATTCTTATGATTAAATCTCTGGATAATAACATTTATGAGGTTTACATGCCGGGTTGCGGCAATCTTTCGGTTACGCTGTATAATATGAGTGGTTCTGCAGTCGCTTCCTCTGAAGGCTCAGATGAAGTGATCATCAGTGCAGAAGGGCTGGCGGCAGGAATTTATCTGCTCCGCGCTACTGATGGCTCTAACTGCGCAACCCGCAAAATCATTGTACGATAATTAATGCGAATAATTCTCTCTCTCTTATTTTTTCTGCCGATACTCCTGGAAGGGGTGTCGGCAGGTCATATCTCACCTGAACTAAAAGCACGTCTGACACGTGTGGAGAGCATCACATCTCTTTTCTCAGATACGGAATCGGAGGAGTATATTCCTGTGATTATGCGCCTTACCGATGAACAGAGTGCTGAGGAACTGGAATCGATGGGTGTAATCATCTGGCACACGCGCGATGATCTTGCCTTGGGTGCCGTGCCCCGTTCTATTGTTCATGATGTTGTAGGTTCTCGATGGATAAGGGAAATCTCCTCTTCACAAGCATCCGTCCCGTCCATGAACCGTGCTTCTCAATGGGTGGGACTTGACAAAATCCGTGATCGGATTGACCTTGACAAAGTGTATGACTGTGAAGGAGTTGTGGTCGGTTTCAGTGATATAGGCTATGACCCGTCGCACATATCCTTTATGAATGGTGACGGAACACACAGAACTGTGCGTTTATCGCATTACGATGGTATTTCCGGTACATGCCAAAAGTGTGAATCACCTTCGGAGGTGGCTGCATGGACCACTGACAATGTTGAAAAGTATCATGCCACACATGTGTGCGGCATACTCGCCGGGTCGGCTGCGGATTCACCCTATAATGGTGTGGCACAGAAGGCTGAGATCGTAGCCACAACATCAAACCTATATGACCCGGAGATACTTGCAGGGGTTGAGGATGTTGTCAGGTATGCGCAGAGCGTGGGTAAGCCTGCGGTTGTGAATCTTTCCTTATCCTCAGCCATGGGCCCGCATGACGGAACCCAACTTTTCAATGAATATATCGATAAACTTGGTGAGGAAGCATTGATCACGGTGTCAGCCGGAAATTCTGCCACTTCACCCGTTGTTGTGTCAAAAACATTTTCAGTTGACGACACCTCTATGGGTACGGCGTTTATGGAGGAATGGGTGTGGCGTGGTTACAACGTGAACGGGGCATTCGATGTGTGGAGCGACAATGATGAGGAACTGCTCACTGAACTTCTTGTCATTGATGATAATACCTCTCAGATTATAAGCAGGATAAAGATTGACGGTGAGGAATCCGTGATCATATCCCATGAGTATGCCGTTGATTATCCACGGGGCACGGTTGATCCCGGTTTCGATTCTCTGTTCACCGGCATCATCATCGTTTATCGTGAGGTGAACCCCCATAATAACCGGTATAATGTTTATGTTGACCTTTCCTATTCACCCCGCAAGGAGCAGACATCCCACGGATGGGCGGAATCATGGATAGGGCTTGAAGTGACGGGATCTCCGGGAACGAGGGTTGACGGATATGCATCAAGCGGGATACATTTAAGTAAGAAAACACCCACGATGCTCGCGGGTAGCGGGGTAGGCAGCATAAACGACATAGCCACTGCCGCCAATGTGATATCCGTTGGTGCATATTCTACTTGCAACAGCGTTGTGCAATCTGATGGATCTTCCTTCGGTTATCCGGAGTATAATGTGGGGCAGATCGCATATTTCTCAAGTTACGGAACATTGGTCGACGGAAGGAAGTTGCCTCTGGTATCAGCCCCGGGTGCTGTGGTTGTATCCGCTGTATCATCTCCGTATCTTGAAAACGGAGGTTCCTTCAGCCCACTGGTCGAATCCCGCGATTATGAAGGTAAAACATATTGCTGGGGCGCTGAGGCAGGAACATCGATGTCCGCGCCATTAGTGGCGGGTGGATTGGCTCTGTGGTTGCAGGCTGACCCTATGCTGTCTGTTGATGATGTAAAAAGAATTTTACTGGAAACCTCGCCACTGCCGCATGATGCCGTTGAGCCGGGGTGGGGAGGTGGTATGTTCAATATGTACGCCGGACTGAAAATGGTGCGGAAGGAATCCGGGCTTGACAACGTTATGGACCCTATGAAGCCTGTGGTCACGCGTAGCGGAGACATGCTGACGGTGACAAGCGTGGAAGATCTCCCGCTTTGTTGCTCACTGACCGCAATGAACGGTTCAGTTGTTATAAGTCAAACCGGAGTTCAAAGTGTTGAACTCTCCCTCGCCGGAGTCCCTAAAGGAGTCTATATACTGAATGTGTCACAGGGTGACAAGGTGTGTGGTGTAATCAAGATAATCCGTTGATTAAGCGAATGTTAATGCTTCGGCAAAACTAATTCCGTTGCGGTCTTTTTCCGAAATGATCATATCGGTGGAAGGAATTTGCCAGTCCACACCTACCGTGGGGTCATTAAATGAAAGAGTGTGTTCGTTTGCCGGATCGTAGACATTGTCTACCTTGTATAGGAACCGGGCTTTGGGCGACAGAGTCACGAATCCGTGCGCAAACCCCCGGGGTACGTACAGTTGTCGGTGATTTTCCCCTGAAAGGTTAACGGCAAGATATTTACCGAGGGTGGGGGAGGAGGCGCGCATGTCAACGACTATATCAAGAACTTCACCTTCGGTCACCCTTACGAGTTTGGCCTGTGAGGAGGCTCCTCCCTGAAAATGCAGCCCGCGCAACACTCCATAGCCTGACAATGACTCATTCTCCTGCACAAATTCCACCTCACCCACGTGTGCCCTGAACTCCGCGGGCTTGAATGACTCGAAAAAATATCCGCGGGAGTCACCGTAAACATGAGGCTCCATAAGCCATACTCCCTCTATCGCCAACTGCTTGTAGTTCATTTTCTTTGATATTTTCCACAAAAGTAATAAATTTGTAGCAGAAAAGAATCCACAGATTATGAAAAAGTTGATATTGGTTGATAACCCGACGGTCAAAACAGACCTTCTGCCATTGTCATACACACGTCCCGTGGCAGACCTCAGGGTGGGGATAACCACAATAAAGGAGAAGTGGCAACGTGCCACCGGCGCAGAGTGCAGATATCTCACTGAAGAATATCTCAGCGACAAATTCATTTGTTTCCCGGAGGGGGAGGATGCGGTATTCGTCAATGGAAACATCCTTCCATCTGACGAACTGGTTCAGGCTATGGACAGGCTTGAGCCGTCGGAAGAACTGCTCCATGAGGGAAAACGGATAGCATTCCGGAGCAAGGTGAAACCTCTCGGTGATGATTATGTCGCTGACTGTAGGTCTGAATTCGCAGGAACTCTTACTGAAGTCAGATTCCTCTACGATATTTTTTTATTGAATGACATTGCCATACAGGAAGATTTTTTCCATATCACATCCGGCAGAAAGTCAGATCCGCTAAGAGACTCCAACACTGTAATCGGTGATGCCTCACTGATTTTTGTAGAAGCCGGAGCAACGGTTGAGGGAGCGTTTCTGAACACCACGAAAGGACCGATATATGTAGGCGCAGGTGCGGAAATCATGGAAGGATCGGCTCTTCGAGGACCGGTGGCACTTTGTGAACATTCTGTTGTCAACATGGGCACGAAAATCTACGGGGCCACAACCATAGGTCCATGGTGTAAAGTTGGTGGAGAACTGAACAATGTTGTGATGATTGGCTACAGCAACAAGGCTCATGACGGATTCCTGGGGAACGCCGTTATTGGAGAATGGTGCAACATAGGGGCAGGATGTGTGGCATCTAACCTGAAAAATGACTACACTGAAATAAAACTCTGGAACTATAATGCGCGGCGGTTTGCACGCACCGGACTTCAGTTCTGCGGACTTATGATGGGTGATCATTCCAAAGCAGGCATCAACACTATGTTCAATACCGCCACGGTGCTGGGAGTAGGAGTCAATGTCTATGGATCAGGTTTCCAGCGTAACTTCCTTGCATCGTTCAGCGAAGGTTCGCGGGCGGGATTCACTGATGTGCCGTTGTCAAAATTCTTTGATGTGGCCCGACGGGTTATGGCTCGCCGTGGCTGCGAACTTACTGAGACTGACTGCCGTATCTTCGAACATATCAACGAAATGGCCCACAACTTCAAATATTGAAGTGTGAGCCATCTGTATATGATCACCTGTCAGGCGTTTATTCCATATCCATAGCCATGTAGTGCTGGTAGGGATGGTTGCATGCGGGACATTTTTCAGGAGGAGTAGTTCCTTCATAGATGTAACCGCAAACAAGACAGCGCCATTTGATGGGGGTCTCTCGTTTCCAAACCGTACCGTCCTGAACCTGCTTCAGATAACTTTCAAAACGTGCGCGATGGGTTGCTTCAACTTCAGCAATGGCACGGAAGTGTTCGGCGATATCGGGGAAACCTTCCTTGTCAGCCACCTCGGCAGCCTGGGTGTACTGTTCTACACCTTCACGTTCCTCTTCGGAAGCGGCGGTTGCAAGGTTGGATGCAGTGTCAGCGATTACACCGGCATCAACGGCAAGATTGCAGGGAACAGATCCGCCTTCAAGATATTTAAAGAAAATCTTTGCATGATGGAGTTCATTCTCGGCGGTTTCAGTAAATACTTGCTCGATAGGATAATACATTTCCTTGTTAGCCTGTTTGGCATAGAAGATATAACGGCTGTAAGCAGCGGATTCAGACATGTAGGCGGCAACAAGATTTTTTTCGGTCTGTGTGCCTTTAATACTTTTTGTTCCCATAATAGAATGTTTTATATTTTTGTTTTGTGCTTTATTATTTAAACGAATATGGATGAAAATAGTTCAATGAATCTTGAGATAGATGTAAAAAGGGTAATCAGCGACAGGCTCGGCGCTAAGGCCCGTTTCATTCCCGGATTTGCTGTCGGCATGCTTGAACGGCTTATCTGTCAGGATCATCTGAACCGGATTCTTCGCAACAACGCCCACAGAAGTGGAGCGGAATTTTGTCACGGTGCGCTAACTGATATGGGTGTGTCGTTCAAGGTTGAGGGACTGGAGAATATGCCCTCACCCGAAGATACACGTGTCTTATATGTGTCGAATCACCCGTTGGGTGGACTTGACGGACTTATCCTGATTGATTTTCTTTCAGGGTATCATGGGCGTGAGGTGAGATTCGTTGTGAATGACCTGCTGTCAGCCGTCAAACCTATGGCTTCGCTGTTTGTCCCTGTGAATAAACATGGGGCACAGGGAAAAGAGGCCGTCCGAAAAGTCAATCAGACCTTCGGGGGAGATGACCCTATAGTGATGTTTCCTGCCGGATTATGCTCCCGTAGAAACAGTGACGGGGAGATTCGTGACCTGGATTGGCAGAAAATGTTCGTGATTAAGGCAAAACAGAGTGGCAGAACCGTCATTCCTTTGTATTTCAGTGGGCATAATTCATCTTTTTTTTATAAATTTGCACGATGGAGAGAGAAAGTGGGTATCCGCTTTAATATAGAGATGATTCTGCTCCCGCGCGAGATGGTTCGCGGAGAGGGTAAAACCTACACGATTCATGTAGGCAAACCGGTGGAGCCATTTGTAATGGAGGATGACTCTCCTCTTTCCGTAGCACGGGAGATACGCCGGCGGGTGTATCTGTTATCCCCGGATACCACCCGCTGAAAACGAAAATATCCAAATGGAAGACAGAATTATTGAACCTGTAGAAATTGACAAAATAATCGCTGAACTAACCCCCGACAAGTTTCTGCGCCATACAAATCGCGGTGGTAACGAAATCTTTGTTGTGGATGCGTTCAACAGTCCCAACGTCATGCGTGAGGTTGGACGTCTGCGTGAAATGACATTCCGTGCCGCAGGGGGTGGTACGGGAAAGGAATGTGACATCGATGAGTTCGATACCATGGATGTTCCATGCCGCCAGATGATTGTCTGGAATCCCGAGGAGCGGATGATTCTCGGAGGATACCGCTTTATTCTGGGCAAGGATATGACAATCAAGGATGGCGCGCCAAACATAGCAACAGCACACATGTTCAACTTTTCGGATGAGTTTATCCGTGACTATCTTCCTTACACCATAGAACTCGGACGCTCATTCGTCAGGGTTGAATATCAGTCGTCTAAAGCAGGAGCACGTGCTATTTTCGCTCTTGACAACCTTTGGGATGGACTCGGGGCGCTTACAGTGGAGAATCCTGAAATCAAATATCTTTTCGGGAAAATGACCATGTATCCCAGTTACAACACCTCGGCCAGAGACATGCTGCTCTATTTCCTGAATCATTATTTCCCTGACAACGACAATCTTGTCACTCCTAAAGAGCCGTTGAAAACATTAACTCCTCCTGATGATATGCAACGGATCTTCTCAGGTGACGATTTCAAGAAGGATTTCAAGATTCTCAATGCCGCCATACGTGAAACGGGTTTTTCAATTCCTCCGCTTATCAATGCCTATATGAGTCTTTCGCCAACCATGAAATTATTCGGAACCGGAATAAATCATGAGTTCGGTGAAGTTGAGGAAACCGGTATCCTGATTTCCATTTCGGATATTTTTGAAGAAAAGAAGAAACGTCATATAGAATCTTATCACCATATTGAATGAACAACTTTACGAGAATAATACTCTTATCGGTGGCACTGGCAGTTGCCGTACTTCCTTCAAAGGGGGAGTACCCCGTCAATTACACCACCGAGGTGATGGCAAATGCAGGAAACGGAACGTTCGCTCCTTATTATATGACAGCAAACCGACATGGGATTCTAACCCAGTCAAAAGGATTGATTGTGCATGCCGGTGCGTGGCGTCCGTTAGATACATCTTCACGGTTCAGTTATGATTTCGGACTGGATATATTCGGTGGTGTGACTAACAATACGGAATATAGCAAGTGGCATTCATCCGGTTCTCAATCCGGTCAGGGCGAATGGAACACCCATGCCGAGCATCCTGCTTATTTCTGGATTCAGCAGGTCTACGCATCGCTGAAATACCGATGCCTGTATATCAACGCGGGAATGAAGGACCGGGACTCATATATGCTTGATTCCTATCTGTCATCGGGCGATATGATTCAGAGCGGAAATGCACGTTCCGTACCTCAGGTGAGAGCCGGATTCATTGATTTTCAGAATATCCCTTTCACAAACGGATGGTTGCAGATCCAGGGTGAGGTGGCTTATGGAATTTATTGCCAGAACAAGTGGTTCGATAACCACTTCGACTACTTCACAGGTGTGATGACAAAGAATATGTTGTTCAACTACAAGCGACTTTACTTCCGTACGAATCCGGCAAAACCGTTCTCCGCCACTTTCGGCGGACAGGGAGCCGGACAGTTCGGCGGCACATCATTCACCTACAGCCGGGGTGTGCTTACCGGGGTGGACCGTCACTCCCGCAGCCTGAAATCATTCTGGCAGGCTCTGATTCCACATTCAAACGGTGTGGAGGGATACTTCGAGGGTCAGCACTTAGGGAGTTGGGACATAAAGTTACGCTACCGCCTGCGTAACAAAACCGAGATTTCGGCATACGTGCAGAATCTCTGGGAGGATGGTACAGGAATGGGTAAACTCAACGGCTGGGACGGTCTGTGGGGCCTGGAATACCGGGCACCCCGGAAAGGATGGCTCGATGCAGCAGTCATTGAATATCTGCAGACAACAAACCAGAGCGGGCCTCTCCACTGGGATCCGGCGGATGTCAGCGGAACAACACTTAACATCGGTCAGGCCACCGGCTCGGACAACTACTATAACAACGGATTCTACGGGGCATACGCCAACTTCGGTATGGCTCAGGGCAACCCGTTGCTCAAGTCGCCGATATTCTACACCAAAGGTGGCATACTCTTTCAGGACAACCGCGTGAAAGCACTCCATGTGGGACTCTGCGGCTCACCCGCCAAAGGGCTGACCTACCGCCTGTTGGGAAGTTACCGCACATCATGGGGCAGTTACGCATATCCCCGGTTGGAGAAACTCCACAGCGCAAGTTTTCTTGCCGAAGCCATATATTCCCTTCCCTCGGTTAACGGACTTGATCTGAAGGGAGAACTCGGCGTGGATCACGGTAAACTGTTCGGAAATCGTGTGGGCTTGTGCGTTACTGTGTCATATTCCGGTCTGCTGAACTTTTAATATCTTCTGATTATGAAACGTACGCTTTTCATACTCCTTACGATGATATCCATGACTTTGATATCATCATGCACTCATAACAACGGGGACATCGGACCTTGGTTCGGTCAGTGGAAACTGAGCGAACTGAAAATTGACGGTGTGGCTGATCCCGCTTACAAGGGGGATGTGTTCTGGTCCTTCCAGACCAATATCTTCATGATGAAGGAAATGCTTACGGATGGCACCGGACAATGGGCCGACATGCGCTGGGGCTCATGGGAAGAGAGCGACGGAGAACTGTTGCTTATCTTCACCTTCTCATCCGATCATACACCTCCCGGCCAAGGCTCCTATCACCCTCTCCCCGGGATGTATCTCCCTACAAATCAGGTAAGTCACTTGAAAATACTGAAATATCCCGGTTCAAAAATGGAACTCTCCTACACAACACCGGAGGGAAAACAGATAACGTATTATCTTGAACGATGGTAAACGATAAACTTGTATTAGTCACAGGTGCCGACGGATTCATCGGCTCCCATCTCACCCAGTTGCTGCTTGAGCAGGGCTACCGCGTGCGTGCCCTCTGCCAGTATAATTCGTTCAACAACTGGGGATGGCTCGAGGGAATTAAGCATCCTTCATTGGAAATTGTGACCGGTGATGTCCGTGACGCAGCCTTCTGCCGTCACATTGCCCGGGGTTGCCACACAATATATCATCTGGCTGCACTTATAGCCATCCCTTACAGTTATGTGGCGCCGGAAAGTTACGTCGACACAAATATAACCGGTACACTTAACATTTGCCAGGCGGCACGTGACTGTGGCGCAGCCAGGGTGGTGGTGACTTCCACATCGGAGGTTTACGGCACAGCCCAGTATGTTCCGATAGACGAGAAGCACCCGCGTCAGCCCCAGTCGCCTTACTCGGCCACGAAAATCGGTGCGGATGCCATTGCCATGAGTTTCTTTAATGCATTCAATCTGCCGGTAGTGATTGCGCGCCCGTTCAATACTTATGGCCCACGTCAGTCGGCACGTGCTATAATCCCAACGATAATCAGCCAGATAGCATCCGGCAAAAAGGAGATTCTGGTGGGTGACCTCACTCCGACGCGTGACTTTAATTTCGTGCGCGACACCTGCCGTGGATTCCTTGCTCTGGGAACAACACCCGGAATTGAAGGACGTGACATCAATATTGCCACAGGCACTGAAGTTTCAATGCGGGAGACTCTGGAAACCATCGCAGATATAATGGGAGAGAAGGTTGAATTCAAGGTTGACCCGCAGCGGCTGCGTCCTGCCTCAAGCGAAGTGTTCCGACTTTGCGGCGACAATACTCTGATTACTACTCTTACTTCTTGGCGCCCTGAGTATGACCTGCGCCGGGGACTCACCGAAACCATCGGCTGGTTCGTTGATCCGGAGAATCTGAAACGCTATAAACCTGAAATTTATAACAGATGAACAACGAAGTCAACATACTCATGCTTGGCGGAGCCAAACGTGTGTCATTCGCTACAAAACTTGCCATACACGGCTATCGTATAGGATTGTCGGTCAACCTGATGAGTTGGGAACTTGATAAGGTTGTGCCCATAGCCTGCGTTGCAGAGGTCATAGAAGGACCACGATGGGATGACCCTGACATTCTTGACAAACTTCACCAACTGGTGAAAGTAAGAAAAATTGACATAATCATTCCGTTTGTCGATCCCTCGATTGCCATTGCCGTGAAGTATCGTGACAAGTATGGCGATGTGTTTGTTCCCGCCGGTGACCTCACCGCTGTTGAGGAGATGTTTGACAAAACAGTTGCTTCACGTAGATTCGAGGAATTAGGATTGCCCGTCCCCGCAGTATGGCATGAAGGTCAGACTCCACGCTTTCCCCTTATTGCCAAACCTGCGTGTGGCTCTGCATCACGAGGAATAAGGATCCTTCGTAACGAGGATGATATGCGTGAACTTGATAATAAGGAGAATTATCTTATTCAGGAATATATCGAGAACGCCGAGGAACTTACTGTTGACTGCTACGTGAACCGCAGGGGAGAGATCATTACAACCGTTCCGCGCCGACGCCTTACTGTTGTTGACGGAGAAGTGACACGTACCATAACCGTGGCTGACCGCCCTGTCATAGAACTGGCTGTTGATGTGCTGAAGAAGTTTGATTTCAAAGGAGCCGTGACCGTTCAGTGTCTGCGTGAGGTAACCTCCGGACGTCTGCTTCTGATGGAGGTGAATCCACGTTTTGGAGGCGGTATAGTGTGTTCCATACACGCCGGCGCGAACTTCCCGGAATTTCTATTCGCCGATTTCGGAGGTGCTCCCATGCAGCCCTGTGTTGACTGGCGCCACGGCACTGAGATAACAAGATTCATGACTGAAGTGGTATTTTACAATGGAGAACTGCAGGGATAAAGTGATAATTATCGCCGAAGCAGGAGTGAACCACAACGGTGACCTTGCACTGGCCGAGAAAATGGTCTATGCCGCCAAGGAGGCGGGTGCTGACTATGTGAAATTTCAGACAGCCGTGCCGGAACTCGTTATATCCACTTTTGCACCGAAGGCAGAGTATCAGAAGGAAACAACCGGAGAAGGAGAATCGCAACTTGACATGTGCCGGAAAATACATCTTCCTCTATCAGACTATGAGGGACTTAACCGACTCTGCGGTAAAGTGGGGATAGGATTCATGAGTACTCCTTTTGACCTTGTTTCAATAGACACTCTTCAACCTCTTGCAATGGATTATTGGAAAATCCCTTCGGGAGAGATAACCAACCTTCCGTATCTGCGCAAGATTGCATCCAAGGGTGGTAAAGTGATTCTCTCCACAGGTATGAGTGTGTTGCCTGAGATAGAGGCAGCAGTCGAGGTGCTTGAAAAGGGAGGTATTCCACGTTGCGACATAGCATTGTTGCACTGCAACACACAGTATCCTACACCTTATTCTGATGTGAACTTGCGTGCGATGGAGGCCCTCCGCTCGTTGGGATGCGGTGCTGTAGGTTATTCCGATCATACGAATGGAATCGAAGTGCCTGTGGCTGCCGTGGCTATGGGTGCACGCATTATAGAGAAGCACTTCACCCTTGATAAATCATTGCCCGGACCGGATCACAAGGCTTCGCTTGATCCGGAGGAACTCAAGGCTATGGTAGAGGCTATCCGCCACATTGAAATGGCACTTGGATCTTCTGAAAAAATGGTATCTCCTTCTGAACAGGGAAACATTGTTGTTGCCAGAAAGAGTATTGTTGCCACCCGTGACATAGTGGCGGGAGAACTGCTCACTGAAGAAAACATCACAGTGAAACGCCCCGGCAACGGTGTATCGCCCATGCTGTGGGACAGTGTCCTGGGCACACGTGCCGTACGCGATTTCTCTGCCGATGAACTGATTGAACTCTGACCTCATGAACCTGCTGCTCCCTCCTGACCTTAACAATGAAAAACGGTTGTTGAAGTCTGCTGATAACCAGATTGTGGTCATTGGTGCCAATGGTGCCGGAAAGACCCGTTTCTCTGACCGACTCATTGCAGAACTCGGCGACCGTGCATACCGGCTGTCGGCACTTGAGGCTCTTTACGGAACACCTTATGGGGCTTCTCCCTCACCGGAACTTCTTGACTCATTATATCGCAAGACCACTGCCGCTTCAACTCTTTTTGCTTCGGACATCAAACTGATGTTTGACAAACTCATTGCCGTGATCATGGGGGAGGAAATAGCAAATCTGATAAGTTATAAACTTGATGTCGCCGAGCATCATCATTCCAAGTTACCGGTCACCCGCCTTGACAGGTTGATTCACGCCTGGCAGGAAATCTTCCCTCAGAACAAAGTTCTAATACGTAATGGTGAACTCCTCTTTTCAAACAGTAGCGATGACACCCCCTTCTCCGGACTGAAACTATCTGATGGTGAGAAGGTTGTTCTCTACTATATAGGAGCGGTGCTTTATGCGCCTTATGATTCCTATGTTTTCGTTGACAACCCCGGGCTGTTCCTGCATCCCTCCGTGACTGCAACCGTGTGGAACAAAATAGAGTCACTGCGCAATGACTGCCGTTTTGTATATACTACTCATGATCTTGAATTCGCATCGTCACGAAGCGGAAGCACGGTTGTGTGGGTGCGCGGGTATGATGCCATGAAGGACAGATGGGATTATGATGTGCTGGAGGGTAAGACAGGTATTCCGGAAGAGGTTTATCTCACCATCATCGGTGCCAGGAAACCTGTCCTGTTTATTGAAGGTGATGCTGACCACTCCATTGATTCAAAACTTTATCCACTGATATTCAAGGATTTCACTGTGCGGTCTTTGGGGAGTTGCAACAAGGTTATCGAGGCCGTGCGCACATTCAATGACCTCAAAGGTTTCCATCATCTCGACAGTTACGGTATAGTAGACCGTGATCGTCGTGAGGTTAAGGAAGTAGAGTATCTGAGACGTAAGAAAATCCTTGTCCCTGAGGTTGCTGAAATAGAGAACCTGCTGATGCTTGAAGAGGTTATCAGGGCCGTGGCCGGATTCAGGAAGTGTAATGAAAATGAAGTATTCTCAAGAACCCGCAAGGCTGTCATGGATTATTTCCGGATGGAGTACAGGAAGCAGGCGCTTGAACACACCCGACACAGGGTCAAACGCACTGTAGAATATCGCATCGATCGCCGTTTCGCCGACATAAACAAACTTGAGGAGCACATGCTTGATCTGGTCAATGAAATAAATCCGCGAGGCATTTATAACGAAATGTGCAGAGAGTTTACGGATCTTCTTAAATCTGAGGACTATCACGGCATACTAAAGGTGTTTAATCAGAAACGGATGCTCTCAGTCACGGGCTTGCCTCGTCTGTTAGGACTCGGCTCAGCAGATGATTACCTCCGCGTTATTCTCCGTATCCTCAATTCCGACCGTCCTGAAGCCGATGCAATACGCCGGGCGGTCCTGCAAAACTTCAATGCATCATTTGAACAGGTTCTCAACCGTCAGTGAGCGAATTTGTTGAGGGGATGTAACGGAAGAAGTCAAACCTGACAGGCAGATTTGACTTCTTATGTATGTGGAAAATCGTGTTAGATTTATTCTTCTTCGCGCAGCACTGCAACCCATTGTTTGATGCGGGGTTCGGTGAGATCGGCATGGTTGGTGTCATCAATGAGCAGACCAACGATTGAGCCGTCACGTTCAGCCTCGGTGTGCGTGAAGTTGTAGACTTCGGCTGGATAGGAACCTATGCGTTTCGCTTTGGTGTCCTTCATCATGTCATACATATATCCAACGGCATTACAGAAAGTCTTTTTCATCTTTTCATCGCCACATCCGAAAAATGCCACCTTTTTACCTTCAAGGTCAAGTGACTGCACTCCGTCAAGGAAGTCATGCATGTCGTTCTGCATGTCGCCTGCGCCCCAGGTGCTGCACCCGAGGATGATGAGGTCATAATCAGCGACATCAACGGGTGATCCCTTTTTAACGTTGATAATATCTTTGTCGGCAACTCCCATGGCTGCTCCTATCTGTTTGGCTACCTTTTCGGTTGTTCCGGTAGTGGATCCGTAGAATATACCTGTTTTCATGATTCTTTTCTTTTATTTGTTATTTAAACAAGAAAAGTGGTATTCTGGTTCACCTCCTGGTGATACAAAAAGAAAGACGGTGTGTCATAATAAGCCATCGGCATCGTTGCTTTCGGAAGCGGCTTCAGTCACATACTTGGGGTAAGCATCCGAAACTAGCCGTCTTGATGGAAATAAAAAAATCGCATGGTCTTAT
>CAMWNP010000018.1 GCA_947175645.1 uncultured Porphyromonadaceae bacterium
CAACGACCCCCTGATTAACAGTCAGGTGCTCTAACCAACTGAGCTACTGAAGCAGTGCTATGACCCTCTCTCGGGTTTTGCGATGCAAATTTACAAACAATTTTTTATCTGTGCAAGAATTTCATCGTGTTTTTTTCTTGCAGGATTAAAAATCTATCTCTTGTCCTTTGTCAATATCGGGATAGAGAATTTCAGTGAGTTCATCCTCCGCCATCACAAGAGGAAGTTCTGAAGGGATTGTGTTGTTGAATCCTTGGTAAAAACCTCGGTAAGTTAACCTGCTGTTCCAGTCAAGATCACGCGACTGTGTCATTTTGGTCAGATTGTGACGAAGGTCAAGAGCAATCATGATGCCATAAAGCAGATCCAACTGAGCGGAGTCAGCCTGTAGGGCAATAGCCACACCACGCTCGAAATCGTTGCGGTTGATATTCTTTAACTCCGGCATACGGTTTGTCTGGATCATCCTGTTAAGATTACCACCGAAAATGTAACCCATAAGATAGGAAGCAGAGTCGGTGCGGTTATCAAGCACCTGGTTTTCCTGCGACCATGAGGCAGGTTTCTCAGTTAGGGAAGCGCTGTCATCGTAGGCCTTTGCCAACGGATTCTTTTCTTCACATGCAGTCAGGACTGAAGTAATGGCTACCAATGTGATTAAGATGACGGAAAAGAGCGATTTTTTCATTTTCGGGGTTGTAGTATTTAATAATGAGGGAGATGAAGCGGAGGCTTATTGCCTCCACATCATCTCCTTAATATGATCTGTTATTATTCAGCGCTGGGTTCGATGTCAGTCAACTCAACTTCAAAGACAAGCATCTCGTTGGGTCCGATACCGGCCATTGCATTGCCATTGGCACCGTAAGCGAGTACCCCGGGGATGTAGAGGGTAGCCTTGCCACCTTTACCGATAAGTTTGAGACCTTCAGCAAAACCGGGAACAACATGACCGAGTTGGAATTTTACGGGCTCACCGTCAGAACTGTCGAACACTTCACCGTTTGTGTGCTTGCCTGTGTAGATGACACTGACAACATCATCGTCACCGGCGCGTGTGGCATCGCCGGCTTCGGTTACCTTGTAGGACAGACCTGATTCAGTGGTTTTTACTTCGGCATCATTTTTCTTAAGTTCAGCAACGAAATCGTCACCTGCCTTTACATTCTCTGCAGCCTGTGCCTCACGAGCCTTAGCCTCTTTAGCATCCTTGACTTCCTTGTATTTTGCCTGAAGTTGCTGCATCACCATATAGAGTTGATCCGGACGGAGGGTTGAGTCGTTGAGCGCTGCAACAGCCGCTTTGGCAACCTTACCCTGATTTACCTTGAGACCATCCTTAGCCCACTGTGCTTCAGCCATAGCCATGTTTAAACCGTATTGAAGACCAATCAGATAAGCGATATCGGCTGTGTCAGTGGTCATACCGGCTTTCAGACCTTTTTCAAAAGATTCGCGTTTGAAACCTTCGCCCAACTGCTGTTCCATCATGGGGAGTTGGTTGCGGAGATTCATTGCGAACATCTGCGCGTTAACTGTTGCGAGAGAATCAGCGAAAGCGCTGTTATCGCCTGCTGATTTAGAGTTGTCGTTACAGCCTGTGGTCAACATCAGACCTGCTGCAGCAACTGCGATTAAAAATTTTTTCATGATTTGTGAGAATGATTATTATGTTTGTTTTCAGTTTATTTTCCGTATGACACCACAATAGTCCGGACGGCAGTAATTACCATCCGGACATTGTGCAGTGTTATAACAGGATATGTTTCAATCAGTTTTTGTCAACTATTTTGAGAAGTTCAACATCAAAGATGAGAGTGGCGTTCGGACCGATAACGTTACCGGCTCCCTGAGGGCCATAAGCGAGTTGTGAAGGGATGAACAGACGCCATTTGGCACCCACTTTCATCAACTGGAGTGCCTCAACCCATCCGGGAATAACCTGTGTCACACCAAAGGTTGCAGGAACACCACGTTCAACGGAACTGTCAAACACTGTTCCGTCAATAAGTTTCCCTGTATAATGCACTTCCACGGCATCATCGGCTGTGGGCTGTGCACCGGTACCCTCTTCGAGTACTTCATATTGCAGACCCGATTCTGTTGTCTTCACTTCCGCACGCTTGCCGTTCTCCGCGAGGAAAGCCTCACCGGCGGCCTTGTTGACTTCACCCATCTTGGCTGCGGCTTCGCGCTGACGTTCTTCCATTGCAGTGAAGAACTTGCGTATCTCTTCCTTAGCCTCATCGTAGGTCATTTTGGGGGTAGAACCGTAGAACACGGCTGCCACACCGTCAGCGAAATCGTTAACGGAAATTTTCTCAATTCCTGAACTGCGGAAGTTGTTGCCCATGCTCAGACCGAGGGCATAACTGAGTCGGTCAAACTGTTCGTTTTCCATATTGATATAGTTTTATTTTTGCTGATCCTTACAGCGGAAACCCGCCAATACATCGGCAAAGTTAAGTTAAATATGTTATTTATTATAATTTTCTTATAGAAATTTCTTATCTAACTAACAATCCGGCGATTGATAAGGTTCAGCCTGGAGTTGTGCAGTAAGTGGTGTTTGGAATGCCGTTTACCGCATGTACTTATCAGTCAATGATGTCGAAACCGGTGTATTTACGCAGACATTCGGGCACAACTATACCTTCCGGAGTCTGGTTGTTTTCCAAAAGTGCTGCCATTATACGCGGAAGAGCCAGCGCCGAACCGTTGAGAGTGTGACAAAGATGGGTTTTCTTGTCATCGCCACGGAAACGACACTTCAGACGGTTGGCCTGATATGTCTCGAAGTTTGACACGGATGACACCTCAAGCCAGCGTTTCTGAGCGGCTGAGAAGACCTCAAAGTCAAAAGTTATAGCAGAAGTGAAACTCATGTCACCACCGCAGAGACGCAGGATGTGCCAGGGCAGACCGAGTGATTCAAGGAGTCCCTGAACATGATTTTTCATCTCTTCCAGAGCGGTATATGAATTTTCAGGTTTCTCGATGCGTACAATCTCAACCTTATCGAACTGATGGAGACGGTTCAGGCCTCGTACATCTTTGCCGTAACTTCCGGCCTCGCGGCGCCAGCATGCAGAGTAGGCGCAGTTCTTCACCGGAAGTTGATCCTGGGTGAGAATAACGTCACGATAGATGTTCGTCACAGGAACTTCGGCGGTGGGTATAAGGTAGAGATTGTCTTCATTGACATAATACATCTGGCCTTCCTTGTCAGGCAACTGGCCTGTGCCGTAGCCTGAAGCCTCATTGACAACATAAGGAGGCTGGATTTCAGTATATCCTGCTTCATTTGCACGATCAAGGAAGAACTGAATCAGCGCACGCTGCAGACGCGCACCTTTACCGATGTAGACAGGGAATCCCGCACCGGTTATTTTCACGCCAAGGTCAAAATCAATGATATTATATTTCTTGGCAAGTTCCCAGTGGGGGAGCGCATTCTCCGGAAGGTGAGGTTCGGGACCGCCCGATTTTTCCACAACATTATCCTCTGCGGTAAGTCCTTCAGGAACCATATCACAGGGAACATTGGGAATATTCAGGAGCCTGCGGCGCATTTCCGACTCAATACCTGCCAGTTTTTCGGCAATTTCCTTCTGCTGCTCCTTAAGTGATGCAACAGTTTTCTTGGCAGCCTCGGCCTCCTCTTTCTTGCCCTGTTTCATAAGGGCACCGATCTGCGACGCAGCCTTGTTGAGTTCAGCGGCAAGGTTATCATTATTCAACTGATTGACACGGCGTTGCTCATCAAGAGAGAGGAGGGTTTCAATCTCCTCCTTGCCGTCAAATCCTTTTTTTGCCAGACGGCGCACAATGTCAGCGGGGTCGGCTTTAATCTGCTGGAGTGTAAGCATGGGTTCTTTATGCTTTTGTACCTATATATTTATGAGAGTAATTCCTTTACTTTTGAAGAGATGGCACGTCCGTCAGCACGTCCCGCAAGAGTTTTTGATGCAACGCCCATCACCTTTCCCATATCCTTCGGAGATGATGCACCCACCTGTTCGATGATTTTGCGGAGTTCGGCGGTAAGTTCCTCCTCGCTCAGTTGCTTGGGAAGGTATTCTTCAATTACTGAAGCCTCAGCGAGTTCTGCGTCAGCGAGTTCATTGCGGTTGTTTTCCTGATATATGCGAGCACTTTCCTTGCGCTGCTTCACCATCTTGATGAGTATTTTCATGGCGTTGTCATCAGTGAGCACGCCACCAGCACCTTCGGCTGTCTTTGCCTCGATGAATTCCTTTTTGACGCCGCGAAGTGCTTCCAGACGCACTTTGTCACGCGCCTTCATGGCAGTCATTATATCAGCGGAAATTTTGTCAAATAAATCCATATCAGTCTGCTATTTTAATTAAGAAGTAGTTTTTTTTGCCGCGCTGCACAAGGATATATTTGTCATTGAGCAGCATTGCGGGTGATGCGGTGGCGGTTGCGTCAGTCACCTTCTCCTTGTTGATTGACAGCGCGCCCTGCTGGGTCATTTTGCGGAATTCAGCCTTTGACGGGAACACGGGGGCATGTTCAGTGAGCAGATCAGCAAGTCTGGTACCGTCAGTAATGAGCGAGCGCGACACCTCAAACTGCGGCACACCCTCAAAGATTGCGAGCAGGGTGTCATCGTCGAGACGATGGAGCGCATCGGCAGTGTTGTTGCTGAACAAGATGGATGAAGCCTCTACGGCATCATTGTAGGCTTGCTCCGAATGTACCATGATTGTAATTTCCTTGGCCAGACGCTTCTGGAGGGGGCGCGCTCCCGGATCCTGTTTCTGCTGCTCGATCAGTGCATCAATCTCATCTTTGGGAAGAGTTGTGAAAATCTTGATGTATTTCTCCGCATCGGCATCTGTTACATTGAGCCAGAACTGATAGAACTTGTAAGGTGATGTATAACGGGGATCAAGCCAGACGTTACCGCTTTCGGTCTTTCCGAACTTTCCTCCGTCCGCTTTTGTGATGAGAGGACATGTGATTGCGTAGGCTCCTTCTTCGCCGGTGATGCGGCGAATGAGTTCAGTTCCGGTGGTCATGTTACCCCACTGGTCAGATCCGCCCAACTGAACCCGACAGTTTTTCTCGCGGAAAAGATGGAGAAAGTCGTAACCTTGAAGGAGTTGATAGGAGAATTCAGTGAACGACATACCTTCACGGCTTTCTCCTGACAGACGTTTTTTCACGGAGTCCTTGGCCATCATGTAATTGACGGTTATATGTTTACCGATGTCACGGATAAAGCCGAGGAATGAGAAGTCCTTCATCCAGTCATAGTTGTTGACCAATTCCGCTGCATTGTCGGCCGTACTGTCAAAATCAAGAAATTTGGCGAGTTGCGCCTTGATAGCCTGCTGATTATGGCGCAGAGTTTCCTCATCAATCAGTTTGCGTTCCTGACTTTTCATGGATGGATCGCCTATCATGCCGGTTGCACCTCCGACGAGCGCGATAGGTTTATGGCCGGCACGCTGCAGATGCTTGAGCATCATCACACCAACGAGGTGTCCGATATGGAGAGAGTCGGCGGTGGGGTCTATTCCAAGATAGGCGGTGGTCATCTCTTTGCCGAGTTGCTCTTCCACGCCGGGCATCATGGAATGGATCATGCCACGCCACTGTAGTTCTTCAATAAAATTCATTTGTATTTTAGTATATATGTTAGTTTTTCTCAAACAGGGGAGTGGGATATTCACCGTTTTTGTGAAGTTCAGCCAGACGGCTCACCACCACAGGACGGTCTTCCGCATAAGTCACTCCAAACCATCGTGATGTTGTGTCAAGCATCTTAACACGGGCCTTTCCGGTGCGTATAAGCGTATCTACAACGGTTGGGATATAATATTCTGCTGTCAGAGAATTGCCGTTTGCATCCAGAAACTTAGCGAACTCCCTGACGGAGTGGTCAAGGTAATCAGGGGTGAAGCCCCACAGGTTCATAGACACAGGAGTTTCAGGGTCAAGGACCTGCCTGTTGCCGTTTTCATCTGTGAAAACAATCTTATGGTCAGAATCATAACCTATATCCTTGCGTTCTACGACTGTGTCAAGATGACCGTCGGCAGTGGTGCAGACACCGCGTGAAACAGTACCGTTCTCGGTCACGGTGTTTCCCACACGGAATCCCACCATGCAGTAATCGCCCTCGTTTTTCGGACCGGACAGTTCACGTGCGATAACCTCAAAGGCATCCCGGCCATAGAAGTCGTCGGCATTAATTACGGCGAAAGGCTCGTTTATCACACCGTGAGCCATCATTATCGCATGGTTTGTTCCCCAAGGTTTCACACGACCCTCGGGGACGGAGTAGCCCTCAGGGAGCGTATCAACGCCCTGGAACACTACCTCAGTTGGAATAAGTCCGATATATTTGCTCAGGACTTTCTCCCGGAAATCCTGTTCAAAGTCTCTGCGGATAACGAACACCACCTTACCGAATCCGGCACGTATGGCGTCAAAAATAGAGTAATCCATGATGGTTTCACCCGAAGGACCCACCGGATCCAACTGCTTGAGACCACCATAACGGCTACCCATTCCGGCAGCGAGTACATACAGTGTAGGTTTCATAAAATCTGTAAATTTGATATGATTTTGGTTTCAATCTGCAAATTTACTCAATATTTATATACCTGCCAAATAAATTACCCGCAAATAAGAACCGCTCCGGTAATAAATTTGTCGACAAAATAGCCCTGACTGCCCGTCATTTCAAGCGCATACCTCAGTCCTTCGCCCGGGCAATCAGTTCAGCAGCCAGTTCTGACATTCCTTTTGTTGCGGGTTCAGCGATGACGGTAACACGCGAAGGCACCGCTGCGGGATGCGGGTCAATGTAGTAGATCTCTGCGTCAGGACGCGCATACCCCACAAGTCCGGCTGCAGGGTAAACGTTCAGCGATGTGCCTATAATGATGACTATATCAGCCTGCGACACTATGTCAACGGCCGGCTCAATCATAGGCACGGCCTCCTCGAAGAACACTATGTGGGGACGCACATGGTGACCTTCAATCACGGTTTCAGGTGTGGTATCAAGGTTATCCTCAGTCAGCGTGAATGTGAGATTTTCATTATCCATGGCACGCACTTTCATAAGTTCACCGTGAAGGTGAAGCACCTTTGAACTACCCCCTTTTTCATGAAGATTATCAACGTTCTGCGTAACCACATACACATTGAAATACCTCTCCAGACGGGCTATCCACAGATGCGCCTCGTTGGGTTGTTTGTCAAGAAGATCGTGACGGCGCATATTGTAGAACTGATGCACCAGAGCCGGGTTACGGACAAACCCGGTGTGGCTGGCCACTTCCATAACCGGATAGTTTTCCCACAGTCCGTCAGAGTCACGAAAGGTGCTGATGCCGCTTTCGGCACTAACACCTGCACCTGTTATGAATACGATGTTTTTCATAATTACCAATACTTGTGAATTTTTGATAAAATTACAAAAAGTTGGGAAACCACACAATAAAAGAGTAAAATAAGAGTTATTTAAAAGAGTAGAAACATAGAAAAATGAAATTAAACCGTCTTTACATACTTGCAGCCCTGCTGCTTTCAGCCGTCGGACTCGTAAAAGCCGATGATTCAGGGAAAAATCAGTTCAACCCCATCACTACAGGTGTGACATCACTTAGCATTGCCCCTGATGCGCGCGGCGCTTCAATGGGTGACATCGGTGCGGCCACAGAGCCGGATGCCAACTCGCAGTTCTGGAACCCCTCGAAATATGCCTTCGCTTACAGCACCGGAGCGGTGTCACTGAGTTATACTCCATGGTTGCGCAAACTTGTCAATGACATCTTCCTTGCCAATGTGTCAGGCTACTGGAAATTAGGGTCACAGGATAATCAGGCGTTAAGTGCGACTCTGCGCTATTTCTCTCTGGGTGAGGTTAATGCCAATGGTCCCGGCGATGCCACCGGACAGTCGCTCAACCCCTATGAGATGAGTGTGGATGTAGGTTACTCACGCAAATTGTCGGAAAAATTCGCAATGGGTGTGGTATTCCGCTACATCTACTCCGACCTCGGCTTCAGCGACTCATATGCAGGCGACCAGCAGACTGGAGCATCGGCATTCTCTGCTGATATCTCCGGCTATTACACCACCTACCCCATCATAGGACGAAACGAGTGCCAGTGGTCATGGGGTTGGGATATTTCAAACATCGGTACGAAAGTACAGTTCAACAACGGTGAGAACCCCGCTTTCCTGCCCACCAACCTCCGACTGGGTACAACGTTTATGTTCCCTCTGGCTGACTACCACACCCTCGCTCTCTCGCTTGACCTTAACAAACTGCTCGTTCCCACCCGTCCGCGTGAAATAGACTACGACACTGACACCACCGAAGGACAGGCCGCTTATCTTGACGCATTGGAAAACTGGGAAAACATGTCGCCCATAACCGGTATTTTCAAATCATTCTCCGATGCCCCCGGCGGTTTCAGCGAAGAACTAAGGGAAATCTACTACTCCATAGGTGCTGAATATTCCTACAATCAGCAGTTCTTCCTTCGCGCCGGCTACTATCATGAGGACCAGTACAAGGGTAACCGCCAGTATTTCGGTATCGGTGCCGGTTTCTCGCTTAACGTGCTCCGGCTGGATGCGTCCTACATGATGGCTACCGCACAGACCTCACCACTTGACCAGACCTTGCGTTTCACCCTCACATTTGATATGGACGGACTGCGTGAGATTCTGGGTAAACGCCGCCGTTGATCATGATACGCATAGGAAACGGATTTGATGTTCACCGGCTGGTTGAAGGACGCCCTTGCATTATCTGTGGAGTTGAAATACCCCACGAGAAGGGGCTGCTCGGACATAGCGACGCCGACGTGGCGCTGCATGCCCTCTGCGATGCTCTCTTAGGAGCCGCGGCATTGCATGACATTGGATATCACTTCCCCGATACCGACACCCGTTACAAGGGTGCCGATTCCCGACTGCTTTTGCGCGAAGTGCTGAGAATCATCAGCGAAAACGGCTACCATCCCGTGAACGTCGACGTAACCATTATCGCCCAGGCACCCAAAATGCTTCCCCATATTCCTCAGATGCGGCAGAACATCGCCGATGATCTGAAAATTGACATTGACTCCGTTTCAGTGAAAGCCACCACCACTGAACATTTAGGTTTCACCGGACGGAAAGAAGGGATTGCCTCCTTAGCAACGGTGCTGATAGAGAAGTAGTTACACATTCATCAAAAACCATTCGCCCTGAAAGATTGTTATAGTATCAGAAGTTAGAAATCTAAACAAAATGATACTATGAAACATCTTGATGAAGTGATCAAAGAATCACGCCCCACCCTTGTGGTATTCCAACATTCAGGCGAAGTGAACGCCGTTGATGAAAACATTGTTTTCGAGGAAGTCAAATCAAAATATGAAGGTAAGGCTAATGTCATCAGCGTTGACTGCTCACGCAACGGCAGTTACAAGGAGCATTACCGCTTCAATGGCTATCCCACATGGATTCTGTTCAAGGAAGGTCAGGAACTGATGCGTGAAGGTGGTAACCGCACGGTGGCTCAAATCGAGGAAATGATTGCCACTGCATTCTGATAAATCCGATTTCGTTAAGGAAATTCAGCCGGATGTGAGATCACATTCCGGCTTTTTCTGTCCGGAGATGATGATATGCTTTATTTCAAGAGAGGAGGTGTCATACATGACTCGCGCATGATTCCTACGCAGAATCCGGCGGGAGATACATGAGCCGGAATGTTTGTCAATAGTGTCGCGGTAAACGGTGCCGTTACGGTAGACAACACCGTTTTCTTCCGAGAAAAACTCATCCTCGGCATGAATATGATAGGAGTTTGACTGCGGGTTAAGTGCCCTCAGTTCTCCACGTAGATATTCTCCGTCGGTTCTGACAAGAATCTGATATGTATTGGCGGTGTCGTTGCGGAAACGGTAATCCAGGTAGTTATATACGATGCTTGTGCCGGTTCCGAAAGGAATCTGACGTTTGTAATCCGGAAAAAGATCAAGGCCGTCGTGATGATGGTGCTCGGTGATTGTCAATTCCGAGTGCAGTATCATCCAGTGGATGAGATTGGTGAACTGACACAGACCTCCGCCGGTGCCACGTGATGGTCGCCCGCCGGCTATGGTGAGTCCCTCCTTATAGCCGCGGTGAGCCGAGTCCTCTCCTACCAGACGCCAGAACGAGAAAGTTTCTCCCGGACGGATAATTATTCCCGTGACCTTCGGAGCCGCTATGGAAAGATTGACCGCCTTGTTCTCCTGAAGTTCTGGTTCCGTATTACCCAGTTTTCTACGTATCAGGGAGTTATGCCTGTAAACCACAACCGGAAGAGGACGCATGCAGCGCTCCCTCGCAAACCGGCATGACGACAGGATGTCAGTCAGTTGCCTGAGAAGGATACACTTACGGCGTGATATTTTGAATGTCACAGGCGATATCTGGCAGAACAGTCTTCTTTTCCCCATAACAGTGTTACTAAAATTGACAAAATTATACATAATATTATTAAAATACAAACCGTCAGGAGTTCATTTTTTATTACCTTTGCATAATCTGAAATAAAACCTCTATGTTATGCGATCTATTTTGTTCCTGTTTGCTGCTCTGACCGCAATCATCCCCTCCGTAGCCGGAAAAAGAATAATGGTTATAGGCAGTGATGACCGTCAGCCTGTTGCCGGAGCATCCGTAATGGCTTCTAACGGCTTGATTATCGGGCTTACTGACGCGGACGGCCACCTCGACATTGATTCCCGTAACTGGCCGCTGACTATCAGGTCTTTAGGATATGAGTCCACACAGGTTGATGCTGAATGTGACACCATCCTGTTGCCCCCCGCCTCGTATGCACTGACTGAAGTGACAGTCAGTCCGGCCGATCGCCCCATAACCCGCGTCATCACTTTCGCCAGGGAATATTGCACCGGTGCCGAAACTGACACTTTGCAGTTATATAATGAATACATGCTGGAGTATTTCATCACTGACGGAAAGGTGAAAGGTTACAGCAAGGGTGACGCCAAAGCACACATGAAAAATGTCAAACGCTATGGAAGAATTGCCCGAAGTAACAGTTCTGACAGCATCATGCGTCCCGGTCAAGATGATGAAATCACAATGCTTTCGTTCATCCAACTCATGGCGGATCTGCCTGATGAGAAAATTTCCGAACCCGAACCGTTCCGTAGAGGCGCCAAAATGATCAACGTCTCCGGAAAATACAGCGACAAAATTATCTTCCGGCGTACTGACAACACCTTTTCCGTTGAAACCGACCCGCTTGCCGACCATAAGGACCACCGTTGGGAACCCTGGATTTTCAAGATGTTCGGATTTACAATGGATATGCGTGACTTCCGTACCGCTCAGATTTTCCGACGCAATGAAGCCGGTATCTATGGGGTTGGTGATTTCCTCACCGGAACAACCACTTTCCACGTCATCGGTAAAGGCAAATTGCTCAAAAAAATCATGGGTGTGAAAAATGAAATCGACATCTATTGTCTGGTTGAACAATATCCGGTTGAAATTGAGCATCTTACAGTGGAAGAATACAAAGAGATGAAAAAAGAGGGAAAAAACCGGACGATAGCCTTCCGAAAGCCATCTGACCTTAACCCTTTACTTCCGTCGGTCGCCGGCCTGGTAGACAGAATAGAGGAAGAACTACCCGCTGATACTAATTGAAAATCTATGGAACTGAGAAAACAGGAATTGACAAGATACATACTCCCCATGCGTGAGGGAGGCTCCCTCCCCGGGCTGGCCGAGGCTGACGACGGTTTTCGCTACGTGGTAAAATTTCGCGGTGCCGGCCACGGAAGCAAAGCCCTGATTGCGGAACTTGTAGGCGGAATGGTGGCTAAATCACTCGGATTCAAAGTGCCGGAACTTGTATTTCTGAATGTGGACAGCCGCTTCGGAATTACCGAGCCTGATGAGGAAGTGCAGGATCTGTTGCGTGCAAGCGAAGGGCTCAACTTAGGTCTGCATTTTCTTGACCGCTCCGTTGCCATGGATCCTTCCGTGAACCATGTCGACAACCTCACGGCGTCAAAGATTGTGTGGTTAGATGCATTTCTGACCAATGTTGACCGTACACGCCTGAACACCAATATGCTCATCTGGAATGGAGAACTGTGGCTCATTGACCACGGTGCCTCCCTCTATTTCCATCACTCATGGCGTAACCTTGAAAAGGCTGCCCTTGACCCGTTTCCGTATATCCGTAACCATGCCTTGCTCGCTAATGCCACCCTACTGGAGGAGGCCGACAAACTGATGCGCCAGGCCATAACTCCCCGTACACTTAACAAAATTGTCGATCTTATTCCCGACGAGTGGCTTATTGCCGAAGGAGACATGGAAAGCCCGGAGGAAAAGCGTGAGGTATACCGCAGATTCCTCACCGAGCGACTGAAATATTCATCCATCTTTGTTAAACAGGCCATCCATGAACGACAACTCCTTGGTCTATGAGTATGCAACGCTCCGTTATGTCCCTGACATAGAGCGTGAAGAATTCATCAACATTGGTTTGTTGATGATGTGTAAGCGTCGCCGCTGGTTCAGGTGTGAAATCCATCTCGATGCCGACCGCCTGCACGCACTTGACCCATCGGCCGACTTGGATCTCATCAGCCGTCAGGTGCAGATGTTCCTGCCAGGCTCCAAGGCTCTCGCCGACTCTCCCGCAGAGGAGCGGTTCAGGTGGTTCACGGCTGTGAAGAGCGCCATGCTTCAGACCTCACGCCCGCACCCCGGTCTGCTCCAGGATGCGGCTGAACTTGACCCCACTTTTGAAAGACTATATAAAAGACTGGTTACAAAATGAACGGACTCGTTTTAGGATTGACACTCCCGTTTTTGGGCACTGCAATGGGTGCCGCAACGGTGTTTTTGATGAAAAACCGCATACCCGGCCTTGTGCAGAAAGGGCTCACCGGATTTGCAGCCGGAGTGATGGTGGCGGCATCGGTGTGGTCGCTCCTCATACCCTCGGTGGAGATGACCGGCAAGGAGGGATTCATGAGTATTTTCCCTGCCATAGCAGGTTTTATCGGGGGCATGCTGTTTCTGCTCATGCTTGACATGATTGTGCCACATCAGCACATTGACAGTAACCAAAGCGAAGGTCCGCGCACCCACCTCTCGAAAACAACGAAATTAGTCTTTGCCGTGACACTCCACAACATTCCGGAAGGAATGGCTGTCGGGGCAGTCATGGCTGCCGCAATCGAGCATAATTCTTACGTGCCCATGGCCGGTGTTATAGCCCTTGCCATAGGCATGGCCATCCAGAACTTTCCTGAAGGGGCGATCGTATCCATGCCATTGCGTGCTGCCGGCAACACACGCCGCAACTCCTTCATAATGGGTGCGTTGAGCGGAATTGTGGAACCGGTCGGTGCCGTCATAACCATTCTTCTTGCATCATTCATTCTCCCCGCCCTACCCTATCTGCTTGCCCTGGCAGCCGGAGCCATGATGTACGTAGTCGTTGAGGAACTTATACCGGAAACACAGCAGGGAGAGCACTCAAACATGGGCACAATTGGATTCGCCGCCGGCTTCCTGCTGATGATGACACTTGATGTCCTGTTAGGATAACAGTTGGCATATACAAAAAATCAGTTCATGACTTGGAGAACCACAACTTTTATAGTAACTTTGCTAAAATAGTTTCATCCAAGCCGCATACACCATGAACGATTATAAAAATTTTCCGAAAAAATCATCATTATCTGATACCCCCCTTGAACTTCCGAACAATGACTTCGGTACGGACAAATATGTGAAAGGGCTTGTCAACTTCATCGAACGTTCTGCCGCTCCTATTACCATCGCTCTCAAAGGAGAATGGGGAAGTGGAAAAACATCACTAATGAACCGTCTGCATAATGACCTTTGTTCGGAAAACAAAAATTTCATAGGGGTAAAAATCAACACATGGGAATATTCCATGCTGGCGACTCCGGAGGAAACAGTGGTGAAAATCATAATCCAACTGGTCCGTTCGCTTTCCAATAATGATCCCAGCACCTCGGAAAAACTGAAGAACTTCACTAAAACGGCAATCAACTTCGTGTATCGAGGCACACGTGAATGGGGTAAGAAACAGATTCCCTTTGCTGATTATGCCATAGAGGCTCTCGGGGTACCTACAGAGATTTTCTCAGGACAGGGAACCCCTGAAAACATATCACTCTCGGATCTACGCATAGCGTTGACCAATGCCATTGCCAAAACGCTGAGTGAAAAAAATAAAAATGGTATAATCGTATTTGTCGATGACCTCGACCGTCTTAATCCACCCCTGGCGGTGCAGATTCTGGAACTGCTAAAAAACATCTTCACCCTCGACAACTGCATATTCATCCTTGCCATCGACTATGAGGTGGTAGTGAAAGGTCTGGAACCTAAGTACGGTCCGTACAAGCCGGAAAACGACCGGGAGTTCCGCTCCTTCTTCGACAAGATAATTCAGGTGCCGTTCTCTCTTCCCGTTGGTAATTATGACCCGATCAATTTCGTCCTCGACTCACTGATGGAGATTGATTTCATCAATACCTCTGAACGCCACATGACACGCTTCAAGCAGTCTATAGAAAAGATAGTCAATTATTCCGTGGGAAAGAATCCACGTGCCATAAAACGTCTGATCAACACACTCTCGCTGCTAAACTGCATATCACAATACTCGGATCAGAATCAGAACACTCCTGATTATAAGTTGATTAACTTTGCTATTGTATCATTGCAGGTGTGCTATCAGAAGATATATGACATGCTGTCAATCAATCCCGACTTTGACCGTTGGGACGTTACCATAGCCGCGAAGTTGGGAGTGCACAACGCTGTTGATAGTGAAGAATTGAACGGTGATACCATCCTCGACGCTCTATGCGAAAAAGAGATCTTCTATGACCAGCACCACTCAGACATTCTCGGACTTATACGTATAATCAAAGAATGTGCTCTGGAGATTGACCGCAGTAACCCTGACAAGATAGTCCGGGATCTGATGAGGAGTTCATCGGTGACAAACGTGTCAAATTCGGAATCAGTGGGTTATAACAACAGGGAAATCATCAACCGTCTGCATAGCAACGTTGCGACATTTATCAAACGTAACCGTCCTGAAATTGACCTGAAGCCGAAGCGAAACACCGGTAATGGCGGATTCATAATAACCTTGGACAATAACACTAAATCGCATGTAGTGTTCAGTCTGAGCGAGGATGAATTACTTACATTAGGAATAACACTGGGTGTGAAGAACGGTCGGCCGGAACGCCTTGCCAATCAGCCATTTTCCATGGTTATGAATGACGATGCCGTTCAACAGGTGATTGAACCGATGCATCATGTAGTGAAAGAATACACTTCATCAGGACTGATTCACCCCGTATCATTATTCAACGGTGAAACCTACACGGATATAGTGGAAGAATACAAAGTCCGTGAGGATGAATTATGGGACTCCATCTCCGGTGATCTTTCCTACCGACTCAAAGTGAATTCTGTGACTGACTATGAGGACACTCGTATGGTCAGAACTATAAGCGACCTCATAATAGCCGCTTATGATATGAACAATCGTGCTTTGAAAATAAAGTAGCAATCATAAAGCAATGTCATTCTGGCGAAAAATAATAGAAGGCTTCAAGAGCACTGAAAGTGAGACTGCTCCCACTGAAAGGAATGATTCCTTGGTAGAAGAACTGTCTGTCGCGCCTGGATCGGTAGAACTCGCCTACGTTGATGTTGAGGTTGGGAATGATAGGAAAATCCATGACATAGGCGCACTTAAAGAGGATGGCTCGGAGTTTCACGAACCGGACAAAAACGGTCTGATGAAATTCCTTGACGGTACCGGGTATTTATGTGGTCATAATATTGTCCATCATGACGTACAATATCTTTTAGGGAAAGAAGAAAAATCTCCGTGGACATTGGTTGACACCCTGTTTATGTCGCCTATTCTTTTTCCTGAGCGACCCTACCATCGGTTGGTGAAAGATTACAAACTGATCTCTGACCAGATGAACAATCCGCTGAATGACTGTAAACTGACCCGTGAATTACTTCATGACGAGATAAATAAATGGAACACGCTACCTGCAGAAATAAGGTTGATCTTTGCAACACTGCTAAAGGGTAAACCAGAATTCGAAGGATTTCTCAGATTGGTAAAAGCAGAGTATGCCGTCAGCGAACTTACCCAACTTATACGAAAGCATTTCCATGGTAAGATTTGCAGTAACGCTGATATAGAAACTATTATTGGCACCTGTTCCACCGAACTCACCTACGCTCTTGCTCTAATTGACACGGAACATAATTCCATCACTCCGGGATGGGTCCTGCACAACTACCCTCACGTAGAATACATTGTGAAGCAATTGCGTCTGACGCGGTGCAGCCAGGGGTGCGACTACTGTAACAAACAACTGGACACACACCGTAACCTGAAACTTTTTTTCGGTTACGATGAATTCAGGACATACGAAGGTGAACCTTTGCAGGAAAAGGCGGCTGAAGCGGCCGTCGGAGGAAAATCACTTTTAGCAGTTTTTCCAACCGGTGGAGGCAAGTCTCTTACTTTCCAATTGCCGGCACTTATGGCGAATCGTGCCGTACATGGACTGACGGTGGTAATATCACCTCTCCAATCACTTATGAAGGATCAGGTTGATAATCTTGCGGACAGAGGTATAACAGAAGCCGTCACCATCAACGGATTGCTTGACCCTATAACCCGTGCGCTCTCCTTACAGCGAGTACAGGATGGTGAGGCATCATTATTATATATTGCCCCTGAAATGTTGCGTTCAAAAACCATTCAGCGCATACTGCAGACACGCAACGTCGTGCGGTTTGTCATTGACGAGGCTCACTGTTTTTCATCGTGGGGACAAGATTTCAGGGTGGATTATCTCTATATAGGCAAATTCATCCGTAAATTACAGAGTCTAAAGAAATCTAAACAGCCGATTGCCGTTTCATGTTTTACCGCGACAGCCAAACAAAAGGTTATACAGGACATATGCGATTATTTTCGGCGTGAGTTACACCTTGAACTGGAACTATTTGCTTCAGGTGCTTCGCGCTCAAACCTGCGTTACTCAGTAATTCATGTAGAAAATGAAAGTGAAAAATATTCACGTTTACGCGATTTAATATCAGTGGCTGACTGTCCCACGATAGTTTATGTATCCCGAACCAAACGCACCTTTGAACTTGCTGCTAAACTGAGCAAAGACGGATATCGAGCACTACCGTTTAACGGTAAGATGGAGTCAGAAAAGAAAATAGCCAATCAAGAGGCTTTCATGAACGACAATGTCAGAATCATTGTGGCAACATCTGCTTTCGGAATGGGTGTAGACAAAAGTGATGTGGGTTTGGTGGTGCATTACGACATATCCGATTCACTGGAAAACTACGTTCAGGAGGCGGGACGTGCGGGACGTGACCCACGGTTGAACGCACGTTGCTTCGTGCTTTATTCCGATGATGACCTTGACAAACATTTCATACTTCTGAACCAAACCAAATTAAGTCTGAGTGAAATTCAACAGGTATGGAAAGCGGTGAAAGATCTTACAAGGAAGCGTAACAACATAAGTTGCTCAGCATTGGAAATAGCACGTCAGGCAGGATGGGACGATTCTGTCTCTGATATTGAGACGCGTGTCAGAACAGCACTCTCGGCACTCGAGCAAAATGGATACATTGAACGTGGAGACAACATCCCTCATGTATATGCCACCGGAATCTCTGTCAAAAATATTGACGAAGCGAGAAAGCGTATCTCGGAATCTGTGTTGTTTGAATCGGAAGAGATCGAAAATGCCGTCAGGATTATCAAATCACTGATTTCTCAGAAATATATTGCCATGGCACAGGCTGATGAGGCTGAGTCTCGTGTGGACTATCTCGCTGATATCCTGGGTATGCAGAGAAAAGAGGTCGTATCCGTTGTAACACGTATGAGACAGGAAGGAATCCTTGCTGACAACCGTGAAATATCAGCCTATCTTTCTGATGCCGGTGACTCAGAAAGAAAATCAAATACGCTGCTCGAACGGTTTGCTCGCCTTGAACGTTTCATACTGAATCATATTCCTGACGAATCCCTGCGTATTTCGTGCAAGCAATTTAATGAAAATGCGGTAAATGATGGCATTACAACTTCGCGTGAAAAAGATATCCGAACTCTGATTTATTTTCTTACTGTTACAGGCTACACCCATAAAACTGAAGATTCCGGACATAATCTGGAACTTAAACGTCAGGCTGACATGGAGGTAATTCTGCGGCGTTTTGAAAAGCGTCTTGAAATATGCCGCTTCGCCTTGCCATGGCTTTATAAAATGACTGCCGACGCGGTGCCGGGAACGGCAATTCAGTTCTCTATCGTTGAACTCCTCAACGATATTAATAAGGAAAACCACACCATATTTGGCATCACCGATGACATTCGACTGGAAGATGTTGAGGAAGCGCTCCTTTACATGTCAAAGATTGGCGCCCTTAAACTTGAAGGTGGTTTCCTTGTGTTGTATAACGCTATGAACATCACACGTTTGAAAGACTCAAAATTCAGTTTCAAACATGATGATTACCGAACATTGGATGAATTCTATAAGTTAAAAATACAGCAGATTCATATTGTGGGTGAGTATGCGAACCTTATGGTGAAAAACTATGAAGCAGCATTACAGTATGTCAAGGATTATTTCGGTATGGATTACCGCAAATTCGTATTGAAGTATTTCAAAGGTACGCGATTAAATGACATTAAACGTAACGTCACCCCTCACAAGTATAATCAGTTGTTCGGGCTATTGTCACCACGACAGAAAGAGATTATTTCTGACAACACCTCTCGTTGTATAGTGGTGGCTGCTGGTCCCGGTAGCGGCAAAACCAGGGTGCTGGTTCATAAACTCGCATCTTTGCTCCTGCTTGAAGATGTCAAGCACGAGCAACTGCTGATGCTGACATTCTCTCGCTCCGCAGCCACGGAATTCAAGCAACGACTTATAGGTCTGATAGGTAATGCTGCACACTTCGTGGAAATTAAGACTTTTCACTCCTACTGTTTTGACCTTCTTGGACGTATTGGTAATTTGGATGAAGCAAAAAATGTTGTGGCATCAGCCGCAAAAATGATAAGCGAAGGAGAAGTTGAGCCAAACAAAATAGGAAAGACGGTGATTGTCATTGATGAAGCCCAGGATATGGGAGAAAATGAATATGCCCTTGTCTCTGCCCTGAAGGACAATAATGAGGAGATGCGAATCATTGCTGTTGGCGACGATGACCAGAACATATTTGAATTTCGCGGTTCTGACTCAAAATTCCTTTTTCAACTGTCACGGCAGCCAGGGAGCAGATTGATTGAGATGACTGAGAATTATCGCAGTGCCCGGCACCCGGTTGTTTTTGCCAACGCATTCCTGAAAACTCTTGAAAAGAGATTAAAGTCTAATCCCGTCATATCCATGAGTGATGAAGATGGCAAGGTGGAGGTGACGCATTATAAAACTGATAATATATGTAAGCCGTTGGTTGATCATATTTTGCAAAACAGAACCGATAGGACTACGTGCGTACTCACTCAGACTAACAATGAGGCGGCAACGGTTGTGGCTTTACTGCGCAGAAATGGAGTGAACAGTAAACTCATTCAGTCAATGGATGGCTTCCAGTTCCGCAATTTGATGGAGATACGCTTCTTCACTAAGTATCTCGACAACCGTGTTGACTCACCATGCATTTCTGACACTTTATGGGAAGAAGCGATTAAGGAGACTAAACATATTTACAAGCGCAGTTCGGCATTGGGGTACTTTGAACGATGCGTGGCTCAGTTCAGGAAAATAAACCGCAGTTTATATCTCAATGATTTCAAGGAATTTGTCAATGAATCATCAGTTGAGGATTTTTGTGATTTGACAGGCACGGAGGTGGTGGTGTCAACAATTCACAAGGCCAAAGGTCGAGAATTTGATGATGTGTATATGCTGATTTCAGATAAATATAAACTGGATGACAAACTAAAACGCCGATATTACGTAGGTCTGACACGAGCCAAGAAGCACCTTTATATCCATACTAACAGTAACTATTTCAATAATTTACCTGCCGACAACTATCACCATGATGCCTCTGACTATCCTCCACCGGAGGAAATCATGCTGCAGATGTCAATGAAAGATGTTTACTTAGGCTTTTTTAGAGACCGAAAGAAGGATGTGCTTTCCCTCAGGGGTGGAGACAGGCTGATATACAAGGATGGACTGTTGTTTGTCAACGGTGTCACAAATGCCGTAGGCTGCCTTTCTACAAAGATGAAAGAAGAACTTGCCGACTGGCATAACAAAGGATATACAGTAACATCATCATCGGTGCAGTTTATTGTAGCCTGGAAACCAAAAGATGCACCCAGAGAAGAACCTGAAACCGCAATACTCCTGGCCAACCTTGTTCTAAACAGATAGTACGGGTTTCTTAAATGGCAATTTTGCCGTAAGGCATAATCTTAAAGTTTCCTTCACAACGCATCTCATGGAACGATTTTGAGATGCCAATCTTCTATTAATATTTATTGTAAACTGCCTCTTAGTTGGCACAATATTACAAAAGCGTCACATTTTCTTAAGAAAAGGTTATAATTTAAATTATTTTTTGGCTGACAAATTAAAAATAATTAACTTTGCCGAAATATTTTTACAGTATACTGAAAATGAAGAACATCTACCAATCAATTATCACTATGGTGCTGGCGGCCGGAAGCGTCTTTTCTGCAGCCGCGGTAACAGGCCATACTGATTTCGATCTATCAAAATTCCGTTATAAAACTGACTCCAGATCAGTTTTCAGTAACAAAAAAGCGCAGAGAACCTTTGCCATCAATAATATGATCGAGCAAAAGTCCGCTCTGTCAAAAGCAACGGAAGCGGAGCAGCCCGCTCCTTTCATATCGTTTCCCGCTTCAGACCAGACCGGAAATATCGACGCCCCTAACGGTGAACTCTGGTACTACACCGGAAACTTCGAATATCTCGAGATTCCACCCCACGACAATGTGATGTTCACGGACCGGATTCTTCAGAACTACACATTTAAAATATATAACTCAAAGATGGAACTGATCGGCACTATCAAGGATAAGATGGATTATGCCGATAATGAAGTCAGGGTACCTAGTTGTGAAATTACCCCTGTAGCAACCAGAAACTTCTTCAATACTGATGACAAAATTGAGATAATTATTTCTCTGGCGGTAAACAGAGATGGTGGAGGTAATAATTATCGTTCTGTAGTTTACGCTCTCAACGGAGAAAAAGATGCTGATGGTGACGATGTTCCCGTAATGATCATGGATGATCTTGTTGGTGACGTAATCGAAGGCCCTGCAACAGGCGACAGCGACAATTTCTACATCACATTCATGTCAGACGTCTATGAAGATGTGGCAGAGGATGCACCCTTCTGGGATTATCTAATGGCCCAGAAAGCAGCCGTCACTATTTATGGCAAAGCATTGGACGACAAGGGGCCACGAGTAATCTACGAAACGGTAATCCCCTTGATGCAGTTCCCCGGAAATCAGGAAGACATCGGTCCGATGATCTCCATGCGTCGTGGCGATGATGTCATCTATTCAATCTCATATTATAAACTCCCGTTCTACAACAGGTATGATAATCCAATGAGCGATGACATGACTCAGCGTGAAGGAAACAGTCTGATCATCGACCTTTATAAAGCATCGGAGTCAGGGCTTACAAAATTCTCCACCACGGAAATCCCGGTTGTCCTGGATCCCATGCCCAATTCTGACGGCGACCCCACATGTCTGTTCTCATATTTCAGCGTAGGAAACCTGCTCTACTCTGGTGACTTTCTATATGATGCTCCCGGAGCCTCCGCAAACGCGCCTGACTTTATCATCACCCGTGGAAACTACCAGGTTTCAACCGATGGTATCATTGACTCATACTTTACTTACAAAAACGACGGGTCACTGAAGAACACACTGTTCAAATATGCCGACGGAACTATTTCATTAGGAAATCTGAAAGGTTACGAGCCTCAGCAAATGTTTGTTTCAGCAGATGCATACGGTTATCTCTATAATTTCGTAGATCTATATTCCGGGAAAAAAGCAGTAACGATAGAAGCTGATTACTATTATGATGATGATTCCGATCCTGAACTTCTGACAGCCAATGTTGCCAGATATACTGATGGTGACAACTACAAATATGTATTTGAACTTCGCTATCCTCTCGTAGATGACGATGAAAACGACATCCTGAGGTTCATGCATATCACCGCCGACGGAAAATTTGACCATACTGATAATGTAAATATGGGCAAAGGGGTTGCTTACGCACAGAGTTTTCTGTCAACGGAAGCCGTGGCGCCACACGCTTATTCGATTTCTGACACCCCCACCTACATGTTTCTTGTCAAAAGGGGCGTTGAATCTTCAGATGTCATGGAAGAAGAACTCATGATAGCAGAGGCTCAGTCCGAGGAGAACCCTGAAGGTAAGACCCTTCTGCAACTCGGACCGAACGAAAACGGCACACTCGCGTCCATCTACCCGGAATTCGCCACAGAAGACAACTCCGGACGCCTTTTCATTTACTACGGCAACACTGTCACCTCAAAATATGTCCTCGACATCTACGAACTTCCCATCAACGCCGAAGATGGGGTTGACACCATTGAAGATGATGAAGCAGGAATCAGCATGAAGAACGGAGTGGTGAAATCCAACGGTAAAATTCATGTGTTCACCCTCGACGGACGTCATGCAGCCACTGCCGACGGGCATTTCAATACCGGATCTCTGCAACCGGGAATGTATATTATCGCAACTTGTGGAAAAGCATTCAAGGTATTAGTAAAATAAGCCAATCAATTTCACTAAATATAAAAAACAATGAAAAAAATCTACGCTTTTTGTCTTTTACTGACAATGTTGCTCTTCACAAGCAACAAGGCGTCCGCTCTTTCTACTACGATCGAGTGGGACATTCCCGGGTCAGTAATGCTCAAGACTGGCAGCACATCAGAACCTTTCGTGGATCTGTCATCTGACCAGACTTCCTACACTTTCAATACAACGGAAACCTATGGCTCCATTTATATCTATGCAGCCGATGGCTACACCCTTATTGACGCAGAGACCACCGACGGTGCCTCAAAATACATACCAAGCACATGGGCAAACCCGCATTTCATCAATATATATGCGAGTTTAGGAAATGGCATGGATGGAAAAACCGTTAAAGTAAACTGCATCAAAACCGAACGGAATGACTCTTTCAACATCAACGTCATCAACGGTCTTGACTATCTTAAAGCCTCTTTCGCTTCCGGTTATGAACTGTCACTTAAGGAAGGTGAGAACGCCTACATGTTCAATCCTCTCATCGACGGGAATCTTACAATCAATCTTGTTGGTATCAACAATGCTTACAGTGTGACCCTTGATGGTGAACCGGTAGAGAAATATCCTTATGGCGCACGCTACGACGATATTAAGATTGCAAATGGAAGTAACCTTGCTATACAAGTGTTCGAGAGTGAAGCAGACATCCCCAAAGATTGCAGTTTCACCATTGAATATGGCGAGGGTATGAACGGATGTATAACCAACATCTATAACCGGACAACCGGAAATTTCTCATATCCGAAAGATTTTGTCAACAACACCACCGTATTCAAAGGTGGCTCAACGATCAAAATCAACATTAATGTCGATGACTACACTGTCACAGCAGTTTATCTCAACGATGAAGACATCACTGACAAATATATCTATTCCAACAGCAGTTTCGGCAAGAGCGGCTACATTGAAATAGATGTCCCTAATGATTCTCAGGCAACTCTGAAAATTGAGGGAACTGCAGTTAAATATGACGATATTGAATTCACCGGATATATCTCTGGTGCCGAAGGCGTTGAATTCAGTTACACCTACAGCGGTGATGCCATAACACTTCCTGCAGGTGAATCCTTCAGCGGTGAATACACCATAGGTGCCTTTACCCTCAACTCAGAGAATGCTGAAAAGTTCATCATCCCCGTATCTGAAAAAATCGGCAAGATATTCTTCCGTCCCAAACAGGGCTACTACATCGCCGAACTCTACACTCAGTTAGGCAACGCTGCTGCAGAACAGCACAGCGGAACTTCTTCAATCTTCCCCAATTCTGACGGAACAACCTTCTATATGGTTGTAAAAGAACTTCCCGCAACATATTCTTTCAACGTAACCACTACAGGTTCTACCTACAACGGCCGACTCATCCTGAATCCTCAGGTTTCAAACTGGGGTAACCCCGATGGTTCGGTAACCCGACTCACTGAAGGTGAGAAAACATTCTCATTCATACCTGTTTATCAAACACCTCTGACTGTATCCGTTCAGGGTAGTGACAACATCAGTCCTGCCGTTTACCTTGACGGGGCACCTCTTACAAGTTTCTTAAATTCTGAAAGCGGTGCTACAGAATTCTCTTTCGAACCTTATTACCCGACAGAAGGCTCACTGGTTGCAGAAGGTGTGAAATCTGATGTCAAGGTTTACCTCTCAACCGCCCGTCCAACAATGTCAGGTGCCTCACTCGTTGTTGAAGATGGTCTCGAAGCCGGATTCTTCTACAGCGCTGCCCGTCACAACGCTAATCCTGACGGCCAGACACTTATCTCCGGCACTCAGATGATTGTCAAACCGGCAAGTGCTAACGTGCAGGTCAAATACAAGGATGAAACAGTATCTCTCGATGAAAACGGCGAATTCGTATTCACCGTAACCGGCAACGCACGCAACAACATTGTTACGGTTTCTGCCGCAAGCGAACCCGTGAAATATGCCGACATGCTCGTCAACCCTGAAGATGGAGCCACAGTCAAATCACTGTCTGCCATCAAGGTAACCCTTCCGGTAATTGACCCCAACTATGAGTCAATGCTTGACTACAACGAAGAAGTTCTTCCTCAGGTGGTTGTCAAGAAAGGTGAGGAAGTAGTTGCTACATTCGGTGAACTCGGCGATCCTGCTGAAGATGCGGAAGGCAACATGATAGTATCCATAATATTGTCAGCCCCCGTTACCGAAGCCGGCGAATACACCATTGACATTCCTGAAAAAGCATTCGTTCAGAAAGCATGGAGCGAAGCAGATGATGCTATGATGCCCGTCAGCGGCGGCTTCGTAACCCCTGCTTTCAATGGTAAAGTGACCGTTGATCCCACAATGATTTCTATCTGCGATGACTATACTCTTGATCCCGTTTCAGGTTCAAAAGTCGAGAGCATCGAAGAAGTGAAGATCTCATTCAACAAAATTTCTTCAGAAGAATATTTCAGCGGTTGGGAATTCCAGAACGCAACATTCACCAACGGCGAACAGACCGTTCAGGCCATCGTTAATTACGACTGGACCGGAGAATCTGAAAATCGCGTCATGAAAGTGACTCCTGTTGATGAAGAGGAAGAGCCTGCGGCTATCACAGCAGCCGGAACATGGACCATGACCATCGCAGCCGGAACATTCACCTACCAGGGCGAATCAAACGGTGAAATCACCGCCGAGTACACCATCGAGGCTCCCGTTGAGGACAAAGTTGCCGACATGATTGTATCTCCCGCCGACGGTGCAACCGTAAAATCACTCTCTGTCATCAAAATCACTCTCCCCGTAGTTGATCCCAACTTTGAAACCATGCTTGATGTTAACGAAGAGGTTCTTCCTCAGTTGGCAGTCAAGAAAGGTGAGGAAGTAGTCGCAACATTCGGTGAACTCGGCGATCCTTCTGCCGATGACGAAGGCAACACCATCGTTCCCATCTATCTCTCTGAAGCAATCACCGAAGCTGGTGAATACACCATTGACATCCCTGCAAAAGCCTTTGTTGAAAAAGGATGGAGCGAGGCTGACGATGCAATGATGCCCGTTGCAGGTGGTTATGTGACTCCCGCTTATGCAGGAACCGTTACAGTTGACCCCTCTATGATCTCTATCTGCGACGACTACTCCCTCGATCCCGTTGCCGGCTCTGAAGTTGAATCTATCGAAGTTGTGAAGGTTACTTTCAACAAAATATCATCAGAAGAATACTTCAACGGATGGGAATTCCAGAACGCTACATTCACTAACGGCGACCAGACCTTCCAGGCTATCGTCAACTACGACTGGATGAGCGAGAGCGAAAACCGCATCATGACAGTAACTCCTGTTGATGAAGCGGAAGAACCTGTTGCTATTACCGCTGCCGGCAAGTGGACAATGACCATCGCCGCAGGCACATTCAACTATCAGGGTGAATCAAACGGCGAGATCTCAGCCGAGTACACCGTCGTGGCAAACACTCCCGCCTACACCATCACTCCCGAGCCCGGAACCACAGTTGACAATCTGGCTGAAATCAAGATCGAGTTCACTGATGCAACCGAAATTGAATACAATGAAATTCCCGTCACCCTCAAAGGTTCGGAATACAATGCATCAACAACTGATGTTCTTGGCGTAGGCAACAGCCGTACCGCTTATTTCCGCAACCCCACTGTCGACGGAGAATACACCGTAACCTTCCCCGCCGGCGCATTCACCATTGACGGCAAGGAAAGCGAAGAAGTGACCGCAACCTACACATTCAAGAGTTCTTACGTTCTCACTCCCGAGTCAGGAAGCACCCTTGAAAAATTCGAAGTTGCCATCGCATTCCCCAATGCAACTGAAGTGGCACTTGTTGGTGACCTCTCATCAATCCTTCTCACTAACAACCACTCTTATGCATCACCGACCATGAACTGTGTGAAAGATGAAAATGCTTCAGTTCCCACATTCATCCTCACCATCCCCGAAAGCGCTCAGCAACCCCCGGTTGGCTCTTACAACCTCATTATCGAAGAGGGCGTATTCCAGATCGACGGTAAACCCAGCGTTGCAATCTACGCTGACTACAATATCGATCATGAAGTAAGCACCGAGTACACCCTCACTCCTGAAAATGGTGTGATCGTTTACGAAGACTGGGGTTATACTTTCGCATTCATCTTTGATGAGGCCGCTACCCTTTCACGTCCTGACGCTTCAAAAATCGAACTTACATTTGACGGAGAAACCATCCCCGCTGCCTCTTATGAGACAGGAGTTGAAATGAACATGCTGATGTTCATGGTGTTCGACTCCAACTATTGCAAGGATGGCGTTATCAAAGCCAACATCGCTGAAGGTGCGTTCAAGATCGGTAAAACCAACTGCCCCGCAATCCAGGCAGAATGGACCCTGACAGCGCCCAAGTCATTTGAAGCAAGCGTAACTCCCGCAGAAAATGACTCCGATAATAAGATTGCTTCTATTGAAACCGTAATCCTTCAGTTCCCCGAAGCAACCTCAGGTGAAGTCTACAATGAATATGGCGCATCACTCCGCTCAAATGACTACTCTTACTTTGAAACAGGAGTGATTAAGAAAGAGGAAACTGCCGATCTGCTCGCCGAGGGTGAAGCCAAAGGTGTTACATTCTCTATCACATTCAAGAAAACCACCGATGCCGGAACATATAATCTTAATGTTAGAGAAGGCACATTCGTTCTTGACGGTGTTCACAACTCTCCTGAACTTAACGCAACTTACTATGTTGACCCCGTAGGTTCAGGTATTGAGGGTATTTTCGCTGATGAAAACGGCAATGTGACAGTTTACAGCATTGACGGTCGAATCATCATTGACAATGCTCCCGCAGCAGAAATCAAAACCCTCAAGAAAGGTGTGATCTACATCATCAACGGCAAGAAAGTGGTTCTGAAATAATCTCAGAATGACATTCTGCCCCATCTGATAGACTGACAAGGAGGCTGTGTCAAGGGTTCTTTCCGGCACAGTCTCCTGCAGTTTGTCCGATGACTTACAAAAAACCTTAAAAAACTATGAATCAATTCAAAACAACACTTTTTCTGCTTTCAGCACTGTTAACTCAGCAAGGTTTCGCCGCGGTCATCACTCCCGATGAGGCTTTGAACAGGGTTCACAAGAATGGTGCTTCATCAAAAGCACGACGGGTTGCAGCAATGCCCCGGTTAGTTCACACCACTTGCACTGACCGTGGTGAAGCGGCGGTCTACGTGTTCAACGGCTCGGACGACAACGGCTTCATGATCCTGAGTGCCGATGACCAGGCTACCCCGCTGCTCGGATACTCTGAATCCGGAGCGTTCAACGCTGACCGTATTCCCCCGCAGTTGGAATGGTGGCTTTCGGAATATGCCGCTCAGATTGAATATGCCCGTAAAAACAACATTCATGACGCTAAAAGACCCATGGAAGCACCCCGCCAGGCGATCGAGCCCATGCTTAAAACCAAGTGGGACCAGGTGGACCCCTTCAACAATCAGTGCCCGCTTGAAGGAACTCAGCGCACATGGACTGGATGTGTGGCCACATCAATGGCGCAGGTATTGAAATATTTCGAATATCCTCAGAAAGGGGAAGGTCAGATAACCTACAACATCGAGAGCCTCGAGAAAAAAGTTACCATGAACTTCGCCCAGAAGAATTTCGACTGGGACAACATGCTCGACAGTTACGCTGACGGACAGTACACCGAGGCCCAGGCCGATGCCGTAGCATACCTGATGAAAGCATGCGGATATGCCGTCAAGATGCAATACGGTCTTGACTCATCCGGTGCCCTCGCTTTGAATATCCGTAACGGTCTTGTAAAATACCTCAAGTATGATGCCAGCACTGAATATGCTCTCCGCGCCTACTACTCCACCGCGCAATGGCACAACATGATTTACGAGAACCTCAAGAACGTAGGTCCGGTAATCTACGGTGGAGGCTCCGCATTAGGTGGCGGTCACTCATTCGTTTGTGACGGCTACGACGGCGACGGAATGTATCACTTCAACTGGGGATGGTCCGGCATTTCCGACGGCTACTTCAGCCTGGAGGCTCTCAACCCGAGTTCCCTCGGCACAGGTGGTGGCATGGGTGGCGGATACAACTTCACCCAGGACGCTATCCTGGGACTGCAGCCTGACACCGGCAAACCTGCGGCTGAACAACCCATATTCCTGACTCAGGAAGGGGAACTCACCGGAACAGTGGTCAACAACGTGCTTTCTCTCTCTATCGTTAACACATCAAACCCCGGATGGGTAAACTACAACACCTCCACTCTTACATTCAAGTTCGGTGCCAAGTTCATCCCCCAGGGAAACACTCCCGGTGAAACGCTTTACCATGATCTGTCAGAAACCCGTTTAGCCCTCGAACCCGGCTACGGCGTGAATGTGGCATCGCTCAAACCCATGGTTAACCTTGGCAAACTCAATCTGCAGAACGGAACATACAAAGTTGTGGTAGGAAGCACCGTGCTTCAGCGTGGTGCGGAATCCTCGGAAACCGACAGTGAAGGTTGGGTGGAAATAAAACCCAACTACGGCATGCCCAACTACGTGACCCTTAAAGTTGACAACGGAAATTTCACCGTCACTGACCACCTGCTTCCTCCCCTGAAAATCACCGGAGAGTTCACAACTCCCCTGTATTACGGTTGTCTGGTTGGTGTGAAGGTGACGGTTGTCAATGACGCTGATGTTGACCGTGTCAGCGGTTTCGCTCCCGTCCTTGCCGATGAACAGAGTCCGCTGATGCTCGGTGAAAGTGTATTCGTAAACATTCCCGCGCACTCAACAGTTACGAAAGAATGGTATACTGACATGACCCAGTTCGTGCAGTATTTCGATCCCTATCTGAACACTCCCCTGATCTTCACTTTCTTCGATGAGGACGGCTATAATTTCTACACCGAGGAATTTTCACAAACAGTCACTGTGCTGGAAACTCCTAACGTTGTGAATCTCAGGGTCACCAAATTCGATCTTCCCGGAACTTCAACCGACACTGACGGACTCAGAATCGTCACAGACCCGAACAATATCCCCGTAACAGCCGATATGAGCATCTTCACCGGCTATTTCGCATACAACGTCATGGCATGCCTGTGTGCGCCCGCTGACAACGATCAGGTTGAAATTCTTGCCACAGTAGGTGAACCTGTATTCATGTCGATAAATAACCGCAAGGCATCATTGAACCTGAACGTTTGTTACCCAGTTTTGATTCCCGGTGAGCAATATTACATGGTGCTGGCATATCTGGCGCCCGGCGGTCTCTCACCAATGGCAACTGCTATCCCGTTCAGATATAAACCGAATTCCGACAGCGTGGATTCAGTTGACGCCGACAATGAAATCAACATCACCGTTGACAAAGGCTCACACACCGTAACCATTATATCACCCTCGAAAATAGTTTCTGCCCAAGCGTACGACATCACAGGACGCAGGGCCGATGCTGCCTCAGTGATCAATGGAACCGGGGCAGAGATCTCAGTGATCAACACCGGACTGACAATCATCCGGGTACAAACCGTATCAGGAGAAAAAACATTCAAAGTCTCCTTCTGATTCCTCTCACACTCCATTCAAAAAGCAGAGGTCGCTTCGTTGTTGTAGCGACCTCTGCTTTTTTCTGACAATTTTGTTCACCCAGTGGGATTCATCCACATTATACAGAGTATAACCCATTCGGACAAAAAAAACAGGGTGTGTCAAAACCTGATCTGACACACCCTGAATTGTTCAGTATCTTGAGTATCTTTTACTCAGTCTTATTTCACTTCCTCAAAGTCAACATCGGTTACATGGTCATCAGAAGGTGCTGAACCCTGGTTAGCACCGGCGTCGTATGACTGACCTGCTGATGCACCTGCCTGCTGCTGAGCGTTGAGGATATCCTGCTGAGCGGCACCGAAGGCAGTGTTGATTTCGTTGATTGCTGCATCGATTGCTGCAACATCTCCTGCTTTGTGAGCCTCGCGGAGTTTGTCAAGAGCGACCTCGATGGGTGCTTTCTTGTCAGCGGGAATCTTGTCGCCGAGTTCCTTGAGTTGTTTTTCAGTCTGGAAGATGTAAGTATCAGCCTGATTCATCTTGTCAACACGCTCTTTTTCTTTAGCGTCAGATGCCGCATTGGCTTCCGCTTCTTCCTTCATTCGTTTGATTTCTTCATCGGTCAAGCCGCTTGATGCTTCAATACGGATTGACTGTTCCTTACCGGTTGCTTTGTCCTTGGCTGAAACGTTAAGGATACCGTTGGCATCGATTTCAAAGGTAACTTCAATCTGAGGAATACCACGGGGAGCGGGTGCGATACCGTCGAGGTGGAATTTACCCAGAGTCTTGTCATCCTTAGCCATAGGACGTTCACCCTGCAGAACGTGGATTTCTACTGAAGGCTGGTTATCAGCGGCAGTTGAGAAAGTCTCGCTCTTACGGATAGGAATTGTTGAGTTCGCTTCAATAAGTTTGGTCATCACGCCGCCGAGGGTTTCGATACCAACTGACAGAGGCACTACATCAAGAAGAACCACATCCTTATAGTTCTGGTTACCTGACATTGATGCACCCTGGATGGCAGCACCGATAGCCACAACTTCATCGGGGTTAACACCTTTTGAGGGTGCTTTGCCGAAGAATTTCTCAACTACCTGCTGAACGGCGGGGATACGGGTTGAACCACCAACGAGGATCACTTCGTCGATATCGGCGGGTGTCAGTTTCGCATCCTTGAGCGCCTGCTCGCAAGGCTTGATAGTATCCTGAATCAATTTGTCAGCCAGTTGCTCGAATTTCGCACGGGTAAGAGTCTTAACCAAGTGCTGAGGTATACCGTCAACAGGCATGATATAAGGAAGGTTGATTTCAGTGGTTGTGGTGCTTGAAAGTTCGATTTTCGCCTTCTCGGCAGCCTCTTTCAAACGCTGGAGTGCCATAGGATCCTTGCGGAGGTCAACTCCATGTTCTTTCTGGAATTCATCGGCAAGCCAGTTGATGATTACCTGGTCGAAGTCATCACCGCCAAGGTGGGTATCACCGTTGGTTGAAAGCACTTCAAACACGCCGCCACCGAATTCAAGAATAGAAATATCGAAAGTACCGCCACCGAGGTCGAATACGGCAACCTTCATATCTTTGTCTTTCTTTTCAATACCGTAGGCAAGTGCCGCTGCGGTAGGTTCGTTCACCAGACGCATAACCTTCAGACCGGCGATTTCACCTGCTTCCTTGGTTGCCTGACGCTGTGCGTCGTTGAAGTATGCAGGAACGGTGATGACCGCTTCTGTCACTTCCTGACCCAGGAAGTCCTCAGCGGTTTTCTTCATTTTCTGAAGAATCATTGCTGAAATTTCCTGTGGGGTGTATTCACGACCGTCGATGTCCACACGAGGCATACCGTTTGCGGTGCAGACAACTTTGTAAGGTACGCGTTTTATTTCATCCTCTACCTGCTCGCAGGTTTCTCCCATAAAACGCTTGATAGAATAAATCGTACGTTTAGGATTGGTAATAGCCTGACGTTTGGCGGGCTCACCTACCTTGCGTTCGCCGCCGTCAACGAATGCCACTACTGAAGGAGTGGTGTTACGGCCTTCACTGTTAGGGATAACGACAGCGTCGTTACCTTCTACAACAGATACACATGAGTTGGTTGTTCCTAAGTCAATACCTATAATTTTTCCCATAGTTGAATATATTTTATGTTGTTAATTATTCTGATTATCATTGAAGGGCTATTTGCTCTTCGTTTCATTTAAAGAACAAATTACGTGCCAAAAAAGTTGCACTCACTCAAAAACGATTTGGTTAATTTTTATATCAAATTGTTAATCAGATAATTAAGTTAAAATAAAAAACTGACATCTTACTGACACACATGTCAGTTCTGCGTCACTCTTGGCAGTATGCTATATATAAAGCCATCTGGAATTTTCATGCAAGTTATGATTGACAGTGATTTGGCGCGTCTTTACGGAGTTGAAACAAAAATACCTGAAAAGGGCTGTAAAGGCAAATATTAAGAGATTCCCGTCTGATTTCATGTTTGAACTTGACACTTCAGAATTTAATAGTTTGAGGTGCAAAACTGCACCTCAAGGAGGGTGTGTCGAAATTCAATTTTGACACACCCTCTTAAGGTTTGTCAGAATAGGTTAGATGCAAGGCGCTGAGGATGAGGATGATGGGAGCATACCCCAGTATGTGACCGAAGCCGCTGCCGAAAGCAACGCTGCAGATGGCTTATTATGACACACCGTCATCTGCGACTACTGTATCTTCAAAGTCAATGACCTTGAAGTATTCCTTTGATAACTCTATTAAACTTTTACCTTTAAAAAAGGTCATATTTGTATAGACCAACTGCATAATGAAAAAATTATACATAATTCTATTCTCCATTATAATAGCGAACCTTTGCAATCTCGTTTTCGCGCAACGTAATCACCCCATCCCAAAGGAAATCATAGAAGCCTTCACTCCCAAAACTGACACCGTTGGCAATCAAATTATTCAATATAGAGAAACCATTATTTGTCCCGAAGCATCCGATTCTGCCACTCTCGTATTATTTTTACATAGTGCCGGTGGTCGTGGTAATGATAATCTCTCGCATCTTGGTATGCCGGCGGTAAAAGATATATACGACTATCTCAAACAGCACAATATCCATGCTTACTTCATCGCTCCCCAATGTCCGAAAACTGCATCGTGGAACGGGGTTGCTCCCGGTGGAGACAGACCGCGAGGCGACGGCTCAAGCCCTAATCGTCCTCTTTTCGGAGATCGTAAGGAAAAACTTGAAGATAATACCCCGTATGTTGAGTATTTAATGCCTTTCCTGAAACAATATGTAGCAGAACGTTCTATCAGTAAATCCCAGATTTATATACTGGGGGCTTCTATGGGAGCAGCGGGAGTCTGGGAACTTCTTGCAAAGAACCCTGAATTTTTTACTGCCGCAATGCCGGCTTCCGGTGCTTATCGTGGCAAAAATCTTACTCCATTCAAACATACTCCGATTGTTTGTACAACCGGCACCGAAGAAAGCACGTTTAATAGAAATAAAAGAGTAGTTGAGAAATTACAACAAGTTGGCGCTGACGCAACTTTTATTCCTCTAAGCGGTATGCGTCATGTTGATGCTTGTAACCGGGCATTTTCATCTCAAAACTTAGATATACTTTTCTCAAAACACAGATAAATCCTTTTTTAGAAGATATTAAAGGTTTCCTATTTTCATTATCAAAACAAAAGAAGTAATTTTGCGCTATGACAAAAGCACAAAAAATAAAGATATGTGACTGGACATTAGCAGTCCTACTGCCAATTATCCTCGCATCAAGCATACAGTTGGAAGCGACATCAAGTGGTGGCTTCTTGCCGATTATTTTCCATATAATAGTGGCACTACCATTTATGTGTATTATTGTATGGCATATTTACCTTCATTTTCAATGGAAAAAGTGGCTTACAAAATTTAGCAAACTTAAAGTGCCGACACGCTTACTTTGGTGGCTGTATGTTCTTACTTTCATATCAGGTGTAGCAACTTTAACCCATTGGCTCCTATCAAATGAGCATAGTCCATTAGGAGGCATTCATGGAAAAATTGGATTTTTAATGATAGCATTTGCCATAGGACATACCATAAAGCGTATAAAATTCTTTAAAAGGAAGAAATAGCGTCTTTTCGCACACCTCATAGAGTCCATAACTTGTTCTCACTGCTTCGCAAGCGCTTCGCGGTAACGAACCCGGGGGTTCGAACCCTCTTTAACGCAGAAAAGCAGCCTTTCGGACTGCTTTTCTTGGCGGAGAGAGAGGGATTCGAACCCCCGGAGGTGTGACCCTCAACGGTTTTCAAGACCGCCGCAATCGACCACTCTGCCATCTCTCCTGTGGTCTGTTGTTTACGGGTGCAAAGTTAAGGCGTTTTTTTTAATTGTGCAAGTGTTTCCATGATTTTTTTCATCAGAAAATTCACTTTTTTATTCAGCGAACTTTTGAGAACGGATTATTGTTTAATTTTCATAACGAAGTCCTCACGTTTCACCGGCAGGAGAATTCCCGCCTAACATATTCATATTATGTCATTTACATCTCATCTGAATCAGATTTTCCAAAAGAAAGGCGTTTACTTTCTTCTTCATGTTATCGTCCTGGTACTCTCCATATACCTTATCTGGACTATCTCCTATGACACTTTCAAAGGTATTTCAGAGTTTCAGCGTCCACGTTTCATCAGGATTGAATTCTGGATTTGCGTTGTTTTCATTTTTGACTTTTTTGTGGAACTCTTCCTGTCACAAAGAAAATGGCATTATTTCCTTACCCATTTCCTCTTCCTGCTGGTGTCAATCCCTTACGGAGCACTGATTGAGCATTACGGCTGGAACTTCGGACCGGAAACCGCATATATTGTCAGGTATATCCCGCTGATCCGTGGTGGCTACGCCCTTGCCATCGTCGTCGGATGGTTTACCTATAATAAGGCTACAGGACTGTTCGTGACCTACGTTGTAACACTTGTCGCAACCGTCTACTTCTCATCGCTTGCTTTTTACGTTTTTGAGCATGGGGTGAACAGCGGAGTCCAGAACTATAACGATGCTTTGTGGTGGGCGGCTATGGACGTCACAACCATAGGCTGCAACATAGTTGCCGTAACCCCCGTCGGACGCGTACTTTCAGTGCTGCTTGCTGTGATCGGCATAATGATGTTCCCCGTATTCACTGTCTACGTCACGAGTCTTATCAACCAGACACGTAACACCAATCCCATGACAGCAGTGGTGAAGAAACAGAACGCCGACTCCGAATCTGACAAGGCTTCTTCTGACAATCAGACAGTTGTATGATATTCAACCAGTCCGGGCATTGAGGAAGGCACTATTTTCAATACTTCCACATTAAAGTCCCGGGCTGCTTCCTGCAGTATTTCCGAGAAGTTGCATGCCACTGACCCCACGAAACTTACAGGATGGTTCTTGTAGTCATACGCTGCAATGTTTCTACGGAAAAACTCCATGAAAGAGTTATAGATGAGATCGCGCACATACTCGTCGTCCAGATGCTTGAGCAGGAAATTCGAGTAGGACGACAGCAACACACTTGCAAGAGCATGAATGTAGATCTCATCAAGCACATTCTCCATTTCAATGGAATATTCGCTGATGAACTGCTCCGTCAGAGCAACGGGCGCCAGCCCTTTCAGGCAGTCTGCAATGAACCGTTTCCCTATGTAGGCTCCTGAACCCTCGTCACCAAGAACATAACCCAGCGGTCGGATATTCTTTACGATTTTCTCCCCGTCGTAGTTACAGGAGTTGGAACCGGTGCCTATGATACAGGCCAGACCGGGCTTTCTGACAAGCAGCCCGCGCGCCGCACCCAGAAGGTCGCTCTCCACAGTGACGGGTGTCTTGAACTGTGCAACCAGCGATGACTCCATGATCTTGCACTTCTCAGGATTTGAGCATCCTGCTCCGTAATAATACACATGCTCCCATCTCTTCTTAAAAAAGAGTTCCGGGAGTTCAAGGCGGATGCTGTGGCTTATTTCACGACGGGTCTGGAAGTATGGGTTCATACCTCCCGTAGTGGCCTTTTCTACCACCTTGTCTCCGTCTACCAATACCCACTCCGTGCGGGTAGAACTACTGTCGGCAATAATGATCATGATCGTGCAAGAAATGTGATGACACCCTTCCAATAGCGGAGTGAAAATGGGTTAAGGACTGCGGGCAGACGATTTCTTGTCATCCACCTCAATCCATTTTCCCGCTCCAACTACATTAGATACAGGTGTTTGGTGGCAAAGTTACGGATTTTTTCCGATGTTATGAAATGTTAGTTGAAAAATTTCAATACACTTTGCCAACAAATATTAAAATGTAGTAAATAGATGTTAATAGTTTTGAAATTATGGATTAAAGCAGTAAATTTGTATTATAAAACTTCGGGACGGCACTTTTTTGCCTCCGCTCATTATTATATAGTTCTAATAGGAATTTACTAACCCGAATAAACCATTCTGAAATTATTTAGAAAATCAATCATGCGAAAAACTATCACGAAAGCACTGATGGCTACATTGACGCTGGTTTTAAGCGTTAACGCGCTCTACGGTGCCACCCCTGCCGTAAAGCAGGAATTCCGCAGCACTTGGCTCGCCACGGTATGGCAACTTGACTGGCCTACAACCAAAGTATCCTCCACCGGCAACCAAACTCAGATCAACAATCAGAAACAAGAACTGATTGTGTTGCTCGACTCTCTGAAAACCAACAACTTCAATGCCATAAACCTTCAGGTTCGCAGCCGTTCCGACGCATTGTATAAATCAAGTTACGAACCCTGGTCATCTGACCTTGTAAGTAACCGTGGACTTGATCCGGGATGGGACCCTCTGGAATTTGCAGTAGAGGAATGTCACAAACGCGGAATGGAGTGTCATGCATGGGTAAACCCCTACCGCTACGAATCTGTAGTGGGCTCATGGAAAGGCGCTGACGACTATCGCCAGACTCATCCCGAATGGCTTCTTGACATTAAAGGGGCTTCCATCCTTAACCCGGGTCTGCCGGAAGTGACCGAGCAAATTTGCAAAATTGTCAAAGAAATTGTTCAGAATTACGACATCGACGGCATGCTCTTCGATGACTATTTCTACCTCTCCGGAGTCTCCGAGGCTGACGACGGCGACCTTTTCCAAGCCTACAAAGACAACGGAGGAACGCTGACAAACATCAAGGACTGGCGTCGCGCCAACGTAAACAACATGATCAAACAGGTCTATAACACCATTCAGGAAACCAAACCCTGGGTACGTTTCGGTGTCGGACCCGCCGGTATTGCATGCACAAGTTATGATGTGGCTAAAAATTACGGAATCACGCCATGTCCTACTGGCAGTGACTGGCAGTACAACGACATTTATTCCGATCCTATCGCCTGGCTGGCTGAAGGAACCGTCGACTTCATGACCCCTCAGATCTACTGGACCGTTGAGAATTCTTCCCCCAACTATGAGGTTGCAACTAAATGGTGGAGCCAGGTGGCAGCCAAGTTCAACCGCCACATGTTTGTATCACAGGACATTTCAAGCATCACCAATGTCAGTGAAATCACCCCCTTTGCCGCTTCATCCATTGAAACCGTCATAATGGGCAGCAACGAAGCATCTCCCATGGCCGGTGGTCCACACAACGCCAATCTCTACGAATACTCGAAAGAGGTGAAAGTTAACCGCGAGTACACGCTTGATGATGCACCCGGTTCCGTTTTCTACTCCGCAAAATATCTCTACAAAAAAGGATTCGGCAAAGGGCTTCTGGGCCATCACCTCCGCAATGAGGTATTCACCACTCCTGCCCTCGTCCCCGCAATGACCCACAAAAAGAGCAATAACCCCGGTCTGGTCTCTGACATTGAACGGGTAGGAAACCGCCTCTCTTGGAAAGGCTACGACAATGTACGCTACACAGTCTATGCCGTACCGGAATCCGAAGAATCCTTCACCCGCCAGCCTGAATATCTGCTGGGAGTAACCTATACACCCTCCTACGAAATTCCTGCTGAAAAGGTTGCCAACCACCGCTATGCCGTGTGTGTCTATGACCGTCTCGGCTTTGAATATTCAGCCGCTTTCATGGGTGAGAAAGTTTTTGATCTTGAAGGTCCTGAACTAATTGCCCCCGCGGAAGGAGCCGAAGTGGAAGCACCGTTCGACTTCTCCTGGAACGAAGTCAAGGATGCGCTTGTCTATACCGTTGACGTTGCATCGGATGCCGAATTCAACCACATGCTCGCAAGTGTGTCAACCGAATCATGCATCCTGTCATCTTCAACCATGCAGGCTCTCCCCATGGGCGAGAAAATCTATTGGCGCGTCCGCGTATCCGGCAACAATGCAAATGACGGAATCTCTGCCGTACGTACGGCAGTTCCCAACAGGGCACGTCTGACCTATCCCACTGATATGCAGGCTAAAACCGAACTGGCTCCATGCTTCAAATGGACGCCTGAGGAACGCAAGATAAATCTGGAAATATCAAACTCCGAAGATTTCGCCAACCTCGTTTACACCGCTGAAGCAGAAGGTGGCAGTCATCAGATGACTTCATACCTCGCGGCAGGATCCAAATACTTCGCTCGATTCCACTACAACCACCAGGGTGAAAATCTGACCTCTCCGGTGATTTCATTCTTCACCCAATATGCCGATCCCATGGTTCCCGAAGTAATTTCGCCCGTAAACGGAGGCTCGTTCTATGGCAATGAAACCATCAAACACAAACCCGTTATCGGTGCGAGTCAGATTGTTTACTACATTGCCAAAACAGCCTCAGGACTTGCACGTGGATCTTCCTACAAGGGAGAATTCAACTCAAACGAATCTTGCCCCATCAAGGAGATTCCCTCTTCAAAAACATTCCTCAAGGAAGGTGACACCTACTTCTTTAAGGTTGTTGCAACCTTCATTACCGAAACCGGAACAGAACGCCGTGAAACACCTGCTTTCAGTGCCGTATACTTAGGTGATGATTCAGGAGTGGAAGGTATAGCAAGTGACAGTGAAAACATCGTGATCAAAGACAACACCGTGATTCTCGGTGGCAAACCGGCAACCGTTGAAGTGTTCGGCGTTGACGGTCGCCTGATCATGAGTCTTACCTCAAACGGAGAAGACGTGACCCTCGGAAATCTTGATGCAGGGCTCTATCTGATCAAAGTCACAGGAGACTCCACCAAAACCATAAAACACCGAATTCTATAAAATACCGGAACCAATCCTTAAACCGAATTCAACAAAGAGGGTGTGTCAAAACAAAATTTTGGCACACCCTCTTAAGTTTTGTCAAAATAGGTCAGATGCAATGCGCTGAGTCCGAATTCCGAAAGCAACGACGCAGATGGCTTATTATGATACACCGCCTTGCTGATAATCAACGTCCTCAGACGTTTTTTCCCTTTGAGACAGATGCCGACAGAGCATACGGTTTGGGAGGAACTCCATTTTTCGCATCCCCTACGCTGTCCGTCAGGCGTGCCGGGCAGAGGGAACACATGAGCAGGGCGTCCTGGAAAGGATGCCGATCTATCGTAACCCCGTACGCCGCCAGGCGTGTCGGGACAGCGTCCTCGTTCAACGTTGGCGTCCGGAGTGACACCGATTAAACCGGGCAGGCATCTCATTCACCGAGATCGCCACGGCAGACCTAACCTGAGAGGACACGATTTCTTTACATCACCGAAAATCCGGGAATTTCACCTATGAATCAATCACACTTTTAACCTTGTCGACTATTTTTGAAGGATTAATTCCTTTAAGACAAAAGTAGTCGCCACGATGACACGGTTTGTCACCGAACACAGAACATGGGCGGCAGGTTAGCGGCAACTGAACCATATTGCAGTCGCGCTGATGCCATCCCTTGAAGCCGCAGAACGGATGAGTCGCTCCCCAAACGCTAACCACAGGCGTATTTACCAGTGACGCAAGATGCATGTTGCCCGAATCCATTGAAACCATTACATCACAATGGCTCATCAGAGCCAGTTCAACAGGGAAGCCGAGACGCCGGCCAGCCAGTGACACAGTCCCGGGAAAGCGGTTCACCCAGCCGTCGAGAATCTGCTCTTCACTTGCTCCGCCGCCAAAGAAAAACAACCTGTTGCGGGTATCCGAGGCTAATTCCTCCACAACCCGTTCCATCATTTCCTTGGGATAAATTTTCCCTTTGTGTGCGGCAAACGGTGCTATACCAATCCATCGTTCACCCTCAGAATGACTCCGTGCGAAGTCCGGCAACATATCCACCGGAGCCTTTGACCGGCCGAAAAGTCCATCGAAACGTTCCTCAAGAGGCAACCCCATGGCATAGAACACACCACGGTAACGTGCCCTGGAGGATGTCAGCGGAAGCATTATTTTGCCGGTCCGGCGCGTAAGGGCACGCTTCCCTCTCCTACCCTTTCTTATTCTCCTCACGGGAATACGGTGAAGACGGCAGAACAGGCCCAGCAACTGAGTGCGGATAACATCGTGAAGATCAATAAACGCCTCAAAGCCATACTCCCTGCGCAGATCCTTGAAAAGATGCCACATCGCAGTGGTTCCGGCATACTTCCCTTTCAGATCCACACCCACCGGTTTGAGATTAACGGGAGCGTTGACGAACATTGAGGTCATGGCCGGACGAGTGATGAAGATAAACTCTACATCAGGGTAGCAGCGGGCCGCGCTGTACAGAACGGGGATAGCCATGGCAACGTCACCCAACGCTGAGAAACGTGCCACAAGCACTCGCTTCAGCCCAAGCGGATTTGCTCCGTAATCATTATTTTTTTGCGCCATACAACACCGGATTGGTGTCAGGATCGTTGTACATCTTCATCTGTCGGTAGACCTTCATGTACTTGCGTCCTGCCGCTATATCGTCAAGCAATTGATCGATGGCGGTAGTGAGGTCCGTGCGTTGCTGAAGCAGAACATCAAGTTTAGCCTGACAGCGGGCCAGGTGTTCGGGTGAAGCATCGGTGCGCTGAAGTTCAGCCTGCATGTGATAGATCTTCAGAGCCAGGATTGACAGACGGTCAAGTGCCCACGCCGGACTCTCTGTGTTGATTGTGGCATCAGCCTTCACCTCCACACCGGCATATTTGTCGCGGAAGAAAGAGTCAAGTTCCTCAACCATATCGGTGCGGTCCTGGTTAGAACGGTCAATACGTCGTTTCAGCGCCAGCGCTGCCACCGGATCAATCTCCGGATCACGGATAATATCCTCCAGATGCCACTGAACGGCATCAATCCAGTTCTTGGCATACAGAGTGTGTTCGACAGTCCCCTCCTGATAAGGATTGGAAACAGGAGTGTCAACGTTATCGTTGATATGATAGTCAGCCGTTGAACGGTCAAAGATGATGTTGCAGTTTTCTGCAAATGAGGTGTTAGTCTTCTGGTTCATATACCGGGATATTTCGTTTTATACTGCGGTCGAGCGAAATCAGTGTTTCCGTTCCGGTCACACCGTGAATGCTCTGTATTTTATTATTGAGTAGATCCATCAGGTGCTCATTGTCCTTCGCATAAAGTTTCACGAACATGGTGTAAGGGCCCGTGGTGAAATGACATTCAACCACCTCGGGTATCTTATCAAGTTCCGCAACCACCTGACGGTACATGGCGCCACGCTCCAGATTGACCCCAATGAACGTACAGGTGTGGAAACCGAGTGCTTTCTTATTTACATTGTAGCCTGAGCCTGTGATGATGCCCAGTTCCACCAGCCGCTGTATGCGCTGATGAATCGCCGCACGTGACACACCGCACTCCACTGCAATATCCTTTGAAGGAGTACGCGCGTTGTGCATTATGAGTTGAAGAATCTTTCGGTCAAGTTTATCTATTTTGTCTGACATGATATTATTAGGTTATTGTTTGCTTGACAAAATTAACAAAAAACCTGGTTACAATGCAAATCCACACCATTTTTTTTGAAAAATGTCAGTTTTGGATTCTTTATTGACTCAATCTCGTCCCTGCATAAACCTAAATAAAAGTTTTTAAAGGTTAAATTATCTAAATTTTAGTATATATTCTAAAAATAATACCTACATTTGCACCATAAGAAAAAACATCACAGGGATGAAAACCAATTTAAGTTCACAAATCAAACTTGAGAGAATTCCTCGCCGTTACTACGCACCCGAAGGTGACGTTGAAAGAGCGGCTCTCACTCGTGAGGAAAATGTATACACCCGTATTTTCGAAACCGTGCCGGAAGGGAGCAACTACATCGCTCAGCATGCGGTGGATCTGATCAACCGGAAACTCAAAGAAAACGGAAAATGCGTGGTTGCCCTAGGCACCGGCAAAGACCTCGATCCGGTTTATGCCTCTTTGGTAGAGAAATACAAAAACGGGGAAATTTCTTTTGAAAATGTCATTGTGTTCAATATCTCGGAATTCTATCCCGCTCTCTCTGACGGTAACAGCACACTGGAAACTTTAAAGAATGAATTCCTCGATCATGTCAACGTCAAGCCCGAGAACATCCACAGTTTCGACACTTCGGTAAGCAAAGGCGAACTCTATGAATACTGTCTGGAATACCAGCAGGAAATTGACCGTGCCGGCTCGCTTGACCTGACGATCCTGGCAATCGGCGACGAAGGCAACATTGCCCTCAATGAACCGGGATCACTCGCAACAAGCACTTGCCGACTGGTTCTTCTGGATGCTGAAACCCGCCGTCGTCTCGCCAAACGTTATGGAGCGAAATCTCTCCCAGCCACCGCAATCACCCTCGGTATCGGCAACATACTCAAGTCTTCACGTATCATGGCGGTTGCATGGGGTGAAAACAAAGCGAACAAAATCAAACAGGCAATCGAAGGCCCCGTCACCGAGAATGTCCCCGCTTCATTCCTCCAACTCCACAACCACACCCGCATCGCGCTTGACCTGCCAGCCGCAGAAGAACTCACCCGCCTGTCACACCCCTGGAAAGTGACCACATGCGAATGGGACGACAAACTGATCCGCCGCGCCATTGTATGGCTCTGCCAGCAAACCGGAAAACCCATCCTCAAACTGACAAACAAGGATTATACAGACTGGGGACTTGGTGAACTGATCGCCCTCTTCGGCTCAGCCTACAACGTAAACATTAAGGTGTTCAACGAACTTCAGCACACAATCACCGGATGGCCCGGTGGCAAACCTGATGCTGACGACACCTATCGTCCCGAACGGGCAAACCCCTATCCAAAACGTGTGATCGTGTTCAGCCCCCACCCCGATGATGACGTAATCTCAATGGGTGGCACACTCCAGCGTCTTGTCGACCAGAACCATGACGTTCATGTGGCTTACGAAACATCAGGAAACATCGCCGTTGGTGACGAAGACATGATGCGCTACTTCCTGATGATGGACAAAATTGCCCCGATGTTCGATTTCAACACCGCCTCTTACCGTATCCTTTCTGATGACATCAAGACTTTTGTCAACTCAAAGAAACCGGGCGAGATGGACACGAAGGACATCCGCGAAATCAAGACCATGATTCGTCAGGCGGAAGCAACCATCGCATGCAACTACATTGGAGTCAAACCTGAAAACATACACTTCCTCCGTCTCCCCTTCTACGAAACCGGTACTATCAAAAAAGGTGAACTCACCGAACGCGACGTCAACATCGTCAAGGCTCTCATAGAGAAGGTAAAACCTCAGCAGATTTTCGTAGCAGGTGACCTCGCCGATCCCCACGGAACACACCGTGTCTGCACTGATGCTGTTCTCGCTGCGGTTGACGAACTCAAAGACGAACCCTGGATGCAGGACTGCCGCATCTGGATGTACCGTGGAGCATGGGCAGAATGGGAAATAGACCACATTGAAATGGCTGTTCCGATGAGCCCCGAGCAACTCCGCTCAAAACGTAATTCCATCCTGAAACACCAGTCTCAGATGGAGAACGCTCCTTTCCTCGGCGATGACGACCGTCTCTTCTGGCAGCGTGCCGAGGAACGCAACCGTGCCACTGCAATGCTCTACCAGAGCCTTGGTCTGGCATCCTACGAAGCAATGGAAGCCTTCGTTCAATATCACCCCATCCGATAATAAATACATCACATACAACCCTAAAAAACGAAAGTCAATAGTAATTTTTACATATAAGTGAATCATAGGTTACGAACTCCCGCCGCTTGTGAAAGTAGCGGGAGTTCATTTTCAAAATCCGGAATCAGAACAATGGACAACTCAAAAATCATAACCACACGTCAGGGGCTCAAAGCACTATCGCCGATGGCGGTATTCCTGATCAGTTACGTAGTGACCAGCATCATTGCCGGTGACTTCTACAAAATGCCTATCAGTGTGGCACTGCTCGCGGCCTCTGTCTGGGGGGTGACCATATCCACCGGACAACCGCTTACGTCACGCATAGAAATCTTCTCCAAAGCCGCCGGTCACTCCTCTATCCTCTACATGCTCTGGGTGTTTGTGCTCGCCGGAGCATTCTCCACCCTTGCCCGCGAACTGGGAGCCGTAGATGCCACAGTCCGTCTGACACTGCGCTTCTTTCCCGCCGAATTCATCGTTCCCACAATGTTTCTCGCCGCCTGCTTCATATCACTCTCAATAGGCACCTCCGTAGGAACCGTTGTGGCCCTCACCCCCATAGCCGTTGAACTCGCCCAGCAATCTGACGGCAATGTGCCGTTCTACGTGGCACTGATAATCAGTGGAGCATTCTTCGGTGACAACATATCGTTCATATCTGACACCACTATAGCGGCCACACGCTCGCAAGGATGCGGCATGGATGAGAAGTTCAAAGCCAACATCCTCATTGTACTTCCGGCCGCATTGATAACCCTGCTCATCTACATTCTGATGAGTTACGGCACCCCGGCCATAAAAACCGACACCTCATGCAACCCGTGGCTGATTCTCCCCTACATGGTGGTCATCGTCACAGCCATCATAGGAATAAATGTCACCATTGTCCTTACCATAGGGACAGTAACAGCCCTTGTATTAGGACTGATATACCAGACACCCCTTCTTGACATGGCCCTCTACATGGGCTCAGGAATCAACTCCATGGGAGAACTGATCATCATAACCCTGCTGGCTGCAGGCATGCTCGGGCTCATACGTGAAATGGGTGGGATAACCTTCATCCTCCAACTGATGACGGCGCGCATCAGCGGCTCACGCGGAGCACAATCGGTAATTTGCCTGCTCACCGGAATAGTAAATCTCTGCACGGCAAACAATACGGTGGCCATCATAACCGTGGGCGAAATCTCAAACCGCATCTCCCGAAAATTCAACATCCGTCCACGTAAAACAGCCTCGTTGCTCGACACATCGTCATGCATAGTCCAGTGTCTCATCCCCTACGGAGCACAGACACTCCTGGCCGCATCACTCGCCGGGATATCACCCCTCGCGCCATTCCCCTACATGTATTACCCCTGGGCACTTACCCTGATGGTGCTTCTTTCCATTATCATCAAAAATAAAAAGTGATTTTCATACCTCATTTTGCAATTACGCTGCAAATTCTTATATTTGTAACGGTATTCAAAAAAAAATGAAGGTATGAACGGATGGATAATATGGCTCACCGTGGCCGCTGTACTGCTGATTCTTGAAGTACTCACCCAGACAATGTGGCTCCTGTGCATGGCAATAGGTTGCACAGGCGCACTGATAGCAGCCCTCTGCGGCGCATCGACCGTGTGGCAGGTCACAGCATTGGCCGGAAGTTCCGTTCTGGCCTATCTACTGATTATGCCATGGTTCCGTAAACTCCACATAGCGGCCACCGCCAAAGAATCACGCAACGCACGCACCGGAATGGACGCGCTATTAGGGCGCCATGCCATAATAACACATGAGATAAAGCCAGGCCAACCGGGTCGCGCCCGCATCGACGGGGACAACTGGCAGGTTACCGCACCGGGTCACACACAAATCATTCCCCGCGGACAGGAAGTCGTTGTAACCGGCTACAACAGCATAATACTTGAAGTCGCTGTCATCTAACATCTTAAACAATATAACTCACAATGGATGCAACCATCATCTTCGCACTGATAGTAGTGCTCCTCGTAATTGTCATCATCTCCGCCGGAGTGAAAGTAGTGCCTCAGTCTGAAACACGGGTAATAGAACGGTTCGGACGCTTCCACAGCGTTCTCCCCGCAGGTCTGAACTTCATCATCCCCTTCATTGACAAGCCTAAACTCATCTACATCCGGACCAACCGCGGCTACACCACCACAAGCATAATCGATCTGCGTGAACAGGTCTATGACTTCCCCTCGCAGCAGGTTATCACACGTGACAACGTCACCACCGAAATCAATGCACTGCTTTATTTCCAGATCACAGATCCCAAGAAAGCCGTGTACGAAATTGACAACCTGCCCAACGCCATAGAAAAACTCACCCAGACTTCGCTGCGAAACGTAATCGGTGAACTTGAACTTGACGAAACCCTCACCTCACGTGACACCATCAACAGCAAACTCCAGGTGATTCTGGATGATGCCACCAACAAGTGGGGCGTGAAAGTCAACCGTGTGGAACTTCAGGACATCACACCCCCGCAGAGCGTACGTGTGGCCATGGAAAAACAGATGCAGGCAGAGCGTAACCGCCGTGCGGAAATCCTTAACGCCGAGGGTGAAAAACAGTCACTGATCTTACGCTCGGAAGGGGAACGTGCCTCAAAGATAAATCAGGCGGAAGCGACCAAACAGGCTGAGATTCTTCGTGCCGAAGGTGAGGCTCAGGCCATTATCCTCAACGCACAGGCCGAAGCGGAGGCCATACGTAGGGTTGCCGAAGCGGTAGCACAGACAAAAACAGATCCGGCAACATATATGCTGGCCATGAAATATATCGACACTCTGCGCGAGATGACCACAGGCAAAGATAACAAAACCGTCTACATCCCTTACGAGGCCTCGTCGGTTCTCAGTTCAATCGGCTCCATCAAGAACCTTTTCGGGCAGAATCAGTAACTTCTCATACTTAAATTTTCAGGGTGCATCACAACTGAGCGATGCACCCTGTTTTTTTATTCGGAGTCAAGGTGGAGATTATTCCCACTCGATTGTTGCCGGTGGTTTTGAGGAAATATCATAGGTAACGCGGTTCACGCCACGTACCTTGTTGATGATGTCGTTCGAAACTTTAGCAAGAAAGTCATAAGGAAGACGGGCCCAGTCGGCGGTCATGGCATCAGTGGAGGTTACTGCACGCAGAGCCACAGCCTGTTCGTAGGTTCTTTCGTCTCCCATCACACCCACACTCTGCACGGGCAGCAGGATTGTACCGGCCTGCCATACTTTGTCATAAAGTCCCCAGTCGCGCAGTCCTTGAATGAATATGTGGTCAGCCTGCTGGAGGATGTTCACTTTCTCAGGAGTGATGTCGCCCAGGATACGGACGGCCAGTCCCGGACCTGGGAACGGATGACGTCCAATCAGGCGTTCGGGTACTCCAAGAGCCCTGCCCACCGCACGTACCTCATCCTTGAACAACAACCGGAGAGGTTCACACAGTTTGAGATGCATCTTTTCCGGAAGACCACCCACGTTGTGATGGCTCTTGATTACGGTGCCGGTTATAGAGAGTGATTCAATACAGTCAGGATAAATGGTTCCCTGAGCCAGCCATTTGACATCGGTGAGTTTTGAAGCCTCGCGGTCAAACACGTCAATGAATCCTTTTCCAATGATTTTTCGTTTGCGTTCAGGATCCTTCACGCCTGCGAGTTCCGCAAAGAATTCAGCAGATGCATCAACTCCTATCACGTTGAGTCCAAGCCCCTTATAGTCCTCCATAACCTCGTTGAATTCATTGAGGCGGAGCAATCCGTGATCAACGAAGATGCATGTGAGGTTCTTGCCTATAGCCTTGTTAAGAAGGACACCGGCCACAGTTGAGTCGACACCGCCGCTCAGACCGAGGACGACTTTGTCATCGCCCAACTGCTGTTTCAGTTGCGCCACGGTTGATTCTATGAAGGATTCCGGGTTCCAGGTCTGCTTGCTTCCGCAGATTCCCACTACGAAATTCTCAAGCAGGCGCAGCCCATCTTCCGTGTGATAGACTTCCGGATGGAACTGCACCCCGAAGGTTTGTTCACCGTCAGCCTGGAACGCCGCAAATTTTACACTGTCAGTAGATGCAGTCCGGTGAAATCCTTCACCTAATGCGGTAATCGTATCGCCATGGCTCATCCACACCTGCGATCCTTTAGGAATTCCGTTAAACAGCGGAGATTCCGGATCAATCTCGGAAAGGTGGGCTCTTCCATACTCGCGTGAGGGGGCACCCTCAACATTTCCACCGTTCTGAAAGGCCAGAAGTTGTGCTCCGAAGCAAATTCCCAGCACGGGAAGTTTGCCACGCAAATCCATGGTGTTGATTTTAAACGCTTTTTCATCGTAAACGGAGAAAGGAGATCCGGAAAGGATGACCCCGATGACCGAGGGATCGTTCTCCGGGAACTTATTGTAAGGGAGAATTTCACAATAAGTGTTCAGTTCGCGGACACGGCGCCCGATAAGTTGGGTTGTCTGCGATCCGAAGTCAAGAATAATGATTTTTTCCTGCATTGAGACGATTTATGAAATTTTCATGCAAAAGTAGCAATTTTTGGTCAGTCCGGCATAATAAATTTCCGGAAAAGGTGGAAATGATGCTGAATTATGATTAATTTTGTAGTTGAAAAGGTATAAAAACAGTTTCCGAACAAACGTGATGAGATTTTTTTCAGTTATAGCATTTCTTGGGTGTGCAGTCCTTGTTCAGGGGCAGAATAAAAGTGCCTACATGGTCAAACCGGTGAATATTCCGGCAGTTCTCGCCGGCAACTTCGGCGAACTCCGGCCCAATCATTTCCACGGGGGAGTAGATTTCAAGACCCAGGGACGCACAGGATGGGATGTGCATAGTGCGGATGACGGCTATATTTCCCGTATTTCAGTGTCACCATGGGGCTATGGGCGAGCCGTTTACGTGACACATCCGGCCACTGGGCTGATGACGGTTTACGGACATCTGGAGGCGTTCACACCTGCGGTTGACAAAGTTGTCAAGGCGCGCCAGTATGAACTCCGTCAGTTCGCCGTCGACATGGAATTTCCGCCTGAACAGTTTCCGGTGAAACGTGGCGAGGTCATTGCGGTGAGCGGAAATGCCGGACATTCTTTCGGTCCGCATGTTCATTTCGAGGTTAGGGAAACCGAAACCGGATATGCTCTTGACCCCATCCCGTTCATGCGTGATATTTTCAATGACAAGGTTGCTCCTGAAGTAAGGCATCTGGGATTGTATCCCCACGGTGATGAGGGCGTGATAAACGGAGAAATCAAAGGTGCGGTGCTGACAGCAGCGGAAGCCCAGAAGGGATTCACGGCCTGGGGTAAGGTCATTCCGGCCATCAATGCCTTTGACAAGATGACGGGAACTGCCAACATCTACGGAGTGAAATACCTGACCTTTTCCGTTGACGGCAAAACGATTTACGAGCGAGTCATAGACCGCTACGATATGGAGGAGACACGTGCGGTGAACACCCTGGCATTCTATGGCGACGTGGTCAATCGCGGACGATGGATGATGTGGACCTATGTTCCACCGTCCCAACCTCTGGGCTTCATGATAAAAACCGGCAACAACGGCATTCTTGATATTACCGAGGAACGTCCTTATAAATGTGAGTTCACGCTTACGGACGAATTCGGGAACACACGTCATGTGCCTTTCACAATCCGAGGCAAACGTCAGGATATCGTTCCTGTTGAGCACGCTGCCTGGCGTCTGGATTACCGGGGCTACAATTATTATAATGTTGACGGGGTGAAGGTTGAAATCCCCTCAGGTGTGCTTTATGACGACATCTGGTTCAACGTTTCCACCACATCCTCCGAAAACTACATATCACCGATAGTGAAGATAGGCGACCCCACGGTACCTCTGGCGAATGACATAACCGTGGAGATTCCCGTCACAGAAACCGTATCCGATCCCTCGAAACTATGCCTTGTCAGGATAGGAGGCTCGTCGCGCAGCGCCATCGGTGCGGAATTCACAGGGAGTTCAATGAAAGCCGATGTCAACCGCTTCGGCACGTACGCAGTAACCACTGATGCTACGGCACCCACTGTCCGCCCGCTGAATCCGCAACAGTGGGGACGCAACAACCGTGTGGCGGTAAAGATTTCCGATAATCTGAGCGGTGTTGAAACCTATAGCGGCGAGATCGACGGCAGATTCGTCCTTATGGAACTTGACGGAAAGTCAGGTACACTGACCTACGATCTCAATGCCGGACGCGTCAAACGCGGAGGAGACCATAAATTGACCGTGACAGTTACGGACGGCTGCGGCAACCGCACTGTATTCAATCAGAATTTCCGTTGGTAAACCAATATCAGAGATGAGCGAGTACACCCACTCACGACGACGCCCCGGGATTAACATCCTGATGGTTCTCCGCATAATAGGACTTCTGTTGCTTTTCGAGAGCGGTTTCATTGTTGTGCCTCTGGTCACATCAGCCCTTTATGGCGAAAAAGACACCATAGCCTTTGCCATAACCACCGGAGTCACACTTTGCGCCGGACTTTCCATGACATTTCTCATCAAACCCCGTTATTCCGATATGGGAAAACGTGAGGGACTGCTTCTGACATCGCTGGTGTGGGTGTTTTTCTCACTGTTCGGTCTGCTCCCCTTCATGATAGGCTCGCCACATCTGGGTTTCACCGATGCCTTCTTCGACTCCATCAGCGGATTCACCACCACCGGAGCATCGGTGCTGACGGACATCTCTGACGTAGGACACGGTATTCTCATATGGCGCGCTCTGATGCAGTGGATAGGGGGTATGGGAATCATACTCTTCACCCTGGCCGTTCTCCCCATGCTTAACTCCTCAGGCGGAATGCAGATGTTTAATGCGGAGGTCACCGGAATAACCCATGAGAAAATACGCCCTCGTGTGAGCCAGACCGCCATGACCCTCTGGACATGTTATATATTGCTGACCATAGTACTGACTCTGCTGCTGTGGGCAGGCCCAATGAATCTGTTCGACTCGCTCTGCCATGCGTTCAGCACCATGAGCACCGGCGGATTTATCACCAATACCGAAGGGATAAACTACTGGCAGTCCAACTATGTGAAGTGTATCCTTATTCTTTTTATGTTCATAGGTGGTGTCAACTTCGGTATGATATACAAAATGAGTACCGGAAACTTTAAGGTGACGTGGCATAGCGAGGCCTTCCGGACCTACGTGAAAGTGGTGGTGTGGGCAACTGCCGCCGTAACTCTGATAATGCTTCTCAACGGGAAATTCCGCACTCTCCAGTCAGGTGTCATCGACACTCTTTTCCAGGTGGTATCCACCATATCCTCAACCGGATATACCATCAGCGGACTTAACAACTGGGGCACACCCGTGATGCTGATAATCTTCCTGCTTATGTTCACGGGGGCCTGTGCAGGATCAACCAGCGGTGGATCAAAACTTGACAGGGCTATTTTCGTCGCCAAGAACATTCGTAACGAAATGTACAGGGTACTTCATCCTAACGCCGTACGCTCCGTGACCTTCAACAATAGGGTTTCTTCGCCGGAAATAGTTAACAAAGTGATGGTGTTCATGACCATTTATGTTGCCGTTATCTTTATAGGAGGCTTCATACTGATGCTTTTCGGTGATTCAATGCTTGACTCTATCCTGACATCACTTGCATGTGTGAGCAATGCTGACCTCGGGATAGGTATAGAGGGGTTCGGCGGGAGTTACACGAGTCTGGCCGCACCTGCTAAATATGTCATGGCGCTGCTCATGCTCACCGGTCGTCTTGAACTGTTCACTGTCCTTATCCTCTTTACATCAGCCTTCTGGAAACGGTAAGTGGGAGTTATCCTTCCACATCGGGCAGCCTGTCACGCCATGACTGGTCGGTGAGCCAGCGCTGCATGGTGGGGAATTGTCCGGTACGGTAACCTCGTTCAGTCATGGTGCGGTGCCACCCGATGTGGTTGCGCAGGGCTATGGGAAGGGTGTCCATCTCATCGTTCAGTTTGCCGAACTGCC
>CAMWNP010000019.1 GCA_947175645.1 uncultured Porphyromonadaceae bacterium
TTTAAGGCTGCCGATTCAACTTTTTTGATCCAATTCTTATCCCGAACTCGCGTTAATACTGAGGCGGCCAATGGTAACGTGGCAAAAAGTTACCTTACCGCCGCATCTCACCGGCGCTTTTTGCCTTGTTCTTCAGTCACGTAACTACGGCTACGCTCCTTCATCACAAGCCAAAAATCTCTCGGCGATATGCGTCCTCAGCATTAACAAATATTGGGGAACTGGGTCTTATATTTTCGCAGACCAATCCTGCACCTGAGGCACTTGCGGTTCTCGCAATACTCCTTCCGCAGTTGCAGACAACCCTGCGACTCAAACGCACTGCCGCAAGGGAATCCGGCTCTGCGGAGAATCTCCACCGGGGAGTTTTTCTCCGCCGGAAGTGATTCGAGCAGATCAATGGCACGCTCACGGAGTGCCGGTTTGTTATAAATGGTGCCGTAACTGTGGAGCAACGGAACAACAGCGTTAATAATCAGAGTGTTGACGGACTGATGTGAGAGCCCTTTTGCCTTCGTCAGTTCCGGTTCGTGCCACGTGGCGAAGTTATAGTTGCTGCTCCAGAACGGACTCAGTGTCACGTCGAACAGGTCTTTGTATTGCTCCACGCTTCTGTCTGCGCTTATGATTTCGCTGAACATATTGGTATGCTCATGGAGGAGTGCGGCCAGCATGGCAATCCTCCTGTGAGGGAGGTTCTGCGGGCGCATACGTCCGGTTTGCCAGCATATTTCCGGACGTTCAAGCGAGAATTTGCGTGCATAGAAAAGATATTCACGCTGAAGCATGGCCGCATATTCATTTTCTGCAGGGATGTAATCCAGCAGTGCCGACTGACCGAACAGCATCGACTCAAGAGCAGTGATGGAATCTCGGTGTTTACGAAGATAACATAGCGGCATCGAGCGGGCGAGACGCTCAAACTGGTCGGAGTTTTTACCGAATCCCAGCGCACGTGCCAGAATAATATAAAGTGTTTCCTCCCAGTTGTTTCCGGTGGCTGACAGAATCGCCTCCAGACGGTCGGTTTTGGAGTAAATCCGCTCGTAGCCTAAGGCTGTTATCCAGTCGGTCAGATAAATCCTTGGAATGTCAGGAATCATGTCGGCACAAGGGAGTTCTATTGTTCCGCCGGTCATCAGCATTTCCTTGAAGCGGGCCATTTTCTCCGTCACGTGGAGTTCAAGTTGAGGTATAGGCGTTCCATCCTGCCGGGTGACTTCGGTATCCGCGGTATCAACCACGTGGAGTATCACGGAATCGTAGGCCGGATTATGCTGATGTCCGTGGCGGTACCAGTCTGAAGACTTCATGTGCACCTCAACGTTGCCGGCCCATTCCTGACCGTTGATGACTATCTTGGCATTGAAAAAGTCAGGACCGGCATCATGGTTGATCCACCCCGGAGAGAGCACACTGACGGGATTACCGGCGGTATCTTGCAATTTACCCTCCGGATAAAGTTTATGCTGCCATGCGTATTGGAGATCCTCCTCCATCACTCGCTCATGTCAAAGATGGAAAAATTCACTGATCCGTAGGCGCGGTGCTCGCTGAAATGAGGGAGGTGCGAGAAGTCATAGTTTTTGGAATGTTCAATTATCACCAGCGTTGTGGGCTTGAGCATGTCAGAGTTGAGGATTAGTTCGGGTATCTTGCCGAAATCGGGGAGATTGTATGGAGGATCGGCGAAAATGATGTCGAACTTCCGGCTGCATGCCGAGGCGAAACGCAGTGCGTCCCCCTTGATCACGGTAAGGTTCTCATCGCCTAATTCCTTCGCCACCTTCTTGATGAAGGAATATTGTGTGGCTGCCTTTTCAACTGCTGTCACTTCCGAGCATCCGCGGGAGAGAAACTCGAACGACACTGCTCCTGTGCCGGCGAAAAGGTCAAGTGCCGATGGTCCTTCTTCAAAGTCCACACGGTTTTCAAGCACGTTGAATATATTCTCACGGGCAAAGTCAGTGGTGGGACGTGCCGTTATGTTCGTCGGGACGTCGAATCTGCGACGCCCGTATTTTCCTCGGATTATTCGCATAGTAGTGGCATGAGTATGAGATCAAAAGGTATATCCATCACCCCGCGTGACTTGCGGAACAGTGCCGGGGGAAAAATCACAGGGAGGATATTTTTTACGAACTGACCTAACCGCGAACCAAGTTCAAGCCGTTGCTGAAGGTCACCGCAAAGATATATCTCGTCGTTGTCGGGATCAAGGTCTCCCACTGTCTGGCGGGCTGCAAGAATCAGATATGCCGCATCATCCATAGTGCTGTAAGTGAATGTGTTGCACAGGCCTACGGTTGACTCACGGAAAATGATTATATCAAGCCCGCGCTCGCGCATCTGAACGTAGGTGCGTGCATGATTCCCCTCTTTTCTGCGTGAACCGAAATATTCCAGAAGGGGAGTGAGATGGTTCATTATGCGGGGATTGTGGAAAGTACGCCGCAGGAATGTCAGCATCTTTTCCTCGGGCAGACAGGCTATCTCCACCGGCACGGATTTCACTTCATCCGTCAGCACATTTTCTCTTTCATCCGGATCAACTCCTCCGGGAAGTGACAGCGAGAGAATATCGCGTTGCATCACCGGACTTTCAACTCCATTTGGAATAAGGGTGAAGCGAGGTGTCTCAAGCAATATGGTAACCGAACGGAAGTCGCTTAACAACAGCGGGTTGTCATATACAAACGTTTCCAGCGCAGGAAGCAGATCGTTTCCCTCAGGGCATCCCTGACGTATGCCCCGCATAGGTTGTTCAGGCGCAGGGTTATGGAGCAACGCATCAAAACCTGATGGTCCGATGCGCAGAAACAGACTCCACGACTGTGGATTTTCAAGTGCCGGGGCTGTTGAAACGTTTTCCTTCATGATATGTCAATAATCCGGGTTATCTGTGATTGTGGTTCCCGTGCCTGTCGTTATATTGAGAGCCGGGGGTGAAGTTGGTGCCCCATTCGTCTTCTTCCTCTTCTTCGTTGTTCTGCTGTTGTGAGAAGTCGGTCTTTTTGGGTTTGTTTTTCTTTATTTCTATCGGTTTCTGCATATCAACGGGAATCTCCAGCGGATTCCATGACTGCTGTATGTCCCAGTTCTTTTTGAGTTCTATCTTCTTGGGATAGTAGAAAATCTCCTCGGGCTGACGTTGTTCGGCTATGCTTCCTGTGTCCCATACGCCGTTGTGGTTGACATCATAGAAGCCACGGGCATAATAAGTGCCCGGATTGATGTAGTCAAACGTTACGCTTCCGTCAACCACCGGGAGTGTCATCACCGGCTGATCCTGCGAATTGAGCAATTCCACTACTATCAGTCCGGTACTGTCGGTCAGATTGAACGTCAGTGTGGAGTAATCCTCGAAATTCTTGACACTGAACTCATGTATTACAGGACGGTTTATGTAGCCGTAAATTCCTTTTATGGCCATGGAGTCGATGGTCAGACGATACTTCTCACCCGGTTCCCATTGATAGTCGGCCTTATATCGCAGAGGTGTATAGATGGTGTCCTGGCGTAGCACCGGCGGAGTCACGGGTGTCCATAACGTATCCTGCTTTATTTCCAGATGTATACCTGCCGAATCAATCACGCTGATAGGCTGTGACACACTGAATGTGAGCCCCTTGTACAGATCCTGCTGACTTCCTGAGGTGACTTTGAACTCAAGCAGGTCGACTTTGGGAACCGAATCGGCCTCTTCCTTTTTTTTCTCCTTCTTTTGCTTTCGGCGGATATAGTTGAAGCGGAGCGTATCGGTGGTCCATGAGAGGTTGTCAAGCGTGTCGGTCCGTTTGTATCGTGCCTCTATCAGCATGGAGTCCTGGGTGTAGATGGCCGGGTCAGTGAACCATATATCCAGAGAATCCAGATAGAGGGTGGTGTTCAGGATAGAGTTTGACTGATCTATCCGGCGCCCCGCATTCGCACCGCTGACAATGGTGAGGATGGGGAGCGTGTCGGCGGGAGCGGCGAAGTTCAGTGTTATTCGTGTGGAGTCAGCGCGGCTGTAATCACCTAAATATTGTGAACGATACTCCTCGTTGAACCATGTCAGCAGAATGTCGTTCGGGAGATACTGTACCCCCGGACGGGTAGCAAGCGAGTCGGTTCCGTCTGATGCTAACAGCGTGTCGGTGACTTCGAAATTGACTGCCGAGGGCTCCACTATGAAGTCATAAAAAGCCACATCCTCGCTGCGGTCCCACTTATAGTCGCGGTTGATGTCATTGATGGCATATACCCGGTATTGTCCCGGCTTCATACCGCGTATGGTGAATTGTCCGTATTGGTTTGTGCGTGCTATTCGGTCAAGTTTAAGAGTGCTTATGGCGGAGTCGGCGGTGTTGGAGTGCACACCAACCAGAATCTGCTGCGCCGGTTCCAGATTGCGTGCGCTGAACAGCATCCCTGAAATGCGCAGGGTGTCGATGGTATCACCGGTGGCAAAGTCAAGGGCGAACCCGTCAAGGATATTCTTTTCGTTCAGATCGGCTATGGCGTCGGCGAAGTCAATAGTGTAGGTGGTGTTTGGCAGCAAGGTGTCGCGCAGATCCACCGTCACACGTTTCCCGCCCGCTATCACCTGAGGTGTCAGCCGCTGTGCGGGTGACACCACCACTTTCTGCTGGGGATTTTCCAACTGCACGTTCTCGTTGAAATACACCTCTATCCGGTTTTTGTTGAACCTCACTTCACCGGGGGCGGGGTTGGAGCGGACGTAAACCGGCGGGTCCTCGTCGCGCGGTCCTCCTTCCGGACGTCCCATGCTGGCACATGCTGCCATCAGCAGCGATATGATCACTGCCACCAGCCACGTCATATTTGAGAACCTGCGTTTCATTTCTGCCTGACAGGATATAAAAAAAGTACCCCGGAGCAGAATCGAACTGCTATCAAAGGTTTAGGAAACCTCTATTCTATCCGTTGAACTACCGGGGCAAACTCACCGCAAAGTTAATTCATTTTTTTGAATCGCCCAAACCTTTTTTGACTTCGTTTGATTGTGGAAAGGTTATTTTACGGCAATTTTTCCGGTTGTTTCCGGTGTCATAGCCGGACCCTTTCATGATTCTCACCATATTCCTGGAGGGATGGAACATGACCGCAGCCACCGGGTCTAATGAACAACATGGGGTGGATAATCATTATATATGGTGTGCGTTGCATGGTTTATGCATCGCCGGGGATGTTATGAACTATATAAATTTATTGATAAATGTTGACCACGGGTAAACTCGGCTTCTGGGGGCTCACCGCACTTGTTTTCGGTCTTGTGGTGGGTGTGGGAATCTATAATCTGCCACAGAACATGGCCTCGGTGGCTTCACCCGGCGCGGTATTCCTGGCGTGGATGGTGACGGCTTTAGGAATTTTGCCCCTTGTGCTCGCATTCAAGTGGTTGAGTAACCGTTATCCGCAGTATAATGCAGGATTATATCAATATGCCCAGGCTGAATTCGGAAACTATGCCGGATTCAATATAGCCTGGGGCTACTGGCTCTGCACGGCCTTCTCCAATGTGACCTACGGTGTGATGCTCAACGATTCCTGCGGTGCTTTTTTCCCGCGGCTGCTTGACCATGGCTGGGAAACCGTCTGTTTCGGGTCAGTGCTGATTTGGATAATGTATTTCATTGTTTCGCGGGGAATCAAAACAGCAAAGATCATCAACACCTTGCTGGCCGTGGTGAAAATAGTGATGCTGATTTTCATAATCGCGGTGTTCGTCATTTTCTTCAGGATGAATCTTTTTGAGGCTGACATCTGGGGAAATGTTTCTGACCTCGGGGATGTTGCAACCCAGGTGAAAAGCACCATGATGATAACGCTGTTCTGTTTCTTCGGCGTTGAGGGAGCGGTCATGATGTCGGCGAGGGCCAAACGAAGTTCTGATGTGGGGCGGGCCGGAATCACCGGATTTCTCATCTCACTGGTGCTGTATGTGGCAGTGACACTGCTCTGTTTCGGACTGATGGGTAGGGCGAGACTTTCGGGCCTGCAGGACCCGTCGATAGCCTACATTCTGCGTGACACAGTTGGCGAGTGGGCCTACTGGTTTGTGATCATTGCCGTAATCGTGTCCCTTACAGGGGGATGGGTGGCGTGGACCCTTGTGGTTGCACAAGTGCCTTACGAGGCATCATTGGTAGGGATTCTTCCGCGAAGTTTCCGCAGGCTGAACCGCCACGGTATGCCCGCTTTCGGACTTTTCGCTTCAAGCGTTGTCATGGAACTGTTTCTCATTATGGTGGTTATGGCCGACGATGTCTATATGGCCGCCCTGAGAATCACGGGGCTTATGATTATCCCCTGCTATTTCTTCACCGGATTATTCCTTCTGAAGAAAGCCGACCGTCTTCCCATCCGTCTGACAGCCGTCGTGACCTCGCTTTTCTGTCTGTGGATGGCTTATGCCGGCGGTCTGCTTGAGATGCTCATGACCTCAGTGTTCTATATCCTCGGGATAGGTTTTTACATCAAGGCGCGTCGTGAAAACAACCATGGCGCACCACTTTTCACCACCGCGGAAAAATACGTGCTCGCACTCCTGCTCGCCGCATCGGCCTACACCATTGTGCTGTTCCTGAAATAGACATGGCTCCCCGCCCGGTCTGTTCCGGGCCACACTCCCTTATGCCACGGCATCGGCAATTCTCACAGTTATAAACAAAATGAAAAAGACACTGAAAATCAAATTTTCTCAGCGTCTTTTTCTTCTTTTTTGTGACCTCGGAGGGGCTCGAACCCTCGACCCACTGATTAAGAGTCAGTTGCTCTACCAACTGAGCTACGAAGTCATTTTTCTGTATTGCGATTGCAAAGTTACGTGTTTTTTTTGGGTTGACAAAATAATAGGGGTGATTTTTTTGTGATTTTTGCGGTTTAGGGGGATTTTTTGCGGTTGCATAAAAAATAAAGTACACTATAACCGATATAGCGTACTTCCAAGGGGAATGTGATAATGACTTAAGAGTAGCCCATAGGAGAATCGAACTCCTCTTTCAAGAATGAAAATCTTGCGTCCTAACCGATAGACGAATGGGCCTTTACAAACAACTGCTTAAGCGGCAGCAGCGAGTTTGTTTATGTGGCGGGCCAACTTGCTTTTGAGGTTGGCGGCTTTGTTCTTTGAGATGGTCTTTTTAGAGGCAAGACGGTCAAGCATTGCGCTTACTTTAATCAGAGCGGCCTTTGCTTCATCCACATTTGTCATTTTGCGGAGGCGACGAACTGCGTTGCGTGCAGTTTTTTCGTAGTAGCGGTTTTCAAGACGACGCTTGATGGTCTGGCGGATTCTCTTTTTAGATGATTTATGGTTTGCCATTATTTTGTTCTTTTATTTTCCTTATGTGTTAGTTTGTAGCCCATAGGAGAATCGAACTCCTCTTTCAAGAATGAAAATCTTGCGTCCTAACCGATAGACGAATGGGCCTTTTGCCTATAAAGCGAGTGCAAAGTTAATGTTAAATTTTTAATTGCGCAAATTTTTTTGTTGTTTTTGTTGATTTTTTTCGGTTTGGGTTCTTTATGAGGTCAAATTTTATTAAGTTTGTGGCATGAATGATAAGATGGAGTGTGTGGTTCTGCGAGTGATACCTCACAATGAGCGGAGTGTTATTGTTACGTGCTACAGTGATGTTGCCGGGCGATTGTCGTTTGTTTCGCCCGGTGGAAACGGAAGGGAGGCGCGCAGAAGGCGTGCGCTGCTGATGCCGTTGAGTGTTGTTGAGTGTGTGGCGTTGTCTTCATCTAAGGAACTTGTGAGGGTTCGTGATGTCAGTCGTCCGTCGGGGTTCGAGGATTTTTCTCTTAATCCAATGAAGATTGTGGTTGCTCTGTTTGTGGCGGATTTGCTGGAATCGCTGACGAGAAACAGTGATGCGGATCCGTTTTTCTTCAGGTTCATACGGTCGGCGGTAATGCATCTGGGTAAGGCGGGTGCCACGGCTACGGCAAACTTCCATCTGGCACTGATGGCGGGTGTTATCCGTCAAGCCGGTATTGAACCGGATCTGAGCAGTTACCGTGAGGGTTATCTGTTTGACATGAGGGAGGGTATTTTCCGAGGCACACCTCCCATGCATGATGATTTTCTGGAGCGTGATGAGAGTGAGTGGGTGAGGAGATTGTGCAGGATGGATATGTTGAACAGCCGTTTTTTCAGGTTGAACCGCGCGGGTCGTAACCGTGCGATGGATCTGATGCTGGAGTATATATCGCTTCACCTGAAGGATGTCAGGCATCTGCGGTCAGTTGATGTGGTGCGCTCGCTGTAGTTAAAACATGGGATGTATGGCGGAGGCCGGAGACCTCCACTCCTTCCTTTTGCCGGCGGCAATTTGCTACTCTATAATGCGGGGAGTTTGTCACGCCAGCATTGGTCGGTGAGCCAGCGGGTCATGGCGGGGAAAGCGGGGACGGAAATATGGGGTCATGCGCACCCCAAAGATAAATGTGGATGATTAGAACCGAAGAGAAACGGAAAGGTGGGGGCTTTCTGAGGGATTGGAAAATAAATTTTGAGTTGTTTGCCTTTTTTTGTAACTTTGTGGGACTTGACACATTAATTTATTTATGACTGAAGATAATACCACCGAAAATATTTCTGAAGAACCCCTGGAAAACAAAGGAGAAAACAGTGATGGCTCGTCGTCATCATCCGTGAAGGTTCCTGACCGGGACTCCACTGATCCCCGCCATCTGCGCGGTATGTTCCGCAACTGGTTTCTGGATTTTGCGTCGTATGTTATCCTGGAGCGTGCGGTACCGCATATCGATGACGGATTGAAGCCGGTGCAGCGCCGTATTCTCCACGCCATGAAAACACTGGAGGACGGACGATACAACAAGGTTGCCAACATTGTGGGTACGGCCATGCAGTATCATCCCCACGGCGATGCATCGATCAAGGATGCGCTGGTGCAATTAGGTCAGAAGGATCTGCTGATCGACACTCAGGGGAACTGGGGCAATACGCTAACCGGAGCGGATGCCGCCGCCGGCCGTTACATAGAGGCCAGGCTCTCGCTCTTTGCTTTGGAGACGCTTTATAACAGCAAGATTACGGAGTGGACGATGTCATACGACGGTCGTAAGAAAGAGCCGGTGGTTCTGCCTGCCAAGTATCCAATCTTGTTGTTTCAGGGGGGTGAGGGTATAGCCGTTGGTCTGTCGTCAAAGATACTGCCGCATAACTTCAATGAGATCTGCGATGCCGCGGTCAGTTATCTGAAGGGTGAGGAATTTCATCTTTATCCTGATTTTCCCACGGGGGGATTCATAGATGTGTCACGATACAACGACGGTGAGCGTGGTGGCGCTGTAAAGATCAGGGCCAAGATTGAAAAGATCGACAACAAGACGCTTGCCATAACAGAGATCCCATACGGGCGCACCACCGGGGCTGTCATCGCCTCCATAATAAAGGCTTTTGAGAAAGGGAAGATAAAACTCCGCAAGGTTGACGACAACACTGCCAAGGATGCCATGATTCTGGTGCATCTGCAGCCAAACACCTCGTCAGACAAAACCATAGATGCGCTGTATGCTTTCACTGACTGCGAGATTTCCGTATCGCCTAACTGCTGCGTGATATCCGATAACAAACCTCATTTTCTGGGGGTAGGCGACGTGCTCCGTCACAATGTTGACAACACGCGCCGGCTTTTCCGCAAGGAACTGGAGATTCTGCTCGGCGAGGTGCAGGAGTCGCTCCAGTTTGCATCATTGGAGAAGATATTCATTGAGAACCGCATCTACAAGGACAAGGGATTCGAGCAGAGCGAAAGCATGGATGAGGCTGTAGAGCACATCCGCGGACGTCTGCTGCCGTTTCTCCGGAAGGAGCCGTACAAGAGTGCGGTTCACCGGGAGGTTACCGACGATGATATCCTCAGGCTGATGGAGATAAAGATGAAGCGTATCCTCAAGTTCAATTCCGATGACGCCGACCGTCTGATAGCGGGCTACAACAGCCGCATAGCCGAACTACGTTCTGATCTTGACAATCTGACCGCCTATACCATAGCATGGTTCGAAGGCCTGAAGGAGAAATATGGCGAAGGCTATCCCCGACGCACCGTAATCCGCGGGTTCGACAACATAGAGGCGACCAATGTGGCTGAGGCAAACGAGAAACTCTACATCAACCGTCAGGAGGGATTCATAGGCACGTCGCTCAAGAAGGATGAGTTCATCTGCAACTGCTCTATGCTTGATGACATTATCATAATCTACAAGGACGGACGCTACAAGATTGTTAAGGTGGCGGAGAAACTGTTCGTGGACAAGGATGTGATGTATGTTGCGGTGTACAAACGAAATGACGAGCGAACCATCTACAACATCATATATCAGAACGGCAAAGGGGGCGCATACTACATGAAGCGCTGTGCCATCACCGGAGTGACCCGCAACAAGGAGTATAATCTCACGCAGGGAGAGCCGAAAAGCAAGATTGTGTGGTTTACGGCCAACAGCAACGGCGAGGCTGAAGTGGTGAAGGTTGCGCTCAAGCCAAAACAGAAACTTAAGAAACTCCAGATTGACGTTGATTTCAGTGAACTGAAACCTAAGGGCAAGACCTCTATAGGTAAACTGGTGACCCGCAACGATGTTCACCGCATCACGCTCAAGGAAAAGGGGGTTTCGACACTCGGCGGGCTGAAGGTTTGGTTCGATCCGGATGTGTTGCGCCTGAATACCGAAGGGCGCGGAGATTTCCTCGGTGAGTTCACAGGTGAAGACCAGATTCTGGTGATCACCAACAACGGTGAGTTCTACACCACGGGCTTCGATGTTACCAATCATTATGACGACAACATCATGAAGATAGAGAAGTTCCGCCCGGGTCATGTGTGGACGGCAATCCTCAACGATGCCGACAATCAGATGTATCCCTATCTGAAGCGTTTCACATTCGAGTCGTCGCCCAAATGCCAGCGCTACTTAGGTGACAACGTTAAGTCAGAACTGATAATGCTTACCGATACCCCCATGCCCCGTTTCCGTATAACATTCGGAGGGGACGATGAGTCACGTGAGCCGCTTGATGTCACGGCCTCAGAATTCATAAGCGTGAAATCCTTCAAGGCCAAAGGAAAGCGTCTCACCACGTTCACTGTAGACGAGATAGATGAAATAGACCCGGAGCCAGAACCGGCATATGCCGAACCGGCCGAACCGACTGACTTACCTGATGAACCGGACGAGTCGGACCGTTCCGATCAGTCAGACGATGAACTGCGTGATGAAATCAACGGTCAGCAACGCATATTCTGAATTAATTGATATTATGAGAGCCGTTCCACATATTCTGGTGTCAATTCTCCTGCTTGTGACCGTTGGTGTGCAGGCACAGGAGGTAGTTCGTCCGGTTACCTCCACCTATACGATGGAGGTTGGAAGAGCGCATCTGCATGACACTTACCTTACCCCCCTTGGCTATGACGGGCTGACCACAGCCATCACTTACCGGCGAGCGCAGGCCATGAAGTTCAATCCGGAGCGATGGGTGATGCAACTTAATCTGTCAGCAGGGATAGACTATACCGAGAATCCGGCAAGGAATGCCACCATGTGGGGAGCCGGAATAAAGGCAGGGTGGGATATGGTCTACCGTTGGGAACTCCCTTATGGCCTTACGGTTGGCGCAGGACCGGGAACCGGGCTGAACGTGGGAGCGCTATATCTGACCCGCAACCAGAACAATCCGGTATCGGCCAAGGTTTCATGGACATTGGACGCCACCGGTTATCTGAGTTGGCGGACGAGGGTGCTGGATATTCCTGTGAATATCAGATACCAGCCTTCTGTTCTGCTGACAGGCGTTTTTTTCTCGCAGGAATATGATGAACTCTATTATGAAATTTATCTGGGAAACCACCGTAACCTGGTGCATCCCGCCTGGTGGGGGAACTACTTCACGATGGACAACCTGGTGAGCGCAGACCTCCGGTTCGGCGGCACATGGCTTACGGTGGGGTATCACAATACGATTGTTTCAACAAAGGTATCAGAAATCACCACCCGTATTACAACCCATGCTTTCGTCATAGGGATAAGCGGGGAGTGGCTTTCGCTGGGACGCGGTGCGCTCCCATCAGCAACCTCAAAAATCATCTCGGCCTACTGACATGAAGAAAGCGATTATAACCATCCTGATTACCGTAGCGGGAGCCTTCCTGCCGGCGTGTCACCAGATTGAGGAATTCGACAATGATCCCCGAGGGAACTTCAGGGCTCTATGGACAATCCTGGATCAGCATTATTGTTTTTTCAAACAAAAGAATATTGACTGGGATGCGGTAGGAGAGAAATATTACAACCGGGTGTATGACGATATGAATTCACGCGAACTGTTCGAGGTTTGCAGCGATATGCTTGATGAACTGCAGGACGGTCACACGAATCTCTCCTCATCGTTCAATGTTTCATATTACCGGAAATGGTGGAGCGACTATCCGCAGAATTTCAATCTACGCATCATTCAGGAGAACTATTTCAATTTCAACTTCATGGTGTCCTCCGGACTTACCTACGGTATACTGACCGAGAACATAGGATATATACGCTATGGGTCCTTTTCACAGCCGGTAGGTGACGGTAACCTTGATTCGGTTCTCAGTTATCTGGCCTCCTGCAACGGACTGATTATAGATATCCGTGACAACGGGGGAGGAGATATGACCAACGTTGAGAAAATCGTCGCGCGTTTCATAACGCACCGGACGCTGATGGGTTATATCCTGCACAAAACCGGTCCCGGACACGATGATTTCTCCGAACCATACGAATATTATCTCGATCCTGCAGAGCAGGGGCGTGTTATGTGGGGAAAGCCGGTGGTGGTCCTGACCAACCGCTCCACATTCAGTGCGGCAAATAATTTTGTGTCCATAATGCAATATCTGCCGCAGGTGAAAATTGCAGGCGCACGCACCGGAGGAGGTTCAGGTATGCCATTCAACTCCGAACTTCCCAACGGATGGGGTATACGTTTTTCCGGATCTCCCGTGCTTGATGCAAAAGGGAAATCCACCGAAACTGGGATAGATCCGAGTCCGGGGTGTGAGGTGGCAATGGATCCGCAGGATGAGGCACGCGGCATAGATACTATTCTTGAATTTGCAATTAAGGAACTTCAGAAATGAACAGATTCGGCATTATTTTTCTTACGGCTCTGCTCCTGCTGACAGGAGCGTGTTCGGGAAACCGCAATTCCTCCGGGGATTCAGGCGTTGAGGTTTGTGACACACTGACCTCTGAGGCATCGTTATTATGTATGACAGAGCGCCCTGACGGCGTTGTCGTTGCCGAAATAAAAGATCCGTGGAATCCTGGTCGGCTTCTGCAACGTCTGGTATTGGTCAATGATGACAATGCCGGAGCATCGCTGCCCGAAGGTACGGTGATAAAATGTCCGGTTAACCGCTCACTTGTAAGTTCCGTGATGTTCGCCCATGCCATTGACGAACTTGGAGCCACTCAATCCATAGCGGCGGTTACAGACGGGCAATATTACAAGACACCTGCCGTGCGCAAGGCTATTGATGACGGAAATATTGTCAACGTAGGCTCATCCATGCAGCCCAATGCCGAACTTATCGCCGCCTGTCGTCCTGACGTTATTCTGTCAAACCCTTATCAGAACGCCGGACATGGAGTTATTGAAACAATGGGAGTTCCCATTGTGGAGATGGCTGACTACATGGAACCCACACCTTTAGGACGTGCGGAATGGATAAAACTGCTCGGTGTGCTTTACGGGAATCCCGAAAAAGCGAATAACATTTATGATACCGTAAAGGAAAATTACGCACTATGGAAAAACCGTTCAGGCGAGAAATCTCCTATGGTGCTTACTGAGATGAGTCAGGACGGAGTGTGGTTTGTCCCCGGAGGTGAATCGTATATGGCGCACATCATCGCAGATGCCGGAGCCTCATACCCATGGAGTGACAATAACGAAGGAGGCTCACTGCAACTTGATTTCCCCACGGTTTATAATTCCGCTCACGATGCTGACTACTGGTTTATCAAAACCGATAATCCCCGTTTTTCATACAACGATCTGAAAGAGGCATATCCCCTCAACGAAAAGTTCCGTCCGTTTCAGCAGAAAAAAGTCTATTTCCTTGACACCGCCGGAAGTATGTTTTTCGAGGAGATGGCATTTCATCCGGACCGATTGCTCCGCGATTTTATCATAATCATTCACCCTGACAGCGCACGAGGTGAAGAAACACTCTATTATCATCCTGCGTTATGAGGAGAAGGTTGCTTATCCTGATTCTTATCATACCCATACTTTTCTTCTGCTGCATGCTGTGGGGGAGTGTGGATATACCTGCCGGCGACGTGATGAGGGTTCTGACAGGACAGCCGCTTGAGAATCATGTATGGGAAGTGATACTGATTGAGTCGCGCCTCCCTATGGCTCTCTGTGCCATGCTTGCCGGAGCCGCACTCTCAGTGGCCGGACTACTGTTGCAGACAACATTCAACAACCCCCTTGCCGGACCCTCGATATTAGGTATATCCTCCGGAGCCTCGCTCGGAGTGGCCGTGGTGATGCTCTTGTTGGGAGGAAGTGTGGGAGTCCATGGCTTCGGATATTATGCTGCGGTTGTGGGGGGCGCCATGACGGGCGCCATGACCATACTGGTTATCCTTCTTGTGTTTTCAGGAATCGTACGGTCTACTGCAATGCTGCTGATTGTAGGCATACTTGTGGGCTATCTGACGTCATCGGCAATATCATTGCTGAATTTCTTCGCAACACAGGAGGGTGTTCACTCCTTTGTCATCTGGGGTATGGGGAGTTTTTCAGGCATAACATGGAGCCGTTTAGGAGTGTTCGCCATGATAGGGGTCAGTGCGCTCCTCCTTTCGCTTCTGCTTATAAAACCGCTCAACGCCCTTCTTTTAGGGAGCCGCTATGCTGAGAGCATGGGTATTGACATACGCCGCACACGCAACGCATTGATGATACTTTCCGGACTGCTCACTGCCGTTACCACCGCTTTCTGCGGTCCGATAGGATTTCTCGGATTGGTTGTACCCCATATAGCCCGTATGTTCATGCGCACCTCCAACCATGCCGTGCTTCTCCCCACCACCGCCCTCACAGGAAGTGCGGTCGGGCTGCTCTGCACGTTGCTGAGCGTGCTTCCGTCGCGCACCGAGGTCATTCCGCTCAATGCCATCACTCCTGTGATAGGGATTCCCGTGATAATATATATTATTGTGGCACGTAAACGACTTCATTATTTCAACTGATGGAACCGCTGACACTACATGAGCTTCAATGCGGATATCCCGGAGCGGTTATTCTTGACGGAATAAGCGGTACGCTCCACGGAGGTGTTCTTACCGCACTCCTGGGAGCGAACGGTATAGGTAAGTCGACATTGTTGCGAACCATCTGCGGAGTCCAGCCTTCATTGGGCGGAGAAGTGATCGTAGAAGGTAAGCCGCTTAAAGATATGAGCCGAAAAGAACTGGCTCAGACAATAAGTATAGTCAACACGGACCAGACCGGAGCCGGCGGACTGACAGTAGAGGAACTCGTGGCCTTGGGGCGTCATCCTTTCACCGGTTTTTTCGGCAGATTATCCGGAGAGGATCACAAGATAGTCAGGAATGCACTTGAGGCGGTGGGTATGGCTCACCGGAGCAAAGATTATGTAGCCACCCTCAGTGACGGCATGCGCCAGAAGGTAATGATAGCGCGTGCTCTGGCACAGACCACCCCCATCATAGTGCTTGATGAGCCTACCGCTTTCCTTGATGCGGCGAGCAGGATAGAGACCATAAGACTTTTGCAGAAACTGGCCACGGAGCAGGGTAAGGCGGTGCTGATCTCCACTCATGACATAGGTCAGGTCCTTCCGCTGGCTTCGCATCTGTGGCTTCTGACCCATGACCGGCATTTCATCACCGGTGAAACCGGTTCGCTGACATCGGATTCATGCGTCATGGACTCACTGTTCAGCAACAGGAATGTAAGGTTTGACCCGTTGCGGCAGGAATTTTTCTGAAAAAAATAACAACAATTACTCACTATTTAGTAAATTTGCAATCAATAAACTGACAAACACATTATAAACATAAATATCATTATGGCGACAAAACCGTTCAAATACCAGGAAATGTTCCCTATGGGAATGGACACCACTGAGTATTATCTTCTCACCTCAGACTATGTTAAGGTAGAAAAATTCGGCGACAAGGAGATGCTTGTCGTAGACCCCGAGGCACTGACAGTACTGGCTCAGCAGGCCACACATGACAACGCATTCATGCTTCGCCGGGAGCATAATGAAATGGTTGCCAAAATCCTGCATGATCCTGAAGCAAGCCAGAACGATAAATTCGTTGCCCTGACCATGCTCCGCAACGCTGAAATAGCATCCAAAGGTCAGTTACCGTTCTGTCAGGATACGGGTACGGCCATCATCATGGGTAAGAAAGGCCAGTATGTCATGACCGGCGGAAAGGATGAGGAATATCTTTCACACGGCGTTTACAACACTTACACCGAATGTAACCTCCGCTATTCACAGAATGCCCCCCTGAACATGTATGACGAGGTGAACACCGGCTGCAATCTTCCCGCACAGATCGACCTCTATGCCGTGGACGGCGATGAATATAAATTCGTTTTTGTTGCCAAAGGTGGTGGCTCCGCCAACAAAACATATCTCTATCAGGAAACCAAGGCTATAATCAACCCCAAAACCCTTGTACCGTTCCTGGTTGAAAAAATGAAAACTCTGGGAACAGCCGCCTGTCCTCCCTACCACATCGCATTCGTTATCGGGGGTACTTCAGCCGAGATGAATCTTGCCACAGTCAAGAAGGCTTCAATCAAATATTATGATTCTCTTCCCACCGAAGGTAATGAACTCGGTCACGCATTCCGCGATGTAGAACTTGAGAAAGAACTCCTCGAAGCATCACGCAAGATTGGCTTGGGCGCACAGTTCGGCGGTAAATATTTCGCGCACGACATCCGCGTTATCCGTCTGCCGCGCCACGGGGCATCCTGCCCCATCGGTATGGGTGTAAGTTGTTCAGCCGACCGCAACGTCAAGGCAAAAATCAACCGTCAGGGTCTCTGGATTGAGAAACTCGATGCCAACCCCGGTGAACTCATCCCCGAAGAAATGCGTAACGCAGGTGAGGGTGAAGTAGTCAAGATTGACCTTAACCGCCCCATGGAAGAAGTTCTTGCCGAATTGACCAAATATCCCGTTTCAACCCGTCTGTCACTGAACGGTACTATCATCGTGGGTCGTGACATTGCACACGCAAAAATCAAGGAACGTCTTGACAAAGGTGAACCAATGCCCGAATATCTCAAGAACCACCCCATCTACTATGCCGGTCCTGCAAAAACACCCAAGGGTATGGCATCAGGTTCATTCGGTCCTACAACTGCCGGACGTATGGACCCCTACGTAGACCAGTTCCAGTCTGCCGGAGGCTCCATGATCATGATTGCGAAAGGAAACCGCAGCAAGCAGGTAACCGACGCATGTCATAAACATGGCGGTTTCTATCTTGGATCAATCGGTGGCCCCGCAGCAATTCTGGCAAGCAACTCCATAAAGAAGGTTGAACTTCTCGAATACCCTGAACTGGGAATGGAGGCAATCTGGAAAATTGAAGTCGAGGATTTCCCTGCATTTATTCTGGTAGATGATAAGGGAAATGATTTCTTCACTCAGATAGCACAGCAGTGTGCAGGTTGTCCTGTGGTGAAGTAAATTTTCTTTGCAAAATTTATTGGTTGGAGTCCGGATCAAAACCGGACTCCTTTTGTTCTGTCTTGCGGTTATTGAGGCGCATCAGTGTGAATAAAAAAATTTCTGCAGTGAACTTTTTTGAACTGACCGGTGTTATATAATCAAAGCAAGAAACAAAGCAAGAAATGTGATAATGATTGGTTTATAACGAAACTGAGGCTGTCGGGAGACAGCCTTTTTTCGTGCAGGGCAAACAATAACATGGTTATGACGTTATAAATAAAAAAAAGAAATAATAACAAAATCAGTCTATATATTATATGAGAACTCTTGGAAATTATCTTACAGCATTGATTATCGGTGGAGCGGGTGCGCTATTGTGTATGATGAACTCGCGCACTCAGGTGGCCGACACCATAATAATGATACTCGGAGCCTTGTTTATTCTGTGTGGAGTAATCACAATCTTCAGTGTATCACACGGTTCACGTCGTCAGCAGCAGGGAATTGTCATGCGCACCGTGGCCTGGATAACCTCAATAGGAGGAATTGGTCTGGCCGTGGCAATGCTTGTGTCGCCGGAATGGTTCATGGGGGTACTTGTGTACATGTTCTCGGCCATACTTATTCTCTGCGGCCTTGTACAGGTGATAGCATTGACCTGGGGATACCGTGGCGTCCGTTTCCCCGGTTGGATGTATATCATTCCGGTTATACTCCTTGTGGCCGGAGTGACCATGATTTTCTCCGATTCGCTCCGCTACGATACTTCACGTATGTTGTTGATAGCAGGTATAGGACTGCTTTTGTTCGGCTTCAATTATCTGTTGCAGTTGATTATTGCGGCCGCTCGCCGTCCAAAACTTTCGCCCCGCGTTGAACGTCCGGCAGTGGCTTCCGAAAAGCAAGAGGAAGTAACCGGGAAGAGTGGTGCCGAAGGAGATTCAACGGAGGCGTAACCCATCGAAATCCGAAGCATGGACCACGCTCATTGAGTCAGCGACGAATAATCCCAGGGCACGGGTCATGACGATGTCGTCATGGTTACCCTCCACCGCACCGAACGAAGTACCCCTGTCTTCGAAGACAGCCATTTCGGCGATAGCCTCGGCGGAGCGTTCGATGTACATGTTGTCGCGGACATAAGCAAGGAGTTTGTTTACAATCATTGTTTTTGTGGCGCGATTCGTGTGGAATCCCACGCGTGTGTTTCCGGTCTCGGGGTCGCGTCGGTAATAAAGATTCGAGTAGGTCTGCTGAATTTCGTTCAGCACGCAAAGCGACGGATCACCCCCGATGTTGTCACACTCCAGAGTGTTACTTTCAATGACTAACAGGGCGTTGCCATACCAACGGGCTATGGCGGCGCTTCGCCATGCTATGATGTCATGGTCGGCGTGACCGCGCCATTGTGCCACAACTGTAACTTTCCCGCCCCGGATGAGAGGAGCGCGGTCAAAAACAGCGATTACGGAATAGTCGGCGCTGTGAGAGCGACCACCGATGTCCACCGCAACAACATATCGGTCAGTTATATCCGATTTGACTGACGGTTTTTCCCATACTTCCAGTTTCCCAAGCGAGTCCTCAACAAAGTGCAATCCGGAGAGGGAATCAGGTCCTACCACAGCCCTGCCGGTCACTTCTCCCCGGAATTGAGGCTGCCGCACGCCACTCCGGAGTACATCGAGTTTATCAATAGAGAATATTGCACGGCCGGTAGATGCGAACGCTTCTGTAGGATCAGTGGGATACTCGGCGTGCATCTGCACATCAGAGGTGTATTCGCGTCGTTTATGGTGATACCAGTTGATCATTTCCAGAGTCAGCCCTGATTCCCATAGTCTCCATTCATAGTCATCCATAGAGTTTATCAGGTTCACGGGGTCGTCGACCTTCCGGCGGTATATTTCAATTTCATGCCAGGGTATGAAAATAGGTGTCTTGTCGCTTTTCCCTTCAGAAGCGCGCAGCCATTCCCGGTGGAAGTAGTTACCCATACCGTTGGCAGTGCTCTCATGCACGATGAGGGTACCGCAAACGGCATTTATGGATCCGCAAACGGCACGGATGAACTGCTCCGGGGTAGCGGTTGGAGTATAGTTCCAGAAAGCCACTTCAGAAAGATGGGCCAGGGCGAAGTCATTGCCACGTACGGCTTCGGGGCGCTCACTTGTCCCAAGAGTAACGCAACAGCCGCGTCCTTCGATTATGCGTGTGTTCTGCGAACGTTCGTAGGGGCGGAAAGCGGGAGATTTATCCCCTTCCCAAAGCGTTTCAGGGTAGTTTTCGAGCAGACGGGAGTAAATTCCTCTTATGGTGGCGGCGGTGTCCTTGACATGAGCGCATATCAGTGAGTGGCAGTTTCTGGTGAGGACAGTCTGAATCCAGGCCATGTAGATCTGGACCAGTGTTGAACCTCCCCACTGACGGGCTTTCAGAAGAATGATTCTCACGGGCTTTCCGGCACGCCGCTGGTTTTCCATCAGGGCAAGAAGTTTGCGTTGCGGTGCGTTTAGACGGAAGGGAATCAGTGCGCCTGTGTTCTTATCCTTTATTTTGACACAAGTCACAGCCCAGAATTCAAAGTCGTGACGGAAGCGCAGCAACTTGTAGTCCGTTACGGTTTTGATGCGTTTGTATTCCGGATCGGCGAGCATGCTGACCGGGAGGAGTGTGTCGTGAGGGATTATGTTTACCGGATGGCGGTCATCGGTTGCTCTGGGACCTGTGGCACCTAAGCCTGACTCAGGGTCGTAGGGCACAACGAGTGATTGGTTCCTGAGGTTGTTGAGTTCGAGAATACGGGGTATGTCTTTACGGTTCATAAGATTCGGTGACGGTTTCAAAGTCGGTTATAGAACTATTGGAAGGGATAAGTCCATCGGCTGTCAGATGCAGAGTGTGAAGGTGAGGTGCGGGAGTGTGAAACAGAAGTGGGGAATTTACAGCACCTCTGACCTTGAACCTGCAGAAAGATGGGGAGAAAGCATAACCGGCCCCATTGTCAGCGTGCATGCTGACCGTAAGGTTTACCGGACCGGGTGATTGCATGGTAAGACGTATGGAGCGCACTCGTTTTCCTTTCCGGCGTTGCGGGAGATTTACCCCTTTAACGGGAGCGGTAAGTTTTAGAGAGCGTGTGAATCTTACATTGACCATCTCCTCACCCTGATCTTCACCGCCGAGAAGGTATAAACCGTTTATCCCGCGCAATATTGTCCCCTCAGGAAGATGAATCACAGCCGTTACCTTGTCGAGAAGTGATCTTTCTGATGATAAGGATGGGTCAAAAGGTAGTTTTGCGGAAGCAGGACCGGAAAGCAGCAGTTCATCGGTCATTAGCCAGAACTCATCGTGAACGGTGTCGTATCCGGGGGTGCCGTGAAGATTACGTCCGGCTGATTCGGGTGCTATTCCACGCCACAGAAGCAGGTCGGCAGAGTCGGTGAGAACCGCCACACCCCGGCGTGTAACAGGAATTACGTTTGCTTTCACCGACACACCGCGCGAGTCAATTTTGTTGATCCCACGGATGGCTGATTCATCGGTAATTACCGTGAAGGTCCCTTCAGGTGAAAAAACATAAAAACGAGATCTGACGTAGTCCCACCCTGCGCCTGAACCGAGTGCATGTGTGAGGGTGGTGATCGGAGAGTGAGAGATGTGTCTTAAACAACAGGGTGTAGTGGGGGTGGAGGCATGAGCCACACCCACAGTTCCCGGGAAACGGTGTGTTACTGGCTTCTCTGCCGGAACTATAAAGAAATCGGCTTCAGTTTCAGTGATGTCGATGGGTTCAAGACCTGGGCTGATGAAAAATGAAAAATCGCCGGAGCGTGAGGGGGAGAGGTTGAACCGGTGACTGTAACATTTACCGCCTGATTGAAAGCTGATGGTCATTCTGATGGCATCGGCACGAGGGTATGTGATTACAGGTGATAGAAGTGTGGGGGAGTCAGATGAACCTTCGCAGAATCGCACGACCGTTTCTTCATCTTCACCGGCAAACTCCACGGTTACCGAGGCTTTCCATTTCTCATTGGTGAAACCGCATCCGAATGTGTCAAGCGCGTATCCCCGGAAAGGGAGCAGCGTCATGTCGCCCATCAGCAGGGTATCGCCGTTCTTTGCCACTGAAGAGCATGTTACTGTGTGGGGAGGACGGGCCAAATCCGGCAGTCCGTTTGGGGAAGGTCCGGAAACAGGTGCGGAAATAGTTCTGCGCATGGCATTTACAGCGGTTTTAAGGTCACCGGTGGAGGTTGCATCCGGACCTACGTGTAAAGTTGAGGATTCACCATTGAACGGTGAGGCTACCGAGGCTATGACTTTGAACAATGATTCAAGGTGTTCGATAACTGATTGTGCAAGCAGTTGTCTGCCCTCATTGGTGGAATAAAGGAGTGGTAGCGATGCACGTATCGACAGGCGCCCGTCAGAACCCCGCAGGAGTGCCGCCACCGTTTCCCCAGCGAAGTCCACGAGGTCAAGTTGAGGGGTCGCTTCGATAAGAACCTTTGCCACCGTTGGTCTCAATGCTTCGGGAAACTCAATCTGAAGGCGGAAAGTTTCGGCGGAAAGAGTGACACCACCGCGTGTGGCCGCGTTTGAGTCAATGACTGAAGTAATTGTGGAATTACACTGGAATATATTCTCGTTGGAGATAAGAACCGGTGGTGTCAGAAACAGGGTCCTGCCGTTATGGTCAAGATAGCGTGCTCGTGCCACAACAGGCTGGATGAAGAATCCGGCAGAGTCGGCTTCCTGCCGGATGATTCTGTACGCTTCGAGAATGTCTGCAGAGAGTGCCGCATTGTCAGTGGCGTTGAGCGAGTGGTCGGTGAGGGTGTATGATCCGGTGAGTTTTCGTTGTCCAACCGATGCCTCGGCATGGCTTGCGTCAATGCGGCGAATTTTTACTTCAGGGAAGGAGAATGGGGATACCGGAATCCATTTTGCTGATTGGTAGCGCAGGTGAAGTTGTCCGGATGACAGGTAGACGGTGCATAGTTCCGGGCCACAGACCACTGCGGTGAGTATTCGTGCACCTGTGTCGAAAGTCAGGGAAACGGAATCATCGGTGCGGTCAAGGATGTAGAGTGTGGAACCGCTGTAGCACAGCAGGAGGTTACCACCGGGGAGCGACAGGAGTGGCGTGATGGCGGATTCAGAGAAACGCAATGGGGATTTTGTCGGGATGTAGGTACCGGTTTCCGTGTCAAGGCGCATGTTTTTGTTTCGTAACGTCATAGTATTAAAAGAATTTTTTGCAAAATTACGACACGGACTGTGGTGTCCCGACAAAAAAATGTCAGACATCATTGATGTGCAAATCTGACATTTTGCTTTAATATTTCAGGCTATTGCCATGAAATACAGACTGTTGGAAAAGGTGGACAGGCTGCGAAACTATACGTGAATTAACATTCCATAAAAGTTGCAGGAGTGAAAAATTATGTATAAATTTGGGGAACTTATGTTAGTAGAACAGTTTACGTCATATCTTAGAAACGAGTTGAACCTGTCGGAACATACCGTCAGGGCCTACAACAAGGATGTCACCGAGTGGGGGGAATGGCTCACCGGCGGTGATCTTCAGCGGCTTGACCCGTCGACGGTGACCACGGCGGATATCCGTGTGTGGCTTGCGGATGAGTCGCGCCGCGGAGTAGGCGCCCGCTCGCTTCGCCGTAAAACACAGTCGCTCCGCTCGTTCTTCAAGTATCTTATCAACCGTCACGGACTGAAAGGTAGTCCGGCTCAGGATGTAGTGCTTGCGAAAAGCGGCAAACCGTTGCCCGCCTTTGTCCCTACCGAGGAAATGGAAGAGTTGCTTGATAAAAAAGCGAGTGAGGGCAACACGTTTGAGGATGTGCGCAATCACCTGATATTGCTAATGTTATATACAACTGGCATGCGAAGGGCTGAACTCCGGGATCTCCGTGACGAAGATATTAACATGATTCGTGGCGAACTAAAAGTGCTCGGAAAACGTAATAAAGAAAGAATGATTCCTTTCGGCAAAGAGTTGGCCGAGGCGATAACCGGATATCTCGATGAGCGGCGTAAGGTGGGACATGGTGTGACGGAACGTTTTTTCGTACGTCAGAACGGTGAGCCCCTCTACGATAAACTGATCTACAACGTAGTCCACAACGCAATGCTCAGCGAGGGGGTACATGCAACGAGGATGAGTCCGCACGTGATGCGACATTCCTTCGCAACGGATATGCTCAACAACGGGGCGTCGCTGAGCGCGGTGCAACACCTGCTGGGACATGAATCACTGGCAACCACTCAGGTTTACACTCATATAACCTACAGAGAACTTCAACAAAATTATCAACTCGCCCACCCAAGGGCTAAAAAGTAAAAGGAGGATACCATGGAAGTAAGAATCCAACCTATCCATTTTGACATCGCACAGCGATTAGTGGATCACATCAACAAAAAGGCTCAGCGCCTGGAACGCCACTACCCAAATGTTACGGTCTTTGACGTGACACTCAAGGTGGTAAAGCCTGAAACCGCAATGAACAAGCAGGCTATAGTCCGTCTGTTCCAGCCGCAGGAATCGGAAGTGGTGGCTGACAAAACCGCAGACTCCTTTGAAGAGGCTGTCGACATGGCCATCGAAGCCGTGGAACATCAACTTGAAAAGAAGAAAAACAAGAAATAAACAAATCTGATTCATATTCTGGAAAGCGGGGGTTATGCCCCCGTTTTTTTTGTTTCGGTTTATCGACTCAAAAAAATTTTCACCATCCGTGAACTTTTTCAACGCCATCGGCGTTTTATTATCGAAAGCAAGAAACAAGCAAGAAATGTGATAATGATTGGTTTATAACGAATTTAAGGCTGTCGGGAGACAGCCTTTTTTCGTTTTGTAAATTTTAAAGTCTTATAAATCTTATAAAACTTATAAAACTCCTCCTCAAAAATTTTTTCATTTTTTATTTGCATAACTAAAAAATTAGTTCTAAATTTGCCGTATCAACTAAACTGTTAGTTATGGCAAAGAAGAAAACGAATAAACTTACAGAGAAAGAAGCGTATATAATGAATTTGCTTTGGGCGCATGGACCTATGTTCGTGCGTCAGATGCTGGAGTATTATCCGGATCCGCGGCCTCATTTCAACACGGTTTCAACCACAGTGCGTATACTTGAGGAAAAGGGGTTTGTGGAGCATGAGGCGGTAGGCTCGTCTTACCGTTACGTGGCGGTTGCTCAGCCTGATGATTTCCGTGAACGTTCACTTGCCGATGTGGTCAAGAGTTATTTCAACAACAGTTATAAACTGGCCGTTTCGGCTCTTGTGGAAGAAGAGAAAATATCTGTTGAGGAACTGCGTGAATTGATTGATATGGTGGAATCACAGAAAAAGAAAAAATGATGGGTGAGTTGTTCAGTTACAGTCTGGGAGTATCGGTATTTCTGCTGTTCGGCTATCTGGCCTACAAACTTTTTCTGTCAGGTGAGAAACAGCCATTAATTAACCGGGTGACATTGCTATCAATATATATTATAAGTATGGTGGCCCTGCCTCTGCTTGCAATGGAGTGGAGTAGTGCGGAACCTGTGGTTAGGGGCACGATTGACTTGGGATCGATCACGGTCAGCGTGGTTCCCTCCGAGGTGGAGCCGGCCTCTATGGTGTTGCCCAGGATGTTGCTGGCTTGCTATGTGGGCGGTGTTGTTGTGTCGGCGCTGATAAGTGTGGTGGCGATGGTCAGAATAGCGGTGCTGCTGCATCGCGGAACCTGTGAAATCAGAGAAGGTTTCACTCTTGTCACACTGCCTGATTGTGACGTGCCGTTCAGTTTCGGCCGCTATATATTTATTGGTGAGGGAGAAACGTCGGAAGCACAGTCGCTGATTGAGGCGCACGAAGAGGCTCATCTGCGTCATCTCCATTGGCTTGATCTTGTTCTGGCTCAGGTTATGTGTGTGGTGATGTGGTATAACCCCGTTGTGTGGCTTATGAGGGAGGAACTCCGTCAGGTGCATGAGTATCAGGCAGATGCGTCAGTACTCTCCAAGGGTTATGATCCGTATGTTTATCAAATGTTATTAATAAAAAAGGCTGCCGGCAGAAGATTGCAGTCACTTGCCAACAGCCTGAATCACAGTAATTTATCAAAACGTATCACTATGATGTACAAATCAGAAAACCGAGGGATGCGCACCATCAGGGTGCTTGCCCTCCTCCCCGCCATCGCTTTGGCGGTTCTTGCAGTGGAACAACCGGCAGTCGCCAGAACCATCAGTCAGGCTGGATCGGCATCGCTGCTGCCTGTCGGTGTGGTTGAGGAAACCGTTGTTGCCGACAAAGTTACGGAAAATTATGCTGATAACCAAGAGTTGACGGAAAATGACATCCTGCCGACCGACCAAGAAGATGTCGTAGCAGAATCCTCGGATGCAATGGCACCTGTGACCGGTGCGCTTGATGATGGTGTTGAACTGAAGGAAAATCTTCCTGATGTGTCGGATTATCCGGTGAAGATAATGAAGAAAATGCCGCAGTTTCCGGGCGGAGAGCGTGCTATGATGGAATTCTTGGTGGCAAATATGAAGTATCCGGAGGATGCTGCCAAAGCCGGCAAGGAGGGCAGAGTGATTGTAAATTTCACGGTGGAAAAGGATGGAAGCGTAAGCGATCCGAGTATTGTGCGCGGCATCTGTGAGTCGCTTGATGCCGAGGCACTGAGGGTCGTGGGACTTCTGCCTAAGTTTGAACCGGGAATAATGGAGGACGGAGAGCCTGTGGCATGTGTCTACACCCTGCCGGTGTCGTTCAAGTTGAAGAAGGATGAGGCTAAGGCCAAGGTAGTCGAGCATTATGCCGGCAATCTCACAATCCACACTGACAGCAGCAAGCCTCACCCCGCATGTTTTGTGAACGGGAAGCCTTATGACGGGGATTTCAAGGATATTCCTTCGGAAAGCATTGCCGAAATCACCCTCACAAAAAATGACCCTGCATATCCTGATGGAAAAATGGAGATAACACTGAAGGATTGACCTCAGGTCCATTGCTTCTGTGACATTAATGATTGATATTCTCCCTGCGATGATGAACGCGGGGAGAATTTTTATAAAAAGCAGGAATTGCTAAGAGCAGGGTCTAACTGCTTGACACACCGCGAAAAAAGTGATAAAAATATTTGGTGGTTTGCAAATTAAATTGTAATTTTGCAGTGCCTTTCGGAGGATTGTGTCGCAATCACCCTGCTAACTATTTGTGAGCCAGGGGTTTGATTGTGTCGTATCTGTATCTGTGAGGCATTGAAAAAATAACGTGAATACGTAAAAAGAGAATTAAATAACAAAAAGTAAAACAGAAAAGAACTAAGATGCCTACCATTCAGCAATTAGTAAGAAAAGGACGTGTAGCACTTGAGGATAAGAGCAAGTCACCCGCGCTTGACTCATGCCCCCAGCGTCGTGGGGTTTGCGTGCGTGTGTACACTACTACCCCCAAAAAGCCTAACTCCGCAATGCGAAAAGTAGCCCGTGTACGTTTGACTAACGGCAAAGAAGTGAACTCTTACATCCCCGGTGAAGGTCACAACCTTCAGGAGCACTCAATCGTGCTCGTTCGCGGCGGTCGTGTAAAAGACCTTCCCGGTGTACGTTATCACATCGTTCGCGGTACACTTGACACCAGCGGTGTGAAGGACCGTACACAGCGTCGCTCAAAATACGGAGCAAAACGTCCCAAAGCCGGTGCTGCTAAGAAGTAATCGATGACCTCCGGTTATCGGTGAAGTGACTGAAACGCACCACGAGAAATTAATTTTTTAATCTCGTTTTTGATAAGCACTACGCTGCCAACGGTTGAGTAAACGCACATTAGAGAATGGCGTTGAAGAAGACACCAGCCAAGCCTACAAAAACAAAAAACAACTTTCACTCAAAATGAGAAAAGCCAAACCAAAGAAACGTCAAATTTTGCCCGATCCCGTGTTCGGTGACGTTCGTGTTTCAAAATTCGTCAATCATCTGATGTATGACGGAAAGAAAAACACCTCTTACACAATTTTCTACACTGCATTGGAAATTGTGAAGTCAAAACTTCCCAACGAAGAAATGGGAGCGCTCGACATCTGGAAAAAAGCCCTCGAGAACGTTACTCCCCAGGTGGAAGTGAAATCACGCCGAGTAGGTGGCGCAACCTTCCAGGTTCCTACTGAAATCCGTGCTGACCGCAAAGAATCAATCTCAATGAAAAACCTTATCCTCTATGCCCGCAAACGTGGCGGCAAGACTATGGCTGACAAACTCGCTGCCGAAATAGTCGACGCATTCAATGACCAGGGCGGTGCTTACAAACGTAAGGAGGATATGCACAAAATGGCGGAAGCAAACCGCGCATTCGCTCATTTCCGCTTCTAAAACGCCAATCTCTCACATTGAATTCAATTCTTTAATATGGCAAAATCAGACGAACTTCTCAAGTATACCCGCAACATCGGCATCATGGCTCACATCGATGCCGGTAAAACAACTACTTCCGAACGTATCCTCTTCTATACCGGTCTGACACACAAAATCGGTGAGGTGCACGACGGTGCAGCCACCATGGACTGGATGGAGCAGGAACAGGAACGCGGTATCACTATCACATCAGCCGCTACCACCACTTTCTGGAAGTATAACGACGAAAAATACAAAATCAACCTTATTGACACCCCGGGACACGTTGACTTCACCGTTGAAGTTGAACGTTCACTCCGTGTGCTCGACGGCGCCGTGGCCACCTTCTGTGCCGTAGGCGGTGTTGAACCCCAGTCAGAGACCGTGTGGCGTCAGGCCGACAAATATAACGTACCCCGTATCGGTTACGTAAACAAAATGGACCGCTCAGGCGCTAACTTCTTTGAAGTAGTACGCCAGTTACGCGAAGTCCTCGGCGCAAACCCCTGCCCCATCCAGATTCCCATCGGCGCTGAAGAAACATTCAAAGGTGTCGTTGACCTGATCCGCATGAAAGCAATCTTCTGGCATGACGAAACAATGGGTGCAGACTACTCAGTTGAAGATATTCCCGCAAACCTTGTCGACGAAGCAAACGAATATCGTGACAAGATGCTCGAGAAAATCGCCGAATACGACGAAGCCCTCATGGAAAAATACTTCGACGATCCCTCCACAATCACCGAAGATGAAATCAAACGCGCACTCCGTGCCGCAACCCTGAAGATGGACCTCGTTCCCATGATCTGCGGTTCTTCATTCAAGAACAAAGGCGTACAGTGTCTGCTCGACGCTGTCTGCGCTTACCTCCCCAGTCCTCTGGATGCAGGTGCGATCGAAGGAACTGATCCCTCAGACCCCGACAAGGTTGAAGTACGCGAACCCTCAGCCGACGCTCCCATGTGTGCGCTCGCGTTCAAGATCGCTACCGACCCCTATGTTGGCCGACTCACCTTCTTCCGCGTATACTCAGGCGATGTAGTGGCAGGAAGTTACGTGCTCAACAGCCGCTCAGGCAAGAAAGAACGTGTGAGCCGTCTGTTCCAGATGCACTCAAACAAACAGAACGCAAAAGAACTCATCGGCTGCGGTGACATCGGTGCCGGAGTAGGCTTCAAGGATATCCGCACAGGTGACACACTCTGCGACGAAAACCACCCCATCGTTCTCGAAGCAATGGACTTCCCCGATCCCGTTATCGGTATCGCCGTAGAACCCAAAACCCAGAAAGACCTTGACAAACTCGGCGTAGGCCTCCAGAAACTCGCCGAAGAAGACCCCACCTTCCGCGTACAGACCAACGAAGAAACCGGTCAGACCGTAATCTCAGGTATGGGCGAACTTCACCTTGACATCATCATCGACCGTCTCCGTCGTGAATTCAAGGTAGAATGTAACCAGGGTCGTCCTCAGGTAACCTACAAGGAAGCCATCACCCGTCCCGTTGAACTCCGCGAAGTATTCAAGAAACAGACCGGTGGTCGCGGTAAATTCGCCGACATCATCGTTCGTGTAGAACCCGTAGACGAAGGATTCGAAGGCAACCTCCAGTTCATTGACGAAGTCAAAGGCGGTAACATTCCCAAAGAATTCATCCCCTCAATCCAGAAAGGCTTCGTGACAGCAATGAAGAACGGTGTCCTCGCAGGCTACCCCGTAGAACAACTCAAAGTCACCGTAATCGATGGATCATTCCACCCCGTTGACTCTGACCAGTTGTCATTCGAACTCTGCGCCATCCAGGCCTTCAAGAAAGCATCAGAGAAAGCCGGTCCCGTGCTGCTCGAGCCCATCATGAAGATTGAAGTAGTAACACCTGAAGAATCAATGGGTGACGTAATCGGTGACCTTAACAAACGCCGTGGTCAGGTAGAAGGCATGGAAACAAGCCGCTCAGGAGCACGCGTTGTCAAAGCCAAAGCACCTCTGGCAGAAATGTTCGGATATGTTACCGCCCTGCGTACAATCACCTCAGGCCGCGCAACCTCAACCATGTCATTCAGCCACTACGCAGAGGTAAGCAGTTCAATCGCTAAAAACGTTCTTACAGAATGTAACGGACGTGTTGACCTTCTCAAATAATAAACAAAATCAATTATGAGCCAAAAAATAAGAATCAAACTGAAATCTTACGATCACAACCTCGTAGACAAATCTGCTGAGAAAATCGTAAAGACTGTGAAGGCAACAGGCGCCGTAATCAGCGGTCCCATACCCCTGCCCACTCACAAACGCATCTTCACCGTTAACCGCTCAACCTTCGTGAACAAAAAATCACGCGAGCAATTCCAGTTATCATCCTACAAACGCCTCATCGACATCTACAACTCAACAGCGAAGACTGTCGACGCGCTGATGAAACTCGAACTCCCCAGCGGTGTAGACGTAGAAATCAAAGTCTGATCTACCCAAAACAATAAACTGCACTCCACTCCTCTCACCTTCCTAAAACAAAACAAAAACCAACAATTATTATAAACAACCACAGAAATGCCAGGATTAATAGGAAAAAAAATCGGAATGACATCCGTTTTCAGTGCCGACGGTAAAAACGTACCGTGCACTGTTATCGAAGTAGGTCCTTGTGTTGTCACCCAGGTTAAAACCGTTGAAACAGACGGTTACGAAGCACTCCAGTTAGGTTTCGAAGAACAGAAAGAAAAACATCTGACAAAACCCGAACTCGGACACTTCAAAAAAGCCGGCGTGGCTCCCAAGCGTCACTTGGCCGAGTTCAAAGGTTTCACTTCAGATTACAAGTTAGGTGACTCCATCAGCGTTGACTTCTTCACAGAAAGCGATTTCGTAGACATCGTAGGAACCTCTAAAGGTAAAGGCTTCCAGGGCGTAGTTAAACGTCACGGCTTCGGCGGTGTAGGCCAGGCAACCCACGGCCAGCACAACCGTCTCCGCGCTCCCGGTTCAGTAGGTGCCTGCTCTTATCCCGCCAAAGTATTCAAAGGAATGCGCATGGCCGGACAGACCGGTAACAAACGCGTAACCGTTCAAAACCTGCAAGTAGTTAAAGTAATCCCCGAACACAACCTGCTCATGATCAAAGGTTCAATTCCCGGATCAAAAGGTTCAATCGTATTAATTGAGAAATAATGGAACTCGCAATTTACAACATCAAAGGAGAAGACACCGGTCGTAAGGCAGAACTTAACGACGCAGTGTTTGCAATTGAAGCAAACGAGCACGCATTGTATCTCGACGTAAAGCAGTATCTCGCCAACCAGCGTCAGGGTACACACAAATCAAAAGAACGCAGCGAAGTGTCCGGATCAACCCGCAAACTCCACAAACAGAAAGGTGGCGGCGGCAGCCGTATCGGTGACATCAACTCACCCCTGCTCGTAGGTGGTGGTCGCGTTTTCGGTCCACGTCCCCGTGACTACCGTTTCAAACTCAACAAAAAAGTTAAACAACTCGCTCGCAAATCCGCGCTCTCCCTCAAAGCACTTGACGGACAGATAATCGTTGTGGAAGACTTCTCATTCGAAGCCCCCAAAACTAAAGAATTCTTAAAAATTGCTAAAAACCTTAAGGTAGAAGGCAAAAAGACCCTCCTCGTTTTAGCATCTCAGGAAAAAAACGTATATTTGTCAGTCCGTAATGTGCCCAACGCATCAGTGATGAATGCGAAGGATATCAACGCGTACAAACTGCTCAACAACAACGCTATTCTCCTCACAGAGAGTAGCCTTGACGTTATTAACAAACTTTAATCTCGAAGAGAAACAGAACAATGGAAATAAAAATTCAACCAATCGTAACAGAACAGGCGACAAAGTTGACAGAAAAACTTAATCGCTACACGTTCCGCGTATCATTGGATGCCAACAAATACCAGATAAAAGACCTGGTCGAGAAACTCTATGGAGTTAAAGTTGTCGACGTGAACACAATGATCGTCAGAGCAAAAAACAAATCACGCTACACCAAATCCGGTCTTCTCCGCGGCAAAACATCAGCCTACAAGAAAGCCGTAATCAGTGTGGCAGATGGTGAAACAATCGACTTCTATAGCAATATCTGATAAAAATGGCAGTAAGAAAATTCAAGCCCACAACTCCCGGGCAGAGACACAAAGTTATTGGCGTTTTCAAAGGTACAATCACTGCTACCACGCCAGAAAAATCTCTTACAGTCGGTAAAAAAAGCACCGGCGGCCGCAATGCCGAAGGTCATCTGACCACTCGTTACCTTGGTGGCGGACACAAACGCAAATACCGTTTCATAGACTTTAAGAGAAACAAAGACGGAGTTCCCGCAACAGTAAAATCTATCGAGTACGATCCCAACCGCTCGGCGCGCATCGCACTCCTTTACTACGTTGACGGAGCAAAAGCATACATTATCGCACCCAACGGACTCGAAGTTGGTCAAACCGTAGTCAGTGGTAACGATGTAGCACCCGAAGTCGGAAACGCACTCCCCCTGAGCCAGATTCCCGTCGGTACACTCATCCACAACATTGAACTGCGTCCCGGTCAGGGAGCCTTCATGGCACGTTCAGCCGGTACATTCGCGCAACTCGTTTCGAGAGAAGGCAGTTACGCCATCGTTAAATTACCCTCAGGAGAAACCCGCAAAATCCTCGCTGCCTGCAAAGCAACAGTAGGCGTCGTTGGAAACTCCGAGCACTCACTCGAACGCTCCGGTAAAGCAGGACGCTCACGCTGGTTAGGCCGCCGTCCCCGCAACCGTGGCGTTGTCATGAACCCCGTAGATCACCCCATGGGTGGTGGTGAAGGCCGTGCATCAGGTGGTCATCCACGTTCACGCAAAGGCCTCTACGCTAAAGGTCTCAAGACACGTGCTCCCAAAAAGACCTCTTCTAAGTATATAATCGAAAGAAGAAAGAAGTAACCTGACCTAAATTAAATCAACTATGAGTCGTTCATTAAAAAAAGGCCCGTTTATTAGCGTCAAACTCGAAAAGAAAGTCAACGCAATGGAAGCAAGCGGCAAAAAAGCAGTTATCAAAACCTGGAGCCGCGCCTCAATGATTGCACCTGAATTCGTTGGCCACACATTCGCTGTTCACAACGGAAACAAATTTATTCCCGTATACGTTACCGAGAACATGGTAGGACACAAACTCGGCGAATTCGCCCCTACACGTCAGTTCCGCGGTCACGCCGGCAATAAGAAAAAATAAACGAGCCCCAAAGTAAAATAATTTTGACAAAAAAAAGAAATTAAATAAAATGGGTGTAAGAAAAAGACTATCAGCCGAAGCGCGCAAAAGTGAACAAAAATCACAAGCCTTCGCCAAATTACTCAACATACCTACCTCCCCCCGCAAAATGCGCCTCGTCGCTGACCTGGTGCGCGGCAAAGAAGTATTCCGTGCCTTAGGTATACTCAAATTCTCCAACAAAGAAGCCGCAGCGAGAGTAGAAAAACTTCTCCGTTCAGCAATCGCCAACTGGGAAGAGAAAAACCAGCAGAAAGCAGAGGCAGGCCAACTCTACGTAAGCACAATCTTCGTAGGATGCGCCCCAATGCTCAAACGCCTCCGCACCGCCCCTCAGGGCCGCGGTTACCGCATCCGCAAACGCGCTAACCACGTAACCCTTTTCGTTGACACAATCGATAACACTAAAGACGCTTAAAAAATGGGACAGAAAGTAAATCCAATCAGTAACCGCCTTGGCGTGATCCGCGGATGGGACTCAAACTGGTTTGAGGCTGACAAGAAAAAAGCAAGCGCCGCTCTCCTTGAAGACTCAAAACTCCGCAACTACCTCAACGTCCGCCTCGCAAAATCAAGCGTCTCAAGAATTGTAATCGAACGCACACTCAAACTCATCACCATCACAGTTTGCACCTCTCGCCCCGGTCTGATCATCGGTAAAGGTGGCGCTGAAGTAGACAAACTCAAAGAAGAGTTAAAGAAAATCACCGACAAAGACGTCCAGATCAATATCTTCGAAGTAAAACGCCCCGAACTTGACGCACAGATCGTCGCAAGCACAATCGCACGTCAGATCGAAGGCAAGATCGCATACCGTCGCGCAGTGAAAATGGCCATCGCCTCAACAATGCGCTCAGGTGCGGAAGGTATCAAAATCCAGATTTCAGGTCGTCTCAACGGCGCCGAAATGGCTCGCTCTGAAATGTTCAAAGAAGGACGTACTCCCCTTCACACACTCCGTGCCGACATCGACTATGCACTGGTAGAAGCACACACCAAAGTTGGTGTTATCGGCGTAAAAGTGTGGATCTGCCGCGGCGAAGTTTACGGCAAACGTGACCTCGCTCCCCAGTTCACAGCATCTCAGAAAGAAAACCGTCCCAGCCAGCCCGCAGGACAGCGTCGCGGCGGTTTCCGTAAACCCAAAAACAACCGTTAAACCCCCAATTGAAGTAAACAACAATGTTACAACCTAAGAAAACAAAATTCCGTCGCCAGCAAAAAGGCCGCATGAAAGGCAATGCCCAGCGCGGTAACCAATTGGCGTTCGGTTCTTTCGGCATCAAAACTCTCGAATCAAAATGGATCACCGGTCGCCAGATTGAAGCAGCCCGTATCGCTGTAACACGCTACATGCAGCGTCAGGGTCAGATCTGGATCCGAATCTTCCCGGATAAACCCATCACCAAGAAACCCGCCGAAGTACGTATGGGTAAAGGTAAAGGTTCTCCCGAAGGATTCGTTGCGCCCGTCACCCCCGGACGTATCATCCTGGAAGTTGAAGGTGTAAGTTACGACGTTGCTAAAGAAGCACTCCGCCTTGCCGCACAGAAACTTCCCGTAGTTACCAAATTCATTGTTCGTCGCGACTACGACCCCACTCAAAACGTGTAATTAGGCTATGAAAAAAGAAGAAATCAAAGAACTCAGCACAGCAGACCTCAAAGAACGCCTCGTTGAAATGGAAAAAGAGTACCGTCAACTGACAATCAACCACTCCGTATCACCCATTGACAACCCCGCGAAAATCACTGCTGATCGCAAAATGATTGCACGCGTGAAAACAGAGTTACGTCAACGCGAGATTAACAATAAATAAACCCCCGAAAACCATCAGACATGGAAAAAAGAAATCTTAGAAAAGAACGTATTGGGGTTGTTTCCAGCAACAAAGGTGACAAAACAATCACCGTTACCGTTAAGTGGAAAGAAAAACATCCGATTTATGGCAAATTCGTCAATAAATCAAAAAAATATCATGCCCACGACGAGAACAACGAATGTTCAGTAGGTGACACCGTACGTCTTATGGAAACCCGTCCTCTCAGCAAAACCAAACGCTGGAGATTAATCGAAATAATTGAAAAAGTAAAATAATATGATACAGACTGAATCCCGTTTAACCGTAGCCGACAACAGCGGTGCTAAAGAAGCACTCTGCATCCACGTTCTCGGCGGTACCGGACGCCGCTACGCTTCTGTAGGCGACATCATCGTCGTATCAGTAAAAAGCGTAATCCCTTCATCTGACGTAAAAAAAGGTACTGTCAGCAAGGCAGTAGTCGTTCGCACCAAGAAGGAAATCCGCCGTCCCGACGGTTCCTACATCCGCTTCGACGATAACGCTTGCGTACTTCTCAACAACGCCGGTGAACTCCGCGGAACACGTATCTTCGGCCCCGTTGCCCGTGAACTTCGTGCAACCAACATGAAAATCGTTTCACTTGCACCCGAAGTGCTTTAAAAACCTTCAACATTAAAAACATAATGAGCAAGACAAACATAAAAAAAGGGGACACCGTTCAGGTTCTGGCAGGTGACGACCGCGGCAAACAAGGTCGCGTTGTCAAAGTCGACGCTGAAAAACAGCGCGCTATCGTGGAAGGTGTCAACATGGTGACCAAACACGCCAAACCCAGCGCTAAACATCCCCAGGGCGGACGCATCCAGATGGAAGCACCCATCCATATTTCTAACCTCAGCCTTCTCGACCCCAAATCAGGAAAACCCACCCGCGTAGGCCACAGCCTCGTTGATGGAAAAAAAGTCAGAGTTGCTAAAAAATCAGGAGAGGAAATAAAATAATGGCAGCATCTAACATCAAAAAACAATACGAAGAGCAGATTATCCCCGCTCTGACAAAGGAGTTCAACTACACAACTCCCATGCAGGTTCCCCGCCTTGAGAAGATCGTTATCAACCAGGGTCTCGGTCAGGCCACTCAGGACAAGAAGATCATTGAAACCGCTATCAACGAACTCACTGCCATCACCGGTCAGAAAGCCGTTGCCACTCTTTCACGCAAAGACATCGCAGGTTTCAAAGTCCGTAAAAAGAACCCCATCGGTGCTCGCGTGACACTCCGTCGCGACCGCATGTACGAATTCCTCGAACGACTCATCCGCGTTGCCCTTCCCCGTATCCGTGACTTCAAAGGTATCGAAGGCAAACTCGACGGTCGCGGTAACTACACCCTCGGAATCACCGAGCAGATCATCTTCCCTGAAATCAACATCGACAACATCCAGAAACTCCTCGGAATGAACATCACCTTCGTGACATCAGCAAACACCGACGAAGAAGGATACGCCCTGTTGAAACAATTTGGATTACCCTTTAAAAACAAATAATCCCCTATGGCAAAAGAATCAATGAAAGCGCGCGAAGTAAAACGCGCAAAACTCGTTGCCAAATACGCTGCAAAAAAAGCCGCCCTCAAAGCAGCCGGCGATTACGAAGCACTCCAGTTGCTCCCCAAAAACGCATCTGCAGTACGCCTCCACAACCGTTGCAGCATCACCGGACGCCCCAAAGGCTACATCCGTCAGTTCGGCATCTCACGTATCCAGTTCCGTGAAATGGCATCTGCCGGACTCATCCCCGGTGTGAAAAAAGCCAGCTGGTAAATTACCGGTGGGCTTTTTTCAAGCCCCCGGCAAATTAACCCGCCCGCAGCAACCAAAAACAACACTGACCACAGAGTTTATTAAATATTGTTGGGATCAACCCAATCAATTTAAACAAACAACAAAATGACAGATCCAATAGCAGACTATCTGACAAGATTGAGGAACGCCATCAAGGCCAACCACAGAGTAGTGGAAGTTCCCGCCTCAAACTTGAAAAAAGAAATCACAAAGATTCTCTTTGAACAGGGCTACATCCTGAATTACAAATTCATGGAATCAGAAAACCCCGCCGGAACAATCAAGATCGCCCTCAAGTACGATCCAATCGACAAAGTTAACGCAATCAAAGACCTCAAACGAGTATCACGTCCCGGTCTCCGCCAGTACACCGGCTACAAAGACATGCCACGCGTACTAAACGGCCTCGGTATTGCAATTCTCTCAACCTCAAAAGGAGTCATGACCAACAAACAGGCCGCAGACCTCAAGATTGGTGGTGAAGTTCTTTGCTACATTTACTAATGAAAGGAGAAACCAACTATGTCAAGAATAGGTAAAGCACCCATTGAAATACCCGCCGGCGTAACCGTGAAAATTGACGGCAACAAAGTAACCGTCAAAGGTCCCAAAGGAGAACTCTCTCAGGAAATCCACTCTGACATCGAAGTCAAAGTAGAAGACAACCACATCATCGTAACCCGTCCCACAGACGACCGCGAGCACCGCGCACAGCACGGACTCTACCGCGCGCTCATCCACAACATGGTCGTAGGCGTCAGCACCGGTTACCGCAAAGAAATGGAACTCGTCGGTGTCGGTTACCGCGCAACATCACAGGGTCAGGTTCTCGAACTCGCCCTCGGATTCTCCCACGCAATCTTTATTAAGTTGCCCCCCGAAGTTAAGGTGGAAGCAAAAACCGAACGTAACAAAAACCCCCTTATCATCCTCGAATCAGACGATAAACAACTCCTCGGACAAGTTTGCGCAAAAATACGTTCACTCCGCAAACCTGAACCATACAAAGGAAAAGGTATCAAATTCGTTGGCGAAATCATTCGCCGCAAATCAGGCAAATCGGCTGGCGCTAAATAATTAAACTGACACCATCATGATCTCAAAGATACAAAGAAGAAACAAAATCAAGACACGCATCCGCGGCAAAGTCTCTGGAACACCCCAGCGCCCCCGCATGACTGTCTTCCGCAGCAACAAACAGATTTATGTCCAGGTAATCGATGACCTCGCAGGCAAAACTCTCGTTAGCGCCTCCTCAAAAGGAATCGAACAAGGCACAAAAACCGAAATAGCCGCTCAAGTGGGCAAAGCAATCGCAGCAGCAGCACTCGCAGCAGGCATAACCGAAGTAGTCTTTGACCGTAACGGATACCTCTTCCACGGTCGTGTAAAATCACTGGCTGACGCAGCACGCGAAGGCGGACTTAAATTCTAACAGCAATGGCAAAAAGAAACAACAGAGTAAAATCTACAAACGATATCGAACTCAAAGACCGCCTCGTTGCCATCAACCGCGTTACTAAAGTAACCAAAGGTGGACGCACATTCACCTTCGCCGCAATCGTAGTTGTCGGCAACGAAAACGGAATCGTAGGCTGGGGACTCGGAAAAGCAAACGAAGTCACCGCCGCAATCCAAAAAGGCGTCGAAGCAGCAAAAAAGAACCTCATTCAGGTGCCCGTTCACAAAGGAACAATCCCCCACGAACAAATCGCCAAATTCGGTGGCTCACGCGTACTCCTCCGTCCCGCCTCACACGGTACAGGTGTTAAAGCCGGTGGTGCGATGCGTGCCGTACTCGAAAGCGTGGGAGTAACAGACGTCCTCGCAAAATCAAAAGGATCATCAAACCCCCACAACCTCGTCAAAGCAACAATCGCTGCACTTGATGAAATGAGAAGCCCCGCAACAGTCGCTCAGAACCGCGGAATCTCAGTAGAAAAAGTATTCAAAGGTTAATCATTTTCACATCATGGCACAGATTAAAATCAAACAAACAAAAAGTCGCATCAACTGTCCCGCCGTTCAAAAGCGCACACTTGACGCACTCGGACTTAGAAAAATGAACCACGTCGTAGTCAAAGAAGACACCCCCGACGTGATGGGTATGGTTAACAAAGTACGTCACCTCGTTGAAGTGACCAAAGCCTAAAAACAAACAGAACTATGGATTTAAGCAATATCAAACCCGCCGTAGGCGCAACCTCCAACTCCAAACGTGTGGGCCGTGGCGCCGGATCAGGCAAAGGCGGCACATCAACCCGCGGTCACAAAGGTGCGAAATCTCGCTCCGGCTACAGCCGCAAAATCGGTTTCGAAGGCGGTCAGATGCCCCTTCAGCGCCGTCTCCCCAAATTCGGCTTCAAAAACATCAACCGTGTTGAATACAAACCCGTCAACCTCCGCGACATCGTCGCCCTGGCTGAAGCCAAAAACCTCGCAAAAGTCGGCATCGAAGAACTTCGCGCCGCTGGCTTCGTAGGGAAAAAACAACTCGTGAAAATCCTCGCAGTAGGCGAAATCAACCGCCCCCTCGAAATAGAAGCCAACGCATTTTCAGCAACCGCACAGCAAGCAATAGAAGCAGCAGGCGGTAAAACAAACAAAGTATAAGACCAATGAGATTTTTCGAAACCATTAAGAACATCTGGACAATCAAAGAGCTTCGTGAACGTATCGCAATAACCCTTATGCTGGTTCTTGTATACCGCCTTGGCTGCTACATCGTCCTCCCCGGCATTTCACCTGCCGACCTCGATGCACTGTCAAACTTCACAAACAAAAGCGGGCTCATGCAATTGCTCGACATGTTCTCAGGTGGTGCATTCTCACAAGCCTCTGTATTCGCCCTCGGAATCATGCCCTACATCACAGCCTCAATCGTGATACAACTCCTCGGCATGGTTTGGCCCTACTTCCAGAAACTTCAGCGCGACGGAGAAAGCGGACGACAGAAAATCAACCAGTACACCCGCTACCTCACCGTCCTGATCCTTCTGCTCCAGGGACCCGCATACCTCGTTAACCTCCAGGTACAGGTAAGCGCCGCCGGCGGACACGCAACAATGGGCGTATGGACCGTGATATACCTCACAATCATCCTCGCCGCAGGCTCCATGTTCATCATGTGGCTCGGTGAAAGGATCACAGACCGAGGCATCGGAAACGGTATCTCCTTCATCATCCTCGTAGGTATCATCGCACGCCTCCCGAATGCACTCAAATTCGAATTTGTCAGCCGCCTTCCCGGATCAACCGGTTCAGAAGGAGGTCTGATAATGTTCATTGTTGAAATCGTCCTCCTCTTCGCTGTGACAGTAGGAGCAGTGCTCCTGGTGCAGGGCGTACGCAAAATTCCCGTACAATACGCAAAACGTATAGTAGGAAACAAGCAGTACGGCGGTGCACGTCAGTACATCCCCCTGAAAGTCAATGCAGCAGGTGTAATGCCAATCATCTTCGCGCAGGCAATCATGTTCATCCCCATCACACTCGCAGGATTCGGGGCAAACGAAAAAACATCAGGATTCTTCGCAGCATTCTCTGACGTAAACGGATTCTGGTACAACTTCGTCTACTTCATCATGATCGTAGCCTTCACCTACTTCTACACAGCAATCACCGTACGTCCCACCCAGATGGCCGACGAAATGAAGCGCAACAACGGCTTCATCCCCGGCGTAAAACCCGGCAAGAAAACCGCAGAATACATCGACACCATCATGTCACGCATAACCCTGCCCGGTTCAATCTTCCTCGGAATCGTAGCCATCCTCCCCGCATTCGCCAGAATGCTCGGAATCAGCCAGAACTTCGCACAGTTCTTCGGTGGAACATCACTCCTCATTCTCGTAGGCGTTGTCCTTGACACCCTCCAGCAGATAGAGACACACCTGATGATGCACCACTACGACGGACTCATGAAAGACGGCCGAATCAAAGGACGCACAACCGGAAGCATGTACTAAAATTCGCTGACATCCGAATGATCTATCTCAAGACACCACACGAAATCGATCAGATCAGAGCAGCCTGCACACTGGTCAGCCGCACTCTTGGCGAAATAGCCAAGAGCGTGGTTCCCGGTGTCACTACACAACACCTCGACAACATAGCGCGCCAGTTCATCCTCGACAACGGCGGAAAACCCGCCTGCCTCGGCTACGGAGGATTCCCCGCAACACTATGCATCGAAGTCAACGAAACAGTAGTACACGGATTCCCATCAAACTACGCCCTCCGCGAAGGAGACATCATTGGCATCGACACCGTAGTAGAACTGAACGGATACAACGGCGACATGTGCTACACCTTCCCAGTCGGAGAAATCGACCCACAAGTCCGCAGACTCCTTGAAACAACAAAACAAAGCCTCTACAAAGGAATCCAGGCCTGCAAACCCGGAAACCGCATAGGCGACATCTCCAACGCCGTACAAACCTACTGCGAACAACACGGTTACACCGTAGTACGCGAAATGTGCGGCCACGGAATAGGGAAAAAAATGCACGAAGACCCGAACATCCCCAACTACGGACGCCGAGGCATAGGACCCGTGATCAAAAACGGAATGTGCCTCTGCATAGAACCAATGATAAACCTCGGAAGCAAAAACATAGTCATCGAATCCGACGGCTGGACCTGCCGGACCAAGGACCGCAAACCATCAGCCCACTACGAGCACACAGTAGCAGTCCTTGACGACCAGACCCACATACTGACAACATTCGAACCAATCCGCGAGGCACTCGGAGATAGATTCATCTAAAAAGCAATACATGGCAAAACAAGCAGCAATAGAACAAGACGGCACAATCGTAGAAGCCCTCTCAAACGCAATGTTCCGCGTAGAACTTGAAAACGGTCATGAAATCACAGCCCACATCTCAGGCAAGATGCGCATGCACTACATCAAAATACTGCCCGGCGACAAAGTCAGAGTAGAAATGTCACCCTACGACCTCTCCAAAGGTCGGATTGCATTCCGTTACAAATAACAACACAAAAAACAACAACAATATGAAAGTTAGAGCGTCAATCAAAAAACGCACCCCCGACAGCAAAATCGTACGTCGCAAAGGACGTCTGTACGTTATCAACAAAAAAAATCCAAAATACAAACAACGTCAAGGATAACATTTTATTAACTTTGCAAAAAAAAGATCAATAAAATATGGCAGTAAGAATCGTGGGAGTTGACCTCCCCCAAAACAAAAGAGGTGAAATCGCCTTGACTTACATCTTCGGTATCGGACGCAGCGCAGCCAATAGCATCCTCGAAAAAGCCGGAGTTGACAAAGACATCAAAGTAAAAGACTGGACTGACGACCAGGCAGCAAAAGTCCGTGAAGTAATCGGCGCAGACTACAAAGTAGAAGGTGACCTCCGCAGCGAAATCCAACTCAACATCAAACGTCTCATGGACATCGGATGCTACAGAGGAATCCGCCACCGCATCGGTCTTCCCGTTCGCGGTCAATCAACAAAAAACAACGCCCGCACACGCAAAGGACGCAAAAAAACAGTCGCTAACAAAAAGAAAGCAACTAAATAAAATTAAGATATGGCAAAAAAAACAGTCGCAGCAAAGAAAAGAAACGTCAAAGTTGACGCTGCCGGACAACTTCACGTACACTCATCATTCAACAACATCATTGTCTGCTTAGCAAACAGCGAAGGACAGGTGATCTCCTGGTCATCAGCAGGCAAAATGGGTTTCCGCGGTTCAAAAAAGAACACCCCCTATGCAGCACAGATGGCCGCACAGGACTGCGCGAAAATAGCATATGACCTCGGACTCCGCAAAGTAAAAGCATACGTAAAAGGTCCCGGTAACGGACGCGAATCAGCCATCCGAACCATCCACGGAGCAGGAATAGAAGTAACCGAAATCATCGACGTTACTCCACTTCCCCACAACGGATGCCGCCCCCCCAAGAGAAGAAGAGTATAAAAAACCTGAATAGGAAAACCAACGCTCATAACTTCATCAAACAACTCAATTCTCTATAACAAAACCCGGGAAACAAAGGCAAAAACTGCCGCCACCGGACCCCATCGACATGAAAAGACCATTCAACAAATCACCTCTCAATGGTCGCGGCTGCATGCAGAGGTCCACACAAAACCCCGGATAAAACAAAAACAGAAACAAAAATGGCAAGATATACAGGCCCAAAATCAAAAATCGCCCGTAAATTCGGCGAACCCATCTTTGGCGAAGACAAAGTACTGGCCCGCAGAAACTTCCCTCCCGGCCAGCACGGTGCAAACAAACGTCGCAAAACCTCTGAGTACGGCGTCCAGTTGCGCGAAAAACAAAAAGCCAAATACACCTACGGAGTACTGGAAAAACAATTCCGCAACCTCTTTGAAAAAGCATCAAGCCTCAAAGGTATCACCGGTGAAATCCTCCTCCAACTCCTCGAATCACGTCTCGACAACGTTGTTTACCGTCTCGGCATCGCCCCCACACGCCCCGCAGCACGCCAGATCGTGCTCCACAAACACATCACCGTCAACGGACAGGTAGTGAACATCCCCTCCTACGCCGTAAAACCCGGTGACGTGATCGGCGTACGCGAAAAATCAAAATCACTCGAAGTAATCGCAGACGCACTCAGCGGATTCAACCACTCAAAATATCCCTGGATCGAATGGGACGAAGCAACCAAACTCGGTAAATTCCTCCACGTTCCCGCTCGCGAAGACATCCCCGAAAACATCAAAGAACAACTCATCGTCGAGTTGTATTCAAAATAATAAACCACAATAAACTCCAGATCCATGGCTATATTAGCATTCCAGAAACCCGACAAGGTGCTCATGTTGGAATCGAACGACTTCTTCGGAAAATTCGAGTTCAAACCCTTGGAACCCGGCTATGGTATCACCGTAGGAAACGCCCTGCGTCGCGTACTGCTCTCATCGCTTGAAGGCTACGCGATCTCATCAATCAAAATCAACGGCGTCAAACACGAATTCGATACCGTCCCCGGCGTTAAGGAAGATGTAACAAACATCATCCTTAACCTCAAAAAGGTCGACCTCAAACAAACCGTAGAAGACACAGACTTCGAAAAAGCCACCATCGAGATACCCGCGGGCCAGGAAACCTTCAAAGCCGGAGACCTCAACAAAGTCCTCACCGGTTTCGAAGTACTAAACCCCGAACTCGAAATCTGCCACCTGGATCCCTCAGCGAACTTCTCCATCGAACTGACCATAAACAAAGGACGCGGATGGGTTCCCGCCGATGAAAACCCCGTACCCACTGACGACGTCAACGTACTCGCCATCGACTCCATCTACACCCCTATCAAAAACGTCAAATACACAATTGAGAACTTCCGTGTCGACCAGAAAACCGACTACGAGAAACTCATTCTCGAAATCTCGACCAACGGCTCGATTCACCCCAAAGAAGCACTCAAAGAAGCAGCAAAGATCCTCATCTACCATCTGATGCTCTTCTCCGACGAAAAAATCACGCTCGAAACCACAGAAGACGAACAAAACGAGGAATTCGACGAAGAAATCCTCCACATGCGACAACTTCTCAAAACCAAACTCGCTGACATGGACCTCTCCGTACGCGCCCTCAACTGCCTCAAAAGCGCAGAAGTGGAAACCCTCGGAGAACTCGTGGTATTCAACAAAACAGACCTCCTCAAATTCCGAAACTTCGGCAAAAAGTCACTCACAGAACTCGACGAACTCCTTGCCCACCTAAACCTCTCCTTCGGAATGGACATTTCAAAGTACAAACTTGACAAAGAGTAAACAACGATGAGACACAATAAAAAATTCAACCACCTTAGCCGCAAAAAGGCTCATCGCGACGCCCTTCTTGCCAACATGACCATCAGTCTGATAAAATACAAACGTATCTTCACCACTCTGGCCAAAGCAAAAGCACTCCGCGTATACGCCGAACCACTGATCAACCGCGCTAAAAACGACACAAGCGAAAACCGTCGCCTCGTGTTCAGTTACCTCCAGAACAAAGAAGCAGTCACCGAACTCTTCCGCGAAATCGCACAGAAAATCGCTGACCGCCCCGGAGGTTACACCCGTATCCTCAAAACCGGTAACCGCCTCGGTGACAACGCAAAAACCTGCTTCATCGAACTCGTTGACTACAACGAAGCACTCCTGGCAGCAAAAGGCGAAAAGAAAACCCGTCGCACCCGCCGCTCACGCAAATCCGCTCCAAAAGCAGAAGCAGCACCCGCAGAAACACCCGCTGCTGAAGCACCCGCAGCAGAATAAAACAAACACTGCATACACTATCCGCACCTCCCGGCAAACCACGTCGGGAGGTGTTTTCATATCCCCTCAGCCAAAAAAAATCCGAACCCCCTCAAACACACACCAAAAACATACCGCAAAATCCAACAAAAATTATTAACTTTGTAGCACAAAACAACAAAACCAAAACAACTAAAACCATACAAAGATGAAAATCGAAAAAATCATCGGTCGCGAAGTCCTCGACTCACGCGGTAACCCCACAGTAGAAGTAGACGTAATCCTTGAATCAGGCGCATTCGGCCGCGCATCAGTTCCCTCAGGCGCATCAACCGGCGAAAACGAAGCCCTCGAACTCCGTGACGGCGACAAAACACGCTACATGGGTAAAGGCGTTCTCAAAGCCGTTGCAAACGTAAACGGCCCCATCGCAGAAGCCCTCAAAGGAATGAGCGCACTGGACCAGATCGCCATCGACGAAAAAATGCTCGCACTTGACGGCACCGAAACAAAATCAAACCTCGGAGCCAACGCAATCCTCGGCGTATCACTCGCCGTAGCAAAAGCAGCAGCAAACTACCTTGACCTTCCCCTCTACAAATACATCGGCGGATGCAACAGTTACGTACTCCCCGTTCCAATGATGAACATCATCAACGGCGGCGCACACTCTGACGCACCCATCTGCTTCCAGGAATTCATGATCCGCCCCATCGGCGCAACAACCTTCCGCGAAGGCATCCGCATGGGAACAGAAGTATTCCACAACCTCAAAAAAGTACTCCACGAACGCGGCCTCTCAACAGCAGTAGGTGACGAAGGTGGATTCGCACCCGCTCTCGACGGCACCGAAGACGCCCTCAACGTAATCATGAAAGCCATCGAAAAAGCAGGCTACGTACCCGGCAAAGACGTAACAATCGGTCTGGACTGCGCATCCTCAGAATTCTATCAGGACGGCGTTTACGACTACCACCAACTCAAAGACGGAACAATCAAAGAACCCCACGGAGTTAAACGCACCAGCGCCGAACAAGCCAAATACCTCGAAGAACTCATCACCAAATACCCCATCGACTCAATCGAAGACGGCATGGCAGAAAACGACTGGGAAGGCTGGGCCGAACTCACCAAACTCATCGGTGACCGTTGCCAGTTGGTAGGTGACGACCTCTTCGTGACAAACGTAAAATACCTCCAGCGCGGAATCGACGAAGGTTGCGGTAACTCAATCCTCGTGAAAGTAAACCAGATCGGTTCACTCACCGAAACCCTCCGAGCCGTAGAACTCGCACAGCGTAACGGCTACACCGCAGTCATCTCACACCGTTCAGGTGAAACCGAAGACGCCACCATCGCCGACATCGCAGTAGCAACCAACGCCGGACAAATCAAAACCGGTTCCGCAAGCCGCTCTGACCGTATGGCAAAATACAACCAACTCCTCCGCATCGAAGAAGAACTCGGCGCAGCAGCACAGTACGGCTACGGCAAAAAAACCAAACGCAAATAATCAGAAATCAATTCCGATTACATAACAAGAGGGTGTGTCAAAACAAAAATTTTGGCACACCCTCTTAAGGTTTGTCAGAATATGCCGGATGCAAGACGCTGAGGATGAGGCTGATGGGAGCATACCTAAGTATGTGACCGAAGCCGCTTCCGAAAGCAACGACGCAGATGGCTTATTATGACACACCGTCTAACTTTTTCCACCTTTTAAAATCAGTAGAAGAGCAACTTCAGCAAACTTCCTGACACGAAAAAAGGCTGTCATCCCGACAGCCTTAATTTCGTTATAAACCAATCATTATCACATTTCTTGCTATGTTCGATATTATAACACACCACAGTTCAAAAAAGTTCACCAAATTCACAGAAAAATCATAACTTTGTACAAACAACCAACAAAAAACCATCCAAACCCCATGTCATTCTGGAACATTATCAGCGAGATTCTTCTGTTCCGTTGGCTCTTCGGCTCAGAAAAAAAGAGAGATAATCATTACACAGGTCGCAACTCTCCCTACACCAATAATCACTACAACGACCAATACGATGACCTTGACAACTTCGAAGACATCTATTACGGCAAGTATGATCAGCATCATGACTACGACCGCTCGTTTGATGATTTCTGCGATGAACAGGATGACTACGACTTCTTTGATGACCTCTGATCATCCCCTTACACAAGTATCTCCGAAGAACTGCTGAAACGAGCAAAACCTCAGATGCCCCGTCAGACCATTGGAAGATAGAGGTGTTTAGTCGGCAAGGACGGGACCATTCCAAATTTTTCTGCCGCCCTTTTTGCCGATTCAAAAAAAAGATGTAACTTTGCTGACAGAAAATCGGTGGACAGATTTGACTGCTTGCAACCACCCCAAAAAAAATGCTAAAACGCCTCATTGTGGTCCCTCACGGGGTTGGATTGAGAGCCGGGATGTTCCGGCGAACGTTATAACGGTAGTTTTGGGAAATGTGCAGTCATTGTTGTCTGCGCATTATTTTTTTTTGATTAATTTAAAGAAAAGGAATAGGATGAACTACTTATTTACCTCAGAATCAGTGTCGGAGGGCCATCCTGACAAGGTGGCCGACCAGATATCGGATGCGATACTCGACGAGTTTCTTGCGTATGACCCTCAGTCAAAGGTGGCTTGTGAAACGTTGGTGACCACCGGACAGGTGGTGGTGGCGGGCGAGGTTAAGTCAAACGCATACGTTGACCTCACCGATGTTACCCGCAAGGTGATCACCGAGATAGGATATAACCGAAGCGAACTAATGTTCGACGGAAACTCATGCGGCATACTTTCGGCTCTGCATGAGCAGAGTGCCGACATCAACCGCGGCGTTGAGCGCGAAGAGGCTGACCTTCAGGGAGCCGGTGACCAAGGAATGATGTTCGGATACGCTACGGACGAGACCCCTGTGTATATGCCTTTGACCGTGGCGTTGAGCCATGCGCTGCTCAAGGAACTGTCAGCCATCCGGCGCCAGGGGAAAGAGATGACTTACCTGCGCCCGGATTCCAAGAGTCAGGTGACTGTGGAATATGACGGCAACAATAATCCTGTAAGGGTGCACACCGTGGTTATCTCCACGCAACATGATGATTTCATCAAGCCTGCCGATGGTGAGAGTCAGGAGGATGCTGACCGCCGTATGCTGGATATTATCCGGGAAGATGTGAAGAATATCCTTATTCCGCGTGTCAAGGAAACGCTGCCGGAGCATCTGCGTCACATCTGGGGGGATGATTTCGTTCTGCATGTAAATCCCACAGGGAAATTCGTTATAGGCGGACCTCATGGTGATACCGGTCTGACCGGACGAAAAATCATAGTAGACACCTACGGGGGTCATGGCGCTCACGGAGGTGGTGCCTTCTCCGGAAAAGACCCGAGTAAGGTTGACCGTTCAGCGGCATACGCGGCGCGCCATATAGCCAAGAATCTGGTTGCCGCCGGGGTGGCAAGCCGGGCGCTGGTTCAGGTGGCCTACGCCATTGGTGTCGCACAGCCGGTGAGCCTTTATGTTAATACTTTGGGAACGGCGAAAGTCAATATGACTGATGCGGAGATTTCCGAGGCTGTGTCACACATCTTCGATATGCGTCCCGCGGCCATAGAGCGCCGTCTGAAACTGCGTAACCCCATCTACCGCGAGACCGCTACCTACGGTCACCTGGGCCGTACTCCGCGCAAGGTTGTCAAACGTTTCGTGTCGCCCTATGAGGGAGAGAAGGTGATGGAGGTTGAACTGTTCACCTGGGAGAAACTGGACTACGTTGACACTGTCCGCGCTGAATTCGGGCTGTGACAGATACTCGTCAACTGCTTTACAGGCGTGTTCTTTGGAAGGGAATACGCCTGCTTTTTTAATGTTACGGATATTTGGGGGTCGGGAAAAGCGGAATTGCCGGCTCTTCAGGCTTTGATGCCCAGGAGTTTGTTCAGGCGAATGAGGAGTTCGGAGATTGCGAAGGGGCGGGTTATGTAGTCATCGGCTCCTGCGTTAAGCGCTTCCACAATGTTCTTGTTGCTGTTAGTCTTGGAGCATACCACAACCGGTGTTTCCTCCGTCAGAGAGTCGTTCCGGACTTCCGAGATGAATTCCAGGCTTTTCTCAAAGTTGTAGTTCATGTCAACGATAATCATGGAGTATTCCGTGAGATCAAGTTCTCCGGTGTCATCCATTGAATGACATACGTCAATACCATAACCCTTTTTTGTGAAATGGAAATGAATCAGATCCGCGAGCAGGAAGTCCTCATCGATGATGAGAATTTTCTCACCACAGAAGTCGGGGTCTTCATCGTATGTAAAAATTTTGCTCATTGCGGTGTCGATGGTATTGATATCGTTATTGAATTTTGATATGCAAATATGCAACAAATAATTGAGAAAAGGTTGATGGTAACAGCATTGTTATACTCTTTTCATCCCATATAAATAGATATTACTAAATTAACATAATTAACACTTGAGTGTTGCCGGATTGTAATGTTGGTGAAAAACGGATAATTATTGGTAAATAATACGGAATTACGGGGTGTGGATTAAACGTAAGGTTAAATGAGTTGTCAAAAACTTAAACGCTAAAATCAACAGGATATGAAAAGATTATTCAGAGTATTAGGGATAGGACTGATATGTTTTTCTCTTGCTACCCCAATGAGTGAATTATCGGCTCAAGGTCGCCGTCCCGGTGCTAACAGTAACATGGGTCAGCACAATGGTAACGGAAATGGCGGAAACAAGGGGAATTCCGGGACTCACGGTCAGCGTCCGAACCAGGGGAATCATAACGGCCAGGGCACCGGTCAAGGTAATCATAACCAGCGTCCGAACCAGGGGAAACCCGGCAGCGGTCAGAATCATAGACCTGATCATGGAAAACCGAATCAGGGGAACCATAATCAACGTCCGAATCCGGGCAAACCAAACGTTGGACACCATAGTCCCGCTCCGGCTCCAAATCCATGGAACGGTCCGGGGCACCGTCCGAATCCCGGTCATCCAGGAGGTCACCATCCTGTTCCGGCACGTCCGCCCCACAGGCCTCACAGGCCGAGTATGTTCTGGAGTCATCGTCCGGCCCCTCCCCCCTCATTCCGTCCGCATTACCGGCTCACTCCACTGCAGGCCATACTTGGTTTCGCCATGGGCACGGCGTTCAATGCATCGCTCAACTATCTGTATGCCAACAATTATGTTGTTGACGGGTTCGCTGACAATCAGTTGTTCCTGCGTAATGTCAATGCATTCAACATGATGTGGCCTGATGCGGTTCTGACATATACCAACGGCTATCTTACCTCCGGTAATTTCAGTTATTCCACACCCTATTATGACAGCACATGCTACAACCGGGTGTTCGGTGTGCTCAGCACTACCTACGGTGCCCCTGTCAGCACCATAAGGCAGAACAATGGCTGGAGTGCCACATGGTGGGGCTACGACAACAGATATGTTACGCTGGATTTCCGTCCTTATTATGCGGTTGACGGAACGCTCCGCTACTATACGACTCTTATAGTGGGTTGACCTGACTGGAATCTTCAGGCCTTACAGTGTCTGATTCTGACAAACCTTAAGAGAGGCTGCGCCGTAAACCTTCAATTACGACACAGCCCCTTTGTTTTATGTTTTTCAGCATGTTATAAAAAGAGGGTGCGCCTATTTTGACACACCCTCATATTCATCATCTCTATAATTCTGTACTATGTTGATTTTCAACTACTCTCTATGCTCAGTGTTTTAAAGAAAGCGCATTTATAATCGCAAAAAATTGTACCTTCAAAAAATCATAGTCGTGATTTTTTGTAATACTATATGGCTTTTTATGGGCTACTCTAAGTTCAAATGTCGACAAAGCCAACAAAGGCACGCTCTAAACTCAATTTTTTGTAAAAATCGCGGTTATAATCGCAATTTTTTGTACCTTTGAATTCTCTTAATAGCGATTTTTTGTATGGCAGTTAAAGTTGACACCCAAAAAGAGATTATATTCGGTTCTTCAGACCCGAATGTTTCCCGTGTGCTCAGTAGAAAGGAAAAGGATGGTGAACTGCGTAAGGTGGCGCCACGTATCTATACGACCAACCTTATAGATAGTCTGGAAAATATCGTGCGCCGTAACCTTATTGATATACTTGTTTACCGCTATCCGGATGCGTTAATAAGTCACCGAAGTGCCAAAGAGATGCGCCCGACTGCTTCGGGCGACTTCTTCCTTACAAATTCAACTACGAGGCGAGTGACTGATTTGCCGGGTATTATCCTTAATTTTGTCAAGGGACCAAAGGCATCATCACATGATATTCCGTTCATGGGTATGCACATCTCAGGAGAGCATAGATATATGCTTGAAAATATGCAGGTGTCACGAAAGTCCGGTGATGAGTCGCGTGTGTTACCCGTAAGTGCCATTGAAAATAAACTTGAACAAATACTGCTGACAGGAGGTGAAGATCGGCTCAATCAATATCGGGATGAGTTAAGGAGTGTAGCCGAAGAATTGGGTATGGAGACCGAATTTGCCAAGATAAACAATATTATTTCTGCTCTGCTGTCAACACATGATGCGAACGTGTTGTCAACAGACTCTGCGAAAGCACTTGCAGTCGGAAGTCCGTTTGACAAAACAAGAGTAGAATTGTTTGAGGTGCTTTTTGACGCGATAAAGGACAGGTATTTCATAATACGCAACAACCGCAATACCGATGAGGAGTCTTTCCGCTTGTTCTCTTTCTTTGAAAGTTATTTCTCCAATTACATCGAGGGAACGGAATTTGACGTGGAGGAAGCCAAAGCCATCGTTGACTCTGGAATTCCAATGCCACGGCGGGATGAGGACTCGCATGACATACTCGGAACTTTCAAGGTGTTGTCAAACCGTGCTGAGATGATGAAGACACCGACATCGCCGGAAGAATTGTTTGCGATTTTGAGCCACAGACACAGCGTACTGCTTGAAGGACGACCGCACATGAATCCCGGTATTTTCAAAACGAAGAACAACCG